>CAJOIQ010000023.1 GCA_905234795.1 uncultured Bacteroidales bacterium | reverse complement strand
TTATTAACACAGCAGGTCAGTTCAGCACCAAGCCTTCATCCAAGTCTGTTGCCATCTTTGAAGGCTTCTTCGACTTCCTGTCCTGGCAAGTGATGCAATCAAGTAAAACGCCCTCCTGTGATGTCGTGGTGCTGAATTCCGTCAACAACCTCGGCAAGGCCATGGCCTATATTGATGCCCATGACAAAGCCCAGTGTTTGCTGGACAACGACGCGGTAGGCAAACGCTGTCTTCAGGATGTACGCAACCTCATGGCCGGTAAGGAAGTAGTTGATATGTCCGACCTCTACAAGGACCAGAAGGACCTCAATGAAATGCTACAGGCCTCGCAAGGATATTCGGCAAATATGAACCTTTCGCCAAAGTTATGAATAATTGCAAGGAACCATATGAACTGAATATTTCTGCTTTGATAAAGGCTTTAAGTGCAGCGTTTAACCTGACATTGCGGGTTTATACAGTAGAAAAACTCGCCGACCTTTTAGGGGTCAGCGAGCGTACGATTCGTCGTTATAGGGAAGATGGCTATTTGTCTTACACCAAGATTGGGGATAAATACTATTTCTCAGATGATGACGTCCGGGAATTCCTTATGAATAATCACGTAGATTCGTTCAGGAAACAACGTCGCCATCATTGATACATCCCGGCTTCGCTGAAAACTTAAAAGGCATTTTCTCTATCACGGCATTATCCAGGGTTTTGTTAAGAAATTTTGCATACACTCTTTCAGTAATTGAAGATGTTGAATGTCCCAGCAACGTACTAATCATATGTACATCCATCCCGTTGTTTAGGGCTTGAACCGCAAAAGAGTGCCTGGCAACATGCATCGTTAAGGTATAGGGTAGTTTCATTCTCTCTCCCCAAGCCCTTAAGCTCGTTTGGAAGTTTCTGTTCTTAGCTTTCAACGTCATATCCAGTTTTGCGGCATCTGCCAGGTTGAAATCTTCTGGGAGGCAGTTAAACACGAATCTTGTATTCTTATCTAGCGTCTGATACTTCTTCAAAATATCCAATGCCTCGTCACATAGCGGGATACGAAGACGCTTCTTGGTCTTGACAATCTTCTTTACAAGTTCACGCTTTTCCATATCTATTTGCGACCACTCCAGGGTAATCAAATCTGACACACGCAGGCCACAGGCATAATAAGAGAAAAGAAAGATATCCATAACGCGATGACGACGTACATCAGTGGTAACGTCATAGAAAGAGCGGAATTCATTGATTTGATCCTCCGTCAAAAATCGGACGATTCTTTCATCTGCTTCTTTACCTTCGTACTGACGGGAATTGATGTCGAAGTATGACTGCCCAATCAAAGTAGCGACTCTCGCATCCAGAAGACCATTATCTGAAGCATAACGTGCGGCCAGGATAATTGGCGCCAACTTCTTGTTAATGGCATCCTTAGATGTCATGTGCTTCTCATTCATGTTATATTCCTTATACTTTTCAATGAGCGAGGCTGTCACGTTACTTACACGAGGCTCTGGAATTTTCTTTTCCGCAAGGAACTTCCGGAAATTGCGGATACTGAGCTGGGCGTTATAGTAAGTGGAATAACTCAGTTTCCCGTTCTCATACCGCATTTCATTATACTTGTCGGCAAAGTCAACGAAATTGGTGTCTTTACCCATATTATTGTAGTCGCCCTTGACAATAGCCCTCAGAACTTCAACCGTGATGATGTCATCACAGGCTTGTAATTCACTGTCGATCTTTGATTTAAAAGCAGCGAGCTTCTTGTTCAGACGAGTAGCGTCCGGGCATTTTGCCCGTACTTCCTGCTTTGCAGCATTCCAATTGTCGGGGTGTAGGAAGATACCGGTGGACCGGTAAACTGGAACAGAGTCCAGAACATACTGGATATTCAGCGCTCTTTCACCGCTAGGATTTGGACCATTCCTGAATACAAATCGGCCACGTGGAATATCTGATTTAACTTTTCCCATAACATATACTTTTTGCAAATATACTTCTTTTATACATTTTTCCCAAACTTACTAGTCAAATTTTTAGTAAGTTTATTTGTCCATATATGGCCGTAGAATGCCGTAGGTGGCCGGTGGAGAAAATGCCAAAAACGGCACTAATAAGCGAAAAAAAGCGCCCTGAATCAGGACGCTCGATGCGTTAAATCGCTTATTTTCAATTGCTTTGCCAATTTAGCGAAGTTAGGCAAAATAGTGAAAAAACGGCTTAATACTCCTCCTCGTTCCACATGAAGTCTTCCTTGGTGGGGTAGTCGGGCCAGATGTCTTCGATGGATTCGTAGATCTCCGAGCTGTCGTCTTCCAGTTCCTCCAGGTTTTCGATGACTTCGTCGGGGGCGCAGGTGCGGGTGGCGTAATCTATGAGTTCGTCTTTGGTTGCCGGCCACGGAGCGTCGTCCAGGCTGCTGGCTAGTTCAAGTGTCCAAAACATAGTTATTTATCTTTTATTTGTTAAAAATCAGGTTGTTAAAGCGTAGTGCTTTCCATTGGGGCTGCAAAGATAGAAAAAAAAACAATATAATGGATTTTTTTCGCTATTTTTGCAGTCCAATTGTGTGAAAAACAGCTACAAAGAATAGACCATGGCATACAGGAAAATAGAGGAATATGACGAAAAAACCACGCGGGAGATTGCGGGGCACATCAAGGCCATCCTGGGCCTGCTGGGAGAGGACGTGGAGCGGGAAGGCCTGGTGAAAACGCCGGAGCGCGTGGCCAAGGCCATGCAGTTCCTCACCCAGGGCTATTTCCAGGACGGAGAGACCATTGTCAAGAGCGCCCTGTTCCAGGAGCCTTACAACCATATGGTCATTGTGAAGGATATCGAGCTGTTCTCCCTGTGTGAGCATCATATGCTTCCCTTCATCGGTAAAGCGCATGTAGCATACATTCCTAAGGGAGAGATTACCGGTTTGAGCAAGGTGGCCCGCGTTGTGGAAACCTATGCCCGCCGCCTGCAGGTGCAGGAGCGCCTCACCGAGCAAATTCGGGACTGCATTCAGGAATCCCTGCATCCCCTGGGCGTTGCCGTAGTGATTGAGGCCATGCACACCTGTATGTCCATGCGCGGCGTCCAAAAGTCCAACGCCATCACCACCACATCGGCCTTCTCCGGGATTTTCTTGAAAAGCGACAAAACCCGGAACGAATTCCTGAAACTGATTGAAAAATAGGTATTCTTTTAAAATAGAGACACAAAAAACCGGGGGCTAAGATGATTGCCGATGCCCCCGGTTTTTTGTGTCTCTATTTCAGTATTATTTACTGGAACCCTGAGTACTGAGGCCTTCCATAATCTGTGCGTCGCTGGTGACCATCTTTGACATAATCCAGTGGTAGGCCGGGCTATCTGAATCACCCTTGTTGAAGGACTGGACGATGTACATCTGTTCAAAGGCCCAGCCTCTTCTGGCCATGTAGTTCACGGCGTCCAGCACCGAATTGAAGATGATGGTTTTGCCATTTTCATCGACCAGTTTGCGGTCTGCGGACCACCAGCTGGCGTATTGGCCGAAGTCTAAATCGACGGAGGTTTTGTCGGAGAAAATGCCTCTGGAGGAAGAGACAATCTCGCAGTACACTTTGTAGGGTTCGCCGGCCTCGGAGGCATCTTGGGCAAAGGCGCTCCAGCCGAAGCTCAGTCCGGCTAGCAGAAGGATGGTGGTTAAGAGCTTCTTCATATGCAGAACAGTTTTTATAAAGATAATGTTTTTCTGCCAAATTGTCAGCAAATGTTATTTGGCTTGTAATTTGACTACTCAGAAAGCAGTTTTGACAATAAAAATACATCAGATATGGCAAACAAAGGACAGATTGGAGTAACTACCGAGAACATATTCCCGGTTATCAAACAGTTTTTGTACAGTGACCACGAGATTTTCCTGCGGGAACTGGTGGCCAATGCCGTGGATGCCACCCAGAAGATGAAGGCGCTGGCCGCGAGCGGAGACTGCAAGGAGGAGCTGGGAGACCTCAAGGTGCGCATCGAGCTGGACGAGAAAGAGAAGACCCTCAAGATCATCGACGAGGGTATCGGCATGACAGAGGAGGAGGTTGACAAATACATCAACCAGATTGCCTTCTCATCGGCCGGAGAATTCCTGGAGAAGTACAAGGACCAGATCCAGAACATCATCGGCCACTTCGGCCTGGGCTTCTACAGCGCCTTCATGGTGTCCAAGAAGGTGACCATCGAGACCCTTTCCTGGAAAGAGGGCTCCAAGGCCGTGAAGTGGAGCTGCGACGGCTCTCCGGAGTATGAGATGGAGGAGATTGACAAGGCCGGCCGCGGCACCGTCATCACCCTTTATCTGGACGACGATTCCAAGGAATATGCCGAGAAATCCCGCATTGAGGCCCTGCTCAACAAGTACTGCAAGTTCATGCCCGTACCCATTGTCTTCGGCAAGGAGCAGGAATGGAAGGACGGCAAGTACGTGGATACCGATAAAGACAAGGTGATCAATTCCACGGAACCGCTGTGGACCAAGGCCCCCAGCGAACTGAAGGACGAGGATTACCAGAACTTCTACCGCACGCTGTTCCCCATGAACGAGGAACCGCTGTTCTACATTCACCTGAATGTGGATTACCCGTTCAACCTCACGGGTATCCTGTATTTCCCCAAGCTCAAGGACCGTGTGGCCGTGGAGCGCAACAAGATTTCCCTGTACTGCAACCAGATGTTCGTGACGGACCATGTGGACAACATCGTTCCGGAATTCATGACCCTGCTGCACGGCGTCATCGACTCCCCGGACATTCCGCTTAACGTGAGCCGTTCTTACCTGCAGAGTGACGCCGCTGTGAAGAAGATTTCCACCTACATTACCAAGAAGGTGGCCGACCGCCTGGAAGGCATTTTCAAGAACGAGCGTGAGCAGCTGGAAGCCAAGTGGGACAATCTGAAGCTCTTCATCGAATACGGCATGCTCTCCGACGAAAAGTTCTGCGAGCGCGCCATGAAATTCGCCCTCCTCAAGAATACCGACGGCAAATACTTCAGCTTCGAGGAATACGAGGCCGCCGTCAAGGACCAGCAGACCGACAAAGACAAGAAGAAGGTTTACCTGTATGCCACCAAGGCCGATGAACAGTATGCCTTTATCCAGGCTGCCAAGGACAAGGGCTACGACGTCCTGCTGATGGACTGTGAGCTGGATTCCCACTATGTGAACCTGCTGGAGCAGAAACTCACCGACACCCGTTTCGCCCGTGTGGATTCCGACGCCGTTGAGAACCTTATCCCCAAGGAGGACCGCGTGAAACTGGAAATGAAGGAGGATGAGCGCTATGACCTGGAGAACCTGTTCAAGGCCGCCCTGCCGGAAGGAAACGACTATTATGTGACGGGCGACAACCTGGGCGCCGAATCGGCCCCTATCCTCATCACCCAGAACGAGTTCATGCGCCGTTACCGTGAAATGAGCGCCCTGGGCGGTGGAATGAACTTCTATGGTTCCATGCCTGAGAGCTACAACATCACCGTGAACATGGAGCACCCCATCGTGGCCAAAATCTGGGCCGGTAAGCAGGCCGAGGTGAAGCCGCAGGACGAACTTCCCGCCGAAGCTCCAGAGAACGCCTCCGAGGAAGAGAAGACCAAGGCCCGCGAAGCCCGTGAGGCCGTTCGCAAGGCCCACAGGGCCGATGTCGAGGCCTTCGCCGCCGGCAATGAGGAACTCCATCAGATTGTGGATCTGGCCCTTCTGGCCAACGGCATGCTAAAGGGAAAAGCCCTGGCCGACTTCATCTCCAGAAGCTATAGTCTACTGAAATAAAAATGTGCAAGGTTGGTTTTTTACCTACCAGCCTTGCACACAAAAAGACTATTGAAAGTGCCCCAGGGGCTTATTGGATGTACAAGGTTGGTCAAGTTTGAACCAACCTTGCACATTTTTACTTATACAGGAATCTTCGGATGGACATCTTGGGCGTTTTCTCGAACGGCTTGTCCATGAGCTCAACCTTGGCAATCTGGCTGTAGCCGGGCAGCTGACGGTTGGCACCCAGGCGGATGTTCTCCGGAATCTCGGCTTTGGCCTCGGCATCCAGGAGAGCCTTGGCGATGGCTTGTTCGTCGGGGAATACCAGGGCGACCAGTTTGCCGCCGCGTTCCACCACTACGGATTCCATCACATAGTCCTGGTTGTTCACCACGGCTTCCAGTTCCTCGGGATAGATGTTCTGGCCGGAAGGTCCCAGAATCATGTTCTTGGAGCGGCCGCGGATGAAGATGTTGCCGTCGGCATCCATGATACCCAGGTCACCGGTGCGCAGCCAGCCGTCGTCGGTGAAGGCGTTGGCCGTGGCTTCCTCGTTCTTGTAGTAGCCGATGGTGATGTTCTCACCGCGGGCCTGGATTTCTCCCACCACGTGCTGGGGATCCTCGGAGTCGATGCGGACCTCGGCCACATCCACAGCCTTACCGCAGGAACCGGCCACATACTTGGTCCAGTGTTCGTAGGCCAGCAGGGGGCAGGCCTCGGTCATGCCGTAGCCCACCAGGTAAGGGAACTTGATTTTCTTGAACAGGCGCTCTACCTCCGGGTTAAGAGCGGCGCCGCCCATGATGAACTCCTGCACGTTGCCGCCGAAGGCCTGCACCAGACCGTCCTTTACCTTATTATAGATAATATTGTTGAGGCCGGGAATCTTGGTGAGGAACTTGATGAGGGGCTTGTCCAGGGTGGGTTTCACCTTGCTCTTGTAAATCTTCTCCATCACCAGCGGAACGGTGATGAGGAGGTAGGGCTTTACATCGGCAAAGGCCTTGAGCAGCGTAGCCGGGGTAGGGGCCTTGCCCATCCAGTAGATGGAGGTGCCGTTGCACAGCGGGTACAGGAACTCGATGACCAGGCCGTACATGTGGGCCATGGGAAGCATGGAAACCATCTTGTCTCCGGCCGGCACGTTACGCTGGCTGAAGTCCACGTTGGCGCTGAAGTTACGGTAGGTGAGCATCACGCCCTTAGGGTCTCCGGTGGAACCGGAAGTGTAGTTGATGGTGGAAAGGTCGTCCCAGTTATTGGTGGGGAACTTCACATCGTCGGGGCCGAAGCCGTTGGGATATTTCTTGGCGAAAAGATCGTCCAGTTCATCCACGGTTTTTTGGATCTTGGCGTCCCGGCAGAAGAGGACTTTCCAGTTGTCTACGTCGAAGACCACCTTGAGGGCGGGCATTTTCTCGGGATCCATCTTGGCCCAGCGGGCGGCGTTGGTGAACAGGGCGATGCTGTCGCTGTGATTCACCAGGCCCATCACGCTGTCCGGCGTGAAATCGGCCAGGATGGGGACGATAACCGTCTCATAGGTATTGACGGCCAGGTATGCAAAACCCCACTTGGCACCGTTGTTGGCGCAGAGGGCAATCTTATCTCCTTTCTTGAATCCGGCTTTCTCGAATACAATGTGGAAGCGGGCGATGTCCGTAGCCATCTGGGCATAGGTGAAGGAATCTCCGCCGATGGTATTGAGGGCAGGCTTGTCCCAGAACTTCTTGGTGGCGTCCTGCAGACGCTGCAGATAATGCGGGTACTTGGTTTCCATTATTACGGTTTTATGTTTTTGTACAATCATACAAAGATACTAATTTTTTTGAAAAAATCTGTATCTTTGCCTTACTAAACGGATGTCTATGAGATTACCAGCCGAATGGGAAAAACAGGGTTTCGTGCAGCTTACCTGGCCGCACAAAGATTCACTTTGGTATGAAGTGGAGAAGGTTCAGGCCTGCTATACGCAAATCGCCAAGGCTATCCTGCGCTTCGAACCCCTGGTTATCGTGGGCCGTGACGTGGCTGAAATCCAGGCCGACCTTCGGCGCAACGGCTTGGAGTCCATGAAAGGCATCCGCTTTGTGGAAGCGCCCATCAACGATACCTGGGCCCGGGACCACGGCGCCATATCTGTCCATGGAGACAATGGGGAGAAGGTTATCCTGGACTTCGTCTTCAACGGCTGGGGACTTAAGTTTGCGGCCGATATGGACAACCAGATTACCCGCCGCA
This sequence comes from uncultured Bacteroidales bacterium, assembly GCA_905234795.1. Taxonomy (GTDB): domain Bacteria; phylum Bacteroidota; class Bacteroidia; order Bacteroidales; family UBA932; genus Cryptobacteroides. The sequence goes on along the minus strand of CAJOIQ010000023.1, from coordinate 20,937 downwards.
TGTTTGATTCCCAAGCATTTGCGGCCGATGTTCAATACCGGGACATGCGTCCCTTCGTCCTGGAGGGCGGCAGCATAGACTGTGATGGTGCCGGCACCCTGATGGCCACCAGCGAATGCCTGTGCTCCCTCAACCGCAACGAATACCTCACGCGGGATCAGATAGAAACTCGTTTAAAGGAAGTTTTCGGCCTCCAGCGCATCCTCTGGCTGGACCACGGCGGCATTGCGGGGGACGACACAGATAGCCATGTGGATATTCTGGCCCGCTTCTGCGGTCCCGATACCATTGCCTATACCAGCTGTGATGATCCCGCCGACGAGAACTACGCCCCTCTCCTGGCCATGGAAGAACAGCTCAGGACTTTCCGCACCCTGGACGGCAAGCCTTATCGGCTTATCCCGCTTCCCTTACCGGAGCCCCTTTATCTGGACGACTACCGCCTTCCGGCCTCATACTCCAACTTCCTGATTATCAACGGCGCCGTCCTTATGCCCGGCGCCGGCACCCTGTTGGACCAGGTAGCCGCCGATCAGCTCCGCGCCGCCTTCCGCGGCCGCGAAGTCATCACCATCGACTGCCGCGCCCTCCTCTCTGGCCACGGCGGCCTTCACTGCATTACGATGAATTACCCCTTCGGGTGGTAGCGACAGGCCCCCTTTCGGGGGCTTGTGCACCCCCGCACAAGGGTAGGGGGAGGGGCCCGTTGGATACGAGTCCCGAAGGGACGAAGTAGACAATGGGAGGGGCCGGAGTGAGCGAAGCGAACGGAGTCCCCCGAAAAGGGGGCCTGCCGCTACTTTCCAAATCGTTTGAGAAGGATGTCGTAGGCGTCAATGCGGCGGTCACGGAGGAAGGGCCAGCCGCGGCGGACGTATTCGCTTTGCTCCAGGTCTACTTCCACTACGTGCACCCCTTCTTCGGCCTTTTCAAATTCGGTGAGCAATTCCCCCTGGGCTCCGGTGGCAAAGGAATGCCCCCAGAAGTCGATACCGGTGGAATGGCCAGTGGGATCGGCTTCCACGCCCGTGCGGTTCACGGTGATGACGGGCAGGCCGTTGGCTACGCTGTGACCGCGCTGGACCAGCTGCCAGGCCTGACGCTGCTGCGCCTGCTCCCAGTCGGGATCTGTGGGTACGCCGCCGATGGCCGTAGGATAGATGAGCATCTCGGCCCCGTTCAGCGCCATGGCCCGTGCGGCCTCGGGATACCACTGGTCCCAGCATACCAGAACCCCCAGGGTGCCCACAGAGGTCTTGATGGGCTGGAAACCCAGGTCTCCGGGCGTGAAATAGAACTTCTCATAGAAGAGGGGATCGTCGGGAATGTGCATCTTGCGGTATTTGCCGGCTATACTTCCATCGGCCTCGATGACCACGGCGGTATTGTGATAGATGCCCGGCGTGCGGCGCTCGAACAGGGAAAGCACAATCACCACGCCTAACTCGCGCGCCAGGGCACCGAAGGACTCTGTAGACGGGCCGGGAATAGGTTCGGCCAGGTCACAGAGCCTGGCGTTTTCCTCCTGGCAGAAGTACAGGCTGTTGTGCAGTTCCTGCAGGACCACCAGCTGAGCCCCCTGCGCGGCGGCTTCACGGATGTAACCCTGCAGACGGGCGATGTTTCCGGGGATATCGGCGGTGCAGTGCTGCTGCACCATGCCAATTTTCAGTGTCCTCATTATCTGTAGCGGCTAAATTGACGTAATTCGTTGTCGGCCTTGATTTTATCGATGATGGCGCACACCAGGCGGAAGGTGCGGCTGTCCTTGGTGTAGGAGGCCGGGGTGATGAAGTTGGCACGGCCCTGCTTGAGGAGTTTCTGCGCCACGGCCTTCTTGGCGGGACGGGCGGGGTCGAACACCGCGATGGCGTTGCCGCCGAACATGCTCACCAGTTTCATGGAAGGGACATCGGTTTCTCCGTCTCCAAAATAAATCATATGGGCGAAGGGAATGCGCTTGGCTTCGTCGGCCAGGGATTCATTCACTTTCTCGGCATCACGGGAGGAGAAGATACCCTTCTGAATCTTGAACAGATACTGCGTTTTGGCCGTGAAGTCAACGGCTATTCCGGGCCACTCGGCCTCCCCGTTTTCGTCGTAGATGAAGCTGCCGGCAAACACGTGCTTGAAGGCGCTGGCAATAGGGGAGCCCTCGATGATTTCCGTGAGGCCGGAAGAGTTGATGTAATGCTCTATGATGACGCCGTGCTCCTTGCCGTACTGGTTCACGTTGTGGAACCATTCCCGTACGCCGTCGTACAGCTTGATATCCTTGCCGTAGCGGCGGAAATCCTCCCGGGTGAGCTTGATGTTGTTCTTCTTGGCCTCGTCGAACATCAACTTCATGTAGGCCAGAATGTTGGAGGCGTCCTGCCCTACGGCAATGCGGTTGCTTTTGTCCCAGAATTCCTCCGGCGTTTGGCCGATGGCCTGGATGAAGCCGAACTCCTGCATGTTACCGGGGGAGAGGGTACCGTCAAAGTCGTAGATGAGTCCTATGATGGGTTTGCGTCTCATGTCATTTCTCTTTCAGATTGCAAAGGTACAAAAAAAAGAGACATCCCCGAAGGAATGTCTCTTGAACTGTTATGTGAGTCAAACTTACTTGACTTCCACGGTAACAACGCGGTTGAGAGCGGCCTTCTTGAACGGCTGCACAGTGGCACCGTGAGCGGCAGTCTCGATGTTGGACTCGTTGGCACCAGCCTTCTTGAGGAGGTTGACAACGGTCTTTACGCGCTGCTCGGACAGCTGCTGGTTGCGACGGGCGCTACCGGTCTGCTTGTCGGCGTAACCGTTAACGGACAGCTTGGTGTCGGCGTCAACAACATTCTCGCAGAAGTACTCCAGGTGAGCTTTCTCACGGGCGGAGAGTTCGGCGGAACCGCAGTCGAAGTAGAGGGTGATAGGAGCACCGGCCTTGGCGTCAACAGCGGTGAAGTTGCCATTCTCGTAGATATAGGCCTGACCGTTGCTCAGCATGTTCTTGTAGGTGTTGAGCTCGTTCTCCATGGAAGCGATCTTGTTCTTGAGGGCGGCGTTCTCTTTCTCGAGGGCAGCCACTTTGTCGGCCAGAGCGTTGTACTGCTCGGTGGTGAAGGGCACAGGGATCACGACAGGGGTGATGGAGCTGTGACGGTCGAAACCGGTCTTGCCGAAGTTGTAGGCGATACCGACGGTGGCGGAGACGGGAATCTCGAAGCGGCCGATGCCGGTGTAGTTGAGCTTGTAAGCGGAAGCCTTGTGGATCATGGCGCGGAGGTCAACGAGGAGGTCGATGCGGTCGCTGATGTAGAACTTGTTCAGGAAACCACCACCAAGCACCCAGTCGTTGTCACCCTGTACACGGGCGTAACCGGCAGATACGTAAGGGAGAAGATCCCAGGCGCGGGTCTCTTTGTAACCCCAGAAAGTGTCGATGAAGCTCCAGAGGAGGTCACCGGTGAGGAAGTGCTGAGTCTTGCTGAAGTCAACCTTTCCTTCGAGGCTGTTGGCGATACCGTGGTAGTTGAGGCGGGCGCCGATGAAGGGAGTCCACATCTTGCTGATACCGAGGTCTACACCCAGACCGCCCATGCCCTGGGCCACGGGAATCTTACCTTTGTTGCCAAAGTTGAGACCGGCATTCCAACCAATGCCCAGATTGACAGAAACGTTGTCAAAGGCTTTGTTGGTCTCATAAGCACCGCGAACGACCTTACCGTTTTCGTCGCGATTTGCATTCTCCTGAGCGCTGGCGTTCACAGAGAAGAGGAGGCTTGCAGCTGCAAGGGCTCCAAGAAGCATTTTGATACCTTTCATAACTAAGTATAAACTAAAAATAAATTGCTTTCTGTTTCACGTGTGGGCATAGTACACCCACTTTTATCAGTGCAAATTTAGACATTTTTTTTTACCGAACAAAATTTCGATAAAAATATTCTTAATTTTTTTACAAAATATCGGTTTTCCACACTTTAAGGTACTCCTGCAGGGCCCACATTTCGTCCCTGTAGCGGGCTGCGGCGGTGAAATCCAGTTCGGCGGCGGCCTTCTGCATCTTGCGTTTGGCTTCGGCGGCGGCTTTTTCCACCTGCTCCCGGGACATGGAACGGATGACAGGATCCTGAAGGACGGCTGCCAGGTCGGCGGCGATATAGCCGTCTACATAGGCCGATGTCCCTTCCCGCCGGGCGTCGTGGCCCAGGCCCACGGATACGTCTCCCTTGCCCAGTTCGGAGGCGGAGGGAACATACTCCGGGGCCGAAACCGAATCCTTGGCGCTCACGTGACCGGTGACGGAATTCTTGAGCACCGGGTTGAGGAAACCGCTGATGTGGGTGGTGTCCTCTCCGGAGCGCACCAGCTCGGAAATGAGGGCATTGGAATGCACCTGCACCTGTTTGGGAGTGATGCCGTGCAACTTGTTGTATTCCTGCTGCCTGGCGCGGCGCCGGGCCGTTTCCCGTATGGTCTCGTCCATGCTCTGGGTAATGGTGTCGGCATACATGATGACCAGGCCGTTGATGTTGCGGGCGGCGCGGCCTGCGGTCTGGGTGAGGGCGCGTCCGCTGCGCAGGAAGCCCTCTTTGTCGGCATCCAGGATGGCTACCAGGGACACCGTGGGGATGTCCAGGCCTTCACGCAGGAGGTTCACGCCGATGAGGACGTCGAACAGGCCGTTCTTGAAGTCCTCGATAATCTCTACGCGCTCGGCGGTGTCCACGTCGGAGTGGATGTACCGGCAGCGCACCCCGTTGCGGGTGAAGTAGCTGTCCAGTTCCTCGGCCATGCGCTTGGTGAGGGTGGTCACCAGCACACGTTCGTCTTTTTCGGCCCGTATCCGGATCTCCTCCATGAGGTCGTCCACCTGGTTCTTGGTGGGACGCACCTCCACGGGCGGGTCCAGCAAACCGGTGGGACGCACGATCTGCTCCACCACCAGGCCCTCGGACTTCTCCAGCTCGTAATCGGCCGGAGTGGCGCTCACATAGACCGTCTGGCCCGTCACAGCCTCGAATTCATCGAAGGTGAGGGGACGGTTGTCGGCGGCGGCGGGCAAGCGGAAACCGTATTCCACCAGCGTCTCCTTGCGGGAATGGTCACCGCCGTACATGGCGCGGATCTGCGGCAGCGTCACGTGGCTCTCGTCGATGAATACCAGGAAATCGTCGGGGAAATAGTCGATGAGCGTGAAAGGGCGCTGGCCCGGTTTGCGGCCGTCGAAGTAGCGGGAATAATTCTCTACGCCGGGGCAGTAACCCATTTCCTTAATCATCTCTATGTCGTACTCCACGCGCTGTTTCAGACGCTTGGCTTCCAGGAATTTGCCGATGGATTCGAAATATTCCACCTGTTTCACCAGATCTTCCTGGATCTGGCTCACCGCTTTGGCGCCTTTCTCCTTGGAGGTGACGAAGTTTTTGGCGGGGTACAGGTCAATTTTCTCCAGTTCCTCAAAGACGGCCCCGCTCACGGGGTCGATGAGGGCGATGCGGTCCACCTCGTCCCCGAAGAACTCGATGCGGGCGGCATAGTCGGCCCCTCCCAGGAAGATGTCCACGGTGTCTCCGCGCACGCGGAAGCTGCCGCGCTTAAAATCCGTTTCCGTCCTGTAGTACAGTGCATCCACGATTTTGTACAACAGGCGGGTCATGGACATCTGCTCTCCCTTACGGACTGTAACCGTCTGGTCGTGGAAGTCGTCAGGATTGCCGATCCCGTACAGGCAGGAAACCGACGAAATCACAATCACGTCCCGCCGGCCGCTCATCAGGGCCGATGCCGCACTCACGCGCAGTTCGTCAATTTTGTCGTTGATGGACAGGTCTTTTTCAATGTATGTGTCCGTGCTGGGGATGTAGGCTTCCGGCTGATAATAGTCGTAGTAGGAAACGAAGTACTCCACGGCGTTGTCGGGGAAGAAGGCCTTGAACTCCCCGTACAGCTGGGCGGCCAGGGTTTTGTTATGGCTCAGGATGAGCGCCGGACGTTGCAGCCGCTGGATCACATTGGCCATGGTGAAGGTTTTTCCGGACCCTGTAACGCCCAGCAAGGTAACGTCCTGTACGTTCCGGGACAGGGCGTCGCAAAGCTGGTCGATGGCCTCCGGCTGGTCTCCGGAAGGCTGGTATGAGGACTGAAGCTTGAACTGCATGGACTAGCTTCTGGTTACCTTGATTACGTGCTTGAGCACTTTGAGCTGGGACAGCACTTTGTCCAGTTCCAGGTTGGAGGGGACAGAGAGTTTCATGGATACCTCATAGGTGCCGTTGCGCTGGTTTTCCTGCACGTTGAAACTGCGGATGCTGGCCTTGAACTGGCCTACCACCTCCATTATCTTGTTCAGGACGGCGCTCTCCAGGTCGGCCACAATCTTGAGGGCCACCTGGAAACTGCTGTTGGAGGGGGTATCGGCCCATTTTACCTTCTGGATGCGGTAAGGGTACAGGTCCAGCAGACGGGCGGCGTTGGGGCAGGTGATGCGGTGGATCTTGATGCCGGCCTCGCGGGTAACGAAGCCGAAGACGTCGTCACCGAACACCGGGTTGCAGCACTTGGCCATCTTGTATTCGATGCCCTTGACGTTCTTGGCGTTGAGCACCAGGATATCGTCCTTGCTTTCATAGTGGCGCTGGGCCTTGGCCGATGCCTGGGCGGCCTCGGCGGCTTCCACAGACGCGGCGTGCCGCTCTTCCTCCTTGAGGATGAAGTCCTTGACGGTGTTCACGTCAATGGTCTGGGAGCCGATGGCGGCGTAGAAGGCGGTGAGGGAGGTATAACCCAGCTTGGTGCGGAGCTCCGTGAGCATGGCGTCGGGCAACTCCAGTTTCCAGTTCTTGAGGCGGCGTTCCAGCAGTTCCTTGCCGTCGGCGGCCCTGCTTTGTTCCTGGGTGGCCAGGGCCTGTTTCACCTTGGCGCGGGCCTTGGAGCTCACCACCCAGCCCAGCCAGTCCTGGTTGGGGTGCTGGTTTTTGGCCGTTAGAATCTCCACCACGTCACCGGTGCAAAGTTTCTCCTTGATGGAGACCGCCTTGCCGTTCACCTTGGCGCCCACGCAGTGCGCGCCGATGTTGGTGTGGATGCCGAAGGCGAAGTCCAGCACCGTGGCACCCGCGCTCAAAATGCGAAGCTCGCCCGTGGGGGTGAACACGAAAATCTCCTTAGAGGGCGGCTGGGGCAGGTCTTCCGGATTCCCGGCGTCGGGGTGCTCCAGGGCATAACGGACGGAGCTCAGCCAGGTGGCCAGGGTTTCCTCCCGCTTGATGCCTTTGTAGGACCAGTGGGAGGCAAAGCCGTTCTCGGCAATGTCGTCCATGCGCTGCGTGCGGATCTGCACTTCTATATAGGCTCCGTCTTTGTTTTTAACGGTGATGTGCAAGCTCTCATAGCCGTTGGGCTTGGGGTTGGTGACCCAGTCCCGCAGGCGCTTGGTGTCGGGCTCGTATTCCTCTGTCACAAAAGAGAACACCCTCCAGCACAGGTCTTTCTCCAGCTGGTGGTTGTCCGGGTCGCATTCTATGATGAAGCGCATGGCAAAGACGTCGTACACGCCCTCGAAAGGCACTTTCTGCTTTTGCATCTTCTGCCAGATGGAGTAGGCGGCCTTGGTGCGGATCTTCAGTTTATAATGGATACCTTCACCGTCCAGGCGGGACTTGAGCGGCTCGATGAATTCGGCCATCAGCTTTTCCCGGTCCTTTTCTCCGGCCTTGAGCTTGTTGGTGATGAGGCGGTATTGTTCCGGCTGGGCGTATTTGAGATAGATGTCCTCCATTTCCCGTTTCATGTTGTACAGGCCCAGCTGGTGCGCCAGGGGAATGTACAGCATGAGGGTCTCCAGGATTTTGGCTTCCCGGCTGGCCTTGGGGAATATCTTGAGGCTGCGCATCACTTCCAGGCGGTCGGCCAGCTTGAGCACGGTCACGCGGGGGTCGGCCGAATACTGGATGATGAGCTTTTTGTAATTCTCGGCCTCCAGGCGGGTGTCCTTGGGCTTGATGGTGGAAATGCGGTTGAGACCGTCCACCAAAGTGCAGATGGCAGGGCCCCATTCGGCCTCCTTTACCTCCATGCCGGCCATGCGGCTGGCTTCGTGCAGGTAAACGGCGGCGATGCACTCCTCCGGGAGGCCGATCTCCCGGTCCACGATGTCGGCCACGGCGTCGGGGTGGCCGATGAAGGGCGTTCCGTCGTGGCGGGTGCGGTCCTTGAGGGCTTCTACCGCCGCGGCGCGGGCTTTTTCAATGAGGGGCGTGGAGATCATAGGGATTTTTGACGTGCGGTGAGAGCCCGCTGGAAGGCGCGGGCGTTGGCCAGGTGCTCCGAATACGTGGCGGCAAAACGGTGGCTGCCGTTGAACGAAGGGTCGGCGCAGAAATAGAGGTAATTGTGCGACGCGGGATGCAGCACGGCTTCCAGGCAGCTCTTGGGCGGACAGGAAATGGGGCCGGGAGGCAGGCCTGCATACTTATAGGTATTATAAGGGGAATCAACGGCCAGGTGGCTGTTGAGGATGCGGCGGGGCTGGTAGCCGAAGCAGAAAGCTACGGTGGGATCGGCCTGCAGTTTCATGCCGATGTGAAGCCGGTTCAGGTATACGGCGGCCACGGCGGGCTGCTCCGGGACATAGCGGGTTTCCCCGTCCACGATGGAGGCCAGAGTACTGGCTTCCTGCGGGGAAAGCCCCTGCGCCCTGGCGGCCTGCACCCTTTCGGGGGTCCACCAGGCGTTGCGTTCCTTGACAAAGCGGTCCATGATTTCCCGTACCGAGGCCGTCCACATCATCTGGTAGGTGTCCGGAATCACCATGGTAAACAGCATCTGGCTTTTGATGCCATAGGCCGAGAGGGAATCGTCGGAGAAGAGGAAGGAGGCCACCTGGGCCGAATCGGCCAGCATCTGGGCGCCAATCTTGCGGGCCAGGATGCCGGGAGTGCGGATGGAACCGGAGAGCGTGAGATTCACGGGCGTTTGCCAGCCTTTGTGCAGCATGCGCGCTACGTACATGCTGGTAAGGGTGGAATCTATGCGGTAGTGGCCCGTCTGAAGGGTTTCCACATCCTTGAAAACGCGTTTGAGGCTGGCGGCGCTGCGCACTCCGGCCTTGGCCAGGATGGTATCGCATACGGTGTTGGGATCCATCCAGGGATAGATGTACAGGTCCGTGCAGCCCTGGAAGTTGGGCGCTTTTCGGTCGTACCACATGCGGTAGCCCGCCACCCCGGCAACGGAGCCGGCGATGAGGGCAAGGGCCAGTATGATCCAAACGGTCTTTTTCATGTTTTAGCGCAGCTTGATTTCGTCTCCTTCCCGCAGCATGACGGGGGTGGAGAGTTTGTTTTTGCGGATGATGGCCTTTTCCTTTACGGCGAAGCGCTGGCACAGGGCGTGGAAGTCTTCACCGTCTTTCTCTACAATGTACATGTCCAGGCCGGCCTGGGCTTTGTTCTTTTTGGGAGCCAGGTACACGATGGTGCCGGGCAGCAGTTCCTGCTCCTGTTTGAGGTCGTTATAACGCAGGATTTCCCCTTTGAACAGGTGGTGTTCGGCCGCGATGGAGGAGTAGGTCTGGCCTTCGGAGGCATACACGAAGGGAACGCCGTTCACGCTGTACAGAAGGCCTTCCAGGTTGAAGCTGAATTCCTCGGCCACCGGCACGGACACCCCGTTTTTGGCGGGCCTCACCAGTACGGGCTCCTCAATCTTGTGCGGCGGTTCCGGTACCTGGGCCGCTTCCTTGGCCGACATGCGGTCGTACTTGTACAGCTGGTAATCCTCTATATACTTGATGAGCTTGGGGGCGTAATTGGGGTCCGTGGCATAGCCGGCCTTCTTGAGGCCGTAGGCCCAGCCTTTATAGTCGGTGACCTTGAGGTCAAAGAGGAACTTGTAGCGGTCCCGGTAACGCAGGAAGTCGGAGTGGTCCCGGAAGCTGTCCTCGGCGCGCTTGTACACGCGGAAGCACTCTCCCTTGCGGTCGTCGTCCATGTACATGCGCTTGCCGGTCCAGTCTTTGTGGCACTTGATGCCGAAGTGGTTGTTCCCCTCCGTGGCCAGTTTGGACAGGCCGGCGCCGGATTCCAGGATGCCCTGGGCCAGGGTAATGCTGGCGGGAACGCCGCTGCGGTGCATTTCCTTCACCGCCAGGGGCGCATATTTTTTGATGTATTTTTCCTGTGGTGTCTGCGCGATGGCCGTTATGGAAAAAAGGGCCAGCAGCAGTCCGATCATCTTCTTCATATCAAATATCGTAGGTTTCGCCGTCGGATGTGGCGTAGGATTCGGGGAAAACGCTGCGGCATTCGGCCTGATAATCGGCGATGTCGGTGTTGCGGGAGGAATAGTGGCCGATGAGCAGTTTCCCCACGCCGGCGTCTTTGGCCAGCTGGGCGGCCTGCAGGGTGGTGGAGTGGTGGCGCTGGGCGCCCTGGTCGGCCAGTTCCTGCAGATAAGTGGTCTCGTGATAGAGGACGGTAATCCCTTTTAGCCACAATGCTTCCTGGGGGAAGGGGGCGGTGTCGGAGCAATAGGCATAGCTCCGGGGCTCATAGGGTTTGTACGCGGCGGCCGATACCGGGATTACGGTTCCGTCGGCCCGCACCACGTCTTCTCCGCGTTTGAGGCTGCCGATTTCCGTGAGCGTGAGTCCATATCGGCCGATGGCCTCCTTGTCCACGTTGAGCAGGGGCTCTTTTTCTTCGATACGGAAACCGAAGGTCTCGATGCCGTGGTTCAGCGGGAAGGCCTGCACGCGCAGATTCTTGGTCTCCAGAATGGTCTCGGGCTCCTTCATCTTAAGCGGAGTGTAGCGGATCTCGAAGCCGATACCGTCTCCGTAATAGCTGAGGAAAAATTTGAGGATGGGCCCGAAGTTCACGGGGGCGAAAATGTTCAGGGGTGTCTGCCGGCCTTTCATGCCCAGGGTGGACAGCAGACCGAAGAGCCCGAAGACATGGTCTCCGTGAATATGGGACAGGAAGAGGGAATCCAGTTTCATCATGGGCACATGGTGCCGAACCATGGCGTACTGGGTTCCTTCCCCGCAGTCCAAAAGGAACAAGCGCCCGTGCACTTGCAGTGCCTGGGCGCTTTGGTTCCGGTCCCTTACGGGCATGGCCGAAGCCGTGCCCAGTAAGGTTACCTTAAATATATGGGATGAATTACTCACCCTTTTCCAGCTGCTCCTTGAGGGCGGCCAGTGCGGAGATGTCACCCAGGGTGGTCTTCTCTACGCTGGTCTGAACCTTCTTGATAGCCTTCTTGGCAGTCTCGGCTTCGGCGGTCTCCTTGGCAACCTTGGCTTCCTGATAGGTGCGGACGTGGGAAACACGGACGGTGCGGGTGCTGCGGCGCAGGTCGACGACCTTCACGGGGAGGGTCTCGCCTACGAGGGCGTTCTTGCCGTCTTCCTTCACCAGCTCACGGTTGAAGGCGGTAACCTCCGTGCCGTCGGCCAGGGTGAGGGTGGTGTTCTTGTCGCCGATCACGCTCACGGTAGCGTCCACCACAGTACCTACAGGGTACTTGGCCTCTAGCTCGTCCCAAGGGTTGGGGGTGAGCTGCTTGTGGCCCAGGGACAGCTTGTGGCTGTTCTCGTCGAAGTCCAGGATGACCACGTCGATCACGTCACCGCTCTGAACCATCTCGGCGGGATGCTTGATCTTGTTCCAGGAGAGGTCGGAGATGTGGATGAGACCTTCCACGCCGTCCTCGAGCTCGGCGAACACACCGAAGTTGGTGATGTTGCGCACGGTAGCTTTGTGCTGGGAGCCCACGGGATATTTCTCGCGGATGCTCTCCCAAGGGTTGGCGGTGAGCTGCTTGATGCCCAGGGACATCTTGCGGGCTTCGCGGTCCAGGGTGAGGATAACGGCCTCTACCTCGTCTCCCATCTTCAGGAATTCCTGAGCGCTGTGCAGACGGGGGCTCCAGCTCATTTCGCTCACGTGTACCAGGCCTTCCACGCCGGGTTCCACTTCCACGAAGGCACCGTAGTCGGCCACGGCCACTACTTTACCCTTCACGGTGTCACCAACCTTGAGGTCGGCGCTCAGGGCCTCCCAAGGATGGGCGGTGAGCTGCTTCAGACCCAGGGCGATGCGTTTCTGCTGCTCGTTGAAGTCCAGAACGACCACGTTGATCTTCTGGTCCAGGGCAACCACTTCTTCCGGATGGGAGATGCGGCCCCAGCTGAGGTCGGTGATGTGGATGAGACCGTCCACGCCACCCAGGTCTACGAACACGCCGTAGTTGGTGATGTTCTTCACCACGCCTTCCAGGACCTGACCCTTCTCCAGCTTGGAGATGAGTTCCGAGCGCTTGAGTTCCTGTTCGGCCTCCAGGAGAGCCTTGTGGCTGACAACCACATTGCGGAATTCCTGGTTAATCTTCACAATCTTGAAGTCCATGGTGGTGTCCACGAATACGTCGTAGTCACGGATGGGCTTGATGTCGATCTGGGAGCCGGGGAGGAAGGCCTCGATACCGAACACGTCCACGATCATACCACCCTTGGTGCGGGTCTTCACATAACCCTTCACCACTTCGCCGCTTTCGTAAGCAGCGTTCACCATATCCCAGGACTTGAGCTGGCGGGCCTTCTTGTGGGAGATGACCAGCTGACCTTTACGGTCCTCGGCGTTCTCCACAAGGACTTCCACCTTGTCGCCCACCTTAAGATCCGGGTTGTAACGGAATTCGGGGGCGCTGATGACACCTTCGCTCTTGGCGCCGATGTTCACCACAACCTCGCGCTTGGTGATGGAGGTAACAACACCCTCTACCACCTCGTTCTCGGAGACTTTGTTGAGGGTTTGCTCGTACAGAGCCATGGTTTCCTCTTTGGAACCGGTTTCTGCACCGTCGTTCTCAAAGGCTTCCCAGTCAAACTCCTCGGGAGCTACGGAAGCATTCAGAGCGGCTTTCTTAATTTCTTCAGACATAATAATTTGGGTTGAAAAAACTAGTAGTTAAACATTATTTTTTGAGCCTTGTCCCGGGCACGCTTGCGCGTACGCCGGAAAAAAAGCGCGCAAATATAGGAAGAATATTTGGATTATGCAACTATTTGTACATGTGCCGCTTGATGCTGCCTTTGGCAGTGCGCTCGAACGGCACGTCCACCAGCTCTACATAAAAGATCTGGCTGAACTTGGGAAGGTGCTGGTTGGCGCGGTCCCGGATCTCGGTGACCAGCTTTTTCTGCTGGGATTCGTCGGTACCCACAACGGCGTCGGCGTGGGGATAGACCAGGGCCACTATCTTGCCGTCCCGGGCCAGCACCACGGATTCCTCCACGATGGGGTCGTTGGACAGGATTTGCTCCACTTCCTCGGGATAGATGTTCTGGCCCGATGAGTTGAGGATAAGCGCCTTGATACGGCCGCGGATGAACAGGTTGCCGTATTCGTCCATCACACCCAGGTCTCCGGTGCGGAACCAGCCGTCCTTGGTGCGGGCCGCTTTGTCGGCCGCCGGATTCTTGTAATAACCCAGGGTGATATTGGGGCCGCGGGACTGGATTTCTCCGGGGACGCGTTCGGGGTCCACGGATTCGATGCGGATCTCGTGGATGGGTTTTCCGCACGACCCGGCCACAAAGTTCTCCGGCGTTTCAATGGCCAGCAGGGGGCAGGCCTCCGTCATGCCGTAGCCGATGACATAGGGCAGGTTGATTTTGCGGAAGGCCACTTCCACCTTCCAGTTGAGGGGTGCGCCGCCAATGATAATGGTGCGCACGCGGCCGCCGAAGTTGGACAGCACCTTTTCACCGATGGACTTATAGAAAGACATGCGCACGCCCGGAACCGAGCTGAGCAGCTTGCCGGAACGGGAGTTGAGCAGGGGCCTCACCCAGCTGGTGTACACCTTTTCCATGACCATGGGAACGGTAACGATGAGGGACGGACGTATGCTTTGCATGGCCCTCATGAGCAGGGACGGGGAAGGCGTCTTTCCCAGGAAGCAGATCTGGTAACCGGTGCAGCAGGGATAGATGAATTCCATGGCCAGACCGTAGATGTGGGCCAGCGGGAGCATGGAGACAATAGCCTCGGGCTGGTTGGAAAAATGCTGCTGCATGTATTCTACGACGTCGGACATGGCGGCAAAGCTGAGCATGACGCCCTTGGGGTCTCCGGAGGTGCCGGACGTGTAGTTGATGATGGCCAGGCTGTCCATGTTGGAGTGGTATTCCACTTTCTGGGGATCCAGACCTTCCGGATACTCTTTCTGGAAAACGGCGGTCCTTCTATCCCAGGCGGCTTCCACTTCCGGATCTCCCCATAGCAGATTATCGGCCCTGGCGTCCACTACACCGCGAATTTTGGGCAGTTTGGCCGGGTCCATGTGACTCCAGATGTCGGAATCGGCGATGAGCAGGACGCTGTCGGAATGGTTGACCAGCTGCATGGCGCCTTCCGGCGTAAAGTTGGGCAGGATGGGGACGATGACGGCCTCATAGGTGTTGGCGGCCAGGAAAAAGATGGCCCAGCGGGCCGAATTGCGGGCCACCAGGGAGATCTTGTCTCCCTTCTTGATGCCGGCTTCCCGGAAAAACGCGTGGAGAACGGCCATTTTCACGGCCAGGTCGGCGTAGGTATATGTAGCTCCTTCAAAGTCTCCCAGGGCAGGGGAAAACGCCCTGTTGTGAACCTGGTCCTCCAGTTTTTTCAGGTAATGCTTCATGGTTTTTCTTTTGTCTCAGCTTGCAAAGATACAAAAAAAGATTTCTGCGAAAAAATGCTTATCTTTGCATAACTATGGAACCACTTCCCATTCCGGAGCAATACCGTCCCCTTGCCCGACTGCTGATGCAGCAGGGAGAAGGGAACTGTGTTTATGTGGGAAATTCCCTGGAAATCATCACTTCCGGCCTGCGAAAGCGGGAACTTCTGCTGGAAGACATCCGCCGGGCCAAGTCGTTCATCCACATGGAGTATTACCGGTTTGGAAACGACAAAGCCGGCAGGGAAGTACGGGACCTGCTGCTCCAGAAAGCCGCCGAGGGTGTGGAAGTGCGCCTCCTGAACAACAACCTGTCCTACTGGCTCACCATTCCCTCCGGGTATTACCGGGACATGACCCGCAAAGGCGTGGAGGTTATTCCCTTCACCCACATCCGGCACGGGGTGGGCAAATGGCTGTACCGTATCAATCACCAGATGCACCGCAAGGTGGTGGTGATAGACGGCCAGGTGGCCTATACGGGCGGAATGAACCTGAACGACAACTATTTCTATAAGTGGAGGGATACCCATCTGCGCCTGACGGGGCCCATCGTGACGGGCCTCAATGCATCGTTTATGGAGAGCTGGAGAGACAGCGGCGGGCGGTTCAGTTTTCCGCCGGAGCATTATGCCCCCCGGGCTCTTCCCCAGGAGGCTCCCCTTACTGATAAAGTCATTCAACTGGTGTCCGACACTCCGGAGACCCCTTCGTCGGCCATGCTGGCTGCCTATGAGTGGATCCTGGACAACGCCCGGAAATACGTCTATATCCAGACGCCCTACTTCGTCCCGCCCAAGTCCCTGCTCGCATCCCTGGCCGGGGCGGTGAAAAGGGGAGTGGACGTGCGTCTGATGTTCCCCCGTAAGGTGGACACGCCTTTCATGGGCACCACCAACAAGGCGTATTATCAGGATTGCCTCAAGGCCGGCGTGCGCATCCTGGAGCGGGGCGGGGAGTTCATCCACTGCAAAACGCTGGTGGCCGATGACGCGGTGTCCATCGTGGGCGCGTCCAACCTGGACTGGCGCAGTTTCTACGTGAATTACGAGATCAACACCATTATCTACGACCGGGAAACCGCTGTGGACGGCAAGGAGATCTTCCTCTCCGACACCATGCAGACCCGGGAGGTGAAAAACGGCTCCTGGAGCCGCTTCATGCGCCTATTCTACCGTCTGCTGTAATTACTGGAGCTCGTAGTCCGATGTAGATTTAAGTCCCACTGTCCCGTAGTATTTTTCCACCAGATTTCCTTTTACCGTAACGCGCCGGCCTATCAGGTCCGGATGGTCCACCAGGTTCAGGGCGTCCCTCACTTTTCCTTTGGGCAGTTCTACTGCTACGCAGGAGGCCTTGGTGGTGATGGAAGACCGTTCGGCCAGCGCCAGATGGGTGTTTTTGGTGATGTCGGAGGTCTTGACGTTCTTTCCCGTGGAGGAGAGGTCTCCCCCCACGATGTATCCCGTGAGCCACACGTCGTTCTCTCCCAGATGGTCACCGGCCTCTCCCACGGAGATGACTTTTTCCGCGGAGTTCTCCCCGCCGGATCCGCCAATGGCGTAATCCCAGTTTTTCCACACCTTGGTGGTATCGGTCTGGATGAGGATGCTGCTCTTTCCGCTGCTGTTCTGGGAGGGGGCGCTGATGGTTACCGTGAGGATTTCCCGGGCTTCCAGCGTGCGGGTGAACAGCGTCTCGGAAGCATCGCCCTGGTACAGCAGTACCGAAATCTCCCCGGGCTTAAAATAGGCAATTCTCGTCTCCCGGTACTGGTATTTCAGTTTTACGTCATCCTGTTTTACGTACAGGATGCCGTCCGGGAACGCCTGGAGGAAATCGGCCCCTGTCTTGAGGCGGATTCCCGCATTGAGAAGGGTACACTGCAGTTTCACGGTAACATTTCCCCCGGAGGGGACTTTCACCACCTGCCGGTCCCCGTACTGGGGCTCGGAGAAAGCAGGAGTGGTAAAAGGGATGGAGACCACCTCCACGGTGTAATAGCCTTCGGCCACTTCCAGTACTTCCGGAGAACGCCCGTAGGAACCTTCATAGAGGGTTTTCCCGGCGGCGTCACTCACCGTGAGGATAAAGTCGTTGGTGTCCGGCATCTCTCCCGACGCCTTGGTGAAAAACGTGCGGTCCAGTGTCCACCGGAGCATTCCCGCCGATTCTCCCGCAGGGCTGCCGAAGTCGTCGCAGGAGGAGAGCGCCGCCACAAGGGCAAGCAGGGCGGCTGTCATTTTTACAGTTTTCATATGTCTGTGGTATTAACGCCGGACACCGTTGTCCGGCTGCAGGCTAAGGTAGGGCACTTCCGGGAAGAAGGACCGCCAAAACAGAAAATAGTGCACGCAGGTTTTGCAGGCTTCGGCTAAAACCGCTAAAAATCGTCTTATTTTTTAGCCGATGGGCCGGATTTGAAAAACAAAAGAGATTTGCGTAAATTTGCACTTCAAAAAGACAGTCTATGTTTGAGAACCTGAGCGAAAGGCTGGAACGGTCTTTCAAGATACTGAAGGGTGAGGGGAAAATCACCGAGATCAATGTGGCGGAAACCGTCAAGGACATCCGCAAAGCCCTGTTGGACGCCGACGTCAGTTATAAGGTAGCCAAGGACTTCACCAACCGCGTGAAGGACAAGGCCATCGGCGCCAATGTACTCACGGCCGTGAAGCCGCAGCAGATGATGATCAAGATCATGCACGACGAACTGGCCGAATTCATGGGCTCCACCGCTCAGGATATCAATGTCAAGGGCAATCCGGGCGTGGTGCTGGTGGCCGGTCTCAACGGCTCCGGTAAAACCACGTTCTCCGGTAAGCTGGCCCTGCACCTCAAGTCCAAACGGGGCATGAAGGTGCTGCTGGCCGCCTGCGATACTTTCCGTCCCGCCGCCATCGAGCAGCTCAAGGTGCTGGGAGAAAGCATCCAGGTTCCCGTCTTTACCCAGGAAGGGGAGAAAGACCCCGTGAAGATTGCCAGGGCCGCCATCGCGCAGGCCAAGGCCGACGGGTATGCCGTGGTGGTCATCGATACCGCCGGCCGCCTGGCCGTGGACCAGGAACTGATGGACGAGATATCGGCCCTGCACCAGGCCGTACAGCCCACCGAAACCCTGTTTGTGGTGGACGCCATGACGGGTCAGGATGCCGTGGAAACCGCCCGGGCCTTCAACGACCGCCTGGACTTCGACGGCGTGGTCCTCACCAAGATGGACGGCGATACCCGCGGTGGTGCCGCCCTCTCCATCAAGGCCGTGGTGGGCAAGCCCATCAAGTTTGTTTCTTCAGGAGAAAAGCTGGAAGCTCTGGACGTGTTCCATCCGGAACGCATCGCAGACCGTATCCTGGGCATGGGAGACGTGGTTTCCCTGGTAGAGAAAGCCCAGGAGCAGTATGACGAGAAAGAAGCCCGGGAGCTCAAGAAGAAGCTGGCCAAGGACCAGTTTACCCTTTGGGATTTCTACAACCAGATCCAGCAGGTGAAGAAGATGGGCAACATCAAGGACCTGGCCGGCATGATTCCCGGCGTGGGCAAGGCCCTCAAGGACGTGGATATCCCCGACGACGCCTTCAAGGCCACCGAGGCCATCATCCTGTCCATGACCCCTTATGAGCGCGAGCACCCGGAAGTGATCAACGGCTCCCGCCGCAAGCGCATCGCCGACGGCTCCGGCACCTCCCTCCCGGAGGTGAACAAGCTCCTCAAACAGTTCGAGGGTACCCGCAGGATGATGAAGGGCGCCGTCACCGGGAGCCTGATGAAGAATTTCAGAAGATAAACTGACATATGAAAATCCGTATATTCGTTCTCTCCGTCGCCTGCCTGGTTCTTTTCAGCTGCGGCCACAAGTTGAAGGACGGCGAGTACACCCTCACCGTACTGTCCACCAACGACGTCCACGCCACCTGGTTCGACTCCACCTACATCGGTACGGGAGTCAAGAGGTCCCTCTTCGCCATGAATTACTATATAGACAGCGTGCGCACGGCCGATGGCTTTAACAACGTGCTGCTGGTGGATGCCGGAGACTGCCTGCAGGGAGACAACGCCGCCTACTATTATAATTATGTAGATACGGTTACGCCGCACATTTTCCCTCGGCTGATGGAGTACATGAAGTATGACGCCATCGCCTGGGGTAACCACGACGTAGAGACGGGCCATGCCGTCTATGACCGTGTGCAGCGGGATCTGGTGAAGGCGGGCATTCCCTTCCTGGCCGCCAATGCTATTCGCGACGACAACGGCAAGTCCTATTTCCCCATGTACAAGATGGTGATGAAAGCCGGGCTGCGCATTGCCGTCCTGGGTTATGAGAACGCCAACATCAAGGCCTGGCTGGGAGAGGAAGTGTGGAGCGGAATGCATTTCGAGTCCATCGCCGGCCGTATCCAGCAGGATGTGGACTATGTACTGGAACGGGAAAAACCGGACGTGGTTGTTGCCGTGGTTCATTCCTCCACCGGTACGGGGGACGGCACCAATCCGGAGTCCGAAGCCATGGACGTGTTCAATATGGTGAAAGGAGTGGACTGGGTGATTTGCGGCCACGACCACAAACCTTATGTGGAGGCCCGGGAGCAATCGGCCCTGCTGAACTCCGGCAGCCACAGCCGTTTTGTGGGATACGGTAAAATGCGCCTGACGGTGGAGAAAGGGGAGATTGTAAAAAAGACCTATGAGGCATCCCTCATTCCCTTGGACGCCGCAAAGGCCGATCCCGTGATGCGGGAGCATTTCCGGGCCGATTTCGAGGCCGTGAAGGCCTTCACCCTGCAGGAAGTGGGCGTGCTGAACACCGAACTCCGCACCCGCGACGCCTACATCGGCATGAGTGACTACGTGAACCTCATCCACCGGCTGTGCATTGACAAAGAACCCGCCGAACTGTCCATAGCGGCACCCCTTTCCTATAATGGAACAGTAAAACCCGGTGTGCTCATCTTCAACGACCTGTTCACCATCTATCCCTTCGAGAACCAGTTGTATGTCATCACCATGACGGGAGATGAAGTGGTCCGGTATCTGGAAGCCTCCTACGACCGCTGGATCCAGACTGTTTCCGGCCCCGGACAGCACGTGCTCAAGATTGTCCCCAAGGAGAACACCCGCACCCAGCAGAAAGGCTGGTCGTTCGCCGACCATAGCTACAACTTCGACTCGGTGGCCGGCATCAACTACACCGTGGATGTCACCAAGCCCCGCGGAAAGCGCGTCGTAGTGAGTTCAATGGCCGATGGCAGTGCCTTCGATCCCGCCCGTACCTACAACGTGGCCGTCACCTCCTATCGTGCCAGCGGCGGCGGTAACCTGCTGGACGAAACCGGCATCGACACCGACAAAATTGACGATCGCGTAGTGGCCCGCTATCCCGAAATCCGCAATATCCTGTATGATTATCTGAAGGAGAACGGCACCATCGACCCCGAGGTCATCGGAGATCCCAAGGTAATCGGGTCCTGGAAGTTTGTGCCGGAAAAACTGGCCGCTCCCATCCTGAAGTCCGACCTGGCATTGCTTTTTGGGAAGTAGAGGATTCTGGGATGTTTTGTTTTTCAACAGATTATTTATAACTTTGCATCGGAAGGGGGGATAGTAAATGGGTTCGCCCCATTCTGTCCCCTCAAACCTTCCAAAACTGACCACCCCTCTACTGGGGTGGCTTTTTTATGCCACTCTGCGACCAGTTGATCGTTAACAGCAACCAACAAACGGGATATCTTTAAATCGCCATCGCTTTCCGGGCTGGTGCAAGCCAGCCTAAGACCTTCACTGATTCTCAATGGCGAATACAAGTCTTCTTTAGGGAAATAGAGGACAACGGAATTGGCATGTTGCGCCCCGGCGTCCAGCAGTTTTGTGCTAATACTCCACATTCCCATTCCTTCAATTGTCTTAATTTCCATAGGTACATCGTCTAGTATTCCATCACATATTCTTGCTCCTTGAGACGCGATTTCAGACTCCAATACAATCCTATGGCCTATGTTTAGGTGGCGTGAAAGGCTCAGAATCATCCATTGATGTGATTATCCTTAATACGCCCTCAATTTTGGCCACATTTTCAGCGGAGGGCATAAACAGGTTAAGGACGATGGCCGGTTCGCTCAGAGAATTAGTGAACTTTAGTTCACGGCAAAAGTAGCACTACAACGGTCAAGCCGCGAGGCTGCTTCTGCTAATTTGTTGATTTATAGTAAATTTTTTTGTAAATATTGTTGT
>CAJOIQ010000022.1 GCA_905234795.1 uncultured Bacteroidales bacterium | reverse complement strand
AAACTCATTGACCGCATCCACGCGGAGAACATCGGCTGCGAATACGGAGAATATTGTTAGAAGGAGCTCCTCACCTAAGGCGCCATTTCCTCCAGCCGGAGGGCGAGCCTCCGGACAAGCTCATCGTGGCGGAGAAGTCCCCGGGAAGGCCGATGATGATGTGACCGCCGGTGGTGAGCCCCCTTGATGCCGTCTCCATAACAGCCCTTCGGGTGCAGGCGTAGTCCTGCTCCCTAGAACGAGTGTCTGGGAGATAAGTCTCAGTTGCAGTGGAAAAAAGAAAGGCCATCTTTGAGGGAGGATGGCAAAATAAAATTATTCGCTAAAGCTTCATCGATAAGATATCTATCTGCATTCCAAATAGATACACATCATAGAAGTCATTAAAATTGGTTAGAAATTTGTTAACAACCCCGCACGCGAGCCGGCCTTCTCGGGCCGGCTTTTTCGTGCGGGCGAAGGGACTCCACTTCGTTTGATCCCCCGCTGCTTCGCAGCCGCCCCCAGGGGCATTGAAGGGGCTGTGCCCCCTCAAACTTTTAGTGGACAGCAATGTTATTTTTGCACAAAATAATTGTACGATGGAAGCAAAAATCATTAATCTTGAAGAGTGGGTTTCCTTTGGCGGAGGAGGATTCGGTGAATCTTTCTACAACAAGACGGACGACTCCGTAATCCTTAAACTGAACAAGCCCAGCGTATCGGCCGGCAAGGCGGAAGACGAATTCCTCCGTTCCAAGGCGGTCTTTGAGATGGGGATTCCATCGGCCGAACCTTACGACTTCGTCACCGACGGGGAACGTTATGGCATGACGGTCCAGCGAATCCAGGGAAAACAGTCTTTGGGAAAGATTATTGCCGATCATCCCAAGCGGCTGGATGAAATGGCAGGCATTGCGGCGGAATATGCCAAAGCCCTTCACGCCACCCCCTGCAAAACGGATTGTTTTGACAGCATTGCGGTGCGCAGCCGGGAAATGATTTTGGCGAACCAGGTGATTCCGGATGATATCAAGGAAAGGCTGGCGGGATATATCGACGAATTGGAGCCGGCGACCACTTGCCTGCACGGAGACCTCAATCCCTGCAACATTATTACGGCACAGGGTAAAGTGTACTGGATAGATTTGGGAGACTTCGGCTATGGAGACCCCTTGCTGGATTTCAACATCCTGTCCCACATGAGCGCCTACGGTCCCAATCCGCTGCTCCGGAACATTTTCCACATGGACAGAAAGATGCTTACGCATTTCTATCAGTCCATGGGAAGACAGTACTTCGGCCCCGTCTGGGATACGCCGGAGCACAAGGAGAAGATGTACCGCATTGCACAGATCATGGCCGGAAAGGCCATCTGCATGTGGCCGCAGTCCTACCACGTCAACCTGCCCTATCTCCAGGGAAAGAAATTCCTGGCCGCTGTCAACCTCTTTATCGGAGACCGGATGTAAACCGCCGCCTTCAATGTCCTCAAAATTGGTTCGATAATTGTCCCATTGCCCGCACAAAACTCCCTCTGCCGGGAGTTTTTTTGTGTCTTTTTTGTATATTTGCGAAGATATGTCTAAGAAAGAGTGCATACAAGGCTTTTCGGACTACATCTTCTGGGATGTGGACCGGTCTTCCATTGATCCATCGGCAAATGCTTCATTCATTGTCCAAAGGGTTTTGGAGTATGGCCAATATGAGGACTGGAAGCATCTGCTCGCATATTATGGTCTTGATAGTATCGTCGATACTGCCAAGAAACTGAGAACACTCGACGCAAAAGCTCTTTCTTTTATACTATCGAACAGTTCCGATGCTACAATACCAGACAATCTATCCCGCAACACTCCAGCTTCTGAAGGATCTTCAGTCGCTTGAATTGCTTAAGGAGTGCCGCCTTGTAGGCGGCACGGCTTTGGCTTTGCAACTCGGGCATCGCAGATCGGTGGATCTTGATTTCTTCGGAACAGTTCCTCAGACGCCGGATGAACTTCAGGATCTCCTGCGTGAGAATCACGACGTAACAATTGTCAAGGAGTCCAAGAACATCCATATTTATTTGATTGACGGCGTTAAAGTTGATATCGTCAATTACAAATATGACTGGATTGATACCCCTGTAGAAGAAGACGGCATTCGGCTTGCCGATGTAAAAGACATTGCCGCAATGAAAGTGGCGGCAATCATCGGCCGGGGCACGAAGAAAGATTTCATCGACCTGTATTTCCTTTTGAAACAGTATTCACTGAAAGAACTCCTCGAACTATACCTTCAGAAGTATCCTGATGGCTCCCTATTCATTGCCATTAAGAGTTTATCTTACTTTGAGGACGCTGAGGCCGACCCCATGCCCGTTATGTTTGCAGAAGTAAGCTGGCCTGATGTCAAAGCATTGATCGGCGAGTCGATATCAACCATCTGAACACCAAGCAGATACACGGATCTCAAATCGGCAAAATTGGTTCGATAATTGTCCCGTTGCCCGCACGCGAGCCGGCCTTCTCGGGCCGGCTTTTCGCGTGCTTGGGCGAAGGGACTCCACTTCGTTTCATCCCCCGCCGCTTCGCGGCTGCCCCCAGGGGCAGGGGAAAGGATTCCCCCACAGCGCTTCGCGCTTCCCCCTTCTGTCGGCCTATCGGCCTCCGAAATGCTCTGATTAACGATAATAGAGGTTGTATAATTATTAAATTTTTAATATCTTTGCAAAAAAGTGAGATATGTATAGGATTGCAGACATAGCGGCCATGCGGAAGGCCCGGAGAATGACTCAGGAGCAGGTGGGGATTCTAGCCGGAATGAGCAAATCACAGATATCCAGGATGGAAAATGGCAAACTGGGGAGTCCGGCTACTTATGCCCGCGTGCTGGATGCTCTGGGTTATAAAGCAGTTGTGCATTATGAGGATGTAAGAGGAAGTGGTGGGCTGGGGAAAGAACAAATCCTATCCATGCTAAAAGTTTACTATTTATGCAACAAATCCGAGATAGGAATTGAAAGAATGGGCCTGTTCGGCAGTTTCGCCAGAAACGAGGCCGATCCAGACAGCGACATAGATATCATTGTCTCTCTTACAAAACCGGATTTGTTCCTATATTCCACCATCACCCGGCAACTGGAAACTGTATTCGGAAGGCACGTGGACCTGATTTCTTCCAAATCGCATCTGCCAGAATCCTTCAGAGAGCATCTTGAAAAGGAGGTTGTCTATGTTGACTAAGAAAGAACGAGTGCTGTCCCTACTAGAGGCCAGCCTTCAAGAAATGAGACTCCTGCTAGAGATGAGTAAGGACATTCTGCAACCGGACGATTTTATTTCCAGCATATCCGGAATGATTGTTTTCCGGGCTTGTGGGATGAGCCTGCAATACATTACGGAAAGCTTCGTCAAGATCCGCAATCTTTGTGGCCGGGAGTTCTTCAATCCCTATAAATCCATCCCTTGGGATTCCGTCTTCGGCATGCGTAATTTCCTTTCCCACGAATATGGTGATGTAGATTCCGAAGGCATCTTCAACACCGTCAAGACAAATATCCCCGAACTTCTGCAAGTCACTGAGGTTATTCAACAGGACGTGATTAACGGGAAGCAGGATGCCGTTTTATCAGATTAGCCTTTATATTGTAAGCCAAACAGATAGACTGCCTCAAAGTCCTCAAAAATGGATCGAGAATTATCCCTCCGCCGGCGCCCTGCAGGGCGCTTTTTTCATTAATATAGGGTCTCTTTTTAGGTAATTAATCAACTTTTAGGTTGATATTTGTAAAATATGTATTATCTTTGCAAAAAGGACCTGTTATGAGATTTGAGAGAGTACTAGAGAACGGGCGGCTGTGGGCTGTGATGTACGATGAAGACAATGTAAACATTTTGGAGAAGGTGTTTACGCAATGGAATGATTATGAATGGCTAAGGGCTTTCTTCGCCAAACACGTAGAGGATTTGTCATCGTTCTTTCATATCACCGACATTGACCGCGCTGTTTTTGATACCGTTGATGACGCAAACGAATTGGAATGCCTTATTATGGACTTGGACCCTGATGCAAACCTGGATGAGCTATTCCGGCCTCTGGAGAACAACAGGCTGTCGGAAGTCCTGCTGGGAAGAGAAAAGGCCAAGGGGAAATACCATACTCATGCATCGTGGTTGCGGCTTTATGCCATTAGACTTGAGTCTGGCCGATACATCATTACCGGCGGTGCAATTAAACTTACGGCTACCATGCAGGAGCGTGAACATACATTGGAGGAACTCAATAAGTTAAACAAGGTTCGCGACTATTTGATTTCACTTAGCGTATTTGATTATAACGGATTCGAAGACTATTATGAAGAAAGTAACTGACAAGGAACTCTCCGTGCTGGAAAAGCATGAGGTTAAAACCGACTGGAGAGAAAAAGCCCAATGGCGACGGGAGAATCGCCGCTGGCTACGCTATTCCGGTTTTATAGCCTTGATGGTTATGAACCGACTGGATGAACTCAAATTGAGTCAAAGAGAATTAGCAGAAAAGATGAGTTGTTCCCCCCAATACGTATCTAAGTTGCTGAAGGGGTCGGAGAATCTTACTTTAGACACCATCTCCAAATTAGAGGAGTGTCTTGATTTGGACCTGGTAAGAAGTGCCTTAACCCATGTTGACGGTTATGAATACCATGAGCGTCAATATGGCCATGTTGCCGAACCGGATCCTCCACATTACGGTAAGAAAGAATGAGAGCGAAAAAAATGGTTCGATAATCGTCCCATTGCCCGCACGCGAATTTGCCCAGCCTACTACTACCGCTCCTGTGGCCGATATGCCGCGGGAGTGTCACGTTGGACTCGATAACGGCCTGTTTTGTGTCCAACGTGTCGTATGGCATACACGTCGGCCACACGGCAGAAGCCGGCTGTTTCTTGAGGCTGAAATACGCTAATTCATAGCAAATTACACATCACAGGACAAGTAAGTTTCCTCTTGACGCGGCCTTTTCCATGGCCACTTTGCGGTATTCGGTCGGTGTCATCTTGAATTTTTCGCGGAATAGCGTGTTAAAGTGGCTGCGGCTTGAGAAGCCGCTTAAGTCAGAGATGATACCGACGGGCTCATCGGTGGTCGCAAGCAGCTGTGCAGCGTACAGGATGCGGTGGTCGTCAAGGAAATCACCGACCGTCATGCCGCTGCAATCACGGATGGCGTCGGATAGGTACATGTAGTTTGTCCCAAGAATCCGAGCCAACTTCTCGCGGTTCAGACTGCTGTCGGTATAAAGCTTCTGCTCCCGCATCAAATCACATGCTTTCCGGTAGAGCATTTGTGATGGCGTCAAAGCCCCATCGTGAGTGTCACGCCGTGCAATCTCCCGCTCTCGTTCTTCTTTTTGGAGCATCTGCTGGACAGTGTCAAACAGTTCCCGGTTTTTCTGGTGTAGTTGCCTTTTAGACACGAGAATCTGCCATAGCGTTATCACTGCGGCGAAGACGAGCACAATAAGAGAGACAATGATAATGATATGAAGGTGTGCGGTGGCCTCCGCTTCAACCAGGGCCATCTCCTTTTCCTGTGTCTTGAACTTGACTTCAAACTCGGCGGCCTGACGGTTGCGTGCTCGTAACGAAAGGCTGTCCTTCAGAATGGCGGCACGGACGGCTGTCTGATCGGCATCGCGCCATTCACTATGTCGGCGGTGCCACTGAGCCTTGGCGAAGATGACGGTATGGAACACTTCGTTGATGGTGTCGCCCTTCGACACGTAGAAACTTCTATGTCGCGAAAGAGTTGCATCACCTGCGGGCGGTCATCGGTCAGCACGTAGTAATGTAGAATGTCATGCTTGCCGTTGATGGCCTTAGCGAAGTCTGTCTTGGCGAACTCTTTGGCAGCCCGGCTAGCTTCGGCAGTCTGCCCCAAGCGTTGTAAGGACAGTGCCAACCTGGCATATGTGCGGGCATACTGTATGTCGAAATAGCCATCGAACATATCAACCCCCAACTGTTGCATTTCGCCAATATGCGCCAGACGCTCGCGGCAGGTGGCGGCAGCCTCGGCACACTGCCCCCGCTCCAACAGGATGTGGGTCTTCTCGCTCATATAATAGGACGCTTTCGGCAGCAGTTGGCGGTCGCTCTGATGGCGGATAAGGTCGATGGCACGGTCCAGGTATTCGATGCCCGCCCCGGGATGCTCATGCTCAATGGCGGAGCCTGCTATGCCGCAGAATTCTGCCTCAAAACGGGTATTGCCGGCCTCATGAGCCAACCGTTCGCCCTCGGTGGCATACTCCAGAGCACGGGCATACTCACGGACGGCAAGGCTGAAGGTGCAGTAAGTGGAGAGTGTGGTCAGATAGACATTACTGGTGTGGCTAAGCCCCTCGCGGTCAAGCACAAGGCGTAGGTACTGCTCGGCGCGGACATAGTCGGTGAGGCCGGCGTTGCAGATATGCCCGCGCAGCCAGTTGCAGCTGTCGGCGCTCATCGTGCCTAGCATCTCGGCTGTATCTATAAGGGCGAGGCAACGCTCGGGTTCCCGCATATGACGATCGATAATGTAATTGTACGTGTAATGGCTATCCGGTCCTGTTGCCGGTGCTTTCTCCGCTTTGCCGCTGCATCCGATGATGGCAGCTGCGATGAACAGAATTTGTATGTTTTTTGGGGCAGTCATAACGCAAAGATACGAATAATCAATTGTATCATCTAGCATGGCATGTGAACTTTTGCGTCTTGGATACAAACAATTGCGAATGAAGGACAGGCCAATCGGAGAATCATATTACCTTGCAACTTGAAACATTTTTGAAAATGAAAAGGATGGAACAAACGGACAGACATTTTTATGAATCGCCCTCGGCAAGTGTTGTCGAGCTCAAGACAGAAGGACTCATTTGTAACAGTCCTTTCATGACCATCTTCTTAACCGATCCCTACCCTACGGAGGTTAACTTTGGCCGTGAGAGCTACGGAAGTGCAACAACGGATACATGGGATTAAGGAGGGCTGCGCTATGAAAAAGTATTTGATTCTCCTGGCCCTCACCGTCTTTGCCGCTTGCGCTAAGGAAGCGGCCGATGACTTACGCCCTGCCGATGGCCGGTACTCCATGACCGTTACAGCCTCCAAGGTGGGAACCAAGGCGCTGGCGCTCGAAGGTAGCACCCTGAACGCCACCTGGACGCAAGGCGATGTTGTCAAGGTCTATAAAGGTGATGACGAAATCGGCGAGTTGACGGCACAAAGCACCGGCATAACGACTAAACTCCGGGGATCGGTCAATACCGCCCCTTCGGCAACAGATGTGCTGACACTCAAGTTCCTCAGCCCTTCCTACGCCTCGCAAGACGGCACATTGGAATACATCGCCGCCAACTGCGACTATGCCGAGGCCGAAATTACCGTCTCTGCTGTTTCGGGCAGTCAGATTATCACCACCGCTGCCAACTTTGAAAACCGGCAGGCCATTGTGAAGTTTACGCTGAAGCAGAAGGTCGACAATTCTGACCTTGAAATCCCTGCAGCAACGGCACTGACCATCAACGACGGCACCAACGACTACACTGTCACGCCCACGTCTGCTACCAACGTGCTCTTTGTGGCTATTCCCGCCACCGGCACCGTGAACCTCAGTACCACTATCAGAGGAATCTCCTACTCATATAACAAGACCGGGGCCGGGTTGACCGCCAATAAGTACTACGAGATTACGGTAAAGATGAATCGTGTCTTAGTTAATCTGGCAAGCATTACCGGCGGCATCACGTTGTTGGATGGCGACATTGTGACTGGCACGCTGGGCAGCAACCGCAAGATTTCCATCGCCGACGGCGCCACGGTGACGCTGAATGGCGTAAGCATCAACGCCAGCGGCACATGGACAAGTGGCGACTACGCCGGCCTGACCTGCGAGGGCGATGCTATCATCATCCTCAGCGGCGAGAACATTTTGAGGGGAATAGATGATGACTATCCAGGCATACATATAAATGAAAACAAAACCTTGACAATCAGAGGCACTGGTTCGTTAGATGCTAGTGGTAACCCTACTGGCTATTGCTACTCAGCAGGTATCGGTGGCGCTTATTGTGGAGGATATGGTGATATAACCATTTCGGGAGGTACGGTTACGGCCACGGCCGTTGGCGACGGCGCCGGCATCGGTAGCGGTTATAATTCTGGATATGCGTCAGGGAATATAACAATACTGGGAGGTACCGTTACGGCTACGTCCCAAGGCAAAGGTGCAGGCATTGGTAGTGGTTACAGTGGTAGTGGTTCAGTTGGTAACATCTTGATATCTGGTGGGACCATCACGGCTACAGGTGGAGATAATGCTGCGGGCATCGGCAGCGGTTATTATTCTTCTTGTGGCGGCATCACTATTGAGAGTACTGTGACCAGTGTTACCGCTACGAAGGGAAGCGGCGCTCCCAACAGCATTGGCGCGGGAAATAGCGGCACTTGCGGCACGGTAACCATCGGTGGCGTAGAGGGTGCAATCACCGAAAGCCCGTATACCTATGTAGGACTTCTTGAGCTCCACATCGGATCTGCTATAATCTATTATGAAGAGGGCGATACATGGTCGGCAGCCAGAGACCGTGAAGAGAACAGCGGTCTATGCTGGGGCGAAAGCGAAGGCTGTGTGTATGTTGATGGATTACGGTTACAAGGAGGACCATCTGGGGGGCCGATGAATCCAGTTTCGTTCGGTGATTTAATCCGGTCCGACTACATGTACACACTCAATTAATAATAATCAGGCGTCCTTCATTTTTGAGGGGCGCCTGTTTTCTGGATCGCCGCGCTTCGCTCGCGATGACGCGAGGCGGCATCTTGCCGCGTTGACGCGAAATCGCCATTGTACGCCTTCTACACGTCAACGTGGCTACGTTTTCCAGCAAATTATCCGATTTTGTTACCACGTCGACAAAGAATCGGCCTTCTGCGCAATCTACACGTCAACGCGGCAAGGTGGCGCTCGATGGTTTTGACATGAACGCCGCAGGCTTCGGCCTTAACGTTAACTTTTTTTGTATCTTTGCAACATGACCGTGAAACGCATCCTGCTCATATTGACACTCCTGCTTCCCCTGGCCTGCAGCCGGCAAGGAGCAGTTCCTCAGGCGGGCACCAGGGACGGGTCTGTCATGATCAGGATGGCCCAGCTGAGCGGAAATGATGAAAGGACGCTGTTCCTGGCCGACAGTCTGGAAAAGACGGGAGACATCACCTCCCTGGAGGCCGATAATTATCGCGGTCTCACCTATGGAAACCAGCCCGGGAAAACCCTCCAGAGCGAGTTCTACTACCGGAGAGCCTACGATGTCACTCCCCGCACCGACGAAGACATGGTCCAGCACGTGACGGCCGGCGTGGCCCTGAGCGAAGCCATGATCATTAGGGGGAACTATGAAGAAGCGCTGCGCCTGAGCCGGGATGTCCTGGAACTGGTGGAAGGCGGAGCCACTATCCGGGACAGCCAGCTGTCCTGGCTGCAGTGCATCATGGGTCTGTGTCTTATCCAGCTGGACCAGCTGGAAGAAGGAGAAAACCAGCTTCTCAAATCCTATTACCTGTCCGTGAAGATAGTGGACGAGGACATCGATTCCACTTTCGGAGGAGATGTTTTCCTCTCCAATCTGGTCATCCACTGCTACGACGTAGCCGAAAAATACATCTCCAAAGGTCTCCCGGAAAAGGCCGAAATTTGGATAAGGCGCATGGACAAGTCCTATGAAGCCTATCTCCGGCGTCCCAACCGGGTGGCCGCCACACGGGCCTTGCTGGAGGGCTTGTATTTCCACCTGCATTCCCGTTACTGCGCCGCCATCGGCCAGACAGAGCAGGCCAGGAAATACCTCCAGTCCTTTACCCTCACGGACCTGTATCCCATGATTCAGGGAAAAATCATGGCCGCCGACGCCCTCTTTGCCGCCGGAAGATGGTCCGAAGCCGCCGACCACTACGAGTACCTGGACGAATACAAGGAAACGGAGGCCATAGCGGGAACCCTGGACTTTGTGAAAGAAGCCCTCATCCCCAAATACCTGTCCAACGCCTATGCCGGCCGTACGGCCAAAGCGCTGCGAACCGGCCGGGAGATTTGCGCAGCCCTGGACACCGCCATCGTCGCCGACCGCAGGAACCAGATTGAAGAAATGGCCACTGTGTTCCAGACCCATGAGAAGGAAAAGACCATCGCCCAACAGAAGGCCGCCTTGAGGAACGAGCGCCTGCTGGCCATTGTGATTGCCTTTGCCATCATCATTGCCGCCATGGCCATTTTCCTGATCAACCGCGCCCGAACGGACCGTCGCCTGAAGCAGAAGAACGAGGAACTCGCCCTGGCCTATGCCCGCGCCGAGGAATCGGCCCGCATGAAGTCCTTCTTCATCCAGCAGATTTCCCACGAGGTCCGCTCCCCGCTCAACGTGCTCAGCGGCTTCACCCAGCTCATCACCACGCCCGGCATGGAGCTGGGAGATGAAGAAAAGGCCGAGATCAACAAGGGAATTGTGGAGAATACGGAGCGCATTACCGGGCTGGTGAACAAAATGCTGGAGCTGTCGGACACCGCGGCCAAAACCGATATCCCCCGCCCCGACATCATTCCCGTGAAAAAACTGGCCGAAGAAGCCATCCTGGAGTCCGGTATCCGCCGGGCCCGGCACATCTCCTTCAGCCTGGTCACCGACGACGCCCTGGCCAGGACCAACATCACCACCAACCTCATACAAGCCACGCGCGCCCTGGCCCTGCTGCTGGACAATGCACAGAAGTTCACGCGTCCCGCCGAAGCCGCCGTGAAGGCCGGCGCCAAGGCCAAGCCGGCCATCGTGAAGCTCACCATCCAGTCCCAGGACGCCCATATCGCCTATGCCGTGGAGGATTCGGGCATGGGCGTACCGCCCGCCGACGCCGAGCGCATCTTTGAAGAATTCGTGCAGTTGGACGATTACTATGACGGCACCGGAATCGGCCTCACCGTAGCGCGTGGCATTGCCCGCCGTCTGGGTGGAGACATTGTCCTGGACACCTCCTACACCCGTGGCGCCCGCTTTGTCTTTACCCTTCCCGCTTGATTTTTACCGGCCGGAACAGGGCGGCCGCACCCAGCAGCAGAAACAGGAATACGCACACACGGCCCACCATGTCACCGTAACGGACAAAGAAACTTTGCCCCGTGAGCAGTTGTACAGAGCCTTGCAGCACGGCTTCCTCCCACCAGGGCGTACGGTCCAGGATGCGGCCGCAGGGATCGATGATGGCCGATATTCCCGTGTTGCCGCAGCGAGCCACCCACCGGCGCGTTTCAATGGCGCGCAGGCGGCTGAAATTCAAGTGCTGCCGGTACCCGGGCGTATTTCCCCACCAGGCATCGTTGGTAATGACGGTGAGCAGCTCGGCCCCCTTTCTCACATACCCGGCACAATGCTCCCCATAAACCGATTCATAGCACACGGCGGTGCCGATGTTATCCAGGCAGGAAACCTCTTTCTGCCCCACTTCCTTCCCCATGAGATTGCCGCCCAGCAGCTTTTCCAGCGGAAGGAAAACCTTGGGATAAGGCGTGAGTTCCACGCCCACCACCAGCTTGGATTTGTGGTACAGGGGATATCGGCCGCTGGTATCGGTAAGGATGGCGGTATTGTGTGCGGTATACCACATATGACGGCCGTCGGAGCGGGTTCCCATGTCGTACGAGCAAGGGTGCGGGGCCGAATGGGCCACATTCCTGTCGTAGGTGGAGGCGCCGAAGATGATCCGGGCCGAGGGATGCTTTCTCAGGAAACTTTGGAAGGTGAGGAACGTGCCGTCGGATGTAACGTCGTTGGTAAAGATATGGTTGGTAAAGGTCTCGGGAGCCAGCACCAGCACGGGGGTATCGTCGGCCGGCCACGCGGCCTTTTCCAACTGGTCGATGAAACGGGCGTCCTGCTGGTCCTGGCTCAGGGATTCGAATTTCTCATAAGGATCCAGGTTGGGCTGGCCGATGACCACCTGAAGCCGGGGGCCTTCCTCCTGGAACCTGAGAGCGGCCGACCACACCATGGGGCCGAAAACCGCCACCAGAACACCGGCGAAGGCAGCCACCCGGGCCTTGACATTCCAGCGGGCCATGCGGGCGTCGGACAGCGCCACCATGAGGCCGAAGAGGGAGAGATTGCTCACCCACACCCACAGCGAACCGCCCAGCGTGCCCAGCACGGAATACCATTGCACCAGGCCGGTGGTATCGGCAAAAGCGTTCCCCAGCACCAGCCAGGGCCAGGAAATCTGGGCCGATGTAAGGTAGAAACGCTCCCAGGCAATCCATGCGGCAGCCAGGTACAGGTAAGGCAGAATGCCCCTTGTGCGGCGTTTTACCCAGCGGAAACTGCCGAAGATGACCGACATCTGCAGGGAATTGGCCAGGATGGCAAAGATGGCTCCACCCACAGTGGCTTCTCCCACCCACCAGGTGGTGATGGCATTCCAAAGCACGAAACAGCCAAAATGCACCGCGTAGAAATAAGGGCGTTTACCCAGGGTGAACAGGCGTTCCATCACCAGCAGGGGCAGCAAACCTACCAGCGCCGTGCACCCCATATGGGGCACCAGCCAGGGCAGGCTCATGAGCAGGGCAAAGACCAGCGCCAGCGCGATGAATATGGGAACTTGGCTTTTCATGACGAACAAAGATATAATTATTTTTCGTAACTTCGCAGAGATATTTTGCAAATGATATGAGTTCTGCCAGAGAGAAATCAGAGAAGATCGTCAACAAGCACAAGTGGATTTGGAAGAACCTGCTGCTGGCCGCGGCCTTCATTGCCCTGCTGGTGGTGTTGGTGTCCGTGGGCCTCAGGCTCATCACCCATCACGGAAAAACCGTGACGGCCCCCGATTTCACCAACCTCACGGTGGTCCAGGCCCAGGTTCTGGCCAAACAAAGCAATGTGACCGTGAAGGTGGTGGATTCCGTTTTCGTCCGCCGTCTCAATGGCGGTGTGGTATACCGTCAGCAGCCCAAGGCCGGCGCCACCGTCAAGGAAGGACGCAGCATCTTCCTCACCATCAACTCTGTGGTTCCCCGCAAGGTGGTGATGCCCAATCTCTTCGGCTACTCTGTCACCGAAGCCCGCTCCGAGCTTCAGAACCGCGGCCTCAACATGGGTTATCTGGACTATGTTAAAGATATCGCCACCAACACCGTCCTGGGACAGTTCGTGGACGGCGTGGAGGTGAAGGCCGGAGACCTGGTGGTGAGCGGCTCAACGGTAGACCTCAGCGTTGCCGTAGCCAGCGAGGACAACCGTACGGAGGTTCCGCGTGTCATCGGCATGAAATACGTGAGCGCCATTGACGCCCTTCATGACAAATTCCTCAATGTGGGCACCGTACGCTTCGACCCCGAAATCCGCACCTACGCCGATTCCGTGAACGCCGTGGTGTACAAGCAGGACGCTGCCGGCTCCGTCAAGGCCCTGGGCTCCCGCATCGGCCTTTCCCTCACCCTGGACACTTCCAAGATTCCCGCCAAATGACGGAAGAACTTCTTGCCAACGCCTCGGACGAAATGTTCGAGCATTTCAGGATTCTTGTCGATAAGGGGCAGGAACCTTTGCGCGTAGACAAGTTCATCTCCACTCATCAGGAAGACACATCCCGTCACCGTGTGCAGCAGGCCATCAAACTGGGTTATGTGCTGGTGAACGACAAACCGGTCAAGGCCAATTACATTGTGCGGCCCTGCGACGTGGTGAAGTTCGTGATGCCGTACGAGCGCCGGGGCACGGAGATTCTGCCGGAGAATATACCTTTAGACATTGTCTACGAGGACGACGACGTCCTGGTGGTGAACAAGCCCGCCGGCATGGTGGTGCACCCCGGGCACGGGAATTACAACGGCACGCTGGTGAATGCGCTGGCCTATTACCTGCACTTGTCGCCCGACGTGGAAGACGAGCGCATGGGCGTGCTGGTACACCGCATTGACAAAGACACTTCCGGCCTGCTGGTGGTGGCCAAAAACCCCGCCGCGCAGCTGAATCTGGCCGACCAATTCTTCGTCCATTCCATAGACCGTATCTACACCGCCGTGGTGTGGGGCAATATCCAGGAGGACGAAGGCACCATCGAAGGCACCATCGGCCGGGACCCCAACGACCGCCTGCGCTTCCGCGTGTACGACGACCCCGAAAAGGGCAAATGGGCGGTGACGCACTGGCGCGTCCTGGAACGCTACGGCTTCATCACCGTGGTGGAATGCCGCCTGGAAACCGGCCGCACGCACCAGATCCGCGTGCACATGTCTTCCATCGGCCATCCCCTGTTCAACGACGAGCGCTACGGCGGCGCCGAAATCCGCCAGGGCACCATCTACGCCAAATACAAACAGTTCATCCAGAACTGCTTTGCCCTGTGCCCCCGCCAGGCCCTGCACGCCCGCACCCTGGGTTTCACCCATCCCGTCACGGGCGCGCGCCTGCATTTTGAAGCGTCTTTGCCCCACGACATGACCACCCTCATCGAAAAATGGCGTAACTATGTGAAATAGAATTTGCACAAAAAAAGATTCCGGAGGGCTAAATGGATTGTCGATGCCCTCCGGAATCTTTTTCTGTGCATTAGAAACGTCCACCCATGGGCGGGCCGCCACGGAAGCCGCCGCCGGGGCCACCCATGCCGCCGGGACCCATACGGTTGTTGCGGCCGCCGAAGGTGCCGAAGCGCCAGGTGAAGGTGAGCATGATATACCGTCCCAGGGTGTTGTTACGCACCTCGGAATGGTAGTTGGCGGTATCGGACACCGTGAGGTTGGTGGCACGGTCCAGGATATCGTAGGCCTTGAGGCCGATGGTGGCCTGCTTGCGGAAGATTTGCTGGGAGATGGAGGCGTTCCAGATGAGCGTGGAAGGTTGCTCGGTGGTATAACCGCGATACCAGTTATAGGAAGCGTCGGTACTGATCTCGAAGCCGCTGTCCCCTACCGTCCACTTGAAGGAGCCGTTCACACGGTTGTTCCAGGTGGCGTTTACAGCCGACTGTACGGTGTACCAGGGCTTGCTCACGCGGGTGCGGGCGCCCACGACCACCTCAACATAATCGGAACGGTAAGTTACCCGGAGGTTTTCCGTCACGGAGAGGGAACGGGTGGTGTTGGCCCGGAAGTCGGTGTCCCAGCTGCTGGTCTTGTCCTGATAATAATCCTTATAGAAGTCGTCATACAGGAAATTATCGGTAAGATCACCGGTTGTGGCATCCTTCTCGAAATACTTCTGCCAGTTAAAACTGTCGTTGGCCAGGTAGCTGCCGCTCTTGGAGTAGCTCACGTTGGTCATGTTGGAGATGGAGAAGTTGCTCTTGGCAATGGGCGCGTTGATCATGATACGGGCGCTGGCATTGTAGGTATTCTCACCGTTCACCGGCATGGTATACTGGCGGGCGCCGTTGTACCAGATGGCATTGGTGATGGGGTTCTGGACCATACCGGCCTGCAAATTGAGGCGGGCGGTGAAGAAGGTCTGTTTGTTGGAGAACTCCCACTCGTTACGGATATTGTGGCTGAAGTAAGGATTCAGGTGCGGGTTACCCAGGCTGAGGGCCAGCGGGTTGGAGTTGTCCAGAACGGGGTTCAGCTGACTGGTGGAAGGCTGGCTGCTGCGGCCGTTGTAGAAGAGGCGCACGTTGGCGTTCTCGTTGAAATCGGCGAAGAGCATGGCCCGGGGAGCGAAGTTCCAGCGCAAATCCCTATAAGGCTCCACGTTGGTCTTGTTGCCGGAATTGGTATAATTATAGGTATTGGTATGGATGGCCGATGCACCCAGCTGGGCACGGATGTTCTCCTCCTGATACATGAACGCCACGCCCACAGTCTGGTTCAGGTTGCGGTTGATGACCTCGTTGCTGTAGGTATCGTCCTTTTCTCCCTTGGTCTTGTAATCCATATAGATATCACCCAGGACATAAGGCGTGGTGGTGGTATAGCCATAATCCCCGCTGTGGTTGTAGGCATCCTTGGTGGTCTCGGAATTGGACCAGTTCACGTTATAGCTGCCTTCCAGGTAGAAGTTGCCGCCCAGAGGCTCGGTGTACACCAGACGGCCGCCCAGGGACTGGCTCTTGGAACGCTGCTCGATGAGCTGGTTGATGGTGGTGGCATCGGTAAGGGCACCGTCGGCATAGGTATTGGTGAGGGACTGGTTCAGGCCGCTCATGGTGTTGTCGGAGACATTCCATGTGGCGTTGAGGGAAATGGTACGTCCCGGAATTCCCAGACGCTGACGCAGGAGCATAAAGCCGCTGGTGGTGACGTTCTTGTTGTTGCCGGTGTTGTTGGTGAAACCGTCGCTGATCTTGTTGTCGGCGCTGTTGAGGGCCGAATTGAACACGGACTGCTGCACGTAATTACCGCCGCCGAAGTTCACCTGGGGCTGGATGAGCAGGGAGGTGTTCTCGCTGAATTTATGCTCAATGCGCAGGCCGAAGCGGTGGCCGTTGGTGTAACGGTGGCTGCTGCCGTCCTCGTGCGAATAAAGGGTAGAAGTCTCGGTCTGGTAGGTTTCCTTGTCGGTTTCCTGCAGTACGTCGATGATGGAGCCATTGTATACATAGTTGCCACCTGCCTGCATCTTGCCGTCGAAGAATTCCGTATTGCCGTTGAGACCGGCCATCCAGGACGTGTTGATACCGTTGGAGTTGCCGCCGAAACCGCCGCCGCCACGGCCCATCATGCCGCCGCCGCCCATCATGCCGCCCATCATGCCGCCGGCAAGGTCGTTGAAGCTGCGGTTGTTGGTGTTGTTGGCATTGAGGATGACGCTGATCTGGTCTTTCTCCGTGAACTTGCCCAGCATGCCGCCGGCCTGCCAGCGCCAGTCGTTCATCAGCGTGGAGGAGCTGGGAATGTCGTGGCCGCCGCCAACCGTAAGGTTGCCGAAGAGGCCGTTCATCATGCCTTTCTGCACGCTGAGGTCGATGACGGTCTCGTCATTTCCGTCGTCGATGCCGGTGAACTCGGCCTGCTCACTCTTTTTCTTCACCACCTTCACTTTCTCCACCAGCTTGGCGGGGATGTTCTGGGTGGCCAGCTGGGGATCGTCCAGGAAGAAGGTCTTGCCCTCGATGGTGATCTTGGAGATGGTCTCACCGTTGGAGGTAATGGAACCGTCCTCTCCCACCTCGATGCCCGGCAGCTTCTTGAGAAGGTCCACCAGCATGTTGTCATCGGAAATCTTGAAGGACGATGCGTTATACTCCACGGTGTCCTTCTTGATGATGATGGGATTGCCCACGGCGCTCACGGAAGCGGCATCCAACACCTGCTGGTCGGTTTCCATCTTGACCACACCGATGTTCAGGTCGGCATTGACATTCACTTCTTTCTGCCAAGCCTTGTAACCCATAATCTCGGCCTTGAGGGTGTATTTACCAGCCTTGACTTTTTCGATGGTGGCCTTGCCATCGGCATCGCTCAGGGTGTACTTGTGCTGGCCTTTTTCGGGGGCCAGGGAGACGGTAGCGAAACCTACGGATTCTCCTGTGGTGGCATCCTTAAGCTGGAGCGACACCTTGAAGTTCTGCGCACTCATCCCGAGGGCGACTAGCAGGCCGGCAAGGGCCAGGACGATTCTTTTAACCATAAACAATTTGTTCAAAACGATTCTTTGACACGGCCAGGGTGTCAAAGTTTAATTCCAATTTATGAAATTCTATCGGGATTATCTTTGATAAACTGTTCCCATCCGCCTTTCCCTTTGGGGCCGATGAGCGGAGAGGATGTCTGATAATGGTGGCACAGGGCTATGGCCAGGGCGTCGGTGGCGTCCAGATGACGGCTCTCCAGCTTGACGCCCAGGGTTTTTTCCAGCATCAGCTGCACCTGTTCCTTGGAAGCGGCGCCATTGCCCACAATGGCTTCCTTGGCCTTGCGGGGCGCATATTCCGTTACGGATGTGACGCCGAATTCCTTGGCCGCCAGGATGGCAGCCCCCTGCGCGCGGCCCAGTTTCAGGACCACCTGCGCGTTTTTGCCGTAAAAGGGACTTTCGATGGCCAGTTCCGTGGGATGGTAGCTCTTGCACACTTCCCCTATGCACTCGTAGATGGCCTGAAGCTTGGAATAGGCATCGGCCTCTTTCCTTAAATCCAGCACCCCCATGTCCACATACTGCGCCTTTTTCCCCATCACCTTAATGATGCCGAAACCCAGCAACTGCGTGCCGGGGTCTATGCCCAGTATGATGCGCTCGGGATTCATGTGTGTCTTACAAAGATACAAAAAAGTCCCGGATTTCTCCGAGACTTTTTTAGTCGATGCGGTCGAAACCGGTGTAGGGCCTCAGGCAGGCGGGGATTTCGATGTACCCGTCTTTCTGGTTGTCCTCCAGCAGGGCGGCCACTACTCGGGGCAGGGCCAGCGAGCTGCCGTTGAGGGTGTGTGCCAGTTGCATCTTGCCTTCCTCGTCCTTGTAGCGGCACTTGAGGCGGTTGGCCTGATAGCTCTCGAAGTTGGACACGGAGGAAATCTCCAGCCAGCGTCCCTGAGCGGCGCTCCACAGCTCGAAGTCATAGGTAATGGCCGATGTGAAGCTCATATCCCCGCCGCACAGGCGCAGGATACGGTATTTCAGACCCAGCTCGTTCACCAGGCTCTCTACGTGAGCCACCATTTCGTCCAGGGCGGCGTAGCTGTTCTCCGGCTTTTCGATGCGCACAATCTCCACCTTGTCAAACTGGTGCAGGCGGTTGAGACCGCGCACGTCCTTGCCGTAGGAACCGGCTTCGCGGCGGAAGCAGGGCGTATAGGCCGTGAGCTTCTGCGGGAATTGGTCGGCGCTCAGAATCACGTCACGGAAGATGTTGGTAACGGGAACCTCGGCGGTGGGGACCATGTAGAAGTCGTCCACGGTGGCGTGGTACATCTGGCCTTCTTTGTCGGGCAGCTGACCGGTGCCGAAACCGGAGGCGGCGTTCACCATCACAGGAGGTTCCACCTCTTTGTAGCCGGCCGCGGTGTTGCGGTCCAGGAAGTAGTTGATGAGGGCGCGCTGCAGCTTGGCACCCTTGCCTTTATAGACAGGGAAACCAGCGCCGGTAATCTTCACGCCCAGGTCGAAGTCGATGATGTCGTACTTCTTGGCCAGTTCCCAGTGCGGGAGGGCATTATCCGGAAGCTGAACCTCGGGACCGCCCATCTTCACCACCAGGTTGTCCTCGGCACCCTTTCCTTCCGGAACAATGTCGCAGGGAAGGTTGGGCAGCAGGACCAGCTGGTTCTGGAGTTCTTCGATGGTGGCATCGGCCTCCTTGAGCAGGGCGTTGGAGCGCTCTTTCAGGGTGCCGACTTCGGCCTTGGCGGCTTCGGCCTCGGCCTTCTTGCCTTCTTTCATGAGCTGGCCGATGGCGGCGGCAGCTTTCTTCTGCTGGGCCAGGAGGGCGTCGCTCTCGGTCTGGAGGGCCTTGCGTTTGTCGTCCAGGGCGATGACTTTCCCGACGATTTCCCTGGCGTCGAAGTTCTTAACAGCAAGTCTCCGGATTACAAAATCCGGAGACTCACGCAAAAGTTTTAATGTAAGCATCTCTTAGTTTTCGAAGGGAACTACGGAAACAAAGGATTTGTCCTCACGCTTGCGGGTGAATTTCACCGTACCGTCTACCAGAGCGTAGAGGGTGTGATCCTTACCCATACCCACGTTGAGACCAGGGTTGTGAACAGTACCGCGCTGACGCACGATCCGAACTTCTTGATACCAAGACGTTTGGAATGCGACTCACGACCGTTCTTAGAACTGGATTGACCTTTCTTGTGTGCCATAATCTTTCAGTCTTTTAAAGTTAAGCGATAGCGTCGATGTGGATTTTGGTGAGCTTCTGGCGATGGCCGTTGAGCGTCTGGAAACCCTTGCGACGGATTTTCTTGAACACGAGCACTTTCTTGGCTTTGGCGTCATCGTCAACGACGGTGGCGGTAACCTTTGCGCCCTTCACATAAGGGGTGCCGACTTTAACCTTACCCTCATTGTCCACGAGGAGGACTTTGTCGAACTCTACGGATTCTCCGTTCTTGGCCTGGAGGCGGTTCACGAAGATATCCATGCCAGCTTCCACTTTAAACTGCTGGCTTGCAA
This sequence comes from uncultured Bacteroidales bacterium, assembly GCA_905234795.1. Lineage (GTDB taxonomy): Bacteria > Bacteroidota > Bacteroidia > Bacteroidales > UBA932 > Cryptobacteroides. The sequence goes on along the minus strand of CAJOIQ010000022.1, from coordinate 31,739 downwards.
TGTCTACGATAGCGTACATGCTATAAAAACTTATTTAAAGTTTTGGGCCGTAAGCGCCTGCCCTTGGTGGCAGGTCTTGCTAAAGCTTAGCGGTCATCTCAAAATTTGGGACTGCAAAGATAAGGATTTTTCCTTGAATACCAAATATTTTTACAGCATTTGGACAAACTTTACCATTCCCTTGCTGGCCACGTCCTGGATGAAGGTGACGCGGGGGTCGGAGATGGGAACCGGTTTGGGATCTATCACGTAGATGGGACAGCCATTGGGGGCATAGCGGTACAATCCGGCGGCGGGATACACCTGCAGGGAGGATCCCACGATGAGCAGGATATCGGCCCGTTCCACCAGATTGATGGCCTTTTCTATATTCGGTACGGCCTCCCCGAAGAAGACGATGTGGGGCCGAAGCTGGCAGCCGTTGGGAGCCAAATCCCCCAGCACCACGGGCTTGTAACCTACGTCGATGACCTCGGCCTCCGAGGCCGTGCGGTCATAGATGCCGTTTTCCGGACGCACCTTGGTGAGTTCCCCGTGCAAGTGCAGCACGCGGGTGGAACCGGCACGCTCGTGCAGGTTGTCCACGTTCTGGGTAATCACATCCACGTCGTAGGACGCTTCCAGGCCCGCTATGGCCTCGTGGGCCGCATTGGGCCTGGCGTCTTTCAGTTGTGCGCGGCGCTGGTTGTAAAAATCCAGCACCAGGGAGCGGTTGCGGTACCAGCCTTCAATGGAGGCCACGTCGTTCACGTCGTACTGCTCCCACAGGCCACCCGTGTCCCGGAAGGTGGCGAATCCGCTTTCGGCCGATACCCCGGCCCCGGTAAGGACTACAATGTGTTTTTTCATTTAATTCGCGTTGTATAAAGAACCCTTCCGTTCGGCCCCGTCCATTCTATCTTGTCATAGGAGGCGTCCATCCTCACTTTATTGGCATGCCGCCTGCTTGATTCATAATCCTGAGTATATGCCTGTACACTTTCCTCCCGATAGTTTTTAGCCCAGGCTTCCAGACTGTCCCTCTTTCCCTCAACGGTTATCATTTCCGAGAGGTCCACATCCATGAAGACAATCTTTGGATCATCGACCATAATGAGGGAATCTCCCTGCAAATGCCATTTTCCAGCCAACCCGGCTTTCGTTTTCAGGTTACCGGACCAATAAGTCGCAACCCAGGGCATATTACGGTATATGACATAGGAGTAAACACTGTCTTTCCGGAACTCGTAATGGACCTGGGCGTTGTCGGCCATACGTTCCATCTTCCAGGTTCCCAACAGCTTCCTGGCTGTAACGGCCACGCCCGTCTGGGTGATGCTGTTGATGTAGTCGTCCATCTCCTGGTCCGTAATTCCCATGATAAACTTGTTTTCATCGTTCATACCGGTCCAGGCGTCGATGTATTGGCTCACAAGGCGTGCGCGGGTAGCGGCATAGTCCACGAAATAACGGACCTTCTTCTCGGAGAGCTTCCGTTTCAGATACTTCCGGACCAGTTCATCATACTCCTCCTCCGTCTTGTAATCATTATCATATAAATATCCCCGGAATTCCTGCTTGGATACAGGATAAACAAACCAGTCTTCCGTATTAAACTGGTCCTCCAGTCCCTTGCGGGAATAATAGAACGACTGCACGTTGTCGATGAACTTCACGCTGCCCAGGTTCTGCCAGGAATCCTGGCTGCTGTGGAAAATACGCTCCTTGGAATCGTCAAAGTGGAAATCCCGTCCGTTGTTGAACAACCAATCCAACACCGGATAAATGGAATCGTACGGGGCTGTTTTCAGGCTGTCGGGCTGGTCGCGCCAGAGCATGGCCTTGGTACTTCGCACTTCTTCCTGCTTCTTGATGGCCTTCAAAGCCTCCACGGTATTGTCTATGTCGTGGATGATCATCACGGCCGTGAGCCGCTGGGCACGCTCCTTCTTGTGGCTTTCCCGCACCCCGTTGAGGGTAAAGGTGAGCGCCACGCCGATAGAAGTACCCAGCAGGGTAACCAGGAACTGTTTCCAGTTGATGCCTCTGTTGTCCATACTTACTCCTTGATCTCAAAGTAATACTTGCGCACCCAGTACTCGAACAGCGGGTCGATGATGGAAGGCTTATCGTCCTCGTCAAACTGGAGCACCTCTTTTTTCATGAGGGCATCCTTCACGCGTTTGACATTGGCCGATGAATTGAGCCCGTACTTGCGGATGACATCGGCGCTGGAAAAGCGCGTGACGCCGTCCACGGTGGCCCGCAGCAGGCTCACCTGATGCGTGGTGAGGCTGCTCACGATGTCCAGGAAACGGGGCTCGTGCACGGAGATGAGGCAGGACAGGGCGTCCACCAGGCCCGGTTCCATCAGATAACCGCGGGTCATGCCGTCGCAGATGGAGGCAAAGTGGTTGATGTACCACACGTGCCCCTTGAACAGGCGGCAGGCGCCCCGCAGCAGATCCTTCTCTACCACCTTACCCGCCGATGTGAACCCGCGGTGGATGTGGTCGGCCATCTCCAGTTCGTCCACCGGAGAAAGTTTCACCCGTTCCACCAGGCGGTGGAACAGCAGGCTTCCCTTGAAGATGCCGTTCATGGCATTGACGCCGGAACCGCACAGGATATAGGAGAAACGGCGGTTGTCCCGGTTTTCCTTGAGCGAGGCGCTCAGCGGACGCAGGATATCGTCAGGGTCTTCCAGCAAAGACACGCACTGGAACTCGTCAATGATGAGGATGAGGCGGTCTCCCCTTTCCTGCGCCAGGCGGAACGGCAGGCTCAGGACGGCCTTCACATCGGCCTCCTCCAGCTCCCAGTTCAGGGAAAGGACGCTGCCGTCTTTCTCGAAGGACTGGGGGTCGAAGACAAAGTGGGTGCCGTCCAGGAAGCGCCGCGCGATGTCGGCATACTCTGCCGGGGTATTGCCCACCATCTTGACCAGGGTGGAGCCCAGCCTCAGCAGGAAAGCCTCCGGCGTGCGGATGTTCAGGGCGCTGAACTGGCCCACGGAGAAAGTGACGCCTTTCAGCCGCAGGGAATACAGTGTCTGCTGGACCAGGGACGTCTTCCCGGTTTTGGGAGGCTCGCTCAGCACCACGTGCTCGCCCTGGGAAAGCAGGTTTCCCAGGAGCGTCACGTCGGTGCGCCGGCCTATGAAATTACGGCCGGTAACGTATTGGTTATACGGGAAATTGGTATCCATTACCAGAGCTTCACTACGCCCAGGCCGATGAGGACTCCGGCGGCGACGATCACAAGGGCCAGGATACTCAGGATCCAGCGGCGGGTGCGCTTGGCGCGGGCCTCAGGATCCACGGCGGTGAGCTTGGGGAACTTGGCCAGCGAGGTGAGGGTTTTGCCGAACTTCACCCGTACCAGGGACTTGGCGTTGATGGCCCAGCCGTTGGCGTTGAGCACGGGACCCAGGTCACGCTTGCGCAGTTTGCGCCAGGCGATGAACATGGAAGGGCCGGAGATGAGCAGCATAACGCCCGCAATCACCAGCAGCAGCTTCCACCAACTGAGCAAGGCGGCGCCTTCCACCAGTTTCACCAGGAACTGGCCGATGAAGCCGATGGCCATGCCGATGGCGGCAAAGATACCGGCGAACTTGGCAATGTCAAAGCTGGAAGTGACCGCAGCGGCGGCTTCCTTGCCGTCTCCCTCGGGTTTGACCGAAGTGACGGTATCGGCCTTGGCGGTAAGGTCAGCCATGGCTTTGTCGTTCTTTTCGGCAGCGCTCTTGTCAATCTTGTCGTTGATCCAGCGGGCCACTTTCTTGTAAGGAGCCCAGAAGGCCTGGCGCACGGAAATGGGGTTATCGACAATGGCGATGACCTTGGCGGTGTAGTCGTTACCGTCCCGGTCATAGAACACGGCATTCTTGCCTTCCCGCAGGCCGTCCACGTCACCGTCGGTGAGCACGGCCGCAATATTGAAGCTCTTGCCCAGTTTCTCGCTGGTGCAGGAGCAGTACAGGATGTACATGCCGCTCAGGGAAGAGATTTCCGGTGCGGGACCGGCCACCTTCACGCACAGCTCGGTGCTGCGCTGGTCGATGAACAGCGTACCGGCCTGGAACATGGCCTTTTGGGCCGGATCATAGAAATCGGCCAGGACCACGTAGTTGTTCAGGAAGCGGTAGAAATACTTGTTCAGGCGCAGGACTTTGTCCACTTCCTCGATGGAAAGGGCGTTGGCTTCCTCGGCCTTGTCTTTCTCTACCAGCTTGAGGAGGGCTTCCTTCTTGTCTTCCTTGAGAATGGCCTCCACGGCCTCCAGGCCCAGGCCTTCCACGGCGGCGCCCTTCTTGTCGGCCATCCAGGCGTTGTAGGGGGCGAACTTGCCCAGCAGGGCGGCCCAGTCTTCCTCTGTCACGGGCTTGGCACCCACGCCGGTGAGGGCAGTCACGGCCTCCATGGCACCCTTCCAGGCAGGGTTCACGGCCTTGAAGTCCAGCTTACCCTCAGCATTGGGCTTGGCCAGGGGCTGCAGGCCTATTTGGTCGGCCGCCGCAGCCAGGTTTCCGTCAATTCCGGCAATCTGGTCCACATTCACGTCCACGGCGGGAGACAGGGCCGATTCGAAGCCGATGAGCTTGCAGCGCATGAAAAAGTCGGCCACCTTGTCCTTGACGGCATCCACGGCGGCAAGGGCGTCGGGGGTTTTGTCGCCGAACGGGAACACGTCCTTGGTGCCGGCCTTTTTCCATGCCTGGTAGTCGGCGCAGGCGGCATAGAAGGCCTCGATATGGTCGGCGGTGATGCCGGCCGCACCGCTGCGGTCTACGGCGCTGGCGATGCCGGCGATGGTTTCAATGAGCTTTGCCGTGGCTTCATCGGATGCGCTGGCGGGGGTGATGATGCCGTCTCCGTTGAACTGGGTGTCGGCAAAGATCTTCACGTTGTCGGCGGTATCCTCCAGGGAAATCTCGTCCTTTTCCAGGCCCAGGTTCTTCAGAATCTGGCGGGCCGATGCCTGCAGGCGGGCGCCGTCGGGATTATCGGCATTGAAATCCTCCAGTTTAAGGGAATCGGCCTCTTTCAGGAGAAGGTCGGCGTCCTTGATGATGCCGGTGAGCCACTGAGAGGTCTTGATGACCTCGTCCACACGGATGTTGCCGTCTTTGTCCACGTCAATAAGCTGGAGGGTCCTGGCATCGAACTCCAGGCCATGGGTGGGACAGCTCAGGACGGTCCACATCTTGCGGTCCAGCTGCCACAGATTGCGGATATCTTCGCCGCTGAGGATCTTTACGCGGACCGTGCCGCCAACGGAAGAGAACTTCCAGGGATAGGAATCGGATTTCTTTTTCATATCAATGTGTATTGGTTATTGCTAACATTATTGTTTCACAAAAGTAATGATAATAATTGGATTTTTTTCTTACATTTGTATGTTTTAATAAGAAAATTAGAGATTTATCATGAGGATCAGAATTACTCATCTGATGGCTGCCGGGCTTCTGGCCAGCGCAGTTATTGCCTGCCAGCAGCCGGAATCCGAGAAAGAACCCCAGGTACTTGAGGTAAAGGTTAAAGAGAACCCCAACGCCCTGGAATCCAGTATTGAAGTCACCGTCAACTGCGACCTCCACTGGACCGCCCAAGTCAAGGACAGTTCCTGGGGCTCTGTAGAAGTGACCGAGGTCAAGGACGGCACCGGCGGCACTTTCGTCTTCAAAATGGGGGTGAACAAAAGCGAGGACGCCCGGGAAAACACCCTCATCGTCAAAGCCGGTAAAGGAACTCTTGAGAAAAAAATCACCCAGGGAGGTCTGGGAACGCTCTTCTCTCACCGTTCCATTACCCTGGTGGGTAAAGGACAGGTAGAGCTCTCCTTCCCCACCCCTTCCGCCTGGACTGCCAAGGTTTCCCCGGAAAGCGAATCCTGGCTGCGTCTGAGCCCGGAATCCGGTTCCAAGGGAACGGCCCGCATCACCGTTCAGGCCAAGGACGCCAATGAAAATGTGGGAGAACGTGAAGGAAGCCTGCAAGTTACCGTAGACGGCAACACCTTTGACATTCCCGTCAAGCAGGGCCAGACCGACGTCATCCTCACGGAGGACACCCAGCTGGAATTTGAGTATGAGCCGCAGGAATTCAGCGTGAGCACGCGCTACAACGTGGATTATCAGGTAGAAGTGACCGAATCCTGGATTACCCATGAGAAGACCAAGGCTCCGCTGAACCAAGGCGTAGAGCGCTTTACGGTCTCCGAGAATAACACCTTCCAGGTGCGCACCGCCGAGATCCGCTTCACCGGAGGAGATGCCAAACCCCTGGTGATTACCGTAACTCAGAATAGCCAGGACCCCATCCTGAATGTCTTTGAACCCGGTTTCTACGGCATCAACGGACAGAACTACATTAAGGGAGCCGAAGGCTGGAACCAGAGTTCCGTACTGGTTTCCGCCAGCGGCGGCACACGTTACCGCCTGCTCAACAGCCAGGAACTCACCGTTGTGGATGTGTCCGGAGACCAGTTTGATTCGGCCAAGCCGGGAGACAACCTCTCCCTGCATGTGACGGTCAAGGCCAAATCCCACACCCGTCTCATCAAGGACTATTCCGTGGTCCTGCTTCAGGAGCAAGACGGTCTGGCCTGGTACAAGGAAAGTGACAACACGTATTTCATCTTAGAAAAATAAAAGGAGGACACTACCATGAAAAGAATCATTGTTATCATTGCAACCCTCCTTCTTGCCTGGAGCGCCTGGGGCGTTCCCGCCAAACCGGGTGCCTTTAACTATAAGCAGCCCGACGGCAGTGTGGTGAAACTGGAACGCCATGGCGATGAATTTTTCAGCTGGACCACCCTGGCCGGAACAGATCAGGTGGTTAAACTGGGCGCCGACGGCTTCTGGCGCAATTCCACCATCGATCCTGCCGCACGCGAAGCAGCCATCCAATTCCGCCGGCAGGTGAACAGCCAGCGACTCTCATTGCAGCCCCGCACCCACGACCAGAGTAAGACAATGACTCACGGTGCCCGTCACATTCCGGTGTTCCTGGTCAATTTCAAAGATGTCTCCTTCTCCATTATCAACCCCGCGGAACAGTTCAATGCCCTGCTCAATGAGAACGGATACTCGGCCTATGGAGCCACAGGATCGGTCCAGGATTATTTTATGGATAATTCCCACGGAGAGTTCCAGCCCATCTTCGATGTTTACGGTCCGGTAACGCTGCCCCAGGAGATGAAGTATTACGGAGAGCCTGTCAAGAATGACAGCGGAGAGATTACCCAGAATGACATACGTCCGGAGATTGCCGTGTACGACGCCGCCAAGTTGCTGGATAGCAGTGTGGACTTTTCCCAATATGACGTTGACAACGACGGGTATGTGGATATGCTGATGTTATACTTTGCCGGTTACAACCAGGCCGAAGGTGCCCACGAGAATACCATTTGGCCACACCAGTGGAGTGTGCAGAGTTCCTCTTCCAGCACAGCCCGGAATACCACCTTTGACGGCATCAAGCTGAAATCCTATTTCATGACCTCCGAACTCAAGAATACCGAAGGCGTGAACATGTGCGGTATCGGCACCACCTGCCATGAATTCGGCCATTCCCTGGGCCTGCCGGACTTCTACGACACCGACTATGAAAAGAATGGAAAGGACCATGGCCTGAGTTATTTCTCCATTATGAGCGGCGGTAATTATCTCAACGAGGGCCGCACTCCACCCTACTACAACGCCGAAGAACGGATTTGTCTGGGCTGGATGACAGAAAGTGACCTGCAGGAGTTAAAACCAGGGACTACCAGCTTTGGTTCTGTCAAAGACGACATTGCCTACATCTCCCGTACCGACACGGACGGAGAGTATTTCCTGTATGAATGCCGGGACGGAAGCGGCTGGGACTCTTCCGTAGCCCGCGGTCTTCTCATTTACCACGTGGACAAATCCTCCGTCCGCACCGTGGGCGGTATAACGCCCCTCGAACATTGGAATTCATGGGAAAAATACAATGCTATCAACGCCTACGGAGACCATCCCTGTTTCATCCTCATTCCGTCTGCAGCCCCCACCAGTCTGAATTACACCAGCACGGACCTGCGTACCTGGGTTTTCCCCGGATCGTCCAAAATCACATCCTTCATCCCCATTGACTGGGACGGCTACGATACCGGCGTGGAAATCGCAGACATCACTTATGACGATAGAGATAAAAAGGTCACCCTCACCGCCAACTACAGTACCGAAAGGATCCTGAAAGGCCTGGTGTCCGACTATGGCGGGAAACCCCTGGAGGGCGTTCATGTGGTTCTCACCAAGACAGAGACTTCCAACGCACCCCGTTTGCTCAAGAAGGGCGTCCGAAACACCAGTCCTGTATTTGAAGCTGTAACCGATGCCGACGGACAATTCAGCCTTGACGTGGAGGCTTTTGGCTCCGATCAAGGTCATGTAACCCTGTCCAAGGAAGGTTATCAGACCATCGGCTATGACGTCACGCTTAGCAGACACATCACCAAGGTGGAGTACATAATGAAGAGCAGCGCCCAGGGAGAACTGAAACTGTATTCCTATTGGGATCCTACGGGGAAACAGTATTTCTATGGAGATGGAGAGACCAACTCCCTCATGGCAGCCATCCGCATTCCGGCGGCAGAGGTGCCGGTCAACGGAGGAACTCTTCTCTCCATTTCCTTCTACCCCATTTGGGAAGCAGAATATTATGTCATAGTGGATGCGGGCCAGCAGCGGCTGCACACAGTTCCTCTCACCATTACGGATACCCAATCCTTCCAGAAGGTGAGCCTGGATCTTCCCGTTCCGGGAGGAGAAGACTTGTATATTGGCTATGCCATAGTTAACGCCCAAACCGAAGTTTATAATGGCGTTGATTATACCGGCTATCTATTCGCAGTCACCGGAACCGGCAACAATATATATATAGATTACACCAATCTGGAAACGAGTGACTGGTCCGATGAATCCCAAGGCACTTTTGCGTTGATGCTGGATGCCGAGATTATGGAGAATGTCGAGGAAGAACCCGAAGAGGATATCACATCCTTTGCCGAAATGGGCGTTCCCGCCATTCCGGATCCCGGCAATGGCACCTATGCCGCCGGAGATGTGTTCCAGCTGAACATGCCGTTGCCGGAAGGCGTCAAGGCGCAGATTTCCTGGAAGTTCGACGGTCTTACGGTAACCGATCCCGTAACGCTCCAGGCCGGCAAACATACGGTTACCGCCATCCTGAACTACGAGGATGGAAGCGTGGAAACCATTGACCTGCTGATTGAGGTGAAATAAATTTGCAAGGGTAGGATTTTTTTCCTACCTTTGCACCCCAATTAGAAAAAAGGAGGTGTAAAAGCATGATCATCGTACCCATCAAAGAAGGCGAAAACATCGAAAGAGCCCTGAAGAAATTCAAGCGTAAATTCGAGAAGACCGGTGCCGTCCGCGAGATGCGCAACCGCAAGAACTTCGAGAAGCCTTCCGTCAAAAAGCGCATGGCGCTCCAGAAGGCTATCTATGTTCAGCAGCTTCGTCTTCAGGAAGAGCAGTAAGCTTTTACCACCTTTTATTATAAAAAACCGAGCCCTCTCCAAGGCCCGGTTTTTTTATACCCTGTGCTCGTTTTCCACTTCACGGCGGGCACGTTCCACAGACTTGGAACGTTTGAGAACAAAGCCTGAGCCCAGGTACTTGGTGCGCACGTCTTCGTCGGCGGCCAGGGCTTCAGGCGTGCCGGCCTGCAGGATAACGCCCTCGTACAGGAGGTAGGCGCGGTCTGTGATGGCCAGGGTTTCACCCACATTGTGGTCCGTGATTATGACGCCTATGTTGCGGTACTTGAGCTTGGCAATGATGTACTGGATATCTTCCACGGCGATGGGGTCCACACCGGCGAAGGGCTCGTCCAGCAGGATAAACTTGGGATCTACGGCCAGTGCGCGGGCAATCTCACAGCGGCGGCGCTCACCTCCGGACAGCTGGATGCCCAGGGATTTGCGCACTTTGGACAGGTTGAATTCGTCGATGAGCTGCTCCATGCGGGCCACGCGCTGCTCCTTGGTCATGCCCTTGGTACTCTGAGACACTTCCATCACGGACATGATGTTGTCTTCCACACTCATCTTGCGGAACACGGAGGCTTCCTGCGGCAGGTAGCCGATGCCTTTCTGGGCCCGCTGATACATGGGCAGCTTGGTTACTTCCACGGTGGTACCGTCGTCGTAGTCCAGGAAGATACGGCCGTCATTGGGCTTGATCTGGCCAGTAATCATATAGAAACTGGTGGTTTTACCGGCACCGTTGGGGCCCAGGAAACCCACAATCTCTCCCTGCTCCACTTCCATGGAAACGCCCTTCACTACCGTGCGGATGCCGTATTTCTTGACAAGTTTTTCAGCGCGTAATTTCATACTATTTTGTATCCAGACCCATGGCGGCTACGAATTCCCGCACACTGGGTTCTTTTTCCATTAAGTCCTTGGCCTTTTCTTCCGGCATGTAGGGCACTTTTTCTCCTTCTTCGATGGGAATCACCGACACCAGGACATTTACCTTGGGGCATGCTACGAGATCCCGCAGCTTGCCTTCCAGCTCCCGCAGCATCTTTTCCTCGATCCACTGTTTCTGGGAATCGTTGGTCACAAAGAACTCTACCAGTTTGATGCCATTCTCTTCCTTTACATCCACCTTTCCGCTTTGCAGCATACTGGCCAGACGCGGCTTGGAGCTGTACTGACCGGCCAGTTCCTTCCATTTAAACTTCAGAGTGTCGTCGTCCGGAAGCTTCACTTCCTTGGGAGCCTCCTCCACCGCTGCTTCCTCCGGCTTTTCCTCCATGATGGCACTCATACTCAATGCCGATCCGCTCTTCGGCGTCCTCCTTCTCGCGGCTGGAGAGGGGGTCGCCTCTTCGGTCGCTGATTTTAAGGCCGATGCAACCGAAGGAACATCGGCCACCTTCTTAGTGACTTCGGTTGCATTAGCCCCGGAAGCGACGGAAGCCACTGACGCAGCGGGTGCAGCGACAGGTTTATCGGTGGGTTTGCCCATGAGATAGCTCAGCTTCATCAGGGCGAACTCGATGTGCAGGCGGGGATTGACGGCGGCTTTGAAGCCGGTTTCGCAGGCGGTGGTGATGCCCAGGGCCTCGAAGAGGAACTGGTTGGAGCACTTGGCCGCCTGGGCGGCATAATCCTTTTTGAGGGAGTCGGGCAATTCCAGCAGGGGTTCCAGGCCTCCGGTCTTGGCAACTACCAGGTTGCGCAGATGGGTGGACAGGGAGCCCACGAAGTGCAAGGCGTTGAATCCCTTGGCCAATATTTTATCTAAGGTGAGGAATGCGCTGGCATAGTCTCCCACCAGGAAATTCTCCACCAGGGAGAAGCAGAATTCGTAATCCAGAACGTTGAGGTTGCGGATGACGTCCTCATATTTCACGTCTTTGCCGCAGAAGGCCACGGTCTGGTCGAAGATGGTGAGGGCGTCACGCATGGCACCATCGGCCTTGGAGGCAATTACGTGCAGGGATTTGTCGTCAATCTTCACGCCTTCCTTGGCCGCGATGCCCTGGAGGTTGCGCACCATATCGGGGATGCTGATGCGGTTGAAGTCGTAGGTTTGGCAACGGGACAGGATGGTGGGCAGGATCTTGTGCTTCTCGGTGGTGGCCAGGATGAAGATGGCGTGTGCCGGGGGTTCTTCCAGCGTTTTGAGGAACGCGTTGAAGGCGGCCTGCGACAGCATGTGGACCTCGTCGATGATGTATACACTGTATTTACCCACCTGCGGGGGAACCTGCACCTGCTCCATCAGCGTTTTGATGTCCTCCACGCTGTTGTTGGAGGCGGCGTCCAGCTCGTGGATGCAATAGGATCGGCCTTCCTGGAAGGAAACGCAGGATTCGCACTGGCCGCAGGGCTCCATATCCTTGCCGGGGTTGGAACAGTTGATCATCTTGGCAAAGATGCGCGCCGTGGTGGTTTTACCCACGCCGCGGGGGCCGCAGAACAGGTAGGCGTGCGCCAACTGTCCCCGTTTGATGGAATTGGACAGCGTGCGGGCGATGGTATCCTGGCCGATGAGGCTCTCGAAGGAATCCGGCCGGTACTTACGGGCCGATACAATGTACTCACTCATATCTACAAAGGTACAAAAAAAATGGCGACCAACTACTGGGCCGCCATCTTTTTACCATTTAATAACTAAACCAACTAAAACTAACCTTGACCCTGTATATACAAGCCCCGTGCCAAACTCTTTCACCAATTACGCTTATGTCGTAAAGTGTTAGCTATTAAACAGTTAACTTTTTCTCTTGATACCTAACGGGATCAAGAGGAAAAACCAAGTGATTGATAGTCAACAAAATAGACCACAAGCACACCGAAGCCCCCTTACAAAGCCTCCAGCGCCACGGCAACGGTGTTGTCTACGGGTAAATAGTATTTGTAGAAGGCGTTTTCTCCCAGTTTGGAATAGCGGGAGATGAGGGCGTTGAGCTGGGGCACCAGGTAGGAGGCCGTGGCATCCCATTCGGCCTCGGTGCACTTGATGCCGTCCTTGGAACGGGCGAAGGCGGGGAATTCCACCTTGTAGTTGAGCCGATGCAGGAAGCGGTCCATATCGGCATAATTGTCGATGGCCTGGAGCTCGCGGGCGTGTTTGTCGAACATGGCCGATGCAAAGCGCATCTGGGTGGCCTTCTTGTTGCAGGCCACGTAGAACGCGCTGGCGCGGGTGGTGTCCATGGGAACAAACACATCGGGCATGATGCCGCCGCCACCGTAAACGATGCGGCCGCTGCGCGTGCGGTGCACGTCGGTAGTGTCCAGTTTCACGCTGTCGGCGCTGAAGACTTCGCCGTCGGTATAGCGGTTATAGATGTCGTAGGCGTAGTCCCGGCTGCTGTCGTAGGGCTTCTGGATGCATCGGCCCGACGGCGTATAATACCGCGCCACGGTGAGGCGGACGCCGGAGTTGTCGCTGAAGAAGAACGGTTCCTGCACCAGGCCCTTGCCGAAGGAGCGTCGGCCCACCACGGTACCGCGGTCGTTGTCCTGGATGGCTCCCGCGAAGATTTCGCTGGCCGATGCCGAATTCTCGCTGATGAGCACGGTGAGGCCCACATCCTGCAGGGCACCGCGGCCATCGGCCTTGTAAATCTCACGCGCACGGTGAAGGCCCTCCAGATAAACGATGGTATCCCCGCGCTGCAGGAAGTCGTTGCACAGCAGCAGTGCCTGGTCCATGTAGCCGCCCACGTTGTCCCGGAGGTCGAAGATGAGGTGCGTCATCCCTTCCTGGAGCAGCTTGAGGCTGGCCTCATGGCATTCCTTATAAGTAGTGCGGGAGAACTTGGCCAGACGCAGGTATCCCACGCTGTCCCGGAGCATGAACGCAGCGTCAACGCTGTGCACGGGAATCTTACCGCGGATGATCTCGAACGGGATCACCTCACTCCCCCGCTTCACGGTGATGGTGACCTTGGAACCGGACGGGCCCTTGATGCGGCGCACCATGCTGTCCTGGGGAAATTTCACACCGGCAATCACTTTGTCGTCCACCTTGAGCAGGCGGTCTCCGGGCATCAGGCCCACTTTCTCGGAGGGACCGCCGGCAATGACTTCCAACACGATGGCGGTGTCGTTGGGCACATTGAACTGGATGCCGATGCCGTCGAAGTTACCGGAAAGTTCCTCCTGGGAGGCTTCAAGTTCCTGCGGCGGCAGATAGACGGAATGGGGGTCCAGGCGGGACAGAGCCGCAGAAACGGCGGCATCGGTCATTCCCTCCCGGTTCAGGGTGTCCACATAGTTTTTCTCCACAATGTCCAGCACCATGTTCAGCTTGCGCCAGTCTTTGTAGCGCGTGTCAATCAGGTGCTTGGCGTCCCGGTAACGCACAATGGACAAGGTGACCAGGGCGCCGATGATGACGCCCAGCACCACCTGCATGATTTGCAGGCCCCATCCCTTTCTCATTTCCATGGATTACTGGCTCTGTTCCACTTCCACGCCGGCCCTTTTGAGGAGGTCGATGCCGTCCGTGAGGCGGTAGGCATCCCGGTACACCACCCGCTTGATGCCGGCCTGGATGATGAGCTTGGCACATTCGGCACAGGGCGAGGCCGTCACATACAGCGTGGCGCCCTCACTGCTGTTGCCGCTCTTGGCCACCTTGGTGATGGCGTTGGCCTCGGCATGCAGCACATAGGGTTTGGTGACGCCGTTCTCGTCCTCGCAGATGTTCTCGAAGCCGGAAGGCGTGCCGTTATAGCCGTCGGAGATGATGGTGCGGTCCTTGACCAGCAGGGCCCCCACCTTCCTGCGCTTGCAGTAGGAGTTCTGGGCCCAGACTTCGGCCATTTCCAGGTAGCTGTGGTCGAATTTTGACATTAGTTTCTCTGGTACAGATAACGTTTGATACTCTTCTTGGGCGTGCGCTCGAAGTCCTCGGGCATCAGCTCGATCTTCTTGATCTGCGCATATTTGGGCAGTTCGTCATTGATGGCGGGCAGCAGGCCGGCAATTCGTTTTTCGAAGTCCTGGCGGCTGTAGCCGTCCAGTTCTCCCTGATGCCAGTCCGGATAGATGAGGGCGGTGAGGCCGCCGTCGTCCTCCACTACCAGGGAATCTACCACATAGTTGAAGTTGTTGATGGTGGCCTCCACTTCCTCGGGATAGATGTTCTGGCCGGAAGGACCCAGTACCATGCACTTGGAGCGGCCACGCAGGAACAGGTAGCCGTCGGCATCCACAACACCCATGTCTCCGGTGCGGAACCAGCCGTCCTCCGTGAAGGAAGCGCTGGTGGCTTCTTCGTTCTTGTAATAGCCCAGGCACACATTGGGGCCCTTCACCTGCACTTCTCCGGGAACCGTCATGGGATCCGGGGAGTCGATGCGGATTTCCATATTGAGGGCTGCACGGCCGGCACTTCCCACCTTCACCTTGTCCCAGTGGGCGTAACAGATGATGGGGGCGCACTCGGTCATTCCGTAACCCACGGTATAGTGGAAACCGATCTTGTTCAGGAATTTTTCCACCTCGGGGTTGAAGGCGGCACCGCCCAGGATAACTTCCTCGAACTGTCCGCCGAAAGCGTTGGTGAGCTCCGTGCAGAATTTTTTCTCGATGGAAGGTCCCAGGATGGGGATGCGGCGGTACACCTTGGTTTTGTCGATGAGGGGTTTGAGCTTGCTCTTGTACACTTTCTCCATCACCAGCGGAACGGCGATGATGATGTCCGGATGGACCTCGGAGAAAGCCTGCATGATGATCTTGGGGCTGGGCACGCGGCTCAGGAAGTGCACGTGCATACCGATGGTCATCTCAAACAGGAACTCGAACATCATGCCGTACATGTGGGCCGACGGCAGCATGCTCACCACGTTCATACCCGCCTTAAGCATAGGGCAGGCATCCTTGGCGGCAAACTGGATATTGGACCACAGGGCCCTGTAGGGCAACATCACACCTTTGGAGAAACCGGAAGTGCCGGAGGTGTAGTTGATGATGGCCAGTTCCTCGGGCTTGTCCTCATAGTACTGGACATCCTTGGGCTCGAATTCGTCGGGATAGCGCTTGCCGAATTCCTCGTTCAGATGCTCACGCACCTGGGCCAGGTCCTCGGAAGCGGCATACAGGAACTTGAAGGTGTTGATCTGTACCACTACGGAAAGGTCCGGCATTTCCTCGGCCGAAAGACCTTCCCAGATGACCTCGTCCACAAACAGGACACGGGCCTCGGAGTGGTTCACCAGGTAATGGATGTTACCGGGTTTGAATTCGTGCAGGATGGGGACGGCCACGGCGCCATAGGTGATGGCGGCCAGGAAACTCACTCCCCAGTTAGCCTGGTTGCGGGAGCAGATGGCCACCTTGTCTCCTTTCTGGAGACCGCACTGTTCAAAGGCGATGTGCAGGTTGGCAATTCTGCGGGCCACGTCACGGTAGGCCAGGGTCATACCATGGAAATTAGTGAGTGCAGGACGGTCCCAGTTACGGACCATGCTTTCCTGCAATGTTTTATTGACAGATTTAAACTCCATATCTCTAGGTAAGGTTTTAGTTCAATTTGATTTCTCGGGTTTTCCCGTCATAACACTCGGCGTTCACGCCCTTGGCGGAAGGGGTGATCTGGGCGTCCGGCTTGAGCATCTTGCCACCTTCGGCCTTGTACAGCGGTTCTCCTCCCTCGAAGGGATAGATGAGTGTCTGGATAGAAGTGCGCACCACCCAGTACCGCTGGTTTCCTTTTTCCAGCAGTTCCGGGAGGTTCTTGACGGTTTCGGGGGCGCGGATGCCTTTCCAGTCGGCCACTTTTTCTCCATGCAGGTTGTATCTTTCCAGGCTGCTGTCCTTGTGGAGGACCATGATGGTGTAGCCGCCGGCTCCGGTGAAGTCATACACGTCGGGGCCCAGCAGCACTTCCTTTTTCAGGCTCACGGGGAAACCGTTCACCCAACGGCCCAGACGGTCCATCAGGTACAGTTTGTTTCCGGCGCAGAACAGCCACTGAAGCTTTTTGTTGTTGTAGAAGTCTATGGTCTGTACCCGGCCGCAGATGGTTTCCTTAAACGGTACTCCCCAGACATCTTTATTGTTGTGATCCCGCAGGCAGATGGCCTTGTGGGCGTTCTGATACAGATAATTGGTTTCTCCGGTGGCAAAGTTGGTCACGGGGAACAGGCCGCCGGGAACCACCACTACGGTGTCCCGTTCCAGCACCTGCACCTTGGTGCCTTTGAGGGCCCGCGTCTCCACCTGAACCCGCATCATGGGACGCTCTCCTGAAAGGTCCAGCGACACCGCGGCAGGAGCATAGCCTGCACCCTTCACATAGGAGAGCAGCGGAGTGGCCAGGCCGGAAAGGAAGATATTCCCCACCGTGCCGGGGGCATCGGAGAGGGAGGCATAGGCCACAAATCCTCCGGGAAGGTCCACGGAGGCGTCGGAGAGCCGATGCTTGAGGGAATACTCCAGGAAAGATTTATCGGCAAAGAGCCTTACGGTGGGGAGGTCGGCAAAGACGCTCCAGCGGTTGCCCACACTGGCGCACACGCTGTCCTGCACGGCAAAACGGTCTCCCATCACGGTAGAGAGGCAGCTTCTGTATGCATTGGCGGCTTCCGTGCCCAGTTTGAGGTCCTTGGCACTGCGCACCAGGACAGCTTCCCGTTCCACGCCATTGGCATCGGTGAAACTGGCTTTCACCACCTCCTTGGGCTGGAGGCTCACAAACCATTCCTCGGGGCTGAGTTCACGGCCGTTTTTGGCTTTGAGGGCTTTGTTGTACTGCACCAGGGCGGCGTTTCCGTCCTCTTGTCGGCGGCGGGCGGCCAGGAAAGCCTGTGCGTCTATCACGGGGATGGACAGGGCCGTGGCCGTATAATAAGGCAGCACTTCGGGGAATTCCGGCTCCTGGGCCGATGTTCCGTCAAAAGCGGTGAAATAGCTGCCGGCATTGTCTCCGGGTAGAGCCTCGGCGCTCAAAACCAGCTGTTCCTTATCCAGAGCCTGAACGCTCCAGGCGCTCCAGGCGGTGAGGTTTTTCACAAAGGTGGCCTGCTGCTGCATGCCTTTGGCGGCATACATCTGCAGCAGTTTGGGAGCATGGGAATGGGAGACCAGGATGACCTCGGGACCGGAAACGACGCTCACAAGATCCTGCAGACGGCGGGTGCCCAGGATGGAATGGCCGCCTTCCAGCTGGCGGGCGCCGGCATTCAGGAAGGTTTCGCTGCGCGAGGCCAAAAGATAGCCGTTGGAGCGCATGAGTTTGAGGCCGGCCTTGGCCGCAAGGGCCTCCAGGGTGGAATCGGCCACCTCCGATTCGGCGGCCACCAGGGGCACCAGGGAACCGCTGTTGTGCAGGGAAACGGCCACGTGACGGCGGCCCAGGGCCGACAGATACTGGATGAAGGCGGGATTGCCCGGAGCCAGCAGGCCCTGAAGGAAACCGGTGGAATCGGCCATCAGGCGGGCGGCCTTGGCGCTTCCGTCAAACACCACCACGGCGGTGGCGTCGGAGGGAATGGCGCTCAGGATATTCCAGGAGGCCGATACCTGCTTCTCCCCGGCCTGTGACGATGCCGGCTGATACAACCGGATGACGGCCAGCGCAATGCCGGCCAGCAGTAATGCCAAGGCTGTTACAGCCACAATGGTGGACCTTTTTCCCATATCGTACAAAGATACGGATTATTTCTCACTTTTCCGCCTTAACGCGCCCAAAGTTCATCTACAAAGATGAAACCCGGAGCTCCGGCGCCGGGATGCCAGGACGGAATGGTGCCGATATTCTTAGCGTAAACCTTCACATAGCGGGCGGTGCAGTTCACCGGCAAGGAGGCGTCCCACACCTGAACCTGATAATCCTGCTCGTCCACGGATGTATCCAACCGGCCCACTTTTGTAAAGTGCTCTCCGTCCGATGAAACGGAGAATTCCACCCAGCGGGGCATCCAGATCCAGGACCGGGCGTCCTGGCAAAAACCGGCTCCTACGATGCTCAGAGGCGTTTCCTTCAGCAAGTCCAGCACGGCTTCGAAGTCCGTGTCCTGGTATCCCTGCCAGCCACCGGTGCGCCAGTTGAGGCCGCCGCGGGTGCCGTCAATGAGGCCCTCGTCACCCCCGGCCGTATACTGACGGCTGTAACGGGAATGGATTTGGATGGCCCGGCCTTTCTGCACCTGCCTCACGTTGCACCATGTAATAAAACTTTGCTTGCCGTCGCGTTCCGCCCAGGCCTGCATCTGGCAGGGCTCGTACACGGTGAAGGGGCCCTGGTACCTTTGAGCGTGTCCGCCATAAGAGGCAACCGTATAATAGATGGTGCCTTCTCCCTGGATGGCCACGGTGAGCGAGTCGGCAAAGATGTCGTTCTCCATCACAAAAGCGGGGTTGGGGACGATGGAAGGAGATTCCTCGACTTCGCTCGGAATGACAGACACGGGGCAAACGGGATATTTCCCAATGGAAGAAAGCACGTACCAGGCGCTCATCTGGCCACAGTCGTCGTTGCCGCAAAGGCCGTCCGGTGCACTGGAGTACAGGGTTTCCAGGATCTGGTTCACGCGGGCCGCCCGTTTTTCGGGCTTGCCGATGGCGTCGTACAGATAAGCCACATGGTGGCTGGGCTCGTTGCCGTGGGCATACTGGCCGATGAGGCCGGTGATGTCGGCCTGTGTGCGGCCGGTGGTCTGCTGCGGAGCTTCGAAAAGGGCGTCCAGCCGGGCCTCAAACGCCTCCGGACCGCCAAGGGCCTCGATGAGCCCGGGGATATCCTGCGGCACAAAAAAGCTGTACTGCCAGGAGTTGGCCTCCGTGTAGTTATTGTTCACTTCGCGGGGGTCGAACGGGGTGAACCAGCGGCCGTTGAGGCGGGCGCGCATGAACAGTGTCTGCGGGTCCAGCACGTTCTTCCAGTACTGTGAGCTGGTCATAAACGCCTGATATTCATCCATGTGCCCCAGTTTGAGGGCCACCTGGGCCACACACCAGTCGTCAAACGCATATTCCAGCGTCTTGGACACGGATTCGTGCTCGTCATCGGCCAGGACAAGACCGTTTTCCCGGAAGCTGTCCAGACCGAATTCTCCGTTGCGGGCCGATGCCAGCATAGCCTGGAAGGCGTGCTCATAGTCGAAGCCGGGGAGGCCGCGGAGGATGGCATCGGCAATGACCGGTGCGGCGTTGTAGCCTATCATGCAGTTGGTTTCCCAACCGGAGAGCTCCCACACGGGCAGTTTGCCAGCCTGATCATAGATGGAGAGCATGGACCGGATGAAATCCACGCTGCGCTCCGGCTCAATGTCCATGAGCAGCGGATGCAGGCCGCGGAAAGTGTCCCACAGGGAGAATACGGTGTAGCGGTCCCAGCCATCGGCCTTGTGCACTTTTCCGTCCATTCCGCGGTACTCGCCGTTTACATCGGAATACAGCGTGGGATGGATGGCGGTATGGTAGAGGGCGGTGTAAAAACGCGTCTTGTGTTCCTTGTCCTTATAGGGGCATTTCACCTTCTTAAGATACTGCTCCCAGGCTTTCTCAGTGGACTTTTTCTGGTCCTTGACGGACTTGGGATAATCACTGTACAGGTTGGCCTTTGCGTTTTCCCAGGAAACGGAGGAAATGCCGATACGAACCGTTATCTTTTTGCCGGAGAACTGCAAATCGGCCTTCTCCCCGTCATTGCCGGTGCCGATGAATACAGCAGGCTCCGAGAATTCCATATAGTAATAGACCCGCTGATGCCTGGCCCAGCTGTTGGAAATTCTGTATCCCCACGCCACTTTGTCGCCAAACCCCATCATACAATCCTCCAGCGGGTCCCGGTGACCCAGGTCTATGGTAATGACCGCGCCATCCTGGAAAGTATATTCATGCATGGCGCTCCGCCGCCCGGCCGTGAGCCGGGCCTGTACACGGGTATCCTCCAGATACACTTCATAATACCCTGGAGAGGCTTTTTCCCTGGCGTGGGAGAAACGTGACGGTTTGCCGCCCGGGGTGATAAGGATATCACACCAGTCGTCACAGCCCGTGCCGCTCAAATGCGTATGCGAGAAGCCGTAGATGAGGGTATCACTGTAATGGTATCCGCTGCAGCCGTCCCAGTCCCCGGGATTGGGCCGGGTGTCGGGGCTCAGCTGAATCATGCCGAAGGGGTAAACGGCTCCGGGAAACGTATGTCCGTGCCCGCCCGTTCCCACAAAGGGGTTCACAAACGGCAACAAAGACAAGAGAAGAACAATCAGAGTATTCATACTTCAAAGATACGGATTTTTTGCTATCTTTACGTCATGAAAACACAACTGATAACACTATCCGTGGTTCTGGCAGCGCTTTGCGCCTGCACACAACCCACACCCCGCCAGAAAGCGGAAAAAGAAGCCGAAGTTAAAGCCCGGGAACTGCTGAGCCAGCTTACCGTAGAGGAGAAAGCCTCCCTGCTGGTTTACAACTCTCCCGCCGTCGAACGCGTGGGCATCAAGTCCTATAACTGGTGGAACGAAGCCCTGCACGGGGTAGCCCGCAACGGAGCTGCCACCGTATTCCCGCAGCCCATCGGCATGGCCGCTTCCTTTGACGAACCTTTACTGGAGGAAGTGTTCACGGCGGTGAGTGACGAAGCCCGCATCAAGCATTCTATGGCCGAAGAAAGCGGCTGGTATCAGGGACTTACGTTCTGGACACCCAACATCAATATTTTCCGGGATCCCCGCTGGGGCCGCGGAATGGAGACTTATGGAGAAGATCCGTACCTCACGGGGGTGATGGGCATGGCTGTGGTACGCGGCCTGCAGGGAGATCCCGATTCCGCCGTGGAAAAACTCCACGCCTGTGCCAAGCACTTTGCCGTCCACTCCGGAACGGAACGCAACCGGCACCGTTTCGACGCCCAGGTGAGCGAAAGGGATCTTCGGGAAACCTATCTGCCCGCCTTCAAGGACCTGGTGACCAAGGCCGGCGTAAAGGAAGTGATGACAGCCTACAACCGTTTCCGGGGCGTCCCCTGCGCCATGAACGATTATTTGGTAAACCACATCCTACGTGGAGAATGGGACTATAAGGGACTGGTGGTATCGGACTGCTGGGCCCTGGCCGATGCATACGTCCCCGGCCGGCACGACTATTCGGCCGATGCCGCCATCGCCGCGGCCCAAGCCCTGAAGAACGGCGTGGATGTGGAGTGCGGGGAAACCTATATGCACTTGAACGAAGCCTATTCCCGCGCCCTCATCGAGGAAAAAGACCTGGACAAACGTCTGCTGCCCGTACTCAAGGAGCGTTATCTGTTGGGAGAGATGGATGGCGTGTCCCCCTGGGATAATCTGGATCCTGCCCTGGTGGAAGGTCCCGAACACCTGTCTCTGTCCCGCAAGATGGCACAGGAATCTCTGGTATTGCTGCAAAACGACGGCATCCTGCCTCTTAAAGCCGGCCAAAAGCTGGCCCTGGTGGGTCCCAACGCCGACGACAAAGAGATGATGTGGGGCAACTACAACGGCGTGCCCAACAAGACCGTCACCCTGTTGGATGCCCTACGGGAACGTGTCCCCGATATCCTGTATGTCAAGGGCTGCGACCTGGTGGATGGAGCCCAGAAAGATATTCTCAAACGCCTGTCCGGTGTGGATATCGTCATCTTTGCCGGCGGTATATCGCCCCGGGTAGAGGGAGAAGAAATGCCAGTGGAGGTGCCCGGCTTTGACCAGGGAGACCGCACCAGCCTGGAGCTTCCCGCCGTTCAGCGCGGCCTGCTGCAACAGCTGCACCAGGCCGGCAAACAGGTGGTGCTGGTGAACTTCTCCGGCAGCGCCATGGGCCTGGTTCCCGAAACGCACAACTGCAACGCCATCCTTCAGGCCTGGTATCCCGGCCAGGAAGGCGGTGCTGCCATTGCCGACGTCCTTTTCGGCGAGTACAATCCTTCCGGCAAACTGCCCGTCACTTTCTACAAGAGTGTAGAGGATCTTCCGGAAGTGGAAGACTATAATATGGAAGGCCACACCTACCGCTTCTTCCGCGGCGAGCCCCTGTATCCCTTCGGCTTCGGCCTCAGCTATACCACCTTCGCATATGGAGAGGCACAGGTTAAGAAGGGCCAGCTGGTGATTCCCGTCAGCAATACCGGTTCCCGGGACGGCGAGGAAGTGGTCCAGCTGTATGTGCAGCGCCCCTCCGATGCCCAGGGTCCCATCAAAACCCTGCGCGGTTTCCAGCGCGTGAGCATCCCCGCCGGGCAAACCGTGGACGTAACAATCCCCCTCACGGCCCGCACCTTTGAGTGGTGGAGTGAAGGGGATCAGGATATGCGTCCTTTACGCGGAGACTACAAGCTGCTCTACGGTGGCGACAGCCAGAACTTAAAGACGCTGGACTACAAGTATTAAGCTATTTTCGCAGCGCGTCAATCACCTTCTGGGCCTCTTCCTTGGACGAGAAACTGAAGGGATTGTACTTGTTGTCTTCCAGGCAGATGACCATGGCGCCATAAAGGTCGGCCATGCCGTCGTACCACTGGGAAGCGTGCCAGTTGGGCTTGAGATAGTCCTTGCGGAAGGCGTCCTTGTCCAGCTGACCCAGCAGCGTGCCGGGAAGTTTCAGTGCTCTGGACACGTTGCGGAATTTCTCGCAGCGCATGTCGTCGCAGCGCTCGGCGCCGATGAGGGCGGGAAGGCTGCGCCAGTCGGCGGCATCGGCCTGAGCAATGCGGAAAGAGTCGTCCACTGCGGCAATGATCACGTACTTCTCCCCTACCTCCGGATAACCGGGATGCGAGGCCTCGGTTTCGTCGTCATAGCCGTTGAATTCTTCTTCGGCCTCATCCTCGGCCTCCGGCCGGGTCCAGTCGTCCTCTCCCACTTCCTGTTCCTTTTCCTCGTCCACCAGTTGCTGCATCAATTCGCTGCCCATCTCAAGGCCCTTTTCCCTCCATTCCCAGGCTTTGTCTTCATCCCCTTCCCAGGTATAATACTGATTCAGCACGGCGCAGGCATTGGGAATGGGCTCCACGGGATCGTTCGCCAGGGCCTCAAGACCGGGGATGGTATTCCGGTCCACCTTGTCATTCTCTACCTGCCATACATAATAATGGAGGGCGCAGTATTTGTCCCCGTGATCCCGTCCTTCCTTCCAAATCAATACGGCCACATCCTCACTTTTTTCAATGCCCCACCCGTTGAAGATGCACAGTCCCAATTCTTCCCGGATGGTCCTGTTTCCAGCCGCATAGGCCTGGTTTAACGCATAGGCGGCCAGATCATAGTTCTGGTCCACATCCCAACCGTAAAAGCAGGACATCCCCACGTAGGCCGCCGACTTGCCATATTCTTCCTTACAGTCCTCCGGTTCTCCCTCCTCATGGTAGATATCCATGATCTCCTGATTCAACTTCATCTCGTTCTCCGGGTTTTCTCCGGCGGCTTCCAGGGCAGCCTGGATTCTGTCATATCCTTTACTCATAACTATTGTGGTTTTGTGGGTTCTTTAAAGGGAATGAAGTTGCACGGGGGCCGATAACTCCTCGATGAGGCGGAGTTCATCGGCATCGAATGCCGTGTTGGACAACGCCTGGAGGTTATCCTCAATCTGGGCAACGGAACTGGCGCCGATGATGACCGATGTCACGCGTTTGTCGCTCAGCAGCCAGGCCAGGGCCATCTGCGCCAGGCTCTGACCACGTTTTTCGGCCAGTTCGTTGAGTCCGTTCAGCGCATGCAGCAACGTGGGGGTGAGCATGTCCTTATTGAGAAACACGCCCTTGGCCATGCGGGAATCGGCAGGCACGCCGTTCAGATAACGGTTGGTCAAAAGCCCCTGCTGGAGCGGTGAGAACGAGATAAATCCCGTTCCGCTTTCCTCTCCCAAATCGATGAGTCCGCTGCACTGCGGAGCCCGGTCTATGATGTTGTAACGGTCCTGGTACAGCAGGCAGGGCACGTCGTGCGCAGCCAGATATTGGTATGCCTCCCGCGCCTTGTCCGTGGGATAACGGGACAACCCCACATACAGGGCCTTCCCCTGGCGCACGATGTCCACCAGCGCCTGCATGGTCTCCTCCAGCGGAGTTTCGGGATCCCAGCGGTGGGAATAGAAGATGTCCACATAGTCCAGCTTCATGCGCCTGAGGCTCTGGTCCAGGCTGGCCATGAGGTATTTGCGGGACCCCCAGTTCCCGTACGGGCCGGGCCACATGTCCCATCCCGCCTTGGTACTGATGAACAGCTCGTCACGGTAAGGACGGAAAGAGCATTCCATCAGGCGGCCGAAGTTTTCCTCGGCCGTGCCGTACTCCGGACCATAGTTGTTGGCCAGGTCAAAGTGACACACGCCCTTGTCAAAGGCATAATGGGCCATGGCCTTGATGTCCTGCATGGGTTTGTAGGAGCCGAAGTTGTGCCACAGGCCCAGCGTGACGGCGGGAATCCGCACGCCCGACCGGCCTGCACGCCGATACTCCATGGCGTCGTAACGGGTAGGGGCTGGGGAATAGACTGGTTCAATCATAGGAATTCACTCATTTCATTATGCTCCTAATTTACTAATTATTCGGGAAATAACAAATTGAGCCTTTTCATATTCCCTAAATTATCTATTTTTCTGCAAATATGTTAATTTTGCATTATGAAGAAAGCTCTATTACTCTGCGCCATCGGCGCCACACTCCTTTCCACCGCCCTGGTAAGCACATCCTGCGGCACCAGTGCCCGTAAAGGAACGGATACGTTAAAGGTCAATACTACGGAACTGGGGGCCAATATCATCGGCTATAAAGGTCCCACCCCCGTGGAAATCACCGTTTACAAAGGTACTATCACCAAGATTGAGGCTCTGCCCAATATAGAGACGCCCCGCTTTTTCCAGAGAGTGCTGGACAGCGGTCTGCTGGACGCCCTGGTGGGAAAAACCGTAGAAGAAGCCAAAGCGGTGCATCTGGATGCCGTTTCCGGCGCCACCTACAGTTCCAATGCCGTCATCAAGAACATCCAGCTGGGATTGGATAACATCTGATAATATGAATAAGATTGCACTTGCCCTGACGGCTTTGAGCCTTTGCCTTGCTGCTTCGGCCCAGCCGGGACTTGAGAATGTCATCCTTACACAGCGGGCGGCCATCAGCATTTCTTACGGCGGGCCCACCCGGGCCGAAGGCCGTTCCTACAACTTCACGCCCATCTTCTGCATCTTCCCGGACGGGAAGTTGGACCAGGCCGGTGCCGAAGCCTTGCTCTCCAGCCTGGAGATTCAACCCCTCCTGGATGCCCAATACGGCACCGCCGTGGTGGTAAACCCTATCGGCGACAAATATGACGCGCAGGCCGATTTCGACGCCTTTGTGAAGCTGTTCAACCTGTACCGCGGCCCCGGCAACCTCAAGCTGGTGGGCTTCGGCCAGGGGGCGACTTTCGTCAACCAGGTGCTGGCCCCCAAGGCCGGCGGCCAGGTGGCCGGTATCCTTACCGTGGGCGGCAAGCCCGGTAAAAGTGTGGACCCGGCCGGCGTGCCTGCCTATGTGGCCGGCAAAAGTGCCGCCAAGGTGGCCAAGCCTTATCAGCAGGCCATATCGGAGCATGCCGATGAACCGTTGCTCCAGGTGGTGGTGAATCCGGACGCCAAGGTTTCCCTGAAAGAAGTCTTTGCCGATGCCTGGAAGCAGGTGCTGGGCAAGAACTACCGCTATAACAACTATAAGCATACCCACTATGAGGGCTCTCCGTTCGGCCAGTACGGGTCCTTTGAGCTGGAGCCCTATCTGGACTGCGAGTCCATGGGCATCCGGCGCATCATCGTGGAACAGCCTACAGGCCGTGACACCAAGCAGCTCTGGTACGAATACTGGCCGGAGGAACTGCTGGAAGGCGCCCCGGAAAAGAGCGTGCCCGTGATGGTGCTCCTCCATGGAAACATGAATGACCCCCGCACCCAGGCCGAGACTTCCGGTTTCATCCAGGTGGCGGCCCAGGACCGTTTCTTTGTGGTAGAAATGGAATGGCAGGGCACGCCCAACTACCAGGCCATGGGCCATGACGGTATAGAATCCGTGCTGTATCAGCTGTTTGCCAAGTATCCTCAGCTGGATCCTTCCCGCGTGTATGCCGAGGGCCTCAGCGCCGGTTCCATTACCGCCACTGCCCTGGGCATCAAGAAATCCCACGTATTCGCTGCCGTGGGCGGCCACTCGGGCGGCATCTTCGGCGGTCCTTTCAAGGGCTACACCACCAAAGACATCCTCTGGGACGAAGCCACCCAGAAACGCGGAGCCGTGGAAATGCCCTACTGTTCCGTGCTGGGAACCGCCGACAACGTGGTGCCCTATATCAAGCCCGACAACTGGAAGAACAACAATTACCTCAACGCCTGGAACACCTATGAGCAGATGAACGGGATGGATGTGGTAAGTGAACTGGACTTCACCGCAGACCCTGTCTTCGGCCGGCAGTTACGTGACCGCGAGACCATCGTCACCAACAAGGGAGATGGCATTGTGGTGGAGACCGGCCAGTTGTACAAGGGCTCCGTGCCCCTGATCAAGATTGTGGCCGTGATGGACTACGGACACTGGAACTTCCAGCCCACCGCCCGCATCATGTGGGACTTCTTCAAACAGTACCGCAGAGACCCCGTTACCAAGCAACTCATCTATTTGGGTTGTTCGACCAGCGAAGGCGCGAGATGTAAGTGATTGAAAATGTGGGCATTGCGCAATTTGTCCTGGGTAAAAATGCCCAGGACAAATTATACAATCAGCTGATTAACAATAAGTTACACAACACGCGACACGACCCCACATCGGGCACTTTTCAGAGGCAGCAGGCCGACAGCCGCCCTCAAAAAAACACTTCCCGCCTGACAGGCTCTGTCTTAACTACAGGACCGTCAGGACAGTGCCCTTCGTTTCCTGGCTGTCCGGGCCGATCATGATTTCGAAATCGCCCGGTTCGCACACCCACTCCAGGGCGTGGTTGTAGTAGGAAAGGTCATCGGCACTGAGATCGAAATCCACCTGCACGGACTGCCCGGCGGGGATATGCACCTTCTTGAAGCCCCGCAGCTCCTTCACCGGACGGGTGGAGGTGGCGTAGATGTCGTGGATATAGAGTTGGACAATCTCGTCGCCGTCGCGCTTGCCGGTGTTGGTCACGGTGACCGATGCCGTCACACTGCCGTCCAGGGGCATTTCGGCCGATGAAAGCGTCACCGGACCGTATTCGTAAGAGGTGTAACTTAGCCCGTAGCCGAAGGGATAGAGCGGGGCGTTCACCTCGTCCATATAGCAACTGACGAACTTTTTGTAGGGGGCCTCGTCCGGATGCGGGCGGCCGGTGTTCTTGTGGTTGTAGTAAAGCGGCAACTGGCCCACGTTCCGCGGGAAGGAGGTAGTGAGTTTGGCCGATGGATTCACGTCTCCAAACAATACGTCGGCAACGGCCCTGCCTCCTTCGGATCCGGGACTCCAGACATTTAGGATGGCATCCATGGAAGCATCTTCCTCCACCAGCGTCAGCGGCCGGCCGGTAACCAGCACCAGCACCATGGGTTTCCCGGTAGCCTGGAGGGCGGAAAGCAGTTCCTTTTGCGCATCGGGCAGGCCGATATACGTACGGGAAGCGCCCTCGCCGTTCATGTTGGGTATTTCTCCCATGCAAGCTATCACCACATCGGCCTGACGGGCCTTGGCTACAGCTTCGGCAATGAGGGCACTTTGCGGCCGGGTATGCACCGGAGGCGCCTGGAAGCCGGGGATGAACACTTTGTACAGACCGTAGCGGACGGTCTCTTCCAGGGTGGCATCTTCAAAGAGCCAGGAGCCCTCGGCACAGGAGGCCTGCGCCACTTCCGAAATGCCCTGCCAAAGGGTAATGCACTCCTCCTGATGGGAGGACATGGCCCAAGTACCGGCCATGGCTACAGCATCCTGCGCGAGCGGTCCCACAACGGCAACACGGGCGTCCTTGGAGAGCGGCAGAATGCCGTTGTTCTTCAGAAGCACCAGGCATTCGCGGGCCGCTTCCCGGGCAGCAATACGGTTTTCCGGCGTATAGACGCTGGCGGCGTAGCGGTCTTCATCGAAATAGCGGAACGGGTCCTTGAAGAGCCCCAGTTTATATTTCGCCTCCAGGATGCGGCGGCAGGCGCGGTCGATATCGGCCTCCCGGATTCGGCCTTCTTCCAGGGACTTTTTAAGCGTGCCTACGTACCCGTCGCTGTTCATATCCATGTCCAGCCCTGCTTGCAGGGAACGGGCCGATACCTCCTGCAAATCGCCGATGCCATGCGCGACTTCCTCGGCAATGGCGGTGGCATCGGAAACGATGAAGCCGTTGAAGCCCCAGGCATCACGCAATACATCCTGCATCAGCCAGGTGTTCATGGAAGCAGGGATGCCCTCGAACTCGTTGAAGGAGGACATGTAACTGGCGGCGCCCGCCTCGGCAGCGGCCTTGTAGGGAGGCATATAGCCATTCATAGCCTCCTGCCGGCTCAGAAAAACTGAATTGTAATCCCTGCCGGATTCGGCTCCGCCATACAGGGCGTAGTGCTTGACGCACGCAAGCACCTCATCGGTGCCGATGGATGCATCCCTGCCCTGGTAGCCATAGACCATGGCCCGGGCAATCTCGCCTCCCAGATACGGGTCTTCCCCTCCGCCTTCCACTATACGTCCCCAGCGGGCGTCGCGGCAAATGTCCACCATGGGGCTGAACACCCAGTTGATGCCGGTTGCCGCCGCCTCTGTGGCAGCTATGCGGGCCGTCCGTTCAATGAGATCCATGTTCCAGGAGGTGGACAGGGCCAGCGGTACCGGGAACACGGTTTCGTGCCCGTGAATCACATCCAGGCCGAAGAGCAGCGGAATACCCGCGCCGGATTCCAAGGCAATCTCCTGGCATTGGCGCATGAGTTCCAGGTTATTGGCGCCATAGATGCCCCCCAGCAGTCCCTGCCGGAGCAGTTTCATGTTCTCATCATCCTCCGTCACCCTTTCGGCCGAAATGAAGCCGGGAGCAGAGTGCAGGTTCAACTGCCCGATTTTCTGTTCCAGCGTCATGTGGGACATCAGGTCATCGATATAGCGGTCCATTTCGGACTTGGGAGTACAGGCCGCCAGAAGCAGTCCGGCCAGAAGGAAAAGTAAGAAGCGTCTCATAGGTATTGTGCCGCATTAGAGCAGCATGGTAAAAATACAAAATTATTCTTTCCGATGCAACCGCCTGTCCTTGCCGGATACGAAAAAACCCGCCGGAAAGGCGGGTCTTTCGTGTAGCCCGGAGTGACATAATATCGAACCTTTTCCTGGAAGACCTGGAGAGGATCTGGGAACTCAAAAAGTGGATTCCAGACCCATGTAATCCACACTTACACTATCTCAAATCGGAGCCCGAAGAGAAAAAATAAGTCGTAACATTCGACAACTTTTCCACTTGGGGTACATTACCGTCCCGTCCGGGACGCCCTATGTGCTGGGCGTAGTTGAATCGGAGCTGGGCTTCTACCCGCTCACGGGAGACACTGTCCCGGCCGGAAAGGCCTATTACGTTGTCAATTAGCCGGCCTAAATGCCGAAAGCGCTGGCGTACCTGGAGCGGAGCTCGGGATGGCTCATGTATTCCTCGGCCTTCTTGACGGTCTCGGCGAGGGTGTTCCCAGTTACGGTAGCATTGCCGTCCTTGTAAAACATGGTGCCGCCGGAGGTGGAGAGCGCCTCATAGATGCCGTCCTCCCGCTGGACCACGAAGAAGTGGCGTCGGTTGTTGTTTTCGTCCCTGCAAGCGGAAAGGATGCAGGACAGATAGCAGGGATCTTTGACGGATTCGTTGTTGGTGGCGCCCAGTCCGTATCGGCCGTTCTTGCGCACCAGCAGATAATTATTGCCGTCCATGTCGTTGAAGACGGGGCTCAGTTTCAGTCCTTCCGGGACCAGAGAACGGATGACGGTAATCTCATCGTAGTCGCAGGGGAGTATCTGGTAGGATGCGATGGCCCGTTTGTGGTCCGGCGCGGAAACGGCATAGGCGTAGCCCTTCTTTCCATTGTTGGAGACAATATAGAAGTCGTTGTAGTACACCACCTTTCCATCCCTTACCGTGTTGGCGCTCATGCCGGTAAGCTGGATTTCTTCATACTTCCCGTCTCCATTTTCCGTTCCCCAGAAGAAATTACCTCCGCCGGCAGTACGGACGGCGCTTTTCCCGGTCTTGTAATCTTTCACCAGCAG
The DNA here is from genome assembly GCA_905234795.1 of uncultured Bacteroidales bacterium. Taxonomy (GTDB): domain Bacteria; phylum Bacteroidota; class Bacteroidia; order Bacteroidales; family UBA932; genus Cryptobacteroides. Next base: position 1,051 of record CAJOIQ010000022.1, on the reverse strand, counting down.
GGCCAGGTCCCCGCGGCCGGTATGGGTGAGTTCCACGGAGGAATACTCTCCGTCCCAGAAGTCAAACCAGGATTGTCCGTAGGTGGCTCCGGTCCCCTTGACAAAGCCGTACTCGTCCTTGTTGGACCAGGAGCCCAGTTTCCAGTGCATGTTCCCGCCGGCGTCCCTGTAGCCCAGGGCGACGGGATCCTTTGCCCCCCCCTGCGGGAAATACTTGCATTCGTCGAACTGGAAAGGGACCACTTCTTTCTTCTCCCGGATATTGTAGATCCCCCATTTCCCGCTCTTGGCATCCTGCGCCGGAGCGGCATCCAGGCATGTTACGGTAATGGAAGAGAAGGCCGGTTTGGCATGCCATCGGTGCCGGTTGTTGTCCCAGACGCCGTATTTTCCGTTCTTCTCGACCACCGCATAGGGACCGTTCTGTTTGCCGTGTCCCAGGCCGTGGTACTCCTTGTGCGTAGAGTCGTAGATTTTGTCCCAGCCCCAGCTGAAAAGATCCTTAAGTCCCTCGGCCAGCATGGAGCCCATGGCGTAGCCCAGTTCCTCGGCCACGGCCAGCATGGCCTGCCCTTCGGGCGTATCCCTGATGGGAGTCGGCGGAACGTAGATCACGTGCTCCGGCTCCTGCTGGTACTGGGCGCTGCCGGTGTTGTAGTAGTCTTCGTCATACGAGGAAGAAGATGATGACGAAGAATAGCTCTGCCTGGGATAATAGGTACAACCGGGATAGTGACCCACGCCCTCACGGGACAGATGCCCGCAATAAGCACAGGCTGGCGGACTGGCCGGCGGGATACTGATAGTGGCATTGCCCGCCAATTCACGGGCCTGTTCCAGCGCGCTCTGGCCACTGGCCGACAAACAAACGGCAAGCAGCAACAAAAAGATAAGAATCCGTTTCATGATGGTGATGGTTCCCCCTAAACCATTGTATGTGACGGGATAAAGGGGCTCACGTCCAAAAGTATGTGTTTAAGCGTAGATATTCTGTAGCCTGAAGAGGAAGTAGTTTATATCTGATACCCCTCTGAGTTGTGCACGGAAGGTC
>CAJOIQ010000021.1 GCA_905234795.1 uncultured Bacteroidales bacterium | reverse complement strand
TCCTGGTTCATGGCCACGGTCCCGGTACATCCAGTGTTCTTAAATGACACTGTAAATGATACATTAAATGATACTTTAAACGACACATTAAAAGTTATCCAACTATCAGTACGTCAAAAAGATATCGTTTTCTTGATAGAAAAGAATGATAGAATAACGATAGATGAAATAAAGTCTCATTTTAAAGTATCACGTCCTACTATCAATCGCGATATTCTCATGCTTAAGAAGGCCGGCATATTGCAAAGAGCCCAAAGCAAAAAGACGGGCTATTGGCTTATACTGAAAAAGATCAAATAAGCGAGATGGCTATGTCACCCCTCAAACATACCCGCAAAAACTATAAGGACCTCTTCCGGCGGTCAGACGCCCGTTGGAAGAAGTTGCTGTTCCCATACCCCATCGACCCGGAAGCACAAACCGCCGATGAAGTTAAGTGGCGCAGGACATATAACCGGGTGGTATGGGGAATCTTCGGTCTTTTATGGCTCACTTCGGAAGTCGTCGTGTTTCCGCACATCGGGAAAATGTTATTGGTTATTGCACTGACATTGATTCTTCTTGTCACGTTGTCTTCCCTTTTGCAGAACTTCCAGGTAAAAAAGAGCCCCGCAGGAAGGAAATCGCCTGCACCTATCGCATCATTTGCCGATTGTTTCACGGATAAGGCTTTTCTTGATAAGGTAGATGACTTCATCGTCAACACACACGACGAAAAGCAACCCATGGATTCACCGGAAGGACAGGAACTCCTGAACTTCATTCTCAAGCATGGTCAGTATTTTCGTCCCCGTCTCTCCTTTCACCGCCTGTCCGCTCTTCTGATAAAGGATTATTATCCCAAAGGGGTCTTATCTTTCAATACTCCCGACGCCCTCAGACTGGCTAAACCCAATCAGACCGACAAACAAAGAGTAGAGTGGTTTTTTGAAGAGACTTCGAAATGATTTCTAAAAAATAACCACGCGATTTATTAGAAACCAAATAGAACTTAACTAATTGTGTATCAAGTAGTTAGGTTTTGTTTTGGCAAAATATTTGTATATATTTGCAGCCGGATGGAGCCACTGCCCCGCAGTCTCTGTCCGGCTATAATTGTATAACTATTTAAACTTTTACGATCATGGAAAGACATGACAATGAAAGTCTCCTCAGCAAGTATGTGTTACATATGACGGGAGAGGAGCTCGTGGCCATCTTCAGGATGGCGGCGACAGAAGGGAAAGATGTGACCGGCACTTCGGTGGAAACTGCGAAGTACGTCTATGGGGTCCAGGACCTGGCGGCGTACATCGGCTGTTGTGCCAGCACCATCTATGATCTCAAAAAGCGTGGCGTGCTCAATGCGGCCATTGTCTCCAAGGTGGGCAAGAAGATTGTCTTCAACGCCTCGCTGGCAAGGCAGTTGGCCGATGAGTACCAGCGGCAGCGCAGGGAGGAAGGAGGTGAGCAATGAGGACCGTCGGGCAAAAGAATCACCCTCACTGCAAAGTGGTAGCGAGTTTGTGTTTTGCGATGCGCAAAACTCCCCCGCCTGCCACTCGCAAGCTCGCGGCAGGGTTTGACGGTGAAAAAGAAAAAAGTCATGGACGCAAAGGTCGGGAATAAGGGAGGCCGGCCGCCCAAGGCCGCCTTCAAGAAACGGGGGTGTCCAGTGACGCTCCGCTTCACGGAAGCAGAGTACTCCATCGTAAAGGCTAAGGCCGCTGAAGTGGGGCTGAAGCTGGTGGACTACCTGCGGGAATCTTCCCTGCACGCCCTTGTCCGGACGTCGGTAACTCCTCAGGATATCGCCGCAATCAAAGTGCTTTCCACGGAGATCCGGAACATCGGTATCAATCTCAACACCCTGGCCAGGAAAGCAAATGCCGGAATGGCCAGGGACTATGGAAAGGATATTCAGAAGGTGTTAGATTCTTTACGGGATATCCTGGACCGTTTCACTCAAAAAATGCTGAACAATGGTTGGAAAAATTAGCGTAGGCGCCGGATTCGGCGGAACCTTGCAATATATTATGTACGGAGACGGCCGCAACCATAAGCAGGTACGCGTCTTGGATCACGAAGGTGTAAATGTAAGGATGGGAGACAAAGGGCAGCCTGAGCCGAACATCGGTGAGGTTGCCCGGAGCTTCCGGCTGCAGGCTATGATGAATCCGGACGTAGAGAAACCCGTCATACACGTCACTCTCTCCTGGTCACCGGAAGATGCTCCCAGGTTGACGGACGCCGAAATGATATCGGCCGCCAAAGACTACCTCCAAAGGATGGGCTGGGACAACACCCAGTACTTTATGGCCCGGCATCTGGAGAAGGACAATCCCCACATGCACATCGTCCTGAACAAAGTGGACAATGACGGCAAACGCCTCAATGACAGCTTTTATAAGCTGAATAATAAGGATGTCTGCCGTGCCATTACAGAGGAGCGCAATTATACCCTTGGCCGCCCCAAAATGGTAAGCGTCGCCAAAGATATCAGCGACCCCAGGGAAGATCTCCGTTACAGGATAGCCCAGGAAACCACAAAGGCTATTTCGCAGGTAACCGATATCCGACAGCTGCCACAGGTTCTTTCACAAGTGGGAATCACCTGCGTTGTCAAAGAAGACAGCAAGGGTATTCCCAGAGGCATCAGCTTCACCGGCATAGGGAAGGACGGCCGGGAGTATCACTTCTCCGGTGCCCAGGTAGACCGAAACCTTACGGCAAAGAATATCTGCCACGCCATCAATAATTATGAGAAGGTCCCGGAGATGCTAAAGGAAGCCAGGTGGATAGACGGCATCTATCAAAAAGCAGCCACCCGTTACAACATCCCGCCTGATGTCCGTGAGAAATGCCAAGAACTCAACAGAATGCTCCGGCAGTGGGACCGCGAAGAGAAACGCCTTGAGAAAGACATCGCTTCGGCCAAAAAGGATATGATTAAGGATTCCCTTCTTGCCATTCTGAACGGTGATGCGCTGGGCGTCCTTATTGCCATTCTGCAGAACTCTTTTATCCTGGCCATGAAGAACGGAGAAATCCAGCCTCTCCGGGAGAACCGTGAAAGAACGGTCCGTGAAACGCCGCAACAAACACTTGATATTGCTCAAATGCCCTATAGGGGGCCCAGACTTTAACTGCCATGCCTAAGAATATCTTAACCGAGACCACGGCCGAAGAGTATGTTGTCACAGTTCTTGGCCCCAAGATTGAGAGTTTCCCGGAAACCATACGCGAAGTCATTGCTAAAACGCCCTGCAGGCCTCCGGATACTGGGGAAATTGAAAACCGGTTGGCAGAGAGTTGCGCCGATGCCGTCCGGGAAGCCATTTTGTCCGAGCCGTTGACAATAGAGGTAAATCATACCGTTCAACTGGAGGAAGAGACAAAACGCGTCATTCAGAAAAGCGCATTGGAAATCAGCCAAATTGCCGATGAATTAGGCGTACCGCCGCTCTCTGTCTGGCAAAAAAGGCTGCTGAAGATAACTGCCAGCGCTACAGGGGTACTTACCCTTACAACCGTCATCTTCTCTCTCATCTACTTTAATAGCACCCCGTACTGGGGAATGCGATACCACAAAGCATGCAACCACCCATCCCAAACCAAAGAAGTGTTTCTGGATCGGAAGGATGTCGCTTTCAGGGATGTAGTAGATATGTTCAATAAAGGAAAGGCCGAGAAGAAAATGATGAAAAGCCGTATCCGAATGGCAGAACAGGCGGTTGTTATAGAGCAAAGGGATAAGGAGGGAGGAATATGTTCTCGGTAAAGACCGCCAACCAGTCCATCTCTGACGCATCCCGACGCCCGGACCCGCCGGACCTGTACATGGGTCTCTGGCGGGAAGGTGAGGTGGGCTGCCTGTTTGCCGATTCCAATCTGGGGAAGTCCATCTATGCCGTCCAGATGGCCGATGCAATCGCAAAAGAAAGGCCGGTTCTATATGTGGACTGCGAACTGTCAGAGAAGCAGTTCCAGCTTCGCTACACGGATGAAGCCTCCGGGGAAACGCACGTTTTTCCGGGAAGGCTTTATCGGGCTGAAATCAACCCCGAAACGCTGGATGTGCGGGATTATGAAGAAAAAATCATGCAGCATCTGGAGGCGCTTGCCCTGGAACTGGAGTGTTCCACCCTCATCATCGACAATCTGGGATATCTGAGCAACTCCAGTGAGAAGGGCGAAAGTGCAGGCATCCTGATGATGAAACTGATGAACCTAAAGAAACGGCACGGATGGTCTGTACTGGTTATCGCTCATACGCCCAAACGGAACCTCTCCAGTCCCATCACCCAGAACGACCTGGCCGGCAGCAAACGCCTGTTCAACTTCTTTGACAGTGTCTTCGCCATCGGTAAATCGGCCAGGGATGACGGGCTTCGCTATGTAAAGCAGCTGAAAGCCCGTTCCGGTGAAATCCAATATGGCGGAGACTGCGTCCTGGTGTATGAAATCGGCAAAGTGAACGGCTTCTTGCAATTCCTTCCCAAAGGTATGGCCGCCGAGAAGGAACACCTGAGCGAACAGACCATGAGCGAGAAGGGCCTGGAAAAGGAGAGAGTCCTTGATTGCAAAAAGAAGGGTATGACCATCCGGCAGGCGGCGGACTTCACCGGCCTCAGCAAATCCAAGGTGGGCCGATACTACAAAGACTTGTCCCAAAACGTCCCACTGTCCCACTCCATTTCCTTTGGGACAGGCATCGAACCCGACTGGATCCTTTCTTTTTCACCGCAGGACAGGACGAATATCCTGTCACTTGTGGATGAATTAGAACTCTCTATATCCTCGGCTTCTGGATAACCCTGATAATAAGCGAGATGAAATAGACGATGAGTCCGTAGGAGGTGGAAATCAGTGTCACCTTTAGGCCTCCACAGATGACAGCAGGACTCACATCTCCAATCATCTGAAGGACACCCAACATTTGGGAAAGGCCACGCAGGGACCAAAAGATGCCAACGGCCAATGCGCCCAAACCGATTTCTTTCACCCATTTGGGGGCTTTCCAGGCCGCAAGGAACAGGCAGATAAGCAGCACGGTTATGGCAATCATTCCGGCAAGGCCGCCCTCTACAAAAAGATTGGTGATAGGCTCGCTAGCCTTCTCGATAACCTCCGGTTGAGATACACCCAGAGAGTCCACAACGTAATAGATTTCTTCTTTCATGGCAAAACGTTTTTGGTTTGATGCAAAGGTACGGCGTTCTGCCACTATTCTCCAAAGTTGAATCCCAACGTTGACTTGTCAAAACCCACAACAGGGCCACACGGCTTGCACACACGCGTCTTTTTGCCTATTTTTGTGGAGGAATGAGAACTCTTTTGCGCATTGCATACTGGCCTTTAGCTATTACCATCCTGGCTGTTATCCTCGTCAGCCTGGACTATTCCTTGGCCCAGGCCGTGCTCATCGCCCTTATGTTCTGCCCCTGCGCTCTTGTCCTGGAATTTTGGATGCCTAAAGCACGAAAGCCGATGGACAAATTCTATCTGTCGCTGGCCGTAATGACTTCCGTCATCTTGCTGATTGTAATTCTGCATTTCGGCATATGGACATCCATGACCAAAGATGGGTTTTACCAGAGCCAAAAGGACATATCTCCCATGCTCATCAATCCGGCGTTCCTGGGGCTCATTCTCACAACGCTTTCCATCGGCGATTATTTCTGGGTCAAGTGGATTTCAAAACGATTTAAAGCAAAAGGCCGAACCATAACATTCTTTTCAGAGCGCAAAAGCATGACGCTACCACTGGCCGATATTGCATACATTGAATCCAACGATACGGAGGTACGCATTGTTAGCCTTTATGGGGAATCTTATCGCAATAGGACCGGTATCGGGCAATGGGAGAACCTGCTTGGGGAAGATTTTCTCCGTATTCACCGTTCCTATCTGGTTAATGTTAATTTGGCTTCCCTGGTTTCTCCGGATATCGTTTCCGTTTGTAGTACGGAACTGCCTGTTTCCCGTAAATACAAAGAGACTGTTCTGCTAAGTCTATCAGGGAAACAACAACAAGAAATACAGTAGAAATACATATGGCTCCAGGTGCATTTTACCGGACTTATAGGTCAATTTTTGGGATACGATTTGGGATATAAAAGAAGAAATCCGCCTCTGAACATATTCAGAAGCGGATTTCAGTGGAGGTGAGCGGACTCGAACCGCTGTCCAAACGTCGCACCAGGCGGCTTTCTACATGCTTATCCGTCCTTTGGTTGTAGGGAAGAGCCAGCCGGATGGCAGGCAAACTCAACCTTAGCCTTTAAGTCTTAGCCGGATTTAGAGGCGTCCTCCGGAGCATCCTCAAATGGGTGATACCCCTTGATCGGCCCTTATGAGGCGGAAGGTCCGAGGGATACTCGTCGGCCCCGCAGCCTTGGCGGGACGGATTAAGCTAATTGGACTTGGCCGAATTAGGCAGCGAGTGCATAGTTGTTGTTGGCAACTGATTTTTCGAGGTCTGAGATTTACGGGCAAGGCCTCCACGCCCGGCATGCTTACCGTCCGACATCGGCGCTGTCAAAACCAAAACACCCCCGTTGAACGTAAATGCAAAGATACAAAGAATTTATGAAAAAAATGACTACCTTTGCGTTTCCATGTCCATGCGCCCGTTCATACTTGCCCTGCTCCTGCTTTCCGTGCCTGCCCTGGCTCAGGAAAACATGCAGGATTATGTCCGGGCCTCCGGGGCCGGTCTCCCCTTGTACAGAGCCCGCGTGGCCGATGCGTACGGAAACCGTTTCAACGGCACCTATCTCATTGACAATGAGGGTTTCAAGCTGGGAGAACTCTGCTATGAAGGCAAAGTGTATTCCGGCATCCTGCTGCACTTTGACGCCGCCGCCCAGCACGTCCTGCTGCAGCGGGAAGGATCGGCCATCCAGCTGGACCTGGGCCAGGACCGCATCGACTGGTTTGTCCGGGACGGCCGACGGTTCGAGAACCTGCCCGGGAGGGGCGTCAGGCTCCCGGCCGGCTTCTATGAGCTGGTAGCCCGGGGGCAGGGAGCCGTCTACAAGCGGGTGGACAAGCAACTGCAGAGCCTTCCGGACCCCAACAGCAGCGCCCGGGGCTTCATCGGCTACGATGACCCCAACTATAAGGAAGGCCTCATGGACTACTACTACGCCAAGGAGTCCTGGTATCAGATAAAGGAGGACGGGAGCATCAAACGGCTCCGGAGCAAACGTTCCATTCAAAACGCCATTCAATATGTCCGCTCGCAGGTTACGCATTGAACTGGCACTCCTGGCTGCGCTGCTGTTCCCCCTGCTGGCCAGCGCCCATTCCGATACCCTCCGCGTGAGGATGGTGTCGGCCGATTCCCTCTCCCAGGTCATCCGTACCGTCACCGGGGCCGGGGTTTACGTGGCCGGCGCCAAGGAAGACCCCGCTTTCTACAGCGTGGAAGCCCCCCGGGAGCAGTTTCTGAGCCAGGCGCTCCGCAAACTCCAGGCGGCCGGCTATTCCGTCACCTACTGGGAAGGACGCCTGTACATCATCCATGGCCATCCCCTGCGTCCCACGCTGGATCCCGACTGGTTCCGTTCCGGCACATCGGCCGGCGCAAGCGGGCAGGAGGCCCTCAACGCCCAGGCCACCTACCTTAATAAAGTCTACGAGATTGGGGACCCCGGCAAGCCCGGCAGCGGGAAAGCCACCATCCATGGATATGTCCGGCACAAAAGCACGTCGGAGTCCATTGCAGGCATTACTGTCTATGACCAGCACAGCCAGACCTACGCCCTCACCGACGCCTACGGTTTCTGGCGCATCCAAATCCCCACCGGAGATAACTATCTCAATTTCAGCGGGTATCCCATGGAGGACATCCGCCTGGAAGTGAAGGTTTTCGGAGACGGCGGACTGGACGTGGAGATGACGGAAAAAGTGATTTCCCTCAAGGCGGCCACCATATCGGCCGAGAGCGTTTCCCTGCACCGGAATACCGCCATGGGCGTGGAGAAAATCCAGGCCGACCGCATCCATACCATCCCCACCGCCTTCGGCGAGGCCGATATCATCAAAGCTGTGCTCACCCTCCCGGGCGTCCAGGCCATCGGCGAGGCCCCGTCGGGGTTCAACGTACGCGGCGGATCCGTGGACCAGAACCTGATCCTGTTCAACAACGGGACGGTCTTCAACCCCAACCACCTGTTCGGCATCCTCTCCTCCTTCCACTCCGAGCTGGTTTCGGAAGCCCAGCTGTACAAGAGTTCCATTCCCGCCGAGTATGGCGGCCGCATCTCTTCCGTCCTGGAAATCCGCACCCGTGAGGGAAATGCCAGGAAAGTGAACGGCTCGCTGGGTCTGGGACTGCTCACCAGCCGTTTCCACCTGGAAGGGCCCCTGGGAAGCGAAAAAACCACCTTCCTGGTGGGCGCCCGCACCACCTATTCCAACTGGATTCTGGGGCTACTTCCCAAGAACAGCCACTACCATGGCGGCAAAACATCCTTCCAGGACATCAACGCTTCCGTCACCCACAAGTGGAATGGACGGAACTCGCTGCAAGCCTTCGGCTACTGGTCCCGGGACCAGTTCTCCTTTGCCTCCGACACCTCCTTCCATTACTCCAACCTGAACGCCGCCCTCAGATGGCGGCACCTGATGGACGCCAGCCACAACATGGAACTGAGCACAGGCTATGACGCCTATAACAGTTCCTTCGAGGCCGACAAAAACTATGAATACGGGGCCTACCGCTACCGGTTCCGCCTGTCCCAGGAGTACCTCAAGCTCATTTTCCGGTCCACCCCTTCATCGGCCCATTCCCTTACCTACGGCGCGCAGGCAACCCTGATGCAGTTCAATCCCGGCCAGATGACGCCGCTGGGAAGCCAGTCGGGAATCGCCAACCGGCAGCTTCCGCTTCAGAACGGCCTGGAAGGCTCCCTTTTCATCAGTGACACCTGGACCGCAGGAGAAAAGTTTTCACTGGACGGAGGCGTGCGCATGGGCATTTTCGTTCCCTTCGGATCCCAGCATGTGTATGCCATGCCGGAGCTTCGCCTGTCGGCCAAATATTCCATCCTGCCCAACTGGACGGTGAAAGCGGGCATCAACAGCCTGCACCAGAACCTGCACATGATCACCAACTCCTCCACGGTATCCCCCATGGACGTGTGGGTGATGGCTTCCGATGACGTAAAGCCGCAGGACGGCTGGCAGGCCGCCATGGGCACCTATTGGACCCTGGGGCCGCTGGACATCTCGCTGGAAGGATACTACAAACGCACCTACAACAGCCTGGATTACCGGTCCGGCGCCACCCTGCTCATGAACCCGGACCTGGCCCGGGACCTCCTCACCACCACCGGCAAGTCCTACGGGGCCGAGCTCATGGTGCGCAAATCCACCGGCCGCCTCAACGGCTGGATTTCCTATACGTATTCCCGCGCCCGCCTCAAGGAGACACAGGCCGACGACCCCTTCCCCATCAATGGCGGCAAATGGTATTTGGCCCCGCACGACAAGCCCCATTCCGTCAAACTGGTGGCCAATTACAAGTTTACGCACCGCTACAGCATATCCCTAAACGCCGACTATTCCACCGGCCGGCCCATCACGGTCCCGGTGAGCACCTTCTACTACGGCGGTGTCAGACGCATGCTGTACACAGAGCGCAACGCCGTGCGCATCCCGGACTATTTCCGCCTGGACATAGCCCTCAACGTGGAACCGGGCCATTATCTGAAACAGTTCACCCACATGAGCTTTACGCTGGGCGTATACAATGTCACGGGCCGGAAGAACGTGTACTCCGTCTATTATACCCTGAACGATGCCGGACAGCCCCAGGGGCACATGGTATCCGTATTTGCCACCCAGGTCCCCTATATCAACCTTAATCTGAAGTTCTGATGAAAAAGAGCCTTCTCGCCATACTGTCCCTGGTCTCCCTGACGTCATGCATCTATGACTTCAAGGCCGATATCGAGGAGGCCTCCCGGTACGCTATAGTGGAAGGAGACATCCAGGTGGGGGGCATCACCACCGTATCCTACACCTGGGCCGGTTCCACCAACGTGCAGGTAGTGGCCAGCGTGGAAGGAGAAGACGGGACGGTAGTGACGGGAGAGAAAGACAGCGGAATCTGTACGGTGGATACGCGCGCGCTGGATCCCGCCGTCCGGTACCGGCTGCGCGTGCAGGACCTGGAAAATGACGCCGTCTATGTGAGTTCCTGGGAAGACGTCCAGCCCGCGCCGGTCCTGGACAGCCTCGGCTACACCATCCACGACAACGTGATGGACCTCAAGGCCACGTTCCACTCCGACACCGGCATGCCCTATTACTGCCTGGCCTACCGCGAGCAATGGGAATACCGTTCCTACGCCACCACCTACCTGCAATTCGTAGAGCCGCTCAAACCCAGCCCCACAGGCGGCAGGGAACTTTTCCCGGATCCGCTCTCCGGCCTGGGCTACGAATATGGCCGCATCTTCTATATGGACGACCTCATTCCCTATCATACGTGCTGGGCATATCCCGGCCGGGGCCGCACCGAGGTGGTTACCGCCGGCGCCATGGCCACCAACAAGATGGAGAATTATACGTTCAAGACCATAGAGAACGAAGATTTGCGCACCAGCGTGAAATACCGCGTGATGGTGGTGGTGAGAATGCTTTCCCAGAATACCTACGACTATTGGAAGAGCATGGACGACGTTTCCAGCCAGACGGGAGACCTGTTTTCACCCGTTCCCAGCCTGCGCAGGGGAAATATTGTGAACGAAGCGCAGCCCGACGCCCTGGTGCTGGGTTACATCGGCGCATCCCGCGTCGCTTCCTCGGAACTGTGGATCAGCGCCCAGGATGTGGACTTTTACCGGCAGCCTGCCTCTATCCAGAAAATGCTGGAAGATGACGCCTTAGGCAAGAGAGAGCCCTTCGGCGTTGCCATGGAGGACATGTACAGGCAGTACAAACGCGGATACCGGCCCTGGCTGATGGTTACGCCGTCGTCGGGAGCAACCATTCCCGAAACCTATTATGTATGGATCAAGGAGCGTTGCCTGGACTGCCGCATAGAAGGCGGAACAACAACAAAGCCCGATGGATGGGAATAGGAGGTGAATATGAAAAGAAGGCTGTATAGCATTGTATTGACGTTTTTGTCGCTTTCCGCCATGGCGCAGCGGGCCGATGAACGGGTATTCGTCACCACGGACCGCGACTGGTATGCCGCGGGAGAGACCGTCTATCTGTCGGCCTTCTGTGCCGATGTCAGCGACGGCTTCCGCCTTTCCCCGGTGAGCGCAACGGCCTATGTGGAACTCACGTCGGCCGACGGACTGGCCGTTGGCGGAAAAGTGGCCCTGAACCGCGGACGCGGCGCCGGCAGCCTGTCTCTCCCCCTCTCCCTTCCCACCGGGAATTACCGTCTGTGCGCCTATACCCGCCTCACCACGGCCAATCCCATGGCCGCTTCCCGCATCATCTCCGTATACAACACGCTCTCATCGGCCCGTATTCCCGGCGGCGTCACCGTTGGAACAGCCCCGGAAAGTGTCCCCTTCCCGTCTTCCCAGGACGGCATCGGCGTCCAAAGGCTGCCCGACGGAAAGATACGGCTGGAGGGAAAACGGGATGTCACCGTGTCGGTTTCCGTTTTCCGGAATCAGCCCTTCCCTTCCTATGGCCATATCACGTTCCAGGATGTCCTGGAGGCTCCCTCCGTACCGTCTGCCGAAGTACCCGAATATGACGGCGAAGTGATTACGCTGCACCTGTCCAAGGCCGATGGCAGCCCGCTCACGGACCAGGATTCCCGGGAGGTACTCATCTCCCGCCCCGGCCACCCCGGGGAAGTGTATCCGGCCCGCGTGCAGCCGGATGGAACGGCCCGCGTCATCACCGGCAACCTGCTGGGCGCCGTGGATCTGGTAGTCACCCTGGAAGAAGACGCCCCCGCTTTCCGAGTTCAGTTGGATGACCCGTTCCGTGCGCTTGCTCCTTCCCCTGTTCCCGCACTGGTCCTGGACCCTTCCCAAGCCGGCGCGCTGTCCAGGCTGGGCGTCCGCATGCAGATCACATCGGCCTTTGACGCCGACACCCTCTATACCCGCCTCCCCTCCCGCAGCCTGGACATGCTGCCGGATAAAAAGGTGCATTATTCCCTGGACGATTACACCCGTTTCGCCACCCTCCAGGAAGTGTTTACGGAGTTCCTCTCGTATATCCGCGCCAACCGGCAGGAGGAAAAAGTGGATTTGCAGGTGTATTACAGGACCAGGGAGGGCGGCCCGCTCACCTACGGGAACGGCAAGTCCCTCATCCTGGTGGACGGCGTACCCGTCCTGGACCATTCCCTGGTCTACAACCTGGATCCGTCCCTTGTCAAAGCCGTGGACGTTTACCCCAACACCTATGCGCTGGGAGATAAACAGTATCGGGGAATCGCCAACTTCGTCACCTACAAAGGAGATATGGGCGGCATCCGCTTCGGCAACAACGTAAGGATTCTGGAATTTGACGGCCCCTCCTATCCCGTGGCGTTCTCCCCGTCCTCCGATTCCGGTTACCCCAACCAGCGGGAAACACTGCTGTGGCAGCCCATGCTGGAACTGAAAGCCGGGGAGGAATGGATACTGCCGTCCCTGGAGGCCGAAGAAGGCCTGGTACTGGTGGTGGAAGGCGTCGCCTCCGACGGCGCACCGGTCTGTTTCCGCAGCAATTTTGAATATTCTGACAAAGATTTGAAGATATTGGAAAATGAATGAGGATTATAGTACGTATCTTTGCCCCGTAACAAAGAACGACTATAACCATTATATTCATGAAAAAAATCTTCCTTTCCCTGGCAGCCCTGTGCATGGCTTTTCTGGCCGTCGCCCAGCCCCAGCTGCGCAAAGACAACATTGAAGACGTCCTCAAGGCCATGACCCTGGAGGAAAAAGCCACCCTGCTGGTGGGCGGCGCCCGTGCCGCCATGGTGAACGGCGTCACCTCCGGAGTAGACTGGAACGTTCCCGGTGCAGCGGGCAACACCCGTCCCATCGAGCGTCTGGGCATCCCCGGAACCGTACTGGCCGACGGCCCCGCCGGCCTCCGCATCCAGCCCAACCGTCAGGGCACTTCCCAAACCTTCTACTGCACCGGCTTCCCGGTGGGAACCCTCCTGGCCAGCTCCTGGGACATTTCCCTGGTAGAAGACGTGACCAAGGCCATGGGTAACGAGGTTCTGGAATACGGCGTGGACGTACTCCTGGCCCCGGGTATGAACATTCACCGCAACCCCCTGTGCGGCCGTAACTTCGAGTATTTCTCCGAGGATCCCATCCTCTCCGGCAAGATGGCCGCCGCCTATGTGCGCGGTATCCAGAGCAACGGTGTGGGCACCTCCATCAAGCACTACGCCGCCAACAACCAGGAAACCAACCGCAACGAGAACGACGCCCGGATCAGCCCCCGCGCCCTGCGCGAGATCTATCTCAAGAACTTCGAAATTGCCGTGAAGGAATCCGATCCCTGGACCGTGATGAGCTCCTACAACAAGCTCAACGGCCGCTACACCCAGCAGGATGTAGACCTCCTTACCACCGTGCTGCGTGAGGAATGGGGCTTCAAGGGGATTGTGATGACCGACTGGGGCAACAAAGCCGGCACCGTCACTTCCACCAAGGCCGGCAACGACCTCATGGAGCCCGGCAACCAGAACGAGATTGACCGCATCATCGCCGGTGTCAAGGACGGCACCATTTCCCAGGAAGAACTGGACCGCAACGTGCGCAACATGCTCAATTATATTGTGCGCACCCCCCGCTTCAACGGCTACAAGTTCTCCAACAAGCCGGACCTGAAAGCCCATGCCCAGGTGGCCCGCAAGGCAGCCGGTGAGAGCATCGTCCTCCTGCGCAATGAAGGCGCTCTCCCGCTCAAGGGCAACGAGAAAGTGGCCCTCTACGGCGTTTCCTCCATCGATTTCGTGGCCGGTGGCACCGGTTCCGGTGACGTGAACAAGGCCTATGTGGTGAACATGGTACAGGGCATGGAAAATGCCGGCTTTACCCTGGACAAGGATCTGGTGAACTATTACACGGCTTTCCAGGCCTATGACAAAGCTCAGAGCGCCCTCTCCAGCACCGGTTTCTCCTGGTTCTCCCGCCGCAAACTGGCCGAGGTTGCCATCCCTGCCGCCGCCATCGAAAAAGAAGCCAAGGCCAACGACGTGGCCGTAGTGGTCCTGGGCCGCAACGCCGGTGAAGGCGCCGACCGTAAAATGATGGACGACTTCGAGCTCACCTCTATCGAGCGCGAACTCCTGCAGAATGTGAGCGCCAGCTATCACGCCGCCGGCAAGAAAGTGGTTGTGATCCTGAACGTGGGCGGCGTCATCGAGACCAACTCCTGGAAGAACCTGGTAGACGCCATCGTCCTCCCCTGGAGCCCCGGTCAGGAAGGCGCCAACGCCGTGGCCGATGTCCTCACCGGCAAGGTGAACCCGTCCGGCAAGCTCCCCATGACCTTCCCCGTGAACTTCATGGACCATCCGTCCAGCGCCAACTTCCCCTACAACTACACCCAGAGCGCTACCCGCGGCTTCTCCTGGGGTCCCCGCGTACCGCAGAAGGATGTGGACTATACCCAATATGAGGAAGGCATCTGGGTGGGTTACCGCTTCTTCGAGACCCGGAAAGTAGCCGTTTCCTATCCCTTCGGCTATGGTCTCAGCTATACCACCTTCGCTTACTCCAAGCCCGTCGTAAAGGCTGTGGCCGATGGTTTCGAAGCCACCGTCACCGTCACCAACAACGGTAAGGTAGCCGGAAAGGAAGTGGTTCAGCTCTATGTAGCTGCCCCCGCCGGCGGCCTGGAGAAACCCGCCTGCGAGCTCAAAGCCTTCGGCAAGACCAAGCTCCTGGCCCCCGGTGAAAGCCAGACCCTCACCCTCAAGGTGAGCGCCTATGACCTGGCTTCCTTCAACGAGACCACCAGCGCCTGGGAAGCCGCCGCCGGCAAGTACAGCGTACTCTTCGGCGCCTCCGTAGAAGACATCCGCGCCACCGCCGCCTTCACCCTCAAGAAGGCCCGGAACTGGCCCGCCCACAACGTCTTCGCCCTGGACCGCAAATAAGTTAATGGTTGATATAATATGACTTGAGGCCGGCTCTCACATCGAGTCGGCCTCTTGTTTTATCTACTTCGTCAGTTCGCGTTCCAACAGCGGAAGGAGCTGGATGTCGGCGGGGAGCCAACGGACACTGGAGAGGGTAGCGGAATCCAGCCAGCGGGCGGCCTCGTGCTCGTTCAGATGCGGCGCTTCACCGGCCAGGGAGCACATGTAGCAGTGCATGGTGAGGTGGAACTGGGGGTAGTCCCAGTCTATGGTACACAGGAACTTATCTACCTTTATCTCTATGGACAGTTCTTCCCGGATTTCCCGCAGCAGGGCTGCTTCGGGGCTCTCCCCTTCCTCAACCTTCCCGCCCGGGAATTCCCACCAGTCCTTCCAGTCGCCATAGCCGCGCTGGGTGGCAAAGATCTTGTCTCCCTGGCGGATAATGGCGGCCACAACTTCTATGGTGCGCATCAGGCGAAGAGGGTCTCCTTGAAGATTTCGGAAACCGTGGGGTGCGGGAACACCACTTCCTTAAGGGCTTCCAGCGTGAGGCCGCGGTCAATGGCCACGCAGGCGGCGGAGATGATTTCACTGCAGGGATTGCCCAGCATGTGGACGCCCACCACCACACCGTTGGAAGTGAGTACTTTGCACAGGCCCTCTCCGCGCTCGTTCTCGGCAACAAAACGGCCGCTGAAGGCCATGGGGAGCTTGTGCACCTCCACGGCAATTCCCTTGGCGGCGGCTTCGGACTCGGTAAGGCCCACGCCCGCCACTTCGGGATTCGTATACACCACGCCGGGAATGGCCTTGTAACTCATGGCGTCGGCCTTGCCCAGAATGGTATTCACAGCCACCTCCCCCTCGCGGGAAGCGGTGTGGGCCAGCATGGAGAAGCCCGTCACGTCTCCGGCGGCATACACGCCGGGCACGTTTGTGCGCATCTGCGCGTCCACTTTGATACCATAGGGACGTCCGGCGGGATTGAGCGCCAGTTCTACGCCGATGTTCTCCAGGCCGATGCCACTGAGCACCGCCCTTCGGCCCACGGAAATCAGGATGCGGTCTCCGGCCACGCGGCAAACCTCGCCTTCGGGCGTCTCATAGACCACTTCGTTCCCTTCCACGGCCGTCACTTTGCAGCTCAGGTGGAATTCCACGCCTTTCTTGGCATACTGGGCCTGCAGCATGGCGCTGATTTCGTCGTCCATGGGCCCCAGGATCTTGGGCAGCATCTCCACCACCGTCACCTGCGTGCCGATGGAATTGAAGAAGGAGGCGAACTCCATGCCGATGACGCCGCCGCCGATGACCACCAGCCGCTCCGGTTTTTCGGCCAGGGAAAGGATTTCCCGGTTGGTGACCACTACGCCGCCCAGGCCTTCACGCAGGCCCGGGATGGGCGGGACAACGGCCTCTGAGCCCGTGCACACCAGGATGTTGCGGGCCTCATACTGAGCTTCTCCGGCCTGTAAGGTAAAAACCTGGGAGGCCCCGGTGATGACGGCCGATTCCTTCACCACCTCCACATGGGCATTGCGCATCTGCACGCGCACGCCGCCCACCAGCTTTTTCACCACCTTTTCCTTGCGTTTGAACACGGCTTCCACATCCACCGCGGCATCGGGCACCTCCACGCCGTATTTGTCGGCATGACGGGCATAATCGTACACCTTAGCGCTGTACAGCAGGGTTTTGGTGGGGATGCAGCCCTCGTTCAGGCACACCCCGCCCAGCTCTTTCTTTTCAAACAGGACCACGGAAAGACCGGCGGCGCCAGCCCTTCCTGCAGCCACATATCCGGCGGGGCCACCGCCCAGAATAGCAAGATCAAAGGTCATAGTCAAAGCTTATTATTTTAATATGAGTTCCTGGATAAAGCCCACCGTTTTGTTGTCGGCGGTAAAAAGCGCGTCCTGCTCAAGGAAAGCGTTCATTTTCTCTATGAGCTGCACCTTCTGCAGAGAAAGCTGGCTGCGGAGGACGGAGGAATTGAGGGTGATGTACAGTTTCCCGCCGCGATAAAAGCGCCTTAAAGTATAAGGTGCGGCGCCGGAGCAGGCGTCCCATGCTGCAAACACGCGCTGGGTGTTGAGTCCCACGGCAATCTTCATGGATTTGATGTACTCCTCCACAATTTTATCCATGCCCACGGCCTCTTTCCTATGTATGCGTACTGCCATCAGTCAAGCCGGGTAAAAGCGCCTTTCTCGGCATTGAAATAGGCCCTGTCCTGAGTGATACGGTCCACGATGCCACTGAGCCGTGCGCGGTCTGTGTCGGTGATGAAAATCTGGCCGAAGTCGGCCCCGGCCACCATGCCGATGAGGTTGGAGATACGGCCCAGGTCCAGTTTGTCAAAGACGTCGTCCAGCAGCAGCATGGGCGCAAAACCGTAGCTGCGCTTCATGATTTCATACTGTGCGAACTTAAGGGCCACCAGGAAAGATTTCTGCTGTCCCTGGGAGCCGGCGCGGCGGATGGGATGGCCGTCCATGGTGAACACAAAGTCGTCTCTCTGGGGGCCACAGGAAGTATACCTCAACTGAAAGTCCCGCTCCCGGTAACGCGCGAAAATCTCTGTCAAAGAAGCATTTGCCAAATCTGACTTATACTCTATGGACACGCTCTCACCACCCCCGGAAATGAGGCGGTAATACTCTCCCACCACGGGCAGCAAATCCTGGGCAAACTGCCGGCGGGTCTCATAGATCCGGGCCGCATGGGCCTCCATCCGGCTGTCCAGAACATCCAGCAAGGCGGTGTCGGGAGCATAGTCCTTGAGCAGTTTGTTCCGCTGCACCAGCAGGCGGTTATAGGCCTGTACGGCGGCCATGTATTCCCGGTCCATCTGGGAAAGCACCGCATTGGAAAGCCGGCGGCGTTCCTCACCGGATTCGCTCACCAGGACGCTATCTCCGGGAGAAACCATCACCACGGGAAGCACGCCGATGTGTTCCCCCATGCGGGTATAGGGTTTGTCGTCCCGGGAAAGCCGCTTCTCCCCTTCCTTCACCTGGATGGAAAAACGGGATTCCAGGCCGTTCTCCATGGCATAGGTGCCGCCGATGGCAAAGCCTTCCGTGCCATAACGGAAATGGCAGCGGTCCGGCGCCGGGAAGGCGCTCTTGGTCATGGAAAGGTAATAGATGGCGTCCAGCAGGTTGGTTTTTCCCTCCCCGTTGTTGCCGCTAATGCAGTTCACGTTGGGGCTGAAGGAGAGTTCCTGGAACGCAATGTTCCGGAAATCCTGCACAACTATTTTCCTCAGGTTGGGCATGAAGGAGATGGCTTTTCTTTACTTTGCAAATATATAATATTTTTCGTAAATTTGCGGGCTCAAAAGCTAATTAGAAACAATAACAATATGGCAAAAATTACTAAAACCGAAGAAGAAGTGCGTCAGCAGAACATGGCTGAGGCCGTCTCCAAAACAGAACAGTTCTTCAAAGAGAACGGAAAACTCATTTATGGCTGCGTGATTGCCGTGCTGGTGATTGCCATCTGCATCCTGGCCTACAACCGCTTCTACCTGCAGCCCAAGAAAGCCCAGGCCACAGACCAGATGGTCCGTGCCGAGCAATGGTTCCAGGCCGGCGAGTATGAGCTTGCCCTCAACGGCGACGACAACGACCTGGGTTTTGCCGATATCGTGAAGCAGTACGGTTCCAAGGCCGGCGAGGCCGTGTACCTGTACACCGGTATCTGCCAGCTCCAGACCGGCGCCTATGAGGACGCCATCGCCACCCTCAAGAAGTACGACGGTGAGGACACCATCCTCCTCTCCCGCGCCCAGGCCTGCATCGGAGATGCCTATGTAGAGCTGGAAGAATACGGCAAGGCCATCGGCTATTATGAGAAAGCCGCCAGCACCGTGGACAACGCCCTGGCCGCCGCTTACCTCCTGAAGGCCGGTATCGCCGCCGAGGCCAATGGCGACACCGCCAAGGCTCTCTCCTTCTACAAGACCATCAAGGACCAGTGGGGCAACGCTCCCGAGGCCATGGAGATTGACAAATACATTACCCGCATCGAAACTGCCGAATAATATGGGAAGAGCATTTGAATTCCGCAAAGAGCGCAAGATGAAGCGCTGGGGCCACATGGCCAAGACCTTCACCAAGCTGGGCAAGGAAATCACCATCGCCGTGAAGCAGGGCGGCGCCGAAGTTACCGGCAACCCCCGTCTTCGCGCCCTCATCGCCGAGGCCAAGAGCGAACAGATGCCCAAGGAAAACATCGAGCGCGCCATCAAGAAGGCCACCGAGGCCAAATCCGGTGACTTCAAGGAAATCATCTACGAAGGTTTCGGTCCCTTCGGCATTGCCTACCTGGTAGAGGCCGCTACCGACAACAACACCCGCACCGTGGCCAACGTGCGCAGCTACTTCACCAAGTGCGGCGGTTCCCTTCAGACCAGCGGCAGCGTGGCCTTCATGTTCGACCACAAGTGCGTGTTCCGCATCAAGGAGAACCCTGCAGCCCCCATCGACGTGGAGGAACTGGAACTGGACCTGATTGACTTCGGAGCCGAAGAAGTGTTCAAGCAGGAAGTGGAGGACGAGGACGAGAACGTGACGGTGGAAATCTCCATCTACGGAGACTACAGCGCCTACGGCCAAATCCAGAAGTATATTGAGGAGAAGGGTTATGAACTCATTTCCGGTGGCTTCGAGCAAATCCCCAACGTGGACCTGAAGGAGGTTACCCCCGAGCAGCGCGCCACCCTGGACAAGCTCACTGGGTTGTTGGAGGACGACGAAGACGTGACCAACGTCTACACCACCCTGGCTCCTGAGGCCGAGTAAACAAGATTGAAACCTAAACTTCTACTTTTAACAGCTTTATTAGCGCTCTCTTCTTGCGGAATCGTCCGGTTCGCTAGCGAAGAGCGCTCTTTTTCTGGACCTGCCATCCGGGAGGGCGAATACGCTCCCCGGAATCTGGTGGAAGAGCACTATTACTCCTGCAGCGTTCCCGGCCCCACGCAGCGGCGCATGATTGTGTATCTGCCCAAGGACTACTACAGCAGCACGGAGCGCTATCCCGTCTTTTATCTGTTGCACGGCGCGCGCGGGTACGAGACCGCCTGGATCCGCTTCGGGGAAGTGTATCACACCACCGACAGCCTGTGGCGGGAGGGCCTGGCCAAAAAGTGCATTGTGGTCATGCCCAACGTGAATCAGTACGACGATGACCAGGACTACAACAACGCCCGTTTCAAGGACGCCTATGAGAGCATCCTGGAAGTGGACGGCATGGTAGAAAGCGCCTTCGTACACGACGTAGTGGCCTATGTGGACAGCGTATACCGCACCGTACCGGACCGCGCACACCGCGCGGTGGCCGGCCTTTCCATCGGCGGTTATCAGAGCATCTTCTTCGGAGCCAACTTTCCCCAGGTATTCGGTTATATCGGCGCCATGTCGCCCTACATGTGGGGTTGGGGAAAACCGTGCTACACCCGCCGTCATTTTTACTGGTGGCTGTATCCCAAACTCAAAAAACAGTTCCGCGATTATCCCCCCTACGGCTATTACCTCTATGCCAGCCAGCGGGACATGATGCGTCCCTCCACCGTCCTGCTTCACAAACGGATGAGGAAGAAGGGCTATCCGCACACTTATGAGTTGTATCCCGGCTCCCACGACTGGCCGCAGGGCTGGTCCCAGGAGTACAAGGACATGCTCCAAAAAGTATTCAAGAATGAAAATCCTCTTTGTAATCAATAATTTCCACATGCAGGGAAACGGAATGGCGGCTTCGGCACGCCGGACCGTGAATTATCTCCGGGAGATGGGTCATGAGGTCCGCGTGCTGGCCGGTCCCAATAAGCACGCTGCCCAGCCCCAGCCCGAGTACTGCCTCAAGGAATTCAGATTCCCCGTGTTCCAACCCATCATTGAGGCCCAGGGCTTCAGTTACGCCTCCAGCGACCCCAAAATCATGGAAGAGGCTATCCGCTGGGCCGATGTCGTCCACCTGGAAGAAGCCTTTGTCCTGGAGATCAAGGCTATTAAAATTGCCCAGAAGTTAGGAAAACCTCTCACGGCCACCTACCATCTCCATCCGGAGAACATCACCAATTCCCTGGGTCCCCTGTGCTATTGGAAAGGGCTTAACCGTACCCTGCTCCGCCTGGCGCGCGACCTGGTCTTCAACCACTGCGCCTGCGTACAGTGCCCGACGGAAAACGTGATGGACCGCCTGCGCCGCTATCACTTCAAGTCCGAAATGGCCCTTATTTCCAACGGCCTCATCCCCGACGCATGCATCCGGCCCCAGGAGATGCCGGAAGGCTACGAAGACGCCAACCGTCCTCTCAAAGTGGTCTATATCGGCCGCCTGTCCAAGGAAAAAGATCAGTCCACCCTGTTGGAAGCCATGCGGTTCAGTTCCCATGCCCATCGCATCCAGCTCATCTTCGCCGGCATCGGCCCGGATGAAAAACGCATCAAAAGGATGGCCCAGAAACTCTACAGGAAAGGGATTGTAGGCTATGAGCCCCAGTTTGTCTTCCTGGACCGGGACGGTCTTCGCAAACTGTCTGCCGAAGCCGATCTTTGCGCCCACTGCGCCACCATCGAGGTGGAAGGCCTCTCCATCATGGAAGCCATGCAGCAGGCCGTGGTGCCCGTAATTGCCGTTGGCCCGTATTCCGGTACATCCCAATTTGCCCTGGACAGCAGAAGCCGCTTCCCGGAGAAGAATCCCGAAGCCCTGGCCCAGCGCATAGACTACTGGCTGAATCATCCCAGGGAACGCTGGGAAATGGGCCATCGTTACGCCCGGCACATCGCGCAGTACGACATTAACAATTCCGTCCGCCAGCTGATAGCGATGTTCCAGGCAGCCATTGACCAAAAGAAAGCCCAGTAGGGCTTTTTTTTTTGCCCCTTTTTGTATAGATTTGTATGATTAACCACAAATGACCCAAAAACGAACATACAAAGTTGCCGGATTCCGCTTCGAAGTAGAAGGGGAAATGCCGCGCCTGGCCAATCTGGAACCGTTTATGTGTGAGGATTCCAAGGCTCCGCTGCTCTTTACCCTTCAACTGGTCAACAGCCTTCCCCTGGCGCCTTCTACGCCCTATTATACCACCCAGGACGGTCCGGGCTTTCCCGAGATTGCCATTTCCCGCTATGAAAAGGGCGGCTGGCGCTTCAGCGTACGTCCCCTTCCCGGCCGGCCCGTGGCTGCCCAGATGAGCTGCTCCGATGATTTCACCCAGGCCCGGCTCTTCCCTACCGGGGTGGACGACGCCTTTGCCGTGAACAACACCCTCATGCTGCTGTTTGCCTTTGCATCGGCCCGTCACGGCCTGCTGGAAATGCACGCCTCCGTGGTAATGAACGCGGGAAAAGGTTACCTCTTCCTGGGAAAGAGCGGCACCGGAAAAAGCACCCACAGCAGCCTCTGGCTCAAGCATATCCCCGGGAGCGAGCTTCTCAACGACGACAATCCCATCCTGCGCCTGATGCCCGACGGCAGTGCCCGCGTGTACGGCAGCCCCTGGAGCGGAAAAACGCCCTGCTACAAGGCCCAGGACGTTCCCGTGGGCGCCGTGGTGCGCATCCGCCAGGCCCCTTTCAACAAGATAGAACGCCTTTCCGGCGTGCAGGCCTATGCCTCGCTCATGGCATCGGCCTCCGGTTTCCGCCCCTTCAAGGAACTATCCGACGGCTGGCACCAGACGCTGGAAGGTCTCACCCGCGTAGTCCCCTGCTACGTACTGGACTGCCTTCCGGACCAGGCAGCAGCCCAGTTGTGTCATAACACCGTAGCCAATGGATAAGAAGGTAGTGGCCAACGAAGTTCTCCTGGAGGAGGCCGCCGTCCTGATGAACGAAGGACGGGAGGTCACCATAAGGCCGCTGGGCAGCAGCATGCTGCCGTTCATCCGCGGCGGAAGAGACAGCGTCCGGCTCAGGAAAATGCCCTCCGTTGCTGTGGGAGACATGTTATTGGTGCGGCTGCCGGGGCCGAGGTATGTGCTGCATCGGCTCATCAGCAAGGACGGAGACCGGCTCACCCTGATGGGAGACGGCAACCTTGCAGGCACCGAGAATTGCACGCTGGCCGATGTAATAGGCACGGTGACGGCCATCGAACGGGGCTCCCGCGTGGTGAAACCCGGCAACGGCCGCTGGTGGCGGGTTCTGAAACCGTTTAGAAGATATATTTTAGCCATTTATAGAAGAATCATATGAAGATCAAGGAAGGATTCATCCTCCGCAAGATTTGCGGGGAGTTTGTAGTGGTCGGAGAAGGCCTGGCCCAGGTAAACTTCAACAAGATGCTGTCCCTCAACGAGACCGCCGCCTATCTGTGGGAGGCCGTCAGCGGGAAGGAATTCGGCAAGGAGGACCTGGTGCAGCTGCTCCTGGACAATTATGACGTGACGCCGGAGCGCGCCGCCGCCGATGTAGACAAACTCACGGCCATCTGGCTGGAACAGGGAGTGGCCGAATGAAAAAGTTCTGGCCGTGCATGAAGGCCCTCTGGGCCATGTCCGCACCGGTACGGTGGCGGATGGCGGTGAGCATCGTCATCGGCCTGGTGCGCATCACGGCTTCCCTGGCCTTTGTGTGGGCCAGCAAATACCTGGTGGACATTGCCACCGGCGTCAAGGGAGATCCCCTGGCCGACGGAATCATCATTTTCCTGTGCGTGCTGGCCTTGCAGCTGGGCTGCATCATCCTGGCCAGCTGGTGGGATTCCTACAATCTGGTGAAGGCGCAGAACATCCTGCGCAAAGACCTTTTCGGCCACGTGATGAAAAGCCGTTGGGACGGCCGGGAACGCTTCCTCTCCGGAGACACTGTGAACCGCCTGGAGGAAGACATCCGCGTGGTGGCCGAGCTCATCACGGAGCGTATGCCCGGGATGGCGGTCACCCTCATCCAGCTCATCGCCGCCAGCGTATATCTGATGCTGCTGGCCCCCAATCTGCTGTGGGTGCTGCTCATCCTCATGTTCTCTACCGTATTTGGTTCCAAGCTGTTTTTCAATCAGTTACGCCAGCTGATGGCCTCCATCCGCAAGCGGGAGAGCGAGATGCAGCAGCTCATGCAGGAAAGCCTGCAGCACCGCGTGCTGATCCTCACCCTCACCAACGTAGAGCGCGTGCTGGACAAATTCGGCTGGCTGCAGGCCGACGTAGAGGCATTTACCCGCAAGCGCCTCAACTACAACGCCGTGGCCCGCGGGCTCATGTTCTTCGGCTTCCAGGCCGGGCATGCCGCCGCATTCCTGTGGGGTGTCTTCGGCATCCGCGCCGGCACCGTCACCTACGGTACCATGACGGCCTTCCTGCAGCTGGTGGGCCAGGTGCAGCGGCCCATCGCCGAGTTCGGCCGGCAGATTCCCGCCTTCATCCAGGCCGTCACATCCATCGAACGCCTGATGGACCTGCAGGAACTGGAGGAGGAACCGCTCCAGCAGCAGCGCATGCTGCAGGGTGCCCCCATCATCGAGGTCAATCACCTCACCTATGCCTATCCCGGCATCCCGGAACCCGTCCTCAAGGACTTCTCCTGCACCTTCCCCGCCGGAGAAATGACGGTGATCGCCGGTCCAACGGGCGTGGGAAAAAGCACGCTCATCCGCCTGGTGCTGGGGCTGCTCAAACCCCAGGACGGCGCCGTAACCGTGGGAGGATTCCCTGCCGGAAGTGCCCTTAGAAGCAATTTCATGTATATCCCGCAGGGCAATTCCCTGCTCTCCGGCACCATCCGCAGCAACCTGCAGCTGGCTGCCCCATCGGCCACCGACGAAGACCTCCGGGCAGCCCTGGAAACCGCCATGGCCGGCTTTGTCTATGACCTGCCCGAAGGGCTGGACACCCCCTGCGGAGAAATCGGCAGCGGCCTTTCCGAGGGTCAGGCCCAGCGCGTGGCCATCGCCCGTGCCCTGCTGCGCAAGGGCGGTGTCCTCATCCTGGACGAGTCCACATCGGCCCTGGACCCCGAAACCGAAAAACAGCTGCTGGAGAACCTCCATCGGCAATACCACGGCCGCAAAACCATCCTGTTCATCTCCCATCGGGAGGCCGCCATGCGTTTTGCCGACCATATCGTAACCCTGAAAACCGAATAACCTGCAACTATGAGACGATTCCTGATTCTTGTCACCGGACTCCTTGCCTGCACGCTCCTGAAGGCCCAGGTCCACGTGGACCAGGTATACATCGACACCCGCGCCACCTTCCACCAGGACCTCACCAACGGAGAATACAACACCCACTTCCAGGGGGATTACCTCAATTTCCACGTCATCGGCCAGTTCAGCGACCGTCTTTCCTTCCGCATCCGGCAACGCCTGAACAAGAAGATCGACGACCAGAATCCCTTCAACGCCACGGACTTCCTCTGGCTCAAGTGGCAGCCCACTTCCCGCTGGTCCTTCACCTTCGGCAAACAGCCCATTCTGGTGGGCACCTACGAGGTAGACTCGGCGCCCATCGACGTATACTATTATGGTACTTTCGTGAACAACTGGGTGCAGTATTACGCCTTTGGCGTCACCGCCACCTTCAGTCCGGCACCGGGGCAGGATATCTCCCTGCAGTTCTGTCCCTCCCCCATTTCCCCGGCCAAGCAGAACGCCTATTCCTATAATTTATATTGGAACGGTTCCTTCGCGCCCTGGTGGCACACCACCTGGAGCTACAACTACGTGCAGGACGAAACCAGAAAGATGATGAACTGGATTGCCCTGGGCAACCGTTTCTTCCTGGGCCCGCTGGCCCTGGACGTGGACTTCATCAACCGCGCCTCCTTCAAGCAGAAACAGTTCTTCTTCAGCGACTGGAGCCTCATCGGCAAAGCCATCGTCACCCTGGGCAAGTGGAACCTGTGCACCAAGGTGGGCTATGAGAAAAACGACGCCCAGAACGTGGACGAGGACGGGCAGAGCTTCGACCTCATCCTCCCCGCCGGCAACGATTACCTGTACTATGGAGCCGGCGTGGAATTCTTCCCCCTGGGCAACGAGAATCTGCGCCTGCACGCCGTCTGGTTCCGTGACAACCACGACAACATCAACAACTTCGACCTGGGCGTCACCTGGAAGTTTATGATTTACAAACGTTAATAATATGAGAAAATACCTGTTCCCCCTGTTGCTGCTGGCCCTGGTTTCCTGCGGCCCCAAGTGGAAAGTGTCGGAGGCCGACGGTTACAGCGTCATCACCCAGAAGGGCGGTCCCACGCTGGGATATACGTCGGCAGCCATCCTGGAAGCCGGCGGCTATGCCTTCAAGGACCTCAACCGCAACGGCAAGCTGGACCCGTACGAGGACTGGCGCCTGCCCGCCGAAGAACGGGCCAAAGACCTGGCCGCACAGCTCTCCATTGAGGAAATCGCCGGTCTCATGCTGTACAGCAGCCATCAGGCGGTGCCGGGCAGCGCCTACGGTTTCGGTGCGGCCAGCTATGCATCCCAGGACCACAACCCCTGGGACATGACGGAGCAGCAGAAGGCTTTCCTGGCCGATGACAACCTGCGCGCCGTGCTGGTAACCTCTGTGCAGAACCCCGAGGTAGCCGCGCGCTGGAACAACCAGATGCAGGCCTACGTGGAGGCCATGGGACACGGCGTGCCCGTGAACATCTCCTCCGACCCCCGCAACGAGACCGCCGCCACGGCCGAATTCAACATGGGCGCCGGCGGGCAGATTTCCCTGTGGCCCACCCCGCTGGGACTGGCCGCCACATTCGACCCTGCGCTGGTGAAGGAATTCGGCAGCATAGCCTCCCGGGAGTACCGCGCACTGGGTATCGCCACCGCACTTTCTCCCCAGATTGACCTGGCCACCGAACCCCGCTGGAGCCGCTTCAACGGCACTTTCGGAGAGGATCCCATCCTGGACCGGGATATGGCGCGCGCCTATGTGGACGGCTTCCAGTCCTCCGCCGACGGTGGCTGGGGTACCGAGAGCGTGAACGCCATGGTGAAACACTGGCCCTCCGGCGGCCCCGAGGAAGGAGGCCGTGACGCCCACTTCAACTATGGAAAATACGCCGTGTATCCCGGCAACAACTTCGGCATGCACCTGCAGCCATTCGTGGACGGCGCCTTCGCCCTGCAGGGCGGTACTGGCATGGCCAGCGCCGTCATGCCTTATTATACCATTTCTTATGGCAAGGACCGCAACGGCAAGAATGTGGGCAACAGCTACAGCCACTGGATGATCCAGGAGTTGCTGCGGGACAAATACGGCTACAGCGGCGTGGTGTGTACAGACTGGAACATCACCTACGACAACAAGGCCATCGAATCCTTCGACGGCAAGTGCTGGGGCGTGGAAAACCTCACCGTGGCCCAGAGACATTATGAAGTCCTGAAGGCCGGCGTGGACCAGTTTGGCGGCAACAACGCCAAGGGACCCGTGCTGGAGGCCTATCAGATGTGGGTGGCCGACTTTGGAGAAAAAGCGGCCCGGGAGCGCTTTGAAGCATCGGCCGTACGGTTGCTGATGAATTCCTTCCGCACCGGACTCTTCGAGAATCCCTACACCTGCCCCGCCCACGCCACCGAACTGGTGGGCAACCCTTCCTTCATGGAAGCCGGCTACAAGGCCCAGCAGAAGAGCCTGGTGATGGTGAAGAACCACGGCAACGTCATTCCTTGCCGGTCCAACCGCATGCAGGGACCGCTCAAGGTCTACGTTCCCAAACGCTACTACCCCCAGACGCCCGGCATGTTCGGCCTTTCCATGGGCCCGGCCGCACACTGGGACTGGCCCGTCAGCCGGGAACTCGTGGAGAGAGACTTCTACTGGGTAGACACCCCCGAAGAAGCCGATTTCGCCCTGGTATTCATCCAGGAGCCCGCTTCCGGCCCCGGCTACGATGTTGCCGACCGCCAGAAGGGCGGCAATGGTTACGTGCCCATCAGCCTCCAGTATCGGCCTTACAAAGCAGAGTATGCCCGCGCCGTATCGGTGGCCGGTGGAGACCCCAAGGAATCCTTCACCAACCGTTCCTACAAGGGCAAGAGCGTGAAAACCTACAACGAGGCCGACCTGGACCTGGTCATCGACACCCGCAAGAAGATGGGCAGCAAGCCCGTGGTGGTGGCGGTGAGCCTTTCCCGTCCGGCCGTGCTCTCCGAGTTGGAACCCTATGCCGACGCCATCCTGCTGCGCTTCGGCGTGCAGAACCAGGTGGTGCTGGATGCGGTGAGCGGCGCGTTTGAACCCACGGCCCTGCTGCCCATGCAGATGCCCGCCGACATGCGCACCGTGGAAGAGCAGTTTGAGGACGTCCCCCACGATATGCGTCCGCTGCTCGATGCCGACGGCCACGCCTGGGACTTCGGCTTCGGCCTCGGCTGGTCCGGACCCATCTCCGATGCCCGCACCGCCCGGTATGTAGCTGGCGCCTCAAAACACTGATAGTCAAATACTTGAGTTTTTCTCTTGATTCCAAACGGTATCAAGAGAAAAAGTTAACTACCTAATAACCAAAGAATTATGAAGAGAGCCCTCTACCTTATCCCCCTTCTGGCCTGCGCGTTGGCCTGTTCCCAGCCGGGTGTAATTAAAGTTAACGGCGGCCGAATCCAGGGCATTCCCTCCGAAAAAGAGGGTGTCACCGTATTCAAGGGTATCCGTTATGCCGAAGCACCGGTGGGAGACCTGCGCTGGCAGGCACCTCAGCCCGTGAAGCCCTGGAAAGGCGTGATGCTGTGTGACAAGTTCAGCCCCATTTGCCCGCAGCCGGGAAACAAGCCCGGAACTTTCTACGGGGACGAATTCTATTGGGACGGAACCCCGGAAGAAAACGAGGATTGCCTGTCGCTCAACGTATGGGCGCCTACAACCACCCTGGGGAAAAAGTCGGCCAAGCTGCCGGTGGCCATGTGGATCCACGGCGGGGCCTATATGAACGGCTACGGCTATGAGGTAACTATGGACGGGGACCAGTGGGCTTCCCGCGGCGTGTTATTGGTCACTATCAATTATCGTCTGGGGACCTTCGGCTTCCTGAGCCACCCGGAACTCACGGCCGAACAAGGCCAGAGCGGCAACTATGGCACCATGGACCAGATTGCCGCCCTGCAGTGGATACACGACAATATTTCGGCCTTCGGCGGAGATCCCGACCGCATCACCGTCTTCGGCCAGAGTG
The DNA here is from genome assembly GCA_905234795.1 of uncultured Bacteroidales bacterium. GTDB lineage: Bacteria > Bacteroidota > Bacteroidia > Bacteroidales > UBA932 > Cryptobacteroides. The sequence goes on along the minus strand of CAJOIQ010000021.1, from coordinate 12,473 downwards.
CCGGCGCCATGAGCGTGAAGACGCTGCTGGTTTCCCCGCTGTCCAAGGGCCTGATGGCCGGCGCCATCATCCAGAGCGGCGGAGGAATGAGCACCCGCGGCCTTACGCCGGAAGGGACACAGGAGCAGTTCGACGCCCGGGGCAAGGCGCTCATGGATAACGTCGGTCTCACCAGCCTGGCCGAAATGCGCGCTGCATCATCGGCCCAAATCCTGGCCGCCAATAGAGGCATGCTCACCCCGCACCTGGACGGAAAAGTGGTCACCGAGGGCTTTGAGGAGGCGTTTATGAATGCCGATATCGCCACGGTTCCCATCATGATCGGCTATAACAAGGACGATATGGGTGGGCTGGGCGGCCCGGCCGTGGAACGTTTCTGCGCCATCCGGGACTCCCTGGGCTTCCCGGTCTACGAATACGAATTCCTGCGGGAACTGCCCACCAATGAGGCTCATCCGGCATCGGCCGCCGGCGCTTTCCATTCGGCCGAACTGTGGTATGTCTTCGGCACGCTGGAGCGCAGCTGGCGTCCTTTCACCCCGGCCGACCACGCCTTGAGCGAAAAGATGCTGGATGCCTGGACCGCCTTCTGCAAGGACGGAAATCCAGGATGGCCCGCCTTTAAACAAGACGAGCCATCCAAGCAACTGTTTGATATAGAATAGTCTACAATGCAGGGAGCAGGTGGTCCCAGATGAGCTGGATCTCCTGCCTCATATTAGGGATGTAGGCGGTGGTCACCACCACGGCGTCCTTATCGGGGATGACGATGATGTACTGACCGTTGGCGCCATCGGCCCGGAAAGCATCGTAGCGGCAGCGCCACATCTGATAACCGTAACCCTGGAGCCAGTCGTTGGTTTCGGGGTTATAATATGCGGCAAAACGGCTTTTCTGCAGCTCCGGAAGCATCCTTTCATTCACGCCGGCGCCAATCGAAGGCACCTGGTTGGCCGACATCTGGGCCACCCAGTCGGCGGGAATCACCTGTTTGCCGCGGAACTTGCCGCCACCCAGCAGGCACAGCCCCATGCGGGCCAGGTCCTCCGTGTGCAGATATAGGCCCCAGCCTCCGGTGTTGATGCCGGCGGGGCTCTCCTCCCAATGCGGCTTTTCGATGCCCAGGGGCTGCCACAGCCGCGTTTCCAGGTAATCCACCACTTTCTGGCCAGTCACTTTCTGGACGGCGGCGCTCAGCAGATAAGTGCCCAGGCTGTTATAGCAGTAGCAGGTGCCGGGTTCGTACTCTATGGGCCATTCCATGAAGCCCCTGATCCAATCACCGTCTCCGCTGCGTATGCCATAGGTGGGATCCTTGGCGTGACCGGAGTTCATGGTGAGCAGGTGCCGGAGGGTGATATCGGAGAGCATTCCCTGCGGCTGCTCCGGAACACTCTCCGGGAACAGGTCTACAATCTTATCTTCCAGATGCAGCAGGCCTTCCTGGATGGCGAAGCCCACGGCCGTGGAGGTAAAAGTCTTGCTCACCGAGTTCATAATATGGGCGGTGTCCGGGGCTATCTGCTTTTCGGCCAAAATCTTACCGTGCTGGAGGACCATCACGCTGTGCAGGTCCTCGCTGCTGTCGGCCACAGCCTGGAGATAGTTTTCAAAGGCCGATGCCATTTCGGCCGAAACCTTGCCGCGCGGCAGCGGATCCGTCGGCCGTCCGCAAGCCACCGCCAACAGCATAATAGGAAGAAGGTATTTTTGCATTTTTGTTAATTTGTTGATTTTCAACGTTTTAAGTTTTTCTCTTGATACCGTTTGGGATCAAGAGAAAAAACCAAGTGTTTGGTTATCACCTACTTAAATAGGGTGCTACAAATTTACAAAAAAATAGCTAACTTTGAGAAAAATAACTGACCACGCTATGAAACGTTTCTTCTTTCTCCTTGCCGCTGCTCTCACGCTCTCTTCCTGCTCCGTAATGCAGAACCTCAATTCCGAACGCCTGCTTCAGGGCGGCGTCTATATTGCCCAGGCCCTCAGCCTTACGGACGACCAGGTTAAACAGTATGTGAGCCAGTACATTACTCAGCTGGATGCCCAGAGCGAGGTATTGCCGGAAAACAATTCCTACACCAAGCGCCTGCGCAAACTTACTCAGAAGCTGGACGGTGTCAATGAGGAACCGCTCAACTTCAAGGTATACAGGAACAACGAGATCAACGCCTTTGCCTGTGCCGATGGCAGCGTACGCGTGTACACGGGCATCATGGACGTGATGACCGACGATGAACTGCTGGGCGTAATCGGCCACGAGATGGGCCACGTAGCCCTGCACCACACGCGCAAGCAGATGCAGAAACAGATGCTCACTTCGGCCGCTCTGGCCGGTCTGGCATCGACCAGCGACAAAGTGGCCACCCTCACGGATTCCCAGCTGGGCGCCCTGGGAGAGGTGATCCTCAACGCCAAGTTCTCCCGTGACATGGAAAGCGAGGCCGATGACTACGGCTACAACTACCTGTGCGAAGCCGGCAAGAATCCCTGGGTGATGGTGCAATCCTTCGAGAAGATGGAGAAACTCTCCGGAGAAAGCCAGTCCCAGACCAGCACGGTGACCAATCTTTTCTCCTCCCACCCCAACACCGCCGATCGCATCGAGCACATCTCCCAGCGTTGCCTGAACGACGGATATAAGCGGCCGTGAATAGGGCATAAATAGCTGATTATTAGCAAACTAAGTTTTTCTCTTGATTCCGTTTGGTATCAAGAGAAATTTTTAACTATTTGGCACACAGCAAGTTAAGCAACAAGCACAAAAAAGTACGATTGTTTTCACAGATGTTCAAACACTTTGTGTTTACTAATGAAATGACTATCTTTGGAATAATCAATAACACTGAGCCTATGAAACGTCTTTTCCTTGCAGCTGCTTTCGTGCTCTTTGCCGTGACGGCAAGCGCCCAGCAGGCACTGGGCCCCGGCACGGACCTGGTATCCCCGGAGATCAATCCGGACAACAGCGTCACCTTCCGTTATCATAACCCCAAGGCCAAGGTGGTGCAGGTTACCGGAGACTTCCTGCCCACCCGTCCCATCGAAGTGGACTTCGGCGGCCGAAAGGTGGTGTACGACGCACCTGGCGTGGAAGACCTCAAGGAAGGCCCCGGCGGCGTGTGGGAGTATACATCGGCCCCGCTGGAAGGAGAACTCTATTCCTACAGCTTCCTGGTGGACGGCAAAAAGGTGATGGACCCCTCCAACGTGCATCAGAACAGGGATGTAGCCACCTGGACCAACATTTTCACCCTGAGCGCCAAGCCCGGTGACAAAGGCTGGTACTACCAGGTGAACAACGTGCCGCACGGCACCCTGGCCCATGTGTGGTACGACAGTCCCACCCTCAACAGCCAGCGCCGTATGACCGTATACACCCCCGCCGGCTACGAGACCAACCCGTCCCAGCGCTATCCCGTGCTGTATCTGCTGCACGGCAGCGGCGGTGACGAGGATGCATGGGCCGACCTGGGCCGCACCGCCCAGATTATGGACAACCTCATTGCCGAGGGCAAAGCCAAGCCGATGATTGTGGTGATGCCCAACGGCGTTTGGTTCAACCAGGCCGCTCCCGGCGCCGCTGTGAACAACTTCCAGCCCACCATGGCCAACAGCCGCAGCCAGAGCACCATCGAGATCGAAGACAGCTTCCCCGATGTCATGAACTTCGTAGAGAAGCACTACCGCGTAAATAAAGGCTATTCCAACACCGCCGTAGCCGGCCTTTCCATGGGCGGCCGCCAGAGCTGCATGCTGTCCCTGCATTATCCGGACCGCTTCGGCTATGTGGGCCTGTTCTCCGGCGTGGGCACCATCGAGGGCAACGAGCAAGGCTTCGCCAAAGTATTTGCCTACGAGCCCAAGCTGTACTGGATGGGTTGCGGCAAAGCCGACGGCGTGATGGCCAACACCAAGCGCCTCAAGGAATGGTTCGACTTCCAGGGCTTCCCCTCCACGCTCTATGAGAGCGAAGGCGGCCACATCTGGCGCAACTGGAGAGAGTATCTCACCATCTTTGCCCAGAAACTGTTCAAGGATACGCCCAAGAAGCAGAAAACCGTGCGCATGAGCAGCAGCCGGAACAGCACGGACATGGACGACTAATACACCCAAACCTAGTAATGAAAAGAATTCTTACCCTCGTTGCACTCCTGGCCGCTACCCTGCAGGCAGGAGCGCAGGGTTGGTTCCGCCAACCCACTCCCAACGACACGCTCCAGAGTGTCCGCGTATTGCCCGACGGCAAAGTCCTGTTCCAGATTTACGCCCCCAAGGCCCGCACCGTGGCCGTGACCGGAGACCTCCCCTGGGACAAACCCGTGGTGTTCAAAGAGGCCCCCAACGGTGTTTGGAAGGGCGTGTGTGAAGGTTTAGCCGATGGTTGCTTCCGCTACAGCTTCCTGGTGGACGGCACCAAGGTACAGGACCCCAAGGCTCCCCTGAGCGCCGAGCAGGCCAGCGTCTTCACCAAAGGCCCCGGCTACATCAAGGACGTCCCCCACGGCGCAGTTGCCCAGCGTTATTACTGGTCCAAAAACCTGAACCAGATGCGCCGTATGCACGTTTGGACCCCCGCCGGCTATGAGAAGAGCAAGGCCAAGCTGCCCGTGCTGTACCTCATCCACGGCGGCGGAGACAACGACGCTTCCTGGCCCGGCGTGGGCGCCGCAGGCTGGATCCTGGACAACCTCCTGGCCGAGGGCAAGATGGTTCCCATGATTGTGGTGATGCCCAACGGCACCATTCCCGTTCAGAACGAGGTTCCCCCGTTTGCCCAGGATATGGTGGAAAGCATCATCCCCTTCATCGAGGCCAACTATAACGTATATACCGACGCCAAGCACCGCGCCGTAGCCGGCCTGTCCATGGGCGGTATGGAAACCATGGAAGTGGCTTTCAACAACATTGACATGTTCACCCACGTATGGGTGCTGAGCTCCTCCCTGATGCCCGGCCTGGATCCGGCCGCCGAGAGTGAGCGCCTGCAGGTGAAGAAGAACGCCGCCAAGATGAACAAGCAGTTCAAGGCGCTGGTCTTCACCCAGGGCGGTCCCACCGACATTGCCTACAAGAACTGTGAGAACACACGCGCACAGCTCACCAAGGACGGACTCAAGTTCGAATACATGGAGAACGCCCAGGAAGGCCACAGCTGGGCCACCTGGAGAGCTGATCTCCAAACCCTGGCTCCTACTTTGTTCAAATAGTTATGAAGGATGATTGATGGGACAGGTGCAAGTTTCCGGAGGCATCGGCAATCTATTTAGCCTCCGGAAACTTGCACCTGTCCCATCAACTGAAATAGAATAATCAACCACTAATCCATATGAAAAAAGTACTGTTACTGATTGCATCGGCCGCCGTGATGGCATCGGCCTGCTGCGGTCCCAAGTCCCCGCAGGACAAACTCACCGTCAACGACAAAAAGATTGACGCCCTCATCGCCCAGATGACCCTGGAGGAGAAAGTGAACATGCTTCACTCCAAGACCAACATGTCATCGGCCGGCGTAGAGCGCCTGGGTATTGCCGACATGAATTATGCCGACGGTCCCTTCGGCATCCGCGAAGAAGGCCAGCCCAACGGCTTCATGAGCGCCGGCTGGACCCTGGACAGCGCCACCTACTTCCCCACCGGCAGCGCCCTGGCCGCTACCTGGAGTGAGGAACTGGCCTACAAATACGGCACCGGAATGGGCAAGGAAGCCCGTCTGCGCGGCAAGGACGTCATCCTGGGCCCGGCCGTGAACATCCAGCGTCTGCCTGTGGGCGGCCTGAGCGAGGATCCCATCCTGAGCGCCGCCCTGGCTCTGGAATACACCAAGGGCTGCCAGGACGAAGGTACCGCCGTGTGTATCAAGCACTTCGCCGTGAACAACCAGGAGACCAACCGCGGCAGCGTGGACGCCCAGCTGGACGAGCGCACCCTGCGTGAGATCTACCTCAAACCCTTCGAGCGCGCCATTATCGAGGGCGGTGCCATGAGCGTGATGCCCGCCTACAACAAGGTGAACGGCGACTACTGCAGTGAAAACGAACACCTCCTCAATGAGATCCTCCGCGGAGAATGGGGCTTCAAAGGCTTCACCGTGAGCGACTGGGGCGGCACGCACAGCACCATGGGTGCCATGCTGCACGGCCTCAACGTGCAGATGACCGGTTCCAACTACCTGGGCCAGCCCGTCATCGACTCCATCAAGGCCGGCAAACTCACCGAGGAAATGGTGAATGAGAAAGTGAAGCAGATCCTTCGCGTCCGCTATGCCATCGAGGCCGTTCCCGCCGATGTGGCCAACACCGTGATGACTTCCCAGCCCGAGTGCCAGGATATCGCCAAGCAGGTGGCCGAAAAGAGCATCGTTCTCTTAAAGAACGAGGGCAAGGTTCTCCCCATCTGCAAGGATGTGAAGAAGATTGCCGTCATCGGCCAGAATGCCGTCCTCAAAACCCAGAGCGGCGGTATGGGCGCCGGCGTGAAGGCCCTCTATGAGGTCACCCCGCTGGAAGGCATCTGCAAGCGCGCCGGTGAAGGCGTGGAAGTGAAATACGCCCCTGGTTACAAGAACTTCCCGGGCCGCCGCTGGGGACCCGCCCCGGCCGTGAAGGACCCGCTGGAGGCCGATGCCATCGATGAAAAAGCCGATCCCAAGCTGCTGGCCGAGGCCGTTCTCCTGGCCAAGGAAGCCGACCTGGTCATCTTCTTCGGCGGCACCAACAAGAATATCGAGACCGAAGGCAGCGACCGCACCACCATCAAGCTCCCCTGCGGACAGGAAGAGCTGATCCAGGCCCTGTACACCGCCAATAAGAACCTGGCCACCGTACTTATCTCCGGTGGTCCCACCGACCTCCAGGTGCTGGAGCCCAACTCCCCTGCCATCGTTCAGGGCTGGTGGAACGGCACCGAGGGCGGCACCGCCCTGGCCGAAGTCCTCTTCGGCGACATCGCCCCCTCCGGCAAACTGCCCTTCACCTTCCCCAAACAGCTGGAAGACTCCCCCGCCTATGCCCTGGGTAACTTCCCCGACAAAAACGCCGGCGGAGACCTCTTCTCCCTGCTGTATCGTCCCGACGTGATGAAGATGTCCCGCGAGGAGCGTCAGAAACTCATCGACGCCATGCCCAAACCCGTGTCCAAGTACACCGAGCGCTTCTATGTGGGCTACCGCTGGTTCGACACCAAGGAAATCGCCCCCATGTATGCCTTCGGCCACGGCCTGTCCTATGTGAACTTCGCCTACAGCGACGTGAACGCCAAGGCCGGCAAGGATGTGGTGAAAGTCACCGTGAACGTGAAGAACGAGGGTGAGATGCCCGCCGACGAAGTGGTCCAGCTCTATGTGAGCCGTCCCGAGGCCCAGGTGGAATGGCCCGTGAAGGAACTCAAGGCCTTCCAGCGCGTTACCCTGGCTGCCGGCGAAACCAAGACCGTCACCCTGAGCATCCCCGTGAAGGACCTGCGCTACTGGGACGAAGGCCTCAATGCCTGGAACCTGGAGCACGGCAAGCTGAACATCCTGGTGGGCAGCGCCTCCGACGACATCCGCGTTTGCACCGACGTTGCTATCTAATATGAAGAAATTAATGGTTTTTGGGGCCGCCCTGCTGGTTTTGGCATGCGGCCCCAAACCTTCTGCCCAAGTGGAGAAGGTGGAAATCTGCACCGAGGTCGGAGACTACGGCCTGCTGGTGGACGCCATTGAGATCACCGTGTCCAATCCCCGTTCCATCAAAGGTTTGACAGCGGCCGATTTCGACCTGGTCAACAACACTTCCGGCGCGTTTGTAGACGCCGCTACGGGAAAGATGGCCCAGGAGTACGAAGACGACGGCATCGTCCTCTCCCGCAAGGGAAATGTGCTGCGCGTGGAGGCCAAGCCCTTCGGCAAGAACGGCCGCATGGAAGGCTTCTTCAAGCGCCTGCCCTGGGAGCTGCACTGCGCCGTGGACAGCGCCCTCAATGTAACGCCCGACAAAGTGAGCGCCGAACATATCGCCGTGCTGGATGACTGCATCCACGGGGAATTCAGCTTCGGCGGCCTCACCCGGGAGTATATGCTGCACCTGCCCAAGGATGCCGATGGCAACGTCATCAAGAACGTCCCCCTGCTGGTCTGGCAGATTGGCGGCGGCGAGTACGACAAGGACATGATGACGGTGGCTACCGCCAACCGCTGCCTGGTGTCCCTGGCCAAGGAAGGCGTTCCCTGCGCCGCCCTGGTCTTCGCCCTGGCCAACCCCAACTACCATTACAGTGCCTCCCTCTATCCGGAGAAGATTGAGCTCATCGACCGCAACAACGCCCTCCAGATGGCCTTCATCGACACCCTTATTGCCGATGGAACCGTGGACGGCAGCCGTCTGTTCTGCGCCGGCGCCTCCTCCGGCGGCGGTTGCACCATGCGCTTCATGATGCAGTTTGCAGGCCGTTTCAAAGCCGCTATCCCCTGCTGCGCCATGGATCCCATCGTCCCCATCCACAAAGTGGAAGAGAAGTATCCCGGCCAGTTTACCAATGATGTGGAGAAGGTCTGGAAAGGCAAGTGCGTGTACAAATGGGACGGCACCAACATGGTCCTGAGCCCCATGGATGTGGACGCCTTTGTGAAACTCCCCATGTACTTTGTGCATGCCGCTACCGACAACACCTGCAAGGTAGCCAGCACCTACGCCTACAGTGAGGCCCGTAAGCGCCTGGGCGCCACGCAGGACAAAGTGCTCATCTACAGCGACGAAGATCTGGTCAAGTGGGGCGTCTCCCCCATGATGGCCCATTTCTCCTGGGTTCCCCTGCTGGACGACTACTCCGAAGGCAGCCCCATGGGCTGGCTGGTTTCCCAGTTGTAGACTGATCTATAATAGAGACTGAAAATCCCGGGGGCATCGGCAATCTTTTAGCCCCCGGGATTTTCAGTCTCTATTTATAGAAATAATCTATTTGAACAGCAGAGGAACGAACTCGGTGAGGTAGATCCTCCAGTTCTTCCAGATGTGACCGCCGTCGGTTTCCATATATTTATAAGGATAGCCGGCAGCATCCAGCTTGGCGCGGAACTCGTTGTTGGACTGGATGAGGAAGTCCGTCTTGCCAATGCCGATCCACAGCAGGGCCGGCTTTTTGGCAAAGTACTTGGCCAGTTTGCCGTCGAAGTCCTGGTAGATCTCCGGATGACCGGAAGCAGCTTGCTCGGAGCCGGTGCCGATGGCAGCGCTGAACATACCGGAATAGTTGAACATATCCGGGTTGTTCAGGGTGGTGTACAGGGTGTGGAAACCACCCATGGACAGACCGCAGATGGCGCGGCCCTGTTTCTTGGCAATGGTGCGGTAGCGGCTGTCGATGAACTTCACAATCTCCGGGAATGCGCTCTCGAAGGTGCCTTCCATGGTCTTGGGCAGGCTCATGGTGGGGTTCACATAGCCGTCGGCATTCTCCAGCGGAGCAGCCTCGCAGGCGATGTTGCCATTGGTGAACACCACAATCATGGGCTTGGCCTCGCCGCGGGCGATGAGGTTGTCCAGGATCTGGGTGGCGCGGCCCTGGGTGACCCAGGCGTCTTCGTCACCGCCGATGCCGTGCAGCACGTACAGCACGGGATATTTGGCCTTGGAGGTCTCGTAGCCGGCCGGAGTGTAAACCGTCAAGCGGCGGTCGAAACCGGCGGTAGCGGACGGATACCACACCTTGGACACGGTGCCGTGCGGTACCTTGTGAATGGCATAAAGGTCGCTGCGCTCGCCGGGTGCGGGCACCAGCAGCACGGAAGTGAGGGAAGCCACGTCGCGGTTCACCCACATGTTGTGCGGGTCAATCTGGCTCACGCCGTCCACACGGAAAGTGTAGTTGTACATGTCGGGGGCTACCACGAAAGGAGTGGTGTACTCCCATACGCCACCCTTGCCTTCCTTGAGCACCCCCACGCCGGGAGCGTCGTAGGTCATCTTGTTGCCACCAAATTCCACTTCCATCTTCTGGGTGGGTAGGAAATCACCGGTCACTTCCACCTTCACGGCCTTGGGAGCCTGGAAACGGAAGGTGACGGTACCGTCGGCATTGATTACGGGAGACTCCACGGAGGGGCCGCCCCACAGGGCCTGCTGAGCGTTGGCCGAAAGGCCGATAGCCAAAGCAGCCATAACGATAAAGAGTTTCTTCATTTGTGTTATCGGTTTAAAGTTTTACATTCTTCTTGAGGCGGATGTCGGCCGAGGAAGCGCCCAGCATCAGCTTGGCTTTCTTGCCACGGAAGGCCCACTGGTGGGCATCGGCATCCCAAAGCTTGAGGTCATCGGCGGGGACCACAATCTCCACGGGAACGGTCTCCCCTGCCTTGACGGCCACGCGTTCGAAGCCGCGAAGGCGCTGGGAAGCGTCGTCTCCCTTGAACTTGGCGTAGAGCTGCACCACTTCCTCACCGTCGCGGGAACCGGTGTTCTTGAGGTTGAAGCGCACCACGTAGTTGCCGTCCTTCTTCTCCACCTTCATCTTGGAATACTTGAAGCTGGTGTAGCTGAGGCCATAGCCGAAGGGGAAGATGGGTTTGGCCTTGGCGTACATATAGGTGCGGCCGTGGCGGATATCGTAGTCCAGCATATTGGGCAGGTCCAGGATGTCGCTCACCCAGGTCTGGGTGGTACGGCCGGCGGGATTGTAGTCGCCGAAGAGGACATCGGCCAGGGCGTTGCCCAGTTCCTGGCTGCACTGCGTCAGGTGAACGATGGCGGGCACGTTCTTGGCGGTCCAGTTGATGGCGAACGGGAAGCTGGAGATGAGGGTGACCACGGTGTTATGGTTGGCCTGCCATACCACCTTGATGAGGTCTTCGGTCTCCAGCTGCAGGCTGCGGCGGTCCAGGGCTTCGCGGCCGTCACCGGCCACGGTGCCGTAGGCCCAGGGGCTCTGCACGCTCTGGCGGTCCCAGTCGGGGCTGGTGGCAGGATGGTTACCCACGCACACAATACACACATCGGCCCATTTGGCCAGTTCCTGGGCGCTGCCGTCGGAATCCCAACGCTGGAAGCGAACCTCGGTCTTGCTGCTGTCCACGGCGGCTTTGATGCCATCCAGCGGACTAACGCGGTAGGACGGAAGGGCGCCGTACCAGTCCTTGAGCACTTGCTCGGCACGGTTGCCGAAGACGGCAATCTTGGTCACCTTGTTCTTGTCCAGAGGCAGCAGCTTGCCCTCGTTCTTGAGGAGGACGATGGATTTCTGAGTTACCAGACGAGCCTTGTCCTTGAATTCCTGACGCTCCCAAGGGAGGTCTTCCTCCGTGCCGAATTCCTGCTGGTCGTAGGGGCACTCGGCGTCCATCAGGCCCAGGCGCAGCATGGTGCGCAGGTTGGCCTTGGTGCGCTCGTTCACGGTTTCCTCGGAGAGGAATCCGGCATCCCAGGCGGCCTTCACCTGTTCGAAGCGGGAGTCGATGAAACGGCTCAAACCGGCATCCAGGGCCATCTGGATGGCCTCATTGATGTCCTTGGCGTAGTGATGCATGGTGGGCATGAACATAAACGGCAGGGCGCCGGCATCGTCCACAATGGTGCCTTTCATCCCCCACTCGTCAATGAGGATTTCCTTGATGAAGTCGTTGGCAATACAGGGAACGCCGTTGTAGGCATTGTAGGCGGTCATCAGCGACATGGCTCCCTGCTGGGCGCCTTTCCAGAAACCGTAGCTGTAGTATTCGCGAAACAGGGTTTCGTCAAAGCGGGAATCGGTCTTGTAGCGATTGTCCTCGTTGCTGTTGGCCAGGAAATGCTTCATGAGGGCGGCGCCTCTCCAATAGGTGGGATCATCTCCCTGGATACCGCGGACCTCGGCAGCCACCATCTGGCCCACAAGGTAGGGATCCTCGCCGAAGCTTTCCTCCGTGCGGCCCCAGCGGGGGTCACGGGCCAGGTCGGCATTGGGAGCCCACAGGATGAGGCACTTGTAGGGAGCACCCTTGGAATAGAAGCGGGCCTCGTAGGACATCACGTCGCCCACGGTCCTGGCCATTTCACGGTCCCAGGTCTCTCCAACGCCATAGGCCTGCGGGAAAGCGGTGCTGTTGGTGTACTTGGGTTTGGGACGGCTCCAGCCGCCGCCGAACTGGCCGGCATTGCCCAGGTTGGGAAGCTCGGCGTCACCGCCGCGCACAATACCGTGGATAGCTTCCGTGGCACCGGGATTGGCAATGCCCAGGCGCGGAACGCCCTGACCGGTGATGGTGCCCAGTTTTTCCTCGATGGTCATCAGGGACACAGCGTTGTCCAGACGCTCATCCTCGGAGAGCTTGGTATCCTGGAAGGGATACTGCTGCGCACAAAGCATGACCGTAAAGGCCATGCTCAGTGCAACGGTAAAGATCATTCGTTTCATATAAGACTTTCCAGTTGAAATCCAAATAAAAATGGATTCCGATTTTATTGGTTAAACTTTAATTTATTTATATCCAATGCCTTACGGCCAAAAAAATTTTTCTC
>CAJOIQ010000020.1 GCA_905234795.1 uncultured Bacteroidales bacterium | reverse complement strand
CTCCTGGGCGAGACCATCCCCGCAAGCCTGAAAATCAGCGACTTCCGGAAGAAGGTCCTGGCCTCGTGAATGTAGTGCTACTTTTGGTATCATCTAAAGGTGAATAAAGTGATCACGGTCTTGTCTTCTGTTTCATACTCTGTTGTCTGCTTTGCTGTACCGGCCCCAATAATAGCTCCAACAGGACCGAACAACGCCCCTCCTAAAGCTGCTCTTCCTAAGGCACTACCCGTAGATGTTTTTGTGTTTGAGCTCACTATCTGATTATTCACAGACAAAGAATACCCTGTAATCTGAGAGAAATCATACACCACACCTCTGATGGAAATCTTTCTGTACGGTTCAAATACCCATATCTCGTTGGCGAAATTGGTGCTCTGAAAGTGACCCGTAAGGGGGGAATAACACCGTGCCAGTATCTTAATTGTCGGTTCCCCGTACAGATTAGTTAACTCGTTGCCCATAATCGTTGCTTCGTATTATCTGGAGAGATTAGTTCTCCTGCATCTTTTTGGCTTTTTCTTTTGCCTTGGCTCGGTCATATTCTTCCATACTGGAGACAATATTGTACTCAGCATCGGTAAGGCCAATGTAGTATTCGGCTGCCTTGACTAAGGTCTTAAATGGAATGGCCATGATGGCTGCGACGATAAGGCCTATGCCAATAATTAATGTGCCGTCAATGAAGAGGCAGATGATGCCGGCCAGACCGAACAAGACCTGTAAAATGGTGATAACAACCGAACCGGTCTCTTTTGCGTACACAGTAGTTTTCATAAGAATCTCGTTAATGAATTCTCGCAAAGATATGGTTTTTGCCATTGAAATCAAAACCGACATTGTCCCCACCCGGCTTGATTTGAGATACACATCGTAAAAGGATCGTCCCATTACACGTTTTGGGCCTTTTTCGTGTAACGGGAGGTTCCATAGTCCCTGCCGAAAAGCGCGTTGCGGGTTGCTTTTTTTGAATTTATTTTGTAAATTTGCCCAATAAGGCAAAAACCGGCCATGCTGGAAGATATCAGAGAACATATCAAGCAGCTGATTGCGCGCTATGAGGCTGAGAAAGCGGAGAACCAGCGTCTCCGCCAGGAGTTACAGGCGTGTGAGGAAACCGGCGCTGCCCTGAGACAACAGATAAACGAATTGGAGTCAGAGATAGAGACCCGCAAACTCACCGAGGCCTTTTCGGCGGCCGCCCCGGCCGATGCAAAGGCCAAGGTCGATAAAATTATCCGGGAGATCGATAAATGCATCTCCTATTTGGAGGACGCTTAATGGACCAGAAGATCAGCATCAAGATTGCAGGCCGCGTTTTTAACCTGACAGCCGCCAGCCCGGAGCTGGAGGAACTGTACAGGCAGGCCGCCGATGCCATCAACAACCGTTTCGCCGCCTTCACCAGGAGCCACCCCGGCCGCACCGTGAACGACCTCATGTCCCTGGTCGCCCTCAACGAGACCGTGCTGCGCCTGAGTATGCAAAAGGAGCTCGACCATCGCAAGGAAGCGGAAAAACTGCTGGAAACGGATTTGCAGCGCTATCTCCAGGACAACCAGTAAAGCATAGCCGTCAACCATCGAAAGCTGAAATCAACACGTTTCAACGCACCGGGTTGACTCAGGCCGCGGATGGCGGGCCTGCAAGACAGGATACCAGAAACGGCCGGAACCCAAATCTTATACCCATAAGATTTTCTGACTAGATGCTGACGGCTTTTTTACCCCATGTCTGTTTTCTCACAGGGAAAGCAGACATGTTGTTTTGTACAAAACCTAACACTATATATTTTATGGATATCGTCAGTTTAATTATCGGATTCGTCGCCGGTGCCGCCATAGCACTGGCCGTGTACATAGCCCTTCGCAAGAGCATCCTCAAGGGAAAAGCCAACGAGATTCTGGAGAAGGCCGAGATTGAAGGTGAGAAAATCAAGAACGAGCGCATCCTCCAGGCCAAGGAAAAGTACCTCTCGCTCAAGAGCGAACATGAGAAGACCGTGAACGAGAAAAATGCCCAGATCCGGGATGCCGAGAACCGCGTTCACCAAAAGGAGAACACCCTGAACCAGAAATTGGCCGAGGCCGACCGCAAAACCAAGGAACTGGAGGCCCAGAAAGCCCAGTCCAAGGCCCAGGAAGACGCCATGCGGGAGAAAGAGCAGGAATACGAGCAGCTTCGCGGCCAGGTCATCCACCAGATTGAGGCCATAGCCGGAATGAGCGCCCAGGACGCCAAGAACCAGCTCATGGAATCCATGAAGGCCGAAGCCCGTACCGAGGCCCAGGCCTACATCAACGACTGCATGGATGAGGCCCGCCTGAACGCAGCCAAGGAAGCCAAGCGCATTGTGATCAACACCATTCAGCGCACTGCTACGGAAACCGCCATCGAGAATGCCGTGACCACCTTCCCCATCGAGAACGACGAAATCAAGGGACGCATCATCGGCCGTGAGGGCCGCAACATCCGCGCCCTGGAAGCCGCTACCGGTGTGGAAATTGTGGTGGACGACACCCCCGACGCCATCCTCCTGAGCGCCTTCGACCCTGTGCGTCGTGAAGTGGCCCGCCTGGCCCTGCATCAGCTGGTTGTGGACGGCCGCATCCATCCCGCCCGCATCGAAGAAGTGGTGGCCAAGGTTTCCAAGCAGCTGGAAGAAGAAATCCTGGAAACCGGCAAGCGCACTTGCATCGACCTGGGTATCCACGGCCTGTCCATGGAGCTGGTCCGTCTCATCGGCCGCATGAAATACCGTTCCTCCTATGGCCAGAACCTGCTGCAGCACTCCCGTGAGGTGGCCAACATCAGCGCCATCCTGGCCAGCGAACTGGGCCTCAACCCCAAGATTGCCAAACGCGCCGGCCTGCTGCACGATATCGGCAAGGTGTCCGAGGAAGAACCCGATCTCCCGCACGCCCTGCTGGGTATGAAACTGGCCGAGCAGTACAAGGAAAAACCCGAGATCTGCAACGCCATCGGCGCCCACCACGAGGAATGTGAGATGACTTCCCTCTATGCTCCCCTGGTGCTGGTGGGAGACGCCATCTCCGGTGCCCGTCCCGGTGCCCGCCGTGAGGTGATCGAGAGCTACATCAAGCGCCTGCGCGGCATGGAAAACCTGGCCGGAGCCTATCCCGGCGTCACCAAGGCCTATGCCATCCAGGCCGGCCGCGAGCTCCGCGTAATCGTGGGTGCCGAACAAGTGACCGACCAACAGGCCGAAGTCCTTTCCGGAGAAATTGCCAAGAAGATCCAGGACGAGATGACCTATCCCGGCCAGGTAAAGATTACCGTCATCCGGGAAACCCGTTCCGTCGCATACGCCAAGTAAATGGATAACCTGGCCCCGTTGATTGCCGACCTGGCGCTCATTCTCATCTGCGCCGGCATCATGACGCTTGTTTTCAAGAAGCTCAAGCAACCGCTGGTGCTGGGTTATATTGTGGCCGGCTTCATCGCCAGCCCGCACTTTACCCTCACGCCGTCCGTCATAGACACGGCCAGCATCCACGTCTGGTCCGAGATCGGCGTCATCTTCCTGCTGTTCGCCCTGGGGCTGGAATTCAGCTTCAAGAAAATCATGAAAGCGGGCGGTCCCGCCATCATCACCACCCTCGTCATCATCTTCGGGATGATCCTGGTGGGTTTCCTGGTGGGATCGGCCTTTGGCTGGAGCAGGATGGACGCCCTCTTCCTGGGCGGGATGATCTGCATGAGTTCCACCACCATCATTTACAAGGCCTTCGAGGACCTCGGGCTCAGCAAGAACCGCTTCGCCGGCCTGGTGATGAGCGTGCTCATCCTGGAGGATATCCTGGCCGTGGTGCTCATGGTGGTGCTTTCCACAGTAGCCGTATCGTCCAATTTCCAGGGAGGAGAACTGGTGATGAGCATCCTCAAACTGGTGTTCTTCCTGGTCCTGTGGCTGGTGGTGGGCATCTACCTCATCCCCCTCATCCTGCGCAAGACGCGCTCCCTGATGAACGACGAAACCCTGCTGGTGAGTGCCCTGGGGCTGTGTTTCGTAATGGTGGTCATCGCCGCCAAAACCGGTTTCTCGGCCGCCTTCGGCGCATTCATCATGGGCTCCATACTGGCCGAAACCCTGGAGGCCGAGCATATCGAGAGGCTGGTCAAACCTGTAAAAGACCTCTTTGGGGCCATCTTCTTCGTGTCCGTGGGCATGATGGTGGATCCCGCCATGATTGCCCAGTACTGGCTGCCCATCCTGGTCATTACCCTTACCGTTCTCATCGGGCAGCCCTTCTTCGCCATCGTGGGCGTGCTGCTGTCCGGCCAACCGCTCAAGACCGCCGTCCAAAGCGGTTTTTCCCTCTCCCAGATTGGTGAATTCTCTTTCATCATCGCCACCCTGGGCGTTTCCCTGGGCGTGACCAGCGACTTCCTTTACCCCATTGTGGTGGCCGTCTCCGTGGTGACCATCTTCCTCACCCCCTACATGATTCGCCTGGCCGAACCTGCATACGCGCTCATCGGCAGAATCCTTCCCCCGAAGGCCCGGCTCCTTTTGGACGAGTATGCCCAGGCCGCCGCACCAGCCGCTGCCAAAGACAGCGCCTGGGTGGTCTATCTGAAGGAAATCGCCCGGATGATTGTCATCAACGGAATCATCACCGTAGCCATCTGCATCATCGGCTTCACCGTCCTGTACCCGCTTGCCGTCAAGTGGATACCTGGCATCTGGGCCAACGTGGTGACGGCTGTGGTGATGCTGTCTGTCTTGTCACCCTTCCTCCGGGCCCTTTCTGTAAAGAAGAGCCGCGGTTCCAGGGTTTTCGACACCCTGTGGGAAAGCGACCGTGCCAACCGGGCACCGCTCCTGGCTACCATGGTCATCCGGCTCATCCTGGGCATAGGAATCGTCGTTTACATCCTGGCCCGGCTGTTCCATGTATCCCTGCTCATCATTCTTCTGATAGCGCCCCTGCTGGGTTTCTTCCTGCTCTTCAACCGCTGGACCAAACGCTCCTACAAGCGGCTGGAGAGGACCTTCCAGACCAATCTGCGTTCCCGCGAGATGCGGGAGGAATACCTGGGGAAGAAGAAGCCCGAGTATGCCACCCATCTGCTGGACAAGGACCTGCATCTGGCCGATTTTGACATTCCCGCCGAGGTAGAGTGGGCCGGAAAGGAGCTGCGGGAACTGAGTTTCGGGGAGAAATATGGTGTGCATGTGGTCTCCATCCTGCGGGGCACCCGGCGCATCAACATCCCCAAAGCTACGGACCGTATTTTCCCGCAGGACCGCATCCAGGTTATCGGCACAGATGCCGGGCTGGAGACTTTTGGCGCAGCCCTCAAACGCTGTGAGTCACCCCTGCCGGAAGACTACAGCGCCGGAGAAATGGTACTGCGCCGCCTTCCCGTGGGTCCCTCCTCACCTTTCCTGGGCAAGGCCCTCAAGGACAGCGGTATCCGCAACCATTACCACTGTCTGGTAGCCGGCATCGAGAAGCCCGACGGCACCCTGCACGTCCCCGACGCCCATATCCCCCTGGAAGAGGGGGACGTCATCTGGCTGGTGGGTGAGCACAAGGATCTGGACGTGTTGATGACGCTGGAAGGGTAGCATTACCGCTCAACGTAGCCATAATGGAACCGGCGGCCCTAAGCTACAGCTGTTCGATCAGCCGCTTGAAGATGACCGTCATCTTGTCGGCTGCGGCGTCGGCGGCCTTCACAATGGCTTCTCCGTCGGTGACGTAATCTTCATCCTCGGTGGCGTGTGCGACGTCGGTGATGACGGACATGCCGAAGACCGGAATACTGCTGTGGCGGGCCACGATGACCTCCGGCGTTGTGGACATGCCCACGGCGTCGGCACCGATGCTGCGGAAGTAGTTGTATTCGGCGGGCGTCTCATAGCAGGGACCCGTGACGGCCACATACACGCCGCGCTGCAGGTAGATGCCCTGTTTATCGGCAATCTTCTGGGCCTTGCGGATGAGGGCGGGGTCATAGGGACGGGTCATGTCGGGGAAACGCGGACCGAATTCGTCCAGGTTGGGGCCGATGAGCGGGTTGGGCAGCAGGTTGATGTGATCCTTGATGATCATGAGGTCTCCCACGTGGTAGCTCAGGTTGGTGCCGCCGGCGGCGTTGGACACAAACAGGTACTGGATGCCGATCACCTTCATCACGCGGATGGGGAGGGTGACCAGGTTCATGCCGTATCCTTCGTAGTAATGGATGCGGCCCTGCATGGCAATCACCGTTTTTCCGGAAAGGGTGCCGATGATGAAGTTTCCCTTGTGGCCGATGGCCGTGGACACCGGGAAGCCCGGAACGTCCTTGTAGGGAATGACCAGGGGATTCTCAATTTCATCGGCCAGTTTGCCCAGGCCACTGCCCAGGACGATGCCCACCACGGGCTGACGGCCCTCCAGACGGGTTTTTATATAGTCGGCGGCCAGGTTGATGGTATCTGCGTAACTCATAGTGACATTTTTTCAATCATATTTACAATCAGGCGGCTCATTTTGTCGGCTGCGGCATTGGCTGCCACCACCACGTCTTCTCCGTCGTTCACATAATCGTCGGCATAGTCGTCGTGGGCCTCGTTGGTAATGACGGACATGCCGAAGACGGGAATGCCGGCGTGGCGGGCCACGATGACCTCGGGAATGGTGGACATGCCCACGGCGTCACCGCCGATGCTGCGGAAATACTTGTATTCGGCCGGCGTCTCATAGGAAGGACCGGTGCCGCCTACATATACGCCCTGCTGGAGGGAGATGCCCATCTTGCGCGCCTCAGAGAAGGCCAGGCGGATGAGGGAAGGGTCATAGGGACGGGTCATGTCCGGGAAACGGGGACCTTCCTCGTCCCAGTTGGGGCCGATGAGGGGATTGGGCAGCAGGTTGATATGGTCTTTGATGACCATGAGGTCTCCCACGTGGAAGCTGAGGTTGGTTCCTCCTGCGGCGTTGGAGACGATGAGGGTCTTGATGCCCACGGCAATCATCACGCGGATGGGTAGGACCACTTTGTCCATGCCGTATCCCTCGTAATAGTGGATGCGGCCCTGCATGGCGATGACGGTTTTCCCACCCAGCTGGCCTACGATGTAGTTGCCTTTATGACCTGTGGCCGTGGAAACGGGGAAGCCGGGAAGTTCTTTATAGGGAATGACGACAGGGTCCTGGATTTGTTCGGCCAGTTTGCCCAGGCCGCTGCCCAGGACAATGCCCAAAACGGGCTGACGTCCCTGAATGCGTCCTTTAATGACTTCGGCGTGTCGGTTGACGGTTTCAATTCTGGGATCCATAGCGGTTATTAATTGTGGTTGATTCTATCAAGTAGGGTTCGGGCGGCGGAAAGGATTTCCTGTTCTCCCGGAATGTGGCGGTCTTCCATCAGCCATCTGCCCCCGGCCATAACGTCTGAAATGACGTCGGAATGGGCGGCGTACACCAGGTTGGCGGCCAAAGGGGCGGGTGACAGGAAGGCTACTCCGCGGGTGTCCACCAGGGAAAGGTCGGCCCGTGCGCCTTCCCGGATAACTCCTCCGTCCAGCCCCAGGGCCTTGGCCCCGTGGACGGTGGCGCAGTCCATCAGCTCCTGCAGCGGCATATCGGCGGGATTGCCGCGCCAGGCCTTTTGGAGCAGGGCGGTGTTTTTCATGTGTTCCAGGATGTCCAGGTTGTTGGACGACGCCGCGCCGTCGGTGCCGATGCACACGTTGGCGCCGGCATCCCTGAGCTCGTTGTAGCGGAAGCGGAAACCGGAGGCGAGCTTGAGGTTGGAGTTGATGTTGTGCACGCAGTTCACCCGGTGCCGGCCCAGGATTTCCACGTCCCGGTCGTCCAGATACAGGCAGTGGGCGGCAATCACATCGGGCCCCCAGATGCCCAGGGATTCAAAATACCGGGTGGGGGAGAGGCCGTTATGGGCCTTGCGGCAGTCCTGGTCCTCCAGGGCGGTTTCGGCCAGGTGCAGGTGGATGCGCAGGCCGTGCTCCCGGGCGAAGTCCGTAGCCCAGCGGAGGTTGTCCTCACAGACCGTGTAGACGGAATGGATGGAAACGGCGAAGGTGGAAGGGTCTTCCCATTCCAGGGAGCGCCGGTACAGGCGCTCGCAGGCTTCCCGCTGGCGAAGGGCCAGTTCCGGTTTGCCGCTGTCCAGGAAAATGAAGGAGACGACGGGCCTGATGCCCATTTCCAGGGCTGCCTGGCGGGCGTGGGGGGCAAACCAGTATTGGTCGTTGAAGCCCACGGTGCCGCTTTTGATCATTTCCAGGCAGGCCGCCTTGGTGCCCCAATAGATGAAGTCCCGGTCCAGGCCGGCCTCAATCTTCCAGATGTTGCCCAGCCAGTCGTACAGGGACAGGTCCTCGTGGATACCGCGCAGCAGGATCATGGCCGCGTGGGTGTGCATGTTGTAAAAGCCCGGGATAACGGCCTTGCCGCTGCAGTCCTTTTCCAGGGCTCCGGGAACAGAAAACGGCTCCCGGGAAATGCGCGCTATTAGACCGCCGTCCACCAAAATGTGGGCGGGTTGGTCTTGCAGCAGCACATTCTTCAGGAGAATCATTCCATCCTAGAACTCTTCCGCGTTTTCCTGTTCCTCCCGGCCGGGGTACTGGCGGATGGGGGCGTCGTGGAGAAGGTCGTGCATGATGTACTTGACGGCATCCTGCAATCCTTCCTGGAATTTCTCGAAATCCTCTTTGTAAAGGAAAATCTTGTGTTTGTCGAAGCTGAAGGAACCGTCCCTTTCCTGACGGCGCTTGCTCTCTGTGATGGTCAGGTAAAAGTCGTTGTTTCCCTTCGTGCTTTTGACGTCGAAGAAATACGTACGTTTTCCTGCTCTTACCGGCTTGGAATAAACATCTTCTGCATTGCGCTCCTGGGAATGGCCGCGCTCGAAATCTTCACTGTACATACGTAGTCCGTTTTTTATTATTATGAATACAAATTTAGGGAAATAAATGAAAAAAACACTAAATTTGCGGAAATATTTTGTTCTATGTTAAATCGACGCATCCTAAGAGTGAAGGCTTTCAAGGTCCTGTATGCCTATGCAGAAAATCCGGACCTTTCGTTGAAGGAAGTGCTGTCCAGCCTTGACGCTTCTTCGGAAGCCACTCGGGACCTGTATCTTTATATGATGGCCGTGGTTCCGGCCCTTACGGCCCAGGCCGCCAAGATGGTGGAAGCCGCCCGCGGCAAGTTCAATCCCACGGAGGAAGACCTCCATCCCAACCTCAAGTTCGTGAGCAACGGAGTATCGGCCCTTCTGGAGAAGGATCCCGATTTCCAGCGTCTGCTGGAGAAAAAGAAATTCTCCTGGGAGCAGCAGGACGCTTTCCTGCACAGCCTGTACGAGGCCCTCAAAACGCGGGATTATTACACTGCCTATATGGCTGCTCCGGAGCAGTCCCTTGCCGGGGACGCTGCGCTCTGGAAGCAGATCTTTGCCGAATTCGAGGACGACGAAGCCCTCTCGGCCATCCTGGAAGACGCCTCCATCCACTGGGCCGACGAACTGCCGTACGTGCTCAACGTATGCATCGGCTCCCTGGAAGAGATGGCCCGCAGCGGCCGCTGGAACTATCCTCCGCTTTATCAGAGCGATTCCCTGGTGGCCCGGGGAAAGAAGGATGTGGAAAGCGACCGGGACTTTGTCCATTCGCTGGTCACCGCCACCTATGGCCGTCTCAAGGAGTATGAGGCCCTTATCTCGGAGTCCGTTTCCAAATGGGACCGGGACCGCCTGTACACCACGGACATCGTGCTCATCGCCATGGGCCTTGCCGAGGCCGAAACTTTCCCCGACATTCCCGTGAAGGTGACCATCAACGAGTATGTTGAGATTTCCAAGTATTATTCCACGCCCAAGAGCCACGGCTTCGTGAACGGTCTGCTGGACCGTCTGGTGAAGCAGCGCATGGCACAGGGCATAATTAACAAAAACCTATGAATCTTCTTTACGCATTCCTCCTGATGGGGCCCACAGCAGCCCCCGCCGGCGCCCAAGGCCAGCAGGCCAGCGCCTGGCCCACCATCCTGATGTTCGGCGCCATCATTGTAGTGATGTGGCTGTTCATGATCCGTCCTCAGCGCAAGCAGCAGAAGGAACTGCAGAACTTCCGCAACGCCCTCAAGAAAGGTGACAAGGTGGTTACCGTGGGCGGTATCTACGGAGAAATTGTGGAGGTGAACGAGAAAACCGTTCTCATCAAGGTGGACGGTGACGTGAAGCTCCGCGTGGACAAACAGGGTCTGGTCAAGGACTATTCCGAGACCAACCAGCAGTAAGGATGTCTTTACTGGAGCGCCTTCACCTTGCCAAAGGGGGACTGGGCCGGGAATGGATTATCCTGGTCCTGTCCTTTGTTCTGGCCTTTCTGGTGTGGGTGCTTTCCAATCTTTCCAAGGATTATTCCGGTACCGTGAGCGTCCCTGTGGTGGCCCAGTGCAATATCGAGGGCCACGGCATGGAGTCCGTGAATGCGGTCCTGGTGAGCGCGCGCTGCCGTGCCGACGGCTTCCGTCTGGTGCGGGAAAGCAGCCGGCAGGACAGGAAGGTGGTGAAGGTGCGCTTCGACCGTGCCGACCTCCGCCGGCTGGGTCCCGATACCTATGGGGTGATCGGCGGCGCCAAGAACTCCTACACCACCCAGTTCTTTGGGGAGAACGTGCAGCTGGAGGCCTTTATCACCGATACGCTCAAATTCGTCTTTCCGGTCGAGAACCACAAACGGGTGCCCGTGGAAGTGCCTCATTCGATAACCCTTGGACCCCAGTACATGCTGAGCGGCCCCCTTGCAGTCTCTCCTGACACCGTCACCGTGTACGGAGACCAGGCCCGCCTGGACGCCGTGGAGCGGGTGATTACACCGCGCCTGGTGATGACGGAGATCAAGGAGTCCAAACACGGCGTGCTCAAGCTCAATGTCCCGGAAGGCGTTCGCCTTTCCGTGGACCAGGTGAGCTATGAGATTCCCGTGTCCCGTTATGTGGAATTGCAGGCAACGCTCCCTGTCCAGGCGAGGAATGTCCCTTCCGGCCATCAGCTGCAGGTGTATCCCCCCACGGCCAGGGTGGTCCTGCGCTGCGTGTTCCCGCTGGGCCGGGATCCGCTGGAATCCTTCACGCTGTATGTGGACTGGAACGACTTCAGCACCTCTCTCACGGGCCGGTGCGCTCCCCGCACGCAGCGTCTCCCGTCCGGCGTCCTGGAATACCGGGTGGAACCGGAGGTGTTCGACTGCGTGGAACTGTAGGGGATGAAAACCGTCGTTGTCACAGGACTTATCGGAAGCGGCAAATCGGCCGTGTGCGCCCTGCTGGAACAGCGGGGCATTCCTGTCTATAATGCCGATGAGAGGACCAAGGCCCTCTATGACCGCCGCCCCTCGCTGGTGGCCCGGCTGGAGAAAGCCCTGGGCAAGCCTTTGCGCCTGCCGGAGGGTGATCTGGACCGCAAGGCGCTTGCGGCCGTCATCTTTTCCGACGCCGCTGCCCGGGAAAAGCTGGAAGGCATCGTTTATCCGCTGGTGATGCAGGATTTCCTGCGCTGGAAAGCCCGGCAGAAGGAGGATGTCCCCTTCGTAGTCCTGGAATCGGCCGTCCTGCTGTCCAAGCCCCTCTTTGACGGGACCTATGACGCCGCGGTGCTGGTGACGGCCTCCCGGGAGGTGCGTCTTTCCCGCGTGATGGCCCGTGACGGCCTTCCGGAGCAGGCGGTGCTTGCCCGCATGGAAGCGCAGGAGCTCCCGCAGGACAAAGTGGATGCGGTCCTTACCAACGACGGCACGCCCGAGGCTCTGTCCCTGGCGGTAGAGCAAACTTTTTTCGATAATAATTCTTATCTTTGTAAGATAATAAGCAAGTAGATTCAATATGAAAACCGATTTGGCAAAAACCCTTTCCATCCGTGGTCAGCACGGACTTTTCACCTATATCGCGCAGTCCCGCAGCGGAGCAATCGTAGAGGCCCTGGAGGACAAAAAGCGCTATAACTTCAGCGCTAGCGCCGGTATTACCACCCTGGCCGACATCTCCATCTACACGCTGGAGGAAGAGGTGAAACTGCAGGACGTCTTCGGCAAGATACACCAGGTCCTTGGGGAGGCCGATGCCCCCACCGCCAAGGCTTCCGACAAAGAACTGAAGGCCCTCTTCGCCAAGGCTCTTCCCAATTACGACCCCGACCGCTTCTACGTGTCCCACATGAAGAAGGTGGTGGAGTGGTACAACGCCCTCAAGAAATACACTTCCCTGGACTTCCTCACCGACGAAGAGCGTGAGGCCGAAGCCAAGAAGGAGGCATAAATGCCGTCCCTGCAGGTCATAACGCTGGGGTGCTCCAAGAACACGGTAGACACCGAGCATCTCCTGTACCAGGTACAAGGCTCCTATGAGATTGTCCCGGAAGGGGAGGCGCGTCCCGTGGATGTGCTCCTTGTCAATACCTGTGGCTTTATCGGCGATGCCAAGGAGCAGAGCATCCAGGTTATCCTGGAGGCCGCCCAACGCAAGAAAGAGGGGGAGGTGGGCCGATTACTTGTTTTCGGCTGCCTGTCCCAGCGGTATCCTTCGGAGCTTCCGGACCTTATTCCGGAGGTGGACGGCTGGTTCGGCGCGCGGGAGCTGGAGCCCCTGATTGAGGCCCTGGGCTGCAAGCCCGATGTCTCCCAGGCCCATCGTCGCGTGCGCACCGACGGCCGGCATCCCTATGCCTTCCTCAAGATTTCCGAGGGCTGCAACCGACGCTGCTCCTACTGTGCCATCCCTTTCATCCGCGGGGCGCACCGTTCCGTGCCCATGGAGGTGCTGGAGAAGGAGGCCCGTGAACTGGCCGCACAGGGCGTGCGGGAGCTGGTGATCATTGCCCAGGATACCACGTATTACGGTCTTGATGTGTACGGAAAACGCTGCCTGGCGCAACTGCTGCGGCGTTTGTCGGCCGTAGAAGGCATCGAATGGCTGCGCATTCATTATTCCTATCCCGCCGATTTCCCTGAGGATGTGCTGGAGGAGATGGCCGCCAATCCCAAGGTGTGCCGATACATGGATATCCCTCTGCAGCATGTGTCCGACGTCGTGCTGGACAAGATGCACCGGGGCGTTGACGGCGCCTGGACGCGGGAGCTCATCCGCCGCATGCGGGAGCGCGTTCCGGGCGTGGTTTTGCGTACCACCCTCATTGTCGGCCATCCCGGAGAAGGTGCTGCCGAATTCAAGGAACTGATGGATTTCGTGGCCGACGCCCGCTTCCAGCGGATGGGTGCTTTCACCTATTCCGAGGAGGAGGGAACCTTCGATGCCGACCACTTCCCGGACAAAGTCCGTCCTTCTGTGAAAAAACAACGGCTGAATAAGCTCATGGAGCTTCAGCGTGGCATATCCCTTGCATACAATCAATCCCGGATCGGCACCTGTGTCCGCGTGCTGGTGGACGATGTAAACGACGGCATCCTGGTGTGCCGGAGCGAGTTCGAAAGCCCCGAGGTGGACGGTGAGATCCTGGTGAAATGTCCTTCATCGGCTGCCGATACCCCGGAATCCCTCATCGGGCAGTTCCTGCAGGTGCGCATCACCGCCGCCGACGAATACGACCTTATGGCAGAAGTAATATGAAACGTGCAAGTGTATTGGTGGCCGCCCTTGTCCTGGCAGCCTGTTCCCCGCAGGTGTATCCCCTGCACCTGGAGGTACGCCAGCCCTCTTCTTCCGGGCTGGACCTTAACCGCAAAACCATGTCCATCGTCTATATGGACGGGACCAACCATCTGGATTCCCTCTTCGACCGCAGCACGGCGTCGGCCATGGCCCGGTATCTGGAAGAGGATTATTTTGAATCGGAGGAAGTGGTGGACATCTACCACATTCCGTCGGCCGATTCCGTGACGGTGGAGCAGATGCGTTCGCTGGTGATGGACACGGAGAAGGACGTTGTGTTCCTCCTGTCCACCCGGCTGGGAGAATTTGCTCCGGAGGATAACCAGCCGGTTTCCGGCGCCCGTTCCATCGACTCGTCCTATGTGTGCCCCGTGGCCATTCCCGTGAGCACCCGCCTGATGATTTACGACAGTATGGGGGAGGACAAAGTGGCCCGCTACAGTGGCAGCGCCGTACTGCACCCCATGATTTACAACAACGGTGTCACCACTGCTGACGGTCTCAAAACGCTGGCCCAGCTCCAGCTGGACGGCCAGGCCGCCGAGGTAGCCCGTCGCATCAGCTCCCGCTTTGTTTCCGGCTGGAAGACAGAGAGTTTCAGCTTCTACTATTTTGACGACATGCGTGTGGATGAATGGCTGGAAGGCCTGCAGTATGTCTATGACGGAAAGTTTGCCAAGGCCATCGACGTGTGGACCCCCTTCGTGACCAAGGGATACACCGTGAAGCGGGCCTGCGCCGCCTATAACATCGCCATGGCGTTCTACCTTCTGGAGGACTATGAAATGAGTGAGCGCTGGCTCACTGTGGCCGAAAAGATGGAAAGTCTTTCCCTGGCTCCCGGGCTTCGCAAGCGCCTGGGCGCACATTTGGAAAAAACACAATAATTGAGTATCTTTGTAGACTTGAAGAAAGTATTAATTCTTAAACACATACACATTTTATGGCAAACATCAATCTCAGGAAGTACGGCATCAAGGGCGTGAAGGAAATCCTTTACAACCCCACGTACGAGGTTCTTTACAACGAAGAGACCAAACCCGGTCTCGAGGGTTATGACAAAGGTCAGGTAACAGAGCTTGGCGCCATCAACGTGATGACCGGTATCTACACCGGCCGTTCCCCTAAAGACAAGTACATTGTGTACGACAACACCACCAAGGAAGGCAAGAAGGGCGAGATCTGGTGGGACACCGAGGAATATCACAATGATAACCACAAGATGAGCGTGGCCACCTGGAAGGCCGTGAAGAAACTGGCCCAGGAGCAGCTCTCCGGCAAGCGCCTGTTTGTGGTGGACGGCTTCTGCGGCACCCACAAGGACACCCGCATGAAGGTCCGCTTCATCATGGAGGTTGCCTGGCAGGCCCACTTCGTGACCAACATGTTCCTGCGTCCCCAGAACCAGAAGGACTTCGACCAGGAGCCCGACTTCGTGGTGTACTGCGCTTCCAAGGCTAAGGTAGATAACTATAAGGAACTGGGCCTCCGCAGCGACACCTGCGTCGCCTTCAACGTGACCAGCCGTGAGCAGGTTATCCTGAACACCTGGTACGGTGGTGAGATGAAGAAGGGTATGTTCTCCATGATGAACTACTATCTGCCTCTGAAGGGCATTGCCGCCATGCACTGCTCCGCCAACACCGACATGAACGGCGAGAACACCGCCATCTTCTTCGGCCTCTCCGGCACCGGCAAAACCACCCTTTCCACAGATCCCAAGCGCCTCTGGGACAACAAGGGCGTGTTCAACTTCGAAGGCGGCTGCTACGCCAAGGTTATCAAGCTGGACAAGGAGTCCGAGCCCGATATCTACAACGCCATCCGTCGCGACGCTCTCCTGGAGAACGTGACCGTGGACGCTGCCGGCAAGATTGACTTCAACGACAAGTCCGTCACCGAGAACACCCGCGTGAGCTATCCTATCTACCACATCGAGAAGATTGTGCGTCCCGTGTCCCACGGCCCGGCCGCCAAGCAGGTGATCTTCCTGAGCGCCGATGCCTTCGGCGTACTGCCTCCCGTGAGCATCCTCACCCCGGAGCAGACCAAGTACTACTTCCTCTCCGGCTTCACTGCCAAACTCGCAGGTACCGAGCGCGGTATCACCGAGCCCACTCCTACCTTCAGCGCCTGCTTCGGCCAGGCTTTCCTGGAGCTGCATCCTACCAAGTATGCCGAGGAACTGGTGAAGAAGATGAAGAAGAGCGGTGCCAAGGCCTACCTGGTGAACACCGGCTGGAACGGTACCGGCAAGCGTATCTCCATCCGCGACACCCGCGGCATCATCGACGCCATCCTGAACGGTGCCATCGACAAGGCCCCCACCAAGGTCATTCCTTACTTCAACTTCACCGTGCCCACCAAGCTGGAAGGTGTGGATACCGGCATCCTGGATCCTCGCGACACCTACAAGAACGCCGCCGAGTGGGAAGAGAAGGCCAAAGACCTGGCCGGCCGCTTCATCAAGAACTTCCACAAGTACGAGGCCAACAAGGCCGGTAAGGCCCTGGTCAAGGCTGGTCCCAAGCTGTAATGGTCCCTCATTCCGGGTTTGTCCCGGAATCTCATCCAAAAAGAGACGTCCTTTGGGGCGTCTCTTTTTTGTGGATATGTTGTAATGTGCTGATTGTTAATTATTTAAGTTTTTCTCTTGATCCCAAATGGTGTCAAGAGAAAAACTTAAAGTGTTAAATATCAACTAATTAGCTGAAAAGCACGCGGCGGCGCCCCCCCCCGTCAATAACACAACCAGTCGTAGAAGAAGCTGTAGGAAGGGATAAAGAGCAGCAGCAGGGCCAGGGCAAGCCACCAGGGCAGCAGCAGGAAGAACAGGACGGACCAGAGGATGAAGGTGAGCGGACCGCCTACCAGGCGGAGACCAAAGCGGACGGTATTGTGGAAGGCGCGGTCCTTTACCTTGTGCTTGCAAAGCCATTCGGCGGTGAACCACATGGGGAAGGAGAGCACGGCGGCAACCAACCACAGGGGAGAGAGCAAAACCTTCAAAAGGGGATGGCGGCGCGGGGCGGGGACATCGGCCCATACCAGGGCGCTGATGCGCCGGGAAAGCTCCTCCAGGAAGGCCTGGTAGCGGGCGGCTTCCAGCTGGTCCTCACGGGCGGCGAGGAAGGCGTTTACGTCGATAGGATCACCGTAGATAAGGTCGCAGGTGCCGCGATAGTGGAAGAAATCGCTGTAGTTGATGCCCACGGGAACCACCTGGGTGGGACGCTGGGAGGCGCTTTGGAAGGCCATGCGGGCTACGCCTTTCTGCAGGGGCTGGAGTTCACGTCCGGGGGTGTGCCGGCCTTCGGGGAACATGCAGAAGGGAGTGTTGTTGGCCAGCACGTCCTGGACTTCGTCCATGGTCTCGTAATTGCGCAGCACGTTGCGGATGCCGTCGCGGCGGCGAACCATGGGGAGAATCTTGAGGAAGCGCAGGATCTTGGCCACGGCGGGCTGGGAGAAGATATCGGCACGGGCGCCGAAGACAGTAGGGGCCTGGCGGCTCTGCAACACCACCAGGGCATCCATCAGGGTATTGGTGTGGTTGGGGCAGATGAGGACCGCTTTCTCGTCGGGGATGGCTCCCTGGACGGTGAGCCGGCGGTAGCTGAGCCGGGTGCAGAGATCCACATAGCGCCGAAGGAAGGTGTAAAGACCGTCCCTTTCCCAAATCTTACGCATCGGCCCGTTTGCTACGATTGAAGATGGTGGCCACGGTGAGGCCGGAAATGATGTGCCAGATGCCCCACCAGGCGGTGATGACCAGCATTCCGCCGTGAGGAGGGAAATTGGCGAAGATGGACGTGCCCAACAGCAGCACCAGTCCCAGGCCGGAATTCTGGATGCCGGTCTCGATGGTGAGGGTGCGGCGGTCACGGAACGGCACTTTGGCGACGGTACCCACGCTATAGCCGATACCCAGGGCCAGCAGGTTATGGATGAGCACCACCAGGAAGATGTATTTGACGCTTAACAGGAATGCGTCTATGTTACTGCTGAAGGACAGCACTACCAGGGCCAGGAAAATGATGATGGAGAGCCACTGGAGGGGCTTTTTAAGGGCGTCGGCCACCTTGGGCAGGAACTGGCTGGTTAAGATGCCCAGCACCAGCGGAATACCCAAAAGGATGAAGATGGTCTTGAATACGTCCATCAGCGGAATCACCAGCCGGGGGATGTCGGCCGTGACCGCGGCGCTGTTCAGATACAGCGTGCCCCAGAGCCAGAAGTTGAAGGGAGTGAGGAATATGGCCAGTGCGGTGGAGATGGCCGTGAGGCTCACGGACAGCTCGATATTGGCCTTGCCCAGGGAACTCATGAAGTTGGAGATGTTTCCACCGGGGCAGGCGGCCACCAGGATCATGCCGAGCCCCATCATGGGCGAGATCCATCCTGTAAGTAGGATGGCCAGGCCGCAGGTGAAGGCCGGCAACAGGACCAACTGGCACAGCATGCCCAGCAGCACGCTCTTGGGTTTGCGGAACACATCCACAAAGATTTGCGGTTTAATGCCCAGGGCCACGCCGTACATCACGAAGGCCAGGATGATGTTGATGGTGTTCATTCCACCGGCATTCAGGTTAACCTGGATGCTGTCGATGGTCTGCATTACTTCTTGCGTCATAGCGGTTATAGGTTTTAGTTGTTAATCGTGGATGGTAAGGCCGTCATAAGCGGGCTGAATGTCTTCCGGCAATTCCTGGCAGAAGCGGCTGTGGGTGGGGAAGGCGTGGCTCAGATGCGTGAGCCAGGTATGTTTGGCGCCGATGGTACGGGCCAGCGCAATGGCCTGCTCCAGGGAAAAATGGGAGTGGTGGGGATAATAGCCCACCGTGTTCAGGGTAAGGTGCTCCAGGCCCTGCAGTTTGGGGAATTCGGTCTCCGGGAGCGTACTCATATCGGTGATATAGGCGATGTTTCCCACGCGGAAGCCCAGTACGGGCAGTTTGTCGTGGTAGCCGCGGATGGGGACGATGTTGGGATTATCGTGCGGTGCTTCCAGGATGGCGTTATCGGATGGCTGGAGGCTGCCGTCAGGTTGCCGATAGAAATACCCCACGTCGTGCACCCACTCAAGGTCTCCGGTGCCGGCGAGGGAATCCACGCGGAACGGACGCTCGTCAATCAGGTGCACGTGCCACTCCGGCGCGCCCGGATACTTGTGCTCCTCGAAGGCGTAGGCGTAGTCGTTGCGAAGTGCTTTGAGAACCCTGGGCTCGCAGTAAATCTCAACGGCTTTTTTGTCAATATAATTAAAGGAACGGACGTCGTCCAGCCCGCCCGTATGGTCCTTGTGCCCGTGGGTGATGAGGATGGCGTCCAGGTGACGGATGTCGTTGGCCAGCATCTGGGAACGGAAGTCGGGTCCGGCGTCCACCAGGATATTGAGGCCGTCGTGCCGGATAAAGGCCGATGCCCGGTACCGCTTGTCCCTGGGGTCGGCCGATTTGCAAACGGGGCACTGACAGGCGATGATGGGCACCCCCTGCGACGTTCCGGTTCCTAAAAACGTAAGTTCCGTCATAGTTCAACCTCCTCCAAAGTGTTCACCCGCGTGGGGTCGAATGGTTTTTCCACGCGGATGTAATTGCCGGTATAGCCGCCCATGACGCCGTTTTTGACGGACGATTCCCACAGGACGGTTTCATGGACGCCCTTGTTGGCTGCAATAAAGTCGGCATGCAGCTGAGCGCATAACTCTTCCAGCCGGGCTACCCTTTCGGTCTTCACGCTGTCCTGTACCTGGTCCTTCCATTCCGCAGCACGGGTGCCGGGGCGGCGGGAGTAGGGGAACACGTGGATGAAGGCCGGCCTGATGCGGTCCTTAAGGAAGTTGTAGGTTTCCTGGAACAGTTCCTCGGTCTCTCCCGGCAGGCCCACGATGACGTCGATGCCGAAGAAGACCCTGGCCTCTCCCGGACGCTCCATGGCCTGGCGGATGTAGTCGATGCGGGAAGCGAAGAGGGCGGTGTCGTAACGTCGGCCCACGCGCCTGAGAAGCGTGTCGCTTCCACTTTGCAGCGGAATATGGAAGTGCCGCTGGAACTTGGTCCCGGAAGCAATCCAGTCCACAATCTCCGGCGTAA
This sequence comes from uncultured Bacteroidales bacterium, assembly GCA_905234795.1. Classification (GTDB taxonomy): domain Bacteria; phylum Bacteroidota; class Bacteroidia; order Bacteroidales; family UBA932; genus Cryptobacteroides. The sequence goes on along the minus strand of CAJOIQ010000020.1, from coordinate 61,563 downwards.
TCAAATTGGGTTCTATGGACGAAATCCTGTATCTCTCAATTCCTTCTACCTCATTCAATGCCTTGAGCAACTCCAGGAAACTCTCTCCGGTAGTCCTTCCAAAGTCTCCCGTATTCACCCCCGTCAGCACCACTTCCTTTACGCCCTTTGCCGCAATCTCCCGGGCCATCTTCACGCACTCGCAGATGGGGATATTCCTGCTTCTGCCCCGCGCAAACGGCACCGTGCAATATGCGCAGAAATTGTCGCACCCATCCTGTACCTTCAAAAAACTCCTTGTCCGTTCTCCGGATGAGTAAGCGCCGATAATGGCGGCGGTGGAGGAAGGTACCCCCCGGGGGGACTCCATTCCGCTTTGCTCCATTCCGGCCCCTCCCATTGTCTCCTGCGTCCCTTCGGGACTTGTATCCAACGGGCCCCTCCCCCTGCCCGTGTCCGGGGGTGGACACGCCCCCCAGGGGGTACCTTCCTCCACCGTCGTGGGGACAATCAGATTCTTTTCATCGGCCCCGAAGACCTTCCAGACGCCGTCGATGGAGAGAAGCTGGTCACGGCGGAGCTGGGCGTAGCAGCCGGTGACCACGATGCGGGCGTCGGGGGCGGTTTTATGCGCGCGGCGGATGAGGTTGCGGGACTTTTTCTCGGCGGTCTCGGTAACGGCGCAGGTATTCACCAGATAGACGTCGGCGGGGGCGGTCCAGGGGACTACCTCCCAGCCGGCGGCCTTGAAGCCTCTTTCGTAGGTAGAGGTTTCGGCGTAATTGAGCTTGCAGCCCAGTGTGGTGAATGCTATTTTCATGACAGGATCAGGAATACGCAGGGACGTTTGCCGATGGTGACGGGTTGGGATTTCCAGTCGGTCACGCGGCGGGTGCAGATGAACTGGTCCGGGCAAGTGAGGTTGGCGGCCACGCAAAGGCGGGTATTACCGCCCAGGCACTGCAGCATATCGGCCATCAGGGCGTCGTTGCGATAAGGGGTTTCAATGAGGATTTGCGTCTGGTGGTATTGGGCCGAACGCTTTTCCAGGTTGCGCAGGGCGCTTCGGCGTTCCTCGGTCTTGGCGGGGATGTAGCCCGCAAAGGCGAAGGACTGGCCGTTGAGGCCGGAGGCCATCAAGGCCAGCATCAGCGAGGAAGGGCCCACCAGGGGCACTACCTGGATGCCGTGACGGTGGCACAGGGCCACCAGCAGGGCGCCGGGATCGGCCACGGCCGGGAGACCGGCCTCGGAGAGCAGACCTACGTCGTGGCCATCGGCAAAGAGGGGAAGGAAGGCCTCCACCTGAGCCGGATTGGTGTGCTCGTTGAGCTCGTGGAAATCCAGCTCCCCGATATGCCCCTTGAGCCCCGCCTGGGACAGGAAGCGCCGGGCGGTGCGGGTTTCCTCCACTACAAAGCGGTCCAGGGTGGGCAGAAGCTCCAGCACCGGTGCCGGGAGGACATCGGCCGGGCTGCCTTCGCCCAGCGGCGTGGGGATGAGATAGAGTTTACCGTAAGTCATGGGCGGGAGTGGATTTGCCGTTGGCGTCAATTTCCAGGACAATGTTCTGCACGGGATTCTGGGCGGCCTCCAGGGCCATGGCTTCCCGTTTCTTCTTGCCAGCGAAGAGTTCCCTGAAGAACTGGCGGAAGGAATTGAATTCACGCTGGTAGGCGATACCGCCGCCGTTTCGCTGACTGTTGTCCAGATAATAGGTGTATTGGTCGGCCGAATGAGAGAACAGGCTCAGGCGGAGGGTGCCGCTCCGGTTCAGCTTGATTTCGATGTCTACGTCTCCGGCCACCTCGTTGGTGGTGGCGCCGCCTTCCAGCTGTTTGTTGCCCACGGTGCCGTTTACAATTACCCGGCCCTTGAACAGCTGGGTGCTCACGGCCACGTCAAACAGATCCCGGCCGGCCTGGGTGGTCTGGTAGTTCAGACCCAGGTCCAGGGGAATGTCCAGTTTCTGGAAAATGTTGTTCAGCTGGCCGGACATGATGGATGAGACGTTGGAGTAGAGCATGTCGGTACCGTTGGTGGTAACGCCGGATTCTTCCGTGGGCAGGAAGTTACCCGCAATGAGCAGGTAAACGAACTGTTTCTGCACCTTGTCCTCGGAGTTGAGGGCGCTTTCCACCTGGCCCTGGATGACAGGGTTCAGGTCCGGAACTTCGATGTCGAAGTCCACTTCCGGGTTCCGGATTTTGCCGGTGATGTTGATGCCGCAGTTCACCGTGCGCCGGCTGCTGCTCTTTTCGGATTCGCTGTAGGAAGGCAGGAGGTTGGACAGGCTGGCTTTGGTTACATAAAGGCCCTGGACATCCAGGTCCGTGTCCCATACATCGCCGTTGAGGCGTACGGTACTTCCTTCCTGGATGGTGAAATTGCGGGTTACCAGATTGAGCACGGAGAAGTGGAAACTGCCGTCTTGAATGGTGTAGTCTCCTCCCAGGGTGAACCCCTGTGCGTTACTGGATTCCAGCTCTATGGTTCCGCTTCCGGAGGCGTTGAGCGAATTGTCCTCTCCAATATCGATATAGGCCCGCAGGGTGGGCAGCGCTTTGATGCGTGCCGTGAAATGGAGGTCGTTGCTCATGGTGCGCGTCTGCTCCCGGCTGGCCATCATCTCCTCGTAGGGATCCGCTTCCAGGGAGTCGGTGGCTTCTGTAAAGGTGAGCAGCTGGGTGGAACTGCCGCTGGAGGCCGATCCCAACGGAAGGTGGATGTCTCCGGTTTTGGCACTGCTGGCGTCTACGGAAACGCTGATTCGGTTCAGCGGACCGGTGACATCCACCTTTCCGCTGGCGTATACATTGCCGTACAGCACGGGATTCACCCCGCGGGGAAGGGCGATGGCCCGCATTTCCCGCATGTTCACATGGGTGTCCATGCGCAAATTCTCTATATCCTTCAGGCTGAACAGGATACCTCCGGTAATACTTCCCACGCCGCCCTCGGCGTCCGTGACGCTCACCTGCCTGAAGTGCAGACCGCCATCGTCCAGGCCCAAATCTCCCGCAACATCATAGGGTACCCGGGTGAAATCCAGCGTAAGGCGCGTGTCGTCCAGTTTCAGGTCCTGGCTGGAAAGATGCATGTCTCCCAGTTTTCCGGCCAACTGGACTTTGCCTGACAAATCTCCGTAGAATTCGTTGAATACGGTGCGCAGGAAGTATTGGGCATAACCGATGTCAAATCGGTTCAGCTGAAGGGAAAGCTGCGCCTCCTCCGATTCGGGAACCAGATAAGCGTCGGCCTCCAGATGTTGCCTGCCGTCCAGCAGCGTACTCAGTTTGGCTACAAATCGCTGGGTGTCCTCGTCCCAGCGGCTGTTCAGGCGAATTTGCCCCAGCGGCTTGCCGTCGATGCGGGTGGAATCGCACTCGATCCCGGCCAGCAGGCCCGGGGTATCGGCTGCAGATGACAGCAGGATGGCGTGTCCGGTGGCGCGGCCTTCGATGGGTGGAATGGTTTCTCCCAGGATGGTGTTGACCAGGGCGATGTCAAACTGGTCCATGGTGGCCGTAAGGGTATCGGCATAGTCTTTGGCATATCCGCCGTTCACCAACAGCCGCTGGTTCTGGTGGCTGGCCAGCAGGGAATCCACCTTGACATGACCGTCGGAAACGAAGATGTCTCCGGAAGAAAGGTTCCAGCCTTTACCCTTGTAGTAGATGTGGGAGGGGTTGGCCCTGGCGGTTACTTCCAGTCCTTTGGCTCCGCGGGCCAGGTCTCCGCTCAGTTCTAATTGAGCGCGGGTGTTTTCTTCCTCTTCATTCTCAAAGGTATAGCCCAGTTCGATGTGGTTTTTCCGGGCAGTAAGGGAGAGGCGGTTGTTGCTGATTTGCGCTCCGGAAAAATAGATGGTGGAGCCGCCTATCTCGCCGATGAGGGCGTCATCCTGGTTGTGCAGGTGCAGATCCAGGTCCCGGATATAATCCGAATTCAGGGCTACGCGGCCGGAGTGAACCTGGGCCTGGAGCAACCCTTCGGGGGAAACATTCAGGTTAAGTCGGGTCCCGTTTTCAATGTATACGCCGGGAGCCACGAATGCCATGACGTCCCGGATATCCTTGATTTGTGCCGATACGGAGTAGGTGGCTCCGCTGTAATCCGGCAATTGCCCGGCCGACAGGGCCGAAAGGTCCCGTCCCAGGGTAAGGCTCCTGAGGTCTCCGATGAGGTCCAGGACAGAATGGTTTCCCGAAAAACGGATATCCGTAAAGCGGGATTCCATTGTGAGCTTGTGCAGGGTATCCACCTGGTCCACCTGGACCGTAATGTCTCCTACGGGGCGCCTCCCGCTGCCGTTTTCCAGCCTGAGTCCGCTGGCGATGGCCGTGCCCAGCGTGTGGCCATCCATGCGGAAGAACCGGGCCTGCACGTTAAGGCTGTCCAATATGGAGGTGCCGCGTTTGTCCAGGTTGAGCGTGTTCAGGTTGGCGTGCGAGAGAGTGGCGTCCATGTTCATCAGGCCGTCTTTGCGGGCGGTTTCATGATATTCTCCGCTGGCCTGCAACTGCAGGTTGGGATCGGTGGAACGGAGGAGGAATTCCAGATCCTTGCCCTTATAATAACCCGATGCCGAAATGCCGCTGTATGGATATCCCAGGGCTTCCAGTTTTCTCACATGGATGGTGTCCAGCTGCAGCTGGGGTGCGCCACCGCTGCGGGAGAAAACGCCTTCCAGCCGGCTGGTCATGCTAATCTCTCCCAGGTCCTTGCTGCCCAGGATTTTACCCAGATCAAGTTCTTCCGTATCCAAACGCCCGCCGATGGCGATGGGCTTTTTGAGGTTGATGGCGTTGTCCATGTAGATATCGGCCTTGGCCGATCCTATGTCGGAGAGGATGACGCCCTGGAAATCCATGTCGTCCAGCAGGCCTTTCACGTGGCCGGACAGGGAGAACTTTTCCCCGGGTGCCAGGCTTTTGAAGGAAGAGAGGTCGGCATCCGGCGCCCAGTCGTTAATGAATCCGGCAAGGTCCTTGAGGCCGAAACGGAGTTCTTCCACCTGGAAGTCCAGGAGGGTGGTTTCTATGTCTGGGAGACCGGTCATGCGGCCGGAAGTTTTGACCAGGACATCGTCGTCCAGGCTTTCCACCACCATGTTGGATAGGGAAAAATCGCTCACGGTGCCCGCTAGCCGGCCCCGTACATGTCCCCGGAAGGACATCTGCTCCAGATTGGGGGCAAAGTGGCTTACCGTCTTCATGTCAATGAAGGTGTTCTCCCGCAAAGTGATGTCCAGCCGGATCCGGTTGAGGAAATCGTCGTAATGATCCATCTTCCCGTCCATGTCCAGTTTGGAAATGTCCAGATGCGAGCTGCCGCCCAATTGTCCCTGCAGATTCTCTATATGGACGTTACCCTTGCCTACGCGGACGCGTTTGGCGTTAAGGTTGTCTATGGTGAGCCCGGTTTCCAGCTCCCTGATGGAAAGATGGTCGGGGGAAGCCGTGATGATGTCGTCCTGCATGCGCAGACCGCTGATGAGGGCGTGCGTGAGCACCAGGTTAAGGTGGTTCCAGTCAATGACGCCTTCTCCAAGGACGATGCCTCTCTGGTCATAAAGCTGGGCCATCGGCAGGTTTTCCATGCGGAAATGGACGTTGTTTATCTCTACGGCACGGGCATGCAGCAGGTTTCCCCAGTGCATTTCCGGGTTGTCGGGGGTTTCCAGGCGGAAGATGCGCTGCAGGTTGGTGAGCGGTTCATCGGGATGGGCCGGATTGGGCTCCATCACCAGGTGGAAACATCCGCCGTCCAGCTTGGCGCGATTCACGTAAATGTGATCTCCTGTCAGCAGCCCCATCAAAGAGAATCGGGCGCTCAGGTGTTTGACATACAGCAGCGTGTCCATATCGGCCACCACGGGGGCCCTGTCCTTTACCAGGAGGTCCTCCAGGACGATGGCGTCGAAGGGCCGCACGCTGGCCGATGCAAAGGTGATGTCGGCATCCATCTTGTCCTGGAGCTTGCCGATGACCCACTTGCCCGTGAAAGTCTGGACGGTGGGAGACTGCAGCACCACCATCACCGCCACTTGCAGCAGCAGGATGAGTGCCAGGATCCAGGCAAATATGCGGACGCCTTTTTTCACGGTCTAAAAATCGGCCATTCGGGATACGGGGGCCACGTCCAGCGGGGTGCGGACGCCGGCCTTATACTGGAACCAGCCCGCCACGGCAATCATGGCGGCGTTGTCGGTGGTAAACTTGAATTCGGGCAGGTAGGTGTTCCAGTGGCGTTTCTCTCCTTCCTCCTGGATACGGTTGCGGAGGCCGCTGTTGGCACTGACGCCGCCGCCGATGGTGATTTCCCGGATGCGGGTTTCCTTGGCGGCGCGGATGAGCTTGCCCATGAGGATGTCGATGAGCGTCTTCTGGAAACTGGCGCAGATGTCCTCCTTGTTTTTCTCCAGGAAGTCGGGGTCTATGGCCATCTGGTCCCTCACAAAGTACAGGAGGGAGGTCTTGATGCCGCTGAAACTGTAGTCCAGGCCCGGGATGTTGGGCTTGGCGAAGTGAAAACGGTCCGGGTTGCCCAGTTTGGCCAGGCGGTCGATGACAGGGCCGCCTGGATAACCCAGGCCCAGCATCTTGGAGCATTTGTCGAAGGCTTCTCCCACGGCGTCGTCTATGGTCTGGCCCAGGATTTCGTATTCCAGGGGGCTGTTTACCTGCACAATCTGGGAGTTTCCGCCGGAAACCAGCAGACACAGGTAGGGGAACTTGGGCTCCCGCACCGGAACGCCTTCCTGCCGGACGAAATTGGCCAGGATATGGCCCTGAAGGTGGTTTACCATCACCATGGGAATGTCCAGGGAAAGGGACAGGGCCTTGGCGAAGGAGGTTCCCACCAGCAGCGAGCCCAGCAGCCCGGGACCGCGGGTGAAGGCGATGGCCGAGAGTTCATCGGCCTTTACGCCGGCCTTCCTGAGGGCTTCGGACACCACAGGAACGATATTCTGCTCATGGGCGCGCGACGCCAGTTCCGGCACGACGCCGCCAAAGTCCTTGTGCACCTGCTGTGACGCAATGACGTTGGACAGCAGCACGCCGTCTTTGAGGACAGCCGCCGAGGTGTCGTCGCAGGAAGATTCTATGCCCAGTATAATGTCTGCCATTCTGACTTGTAAAATGGATATTTTACAAAGATAACAATTTTTAGGATATTTTGCCGATTATTGCTACTTTTGCTATGTTATGAAAGAGTTTGAGATTGCACAAAAGATAGGTAAAGAGCTTACGGATAGTGATTTGCGTGAAGCTGCGGCCAAGGCTTTGGGCATTCGCCCGGAGCAAGTGGGGCAGGTGAAGGTGGTGCGCCGCAGTGTTGATGCCCGTCAGGAGATTCTGTACCGGTACAGGGTTCAGGCTTGCCGCTGTTCCGAGACGCTGGAACCCTTTACTGTGGCTCCTTATCTGGATGTGCACCAAGCCACTCCCGTGGTGGTGGTGGGAGCTGGTCCCGCCGGTATGTTCGCTGCCCTTACCTTGCTCCAGAGGGGATTGAAACCCATTGTCTTAGAACGCGGTAAGGATGTGGAACGCCGCAAGGTGGACATGGCCAGACTCTCTTTGGAAGGGGTGCTGAATCCGGATTCCAATTACTGCTACGGTGAGGGTGGGGCTGGTGCTTTTTCGGATGGGAAGCTCTATACCCGTTCCAGTAAGAGGGGTGACATCCGGGAAGTGCTGTACCAACTGGTTTCTTTTGGCGCAAGCCCGGACATCCTTATTGATGCACATCCGCACATTGGAACGGACCGGCTTCCGGAGGTGGTGAAAAACATACGCCGTTGCATCGAAGACCACGGCGGGGAATATCATTTTGACAGCCGTGTTACGGATATTGTACCCGTGTCCGACGGTTTCCAGGTGTATTGCGGGAAAACCATTTTCAAAGCTTCCAAAATCATTCTGGCCTGCGGTCATTCCGCCCGGGATATCTATGAGCTATTCGCCGCTAAGGGCTGGGCTCTGGAAGCCAAGGGCTTTGCCTTGGGTGTGCGGGTAGAGCACCCTCAATGGCTCATCAATCAGATTCGGTATCACGGTAAGTATCAGCCTTTTATGCCAACTGCCGAATACTCGTTCGTCCAGCAGGTGGATGAGCGGGGAGTGTTCTCTTTCTGTATGTGTCCGGGCGGTATTCTGGTTCCCTCTTCCACGGAGGACGGGACGGTAGTGCTCAACGGCATGTCCAATGCGGCGCGCAATTCCAAATGGGCCAATTCCGGCATTGTGGTTCAGATTGAACCTGGAGATCAGCCGGACGGGTACCATGGGCCGTTTGCTCTGATGGATTTCCAGCGGGATGTGGAACGGGCCATGTATACCTGGGCTCAAGAACACGGGGCAAAGCACCCTTTTACCGCGCCGGCGCAGCGCATGAAGGACTTCTGCCGGGGAATCGTATCCAAGGACCTTCCCAAGACATCTTATCATCCGGGCGCATTGACTGCGCCTTTGCATGAACTGCTTCCCCAGCATGTGGCTTTGCGCTTGCGGCGTGCACTTCCACAGGTGGACCGCAGCATGCATGGTTATTATACCAATGATGCTCTGCTTTTGGGCGTGGAGTCCCGTACATCTTCACCTATCCGCCTTCCGCGCAATCCGGAAACACTGGAACACGTGGACGTGCCCGGCCTGTATCCCTGCGGGGAAGGAGCCGGTTATGCCGGTGGTATCGTATCTTCGGCAATGGACGGAATCAATGTGGCTAAGGCCGTGGTGTGTAAATGATTGATATTTAATATTTTACAAGAATCCTCCTGGGCGTTTTTACCTAGGAGGATTCTTGTAAGTTGCTGATAATGAATTGGTTGTGTATCACGGCTGGCAGCCGTGGGCATTACGGCAATTTGATTAGCGCCTTGCCGGTACGTCCGTCTACGCACACGGTGAGGGCTTTGTCCAGCCGTACGTGGCGCATAAACGGCGTTTCTTCCACGGCAGGAAGGGCGTCCAGGGTGCTCAGGTCCAGCACATCACCGGGGCGGGTATAGGGATCCACGTTCACATAACCGGCGTTGAAGGAGGTGAGGTTCTGGAAGAAGTGCGTGCCCTGGCTGGGGTCTATGCGGAAATCCGGCAGGGATGCTTCCACCAGTACGCGGGCCTCGGAGATGTCGCTCCAGGCAACGGGTACGCCCAGGGTGGGAATGCTGGAACCCCAGCGGCCATAGCCGATGAGTACGTACTGCCGTTTTTCGGCCTGCATGCGGGCGTTGAGCTGGCGGAGTTCGGCGGCCATCTCCACGGTCTTCATCTTGTCAAAGGCACCGGCCTTGAGGTACACCACGTCCTGGAGGTCCGGGAGCCAGCCGGTGCCCAGCGCGCTTCCGGACAGCACCAGTGCGCCGGAGCAGTCTATCTTGGTCCAGTCCACGTTGGTGTCCAGGCTGTCGGAGGATATCGGCCTGATTTGCAGGGCGTTGAACACGCCGGTAGAAAGCTCGGCCGCAAATTCCAGTTCCACGCTGCACTGCATCTCGGCGCTGCAGATTTCCAGCAGCTTGTGAACGATGGGAGCCAGGGGATAGGTGTTGTAACGGAGCACGTGGGCGAAGGAGACGAACTTGGGGCCATTGGCCAGAGGGGAGTCAACGATTCGCTGATTCTCATAGTCGAAGGTGGAGCACACTTTGGAGAAGGACGGGAACTTCCCGCACTCCGTGATGGGGATGCGCTCCAGGTTCACGGCGTCGTCTACCGAGGTCTTGAATTTCTCCGGCGCCAGGTCCAGGGCATACATTACCTGCTGGGTTTCCCGCAAGGCCAGGTCCGGCGTTGAGGTTTGCAGGACGTGCTTGGGGTAGGCAGGGGAGAAGCGCAGCACCTGTTCTCCGTCCACCACGGCCTTGCCCAGACCGTATGCCAGTTTCACAATGCCTTCATCGGCCTTTTCGTAGCCGATGGGATAGAAATTCACGCTGCGCGCCACGCCGGAAAGGGTGGGGAAGAAGTGTCCCTCCTGTTCGGCCCCGCACACCTCCTGGAGGATGATGGCCATCTTTTCCTCGGAGATGACGTTGGCGGTGGCGGTGATGTAGCCGCGGGAGGCGGCAAAATACACGGAGGCATAGACGCTCTTGATGGCCTTGGCGATGAGTCGCAGCTGCTGGTCCTCGTTCTCTACGGCCGGAATCATGTAGGTGGAGTATACGCCTGCAAACGGCTGATAATAAGAGTCTTCCAGCTTGGAGGAGGAACGTACGGCAAGGGGCGTGCGAACCACGCGGATGAAAGCCCTCAGCGCCTGGGTGAGGTCCTGGGGCAGGTTGGAGGAAACGAACTCGGACAGAATCTCGGCATCGGAAACGTCGGAGTTGATCACATATTGCAGGCCGTTCTCCAGGATGAAGCGGTCGAAGTATTCGGTGGCGATTACCAGCGTGCGGGGCACGGTGAGCTTGACCCCTTCCCACTGGTTGTACAGGTTGTGCTTGTACAGGACGTGGTTCAGGAAGGCCAGGCCGCGGGCTTTTCCTCCCAGCGAACCCTCTCCGATGCGGGAGAACCAGATGGTGTCGTTGAATTTTTCGGGGTCGAAGCGGGCCACTACTCCCAGGCTCTGGCGCACGCGGTAGTCGTGGATGCTGTCCACGGCGGCCTTGCGGTAGGCTTCCATCTCCTGGAAATTGGTGTTCTTGATGGCCATGCCCTCGGTGAAAAGACCCCGGGCCAGCATCCAGCGGGAGATGTAGTTCTTGCTCTTGAGGCGCTCCAGCTCTTTGTCGGGGATGCGGGCGATGAGTTCTTCGGCCCCCTGCAGGTCATGGGCACGTCCAAGTTCCTTACCGTGGGAGTCCAGGGCCACAAAGTCTCCGAAGCCGAATTCCCGGCCGATGTACTCGGAAAGGTCGTGGGTAAGGGTTTTGGACCGTTTCATCAGGAAGCCGGCCTTGAGGCCATCGGCCACGGCGCGCATGCTTTCCTGGGAACTCTGCATGAGGATGGACATCTTGGGGAATTCGGCGCGGATGAACTTGCACAGGTCCACGCCGGCGTCCAGTTTCTCGGTGGCGGGTTTGTCCCCGCGGTGCAGCACAAAGCCGATATCGGAAATCACGCCCAGAAGGTTCTCCTTGTACCGGTTGTACAGGGCTACGGCGTCCTCATAGTTGGTGGCCATGAGGATTTTGGGGCGTGCACGTTTACGGAAAATCTGCTGTTCCTCGTTGAGGGCGTCCCGCACGGAGGCCACGTTCTGCTGCAGCACCAGTTTATAGAGCAGCGGCAGGTAGGTGGAATAATACCGCACGGAATCCTCGACCAGCAGGATGCACTGAACGCCGCTCTCCAGGATGTCGGAGGGGGCGTTCATGCTGTCTTCCAGCAGCTTGATGATGGCGATGATGAGGTCTGTGCTGCCGTTCCAGTTAAAGATGTAGTCCATGCAGGAAGTGTCCCGGTTTTCCAGCTGCCGGTAAACTTCCTTGGAGAAGGAGGTGAGCAGCACCACCGGCATGCCGGGATTGGCCTCCTTCATCTGGGTGGCAAAGGAGAAGACATCCACTTCTCCCACGTTGTACAGGGTGATAACCAGGTCCCAGCGCTCTCCGGCGGCCGATTTCTCCAGGGCTTCGCGGGTGGATGAGACCCGCTGGAAAACGGGCGGCCCGCTCAGGTTAAGGTCGGCATACTCCTGCGCGATGCGCATGTCCAGCCTGCCGTCTTCCTCCAGGGAGAAATTGTCGTAATTGTTGCAAACCAGCAGAATCCTGCGGATTCGGCGGGCCATGAGCGCTGTGGTCTGGGTCATACTAATCCTTGATCTGTCATGGCGCCGGCCACCTTGATGAAGCCGGCCAGATTGGCGCCTTTCACATAGTTTACGGTTCCGTCTTCCTCCTTGCCATATTTTACGCAGGCGGTGTGGATGTCCTGCATGATGCGGCGGAGGTAGTCGTCCACTTCCTGGGCTGTCCAGCTCTGGCGCATGGAGTTCTGGCTCATTTCCAGGCCCGATGTGGCCACGCCGCCGGCGTTGGAGGCCTTTCCGGGAGAATAGAGCAGTCCGGCGCCCTGGATGATGCGGATGGCATCCGGGGTGGTGGGCATATTGGCACCCTCGGCCAGACAGATGCAGCCGCCCTTCACGATATTCTGGGCGTCGGTCACTTCCACCTCATTCTGGGTGGCGCAGGGGAGGGCGATGTCGCAGGCGATTCTCCAGGGACGCTCCCCGGGGAAATACTGAGCCTTGGGGTATTTTACGGCGTACTCTTTGATTCGCCCGCGGCGGATATTCTTGAGTTCCAGCACGAAGGCCATCTTTTCCTCGTCCAGGCCGTCGGGGTCATAGATAAAGCCGTCGCTGTCGGAGAGGGTTTGGACCTTGGCGCCCAGGCGCATGGCCTTTTGGGCGGCGTACTGGGCCACGTTGCCGGAGCCGGAGATGTTTACTTTCTTTCCGTTGAAGCTTTCTCCCCGCGTGGCCAGCATCTGTTCGGCAAAGTAGCATAGGCCATAACCGGTGGCCTCCGGACGCAGCAGGGAACCGCCCCAGGCGATGCCTTTACCGGTGAGCGTGCCGGAGAATTCGTCCCGCAGGCGCTTGTACTGGCCGAAGAGGTAGCCGATCTCACGGCCGCCCACGCCGATGTCACCGGCGGGCACATCCGTGTTGGGGCCGATGTGGCGGCACAGCTCCGTCATGAAACTCTGGCAGAAGCGCATGACCTCGGCATCGGACTTTCCGCGGGGGTTGAAGTCACTGCCGCCCTTGGCGCCGCCCATGGGCAGGGTGGTGAGGGCGTTCTTGAAGGTTTGCTCGAAGGCCAGGAACTTCATGATGCTCAGGTTCACGCTGGGATGGAAGCGGATACCGCCCTTGTAGGGGCCGATGGCGCTGTTGCACTGTACGCGGAAACCGCGGTTGATCTGAACCTCGCCGCGGTCGTCCATCCAGGGGACGCGGAAGATGACGACGCGCTCGGGCTCCACCAGACGCTCCAGGATCTTCTGGTCCATCAGATGAGGATAGGATACGACGTAGGGGGCTACACTCTCAACCACCTCCCTTACAGCCTGGTGAAACTCCGATTCTCCGGGATTACGGGCAATGACCTGACCCATGAATCCTTCAATGTAATTGCGGGTAAAAGTATCCATAACTTAAAGAATAATACACTACTACCGGCAAATTTACAGAAGATTGCGCTTAATTCAAAATTTTTAATAATTGATTTATTGCATCGCCACAAAGACGGGCTTGGGTGCCGGGATGCGCCGGCCGCTGTCTTTGAGCAGCCCGGTATTGCGGTCCCGCTGATAGATTTCAATCTGGTCACTGTCCCTGCAGGCGACGATGGCCAGGTTTTCCGTAATGGCAAAGTTGCGCGGGTGCGGTCCCGTGAGCTGATAACCCGCCGGAGTCAGGGTACCTGTCCTGGGGTCTACCAGGAAAATGGCGATTCCGTCGTTCCGCAGACGCAGGCTGGCATAGAGAAAACGTCCGTCGGGGGAAAAATGGATGTCGGCGGCGCCGCGGGCATCCACCTGGTCGGCCTTCACACTCTGCTTCATGGTGAGGCGTCCGTTTTCGTAGTCGAAGACGCTGATTATTCCGGACAATTCACCAATCACATATAAATGCTTCCCGCTTTTGTCAAAAAGCAAATGACGGGGGCCGAAGTCGTTGTGTACCATGGCGGCCGTCCTAAGGTCCTGCACGCCGCCGGGGACCAGCGTGACCTGCCCGATGGCATCGGCGCTGAACTCGCTGAACAGCAGATGGTTACCATCCGGCGTAAAGGCAGCGCAATGCACGTGCGGCTGGTCCTGGCGGGAGAGGTCCGGACCGCCGGTCCGGCTCACGATGAGAGAATCCATGGGGCCGATGCTGCCGTCCTTCTTAAGGGTGTAAACGGCCAGGGTGCCGCCGCTGTAATTGGATACGGCCAGCCGATGGCCGTCTGTGACCACATGGCAGGGATCTTCTCCGCGCTGCGGCACGCCGGTGGGCTGGCTGTTCAGCAGTTCGAAGCCGATGCCGCCCCAGCGCCAGGCATATACGGCGGCGCTTTCGTCGGGCATCTCGCTCACGGCGTAAATGCGGCAGTCCTGAATGGCCAGGAAAGAAGGATTGGGCATGGGTGCTTTTGCAATCACTTCTCCAGTTTCAAAATCCAGGGCATAGAATCCGTCGGAATAGGTGCCCACGAACAAGGTGTGGGACTCTTGCGTGCAGGCTGCGGCCAGTAGAACGCCAATGGTTATCAGTAGTTTTCTCATATGGGGGAGGCTATGAAATCTGCGAATAATCTTTTGACTGATACTTGTCCTTTTTAAGCTCGGCCGCGAGACGCTCGTTGCCGGGCTTTTCCAATGTAGGATCCTGGTCCAGGATGTGCTGGGCATAGCCGCGGGCGTCGCTCAGGATAATTCCGTCCTTGGCCAGGGAGGCGATGTTCAGGGAAACGGGCAGACCGCTCTGCATGGTGCCTTCCAAGTCCCCGGGGCCGCGGAGTTTCATATCTTCCTCGGCCAGTTCGAAACCATTCTCGGTGGCGCACAGCAAGTCCAGCCGTTTCTGGCTTTCCTTAGACACTTTGGTGCCCCTCATCAGGATACAGTAGGAACGCTCGGCCCCGCGTCCCACCCGGCCACGCAGCTGGTGCAGCTGGCTCAGGCCAAAACGTTCGGCGCTCTCGATAACCATCACCGAGGCGTTGGGCACATCCACCCCAACTTCGATTACCGTGGTGGAAACCAGGATGTTGGCACGTCCAGCCACAAAGGCGTCCATATTGAACGCCTTTTCCTGGGCAGTCTGCTGACCATGCACGATGGCTACCTTATAATCGGGCAGCGGGAAAGCTTTTACAATCTCCTCATATCCCAGTTCCAGGTTCTTGTAGTCCAGTTTTTCGCTCTCGAAGATGAGCGGATACACGATGAAAGCCTGGCGCCCCTTGGCAATCTCGTCCCGGATGAAATTGTGCATCGCGTGGCGTTTTCCCTCTCCCACGCACAAGGTGGTGACGGGTTTTCGGCCCGGCGGCATCTCGTCAATCACAGACACGTCCAGGTCCCCGTACAGTGTCATGGCCAGGGTGCGGGGAATGGGCGTTGCCGTCATCACCAGCACATGCGGCGGTACCTGCATATAGCCCTTGTTCCACAGCCGGGAACGTTGCTCCACGCCAAAGCGGTGCTGCTCGTCAATGATGGCCAGCCCCAGCGCCTTGAAGTTCACGGTGTCCTCAATGAGGGCATGCGTGCCGATGAGTATGCCGATGCTGCCGTCCTGCAGTCCCGCGTGAATCTCCCGCCGCTGTGCGGCCGTGGTGGTGCCGGTGAGCAGGGCACAGCGTACTCCCGTGGGCTTGAGGTACTTGGCCACATTGGCATAGTGCTGCTGGGCAAGTACTTCGGTGGGAGCCATGATGCAGGCCTGGTAGCCGTTTCCCACCGCGATGAGGGCGCTTAGCACCGCCACCATGGTTTTGCCGGAGCCCACGTCTCCCTGCAGCAGACGGTTCATCTGGTGGCCGCTGCGCATATCCTCCCGGATTTCCCGGATCACGCGCTTCTGCGCTCCGGTAAGCTGATAGGGCAGCGCGTTGTAACAGGCGTTGAAGGCGTCTCCCACCGCGGGCATCTTGAAGCCCACGGCATTGCGGCTGCGGATGTATTTCTGTTTGAGAAGGCTCAACTGCAGCAGGAACAGTTCCTCGAATTTAAGCCGGTAGGAAGCCTTGGATAGCGCCTGCTGGTCCACTGGAAAATGGATCTGGCGCAGGGCATATGTAAGGGGGACCAGTCCTTTTTCCTTCAAGACATAGTCCGGCAGGGTTTCCTGGATGACGGGCAACAGTTCGGTGAGCGCCGTGCTCATGTATTTGAGCATCATCTTGCCCGTGATGCCGGCGTTCTTCAGCTTTTCCGTGGAGGGATAAACGCCCGTGAGCGTGCCGCCGGTGCTGCCGTCGGGGGCGTCTACCTCCGGGTGCACCATGTTCAGGTGATTGTTGAAGACGGCGGGTTTGCCGAAGAAAATGAAAGTGGAACCGGGCTGCAGCCGCGCGTGCATCCACTTTACTCCCTTGAAAAACACCACTTCCATCTCTCCGCTGTCATCGGAGACGATGGCGCTCAGGCGACTGACGGCGTTGTACTTGAGTTTTTCCGGCGGGAGCTCGGCCCCGTTCTTGGCAAACAGACGCACCTTGAGCACCGTGGCCCGCACCTGGACCTGGGCCAGTTCCGGCTGCACATCGGCAATACGCACGATGCTGCTGCGGTCTATGTAACGGAAAGGATACAAGTGAATGAGGTCACCCACGGTGGCGATGCCCAGCTCCTTTTCCAAGAGTTCGGCCCGTTTGGGTCCCACTCCCGGCAAATACTGTATGCTTGTATCCAATACCATAAGCCGTTATTTCATCCAGCGGTCCAGCCACTCAAAGTAGCTGCGGTGCCAGTAAAGGGCGTTCTGCGGTTTCAGGATCCAGTGGTTCTCGCCCGGGAAAACAATCAGTTTGGAAGGAACGCCCATCATCTGGGCCACGTTGAAGGCGGCCATGCCTTCGTCCACGGGCACGCGGAAGTCGCTGCCGCCGTGGATGCACAGGATGGGCGTATGCCAGTTCTGGACCAGTTTGTGCGGGGAATTGGCATAATGGCGCTGGGCCTTGGGCAGTTTGCTCCAGGGAGAGCCGCCCTGCTTGAGGCCGCCAAAGGTGACGCCGTCTCCGGCAGGACCCACCTGACCATCTTCATAGGCATATTCGTGCAGACCGCCGTTGTCCCAGTTGGGGAACCACATTTCCTCCGTGGTGAAGTACATGTGTTCCTCGTTGAAGATACCGGCATGGGCAATAAAGCAGTCGTACACATCCTTGTGGATGCCGGCCAGGTAATATACGCTGTAGCCGCCGTAGGAAGCACCGCATGCGGCAACGCCGCTCACATAAGGTTCGGCCTTGATGTTACGGGCTGCGCTGAGGTAATCCTGCATGTTGAGGCCGATGTAGTCTCCGGAGATTTCCTCGCACCAGGGCTGGCCGAAGGCCGTTGTTCCGCGGCGGTTGGGGAGAACCACCACATAGCCCTGATGGCACATGAGCAGGTAATTCCAGCGGTAGCTCCAGCCCTGTGAAAGCGTGCCCTGAGGGCCGCCCAGGCAGATTTCAATGGCGGGATAGGACTTGGAAGCGTCGAACTGCGGCGGATACAGCACCCAAGTGAGCATCTTCTGGCCGTCCACGGTGTCCAGCCAGCGGGCCTCGGTTTCATGCTTGTCCAGCTGGCCCAGCAGGTGCTCGTTCTCAAAGGTGATTTGACGCACGCTGTTGCCGGCCACGGCCACCAGCTCGGTAGGGAAGTCCATGGAGGCGTAGGTGGTGAGAAGGGTACCGTCCTGCAGCACGCCGAAGGGAGAGCCGAAGTCGAACCACAGGTTATCGGCCGTCAGGCGCACGGGCTCCTGGTCCGGGATAAGGTTGTAGATGGCCTGGACACCCTCTGTAAGGGCTGCGAAGTAAACGGATTCTCCGTCGGCCGCCCACACGGGACCGTCCACGTTATATTTAAAGGAGGCGGTAAGATCCCGGATATTGACAACCTCCGGGTTGGAGCACTGGCCGTCTTCTGCCGTGGCATAGAGCACCTCTCCCATCATCAGTCGCACTTTGTCGGCCTCATAGCCGTCCCGCTCCATGGACAGCCACAGCAGGCGGCTGCCGTCCGGGCTCCAGACAGGATGGGTGTCGTAACCGCCCTGGGTGGTGACGGCCGAAATCTCTCCGGTGAGGGGACTGTAAAGGTAGATGCAGGTATTGGTGGAGAAAGCGTACTGCTTGCCGGTGAGCATCTTGCAGGAGAAGGCGACGTATTGTCCGTCGGGGCTCCAGGCCAGGTCGGCAATGTCTCCGAAGGGGCCGTTGGGCAGTTCAAAGAGATCATCTCCCAGGATGTCCATGCCTTCTTTCACCACGCCGTTGACCAGTGTGGCCAGGAAGGTGTGGTTGATTTCCGTGCGCCAGTGGTCCCAGTGACGGTACATCAGGTCCTCGGTAGCATAGGCTTCGGCCTTGTCCAGCAGGGGATCGGTATCGGAAGGCACTTCCACGGCGCTGTGCACGGTGGAAACGTACAGCAGCTGGTTCTGGTCCGGGGACAGCAGATAGTCGTCAATGCCTTTCTCCACCTGGGTGAGCTGCAAGCGTTTTCCCAGTTTGCCATTCTTGTAGGGGGCCTTGTACAGCTGGCCGCCCTGCAGGAAGAAGATGGCGTTTCCGTCATTGCTCCACCGGGCCGATGCGATGCTCTTCCCGTCCATGGTGAGCTGGGTGGGCTCTCCTCCCTCCACCGGGATGGTGAACAGGTTGCGCACGCTGCGGTTGGCGGCGATGTCCGTATAGCTCACGCCATAGAGGATGGTTTTTCCGTCGGGCGACAGCTGAGGGTCTCCCAGACGTCCCAGGGCCAGCAGCACTTCGGGAGTCATGTGGCCGTCCGTGATTTCCATCTGGGACGGGCCGATGTAGCCTTCTTGCGGTTTCATTTCGTTGCTCGAGCAGGCGACAATGGCCAGTGTGGCAGCCACCGCCGCAAAGATTTTAGTTTTCATATAGTTGAATTGCATTGTTCAGGGCTTTTTGCACGGCCTGGCGCAGCTCCAGGGGTTCCAGGACCTCCAGTCTGTCGGCCCGGGAACACAGTTCCATGATGAAGTTGGGGTTGGGGATGACGCGCAGGGCGAAGATACCGCCCCCCAGGCTCACCTGGCTGGGATGCAGCGGCAGGTCCTGGAGGTAGGCCGATTCCCGCTGTGTAGCCTTCAGTTTCACCAGAACCGGTTTCTGGTCCTCGGGCAGATAAATGCCGTAGCTGTCCCGGAAAAGGGCGTCCACATCGAATCCCTTTGGCATCTTGAAACTCTCACCCGTGCGCTCCAGGGCCAGGATACGGTCCAGGGCGTAGGTGCGCAGCGCCCCGGCTTCCTGGCTGTAGGCCACCAGGTACCAGCGCTTGGCGAATTCCTTGACGGCGTAGGGCAGTATGGTGCGACGGTCCGTTTCCGTACTTAAATATTTATGGTAGGTTATTTCCAGAACAGCATTGTCCAGCATGGCCTGCATGGCCACGGTGAGCCATTTTTGCCCGGAGGGGACGTCTTCCACCGCCACGCGGCCGCTCAGGCGTTCCTTGCCCAGGGTGAGCAGGCTGTTCACAGTGAAAGTATTGATGAGGTACTCCACCGCCTCCCGTTTGTCCACGGCGCTTTCTCCGGCGTCAATCCGGTACTGGTTGGTGCTGCGGTCACAGGTGATGGCTATGCCGAAGACTTCCTCTACGGCCGCCCGGTGATTGGCAAAGCTTCGGCGGGGATACTCGGTTCCGTAACGGGCCTCCCAACGACGTTGGACCTGGGGCCAGGAAAGACCGGCATCCCCCGCTTCCACGAAGGTCTGCACCAGAAAAATGTATTTGTCCACCAGTTCCGGTACCATAGGTGCCTACCGCTTCAGCTTGCCTTCCTGGAGGGTGTCGTACTGGAGGCGTTTGCGGAAGATGTCGATGGCGGTGTAGATGGCGCTCATCATGGAACGGGGATCGGCCTCGTCCCGGCCGGCCATTTCATAGGCGGTGCCGTGGTCCGGTGAGGTGCGCACGATGGGAAGACCAGCGGTAAAGTTGACGCCGTCGGCAAAGGCGATGGCCTTGAAGGGGGCCAGGCCTTGGTCGTGGTACATGGCCAGGGTGGCGTCGAAGCGGGAATAGTTGCCCAGGCCGAAGAAGCCGTCGGGGGAGTAGGGGCCGAAAGCCTGGATGCCCTCGGCCTGCGCCATCTGCACGGCGGGGAGAATGATGTTCTGTTCCTCGTCTCCCAGCAGGCCGCCATCCCCGCAGTGGGGGTTCAGGCCCAGGACGGCAATCTTGGGATCGGCAATGCCGAAGTCGCGCTCCAGGGAAGCTTTCATGATGCGCAGTTTCCCCAGTATGCTTTCCCTGGTGAGGGATTTGGAGACATCCCGCAGGGGAATGTGCCCGGTGACCACGCCCACTTTTAGGTTGGGACTTACCATAATCATGGTGACGTCATCGGCCCCGAATTCCTTTTGCAGGTATTCGGTGTGACCGGTGTTGGAAAAGCCCTCGGCGTTCATGGCGCGCTTGTTGATGGGGGCAGTCACCAGCACGTCTATCTGGCCGTCCTTGAGGTCTTTCACCGCCACTTCCAGGGACTTGATGGCCGCCTTGGCGCTGTCCGGGGTGCTTTGTCCGGGCTCGGCGTAAATGTTGTCGGGCAGGCAGTTCACCAGGTTGATTTTCCTTTGTTTGGCATCGGCGGCTCCCTGGATGACGTTGATGTCCATGGGACCCATGTTGTGGATGGTCTTGCGGTAGAAGCCCATGAGTTTGGACGACCCGTAAATGACCGGAGTGAAGGAATCCAGGATTCTTTCGTCGGAGAGGGATTTGATGATTACTTCGTATCCTATACCGTTGCTGTCACCTTGCGTGATGCCAACGACTAATTTGGGTAATGCCATATTTATAACAATTGATTATCAGCTTCGTAGCCGGTATCCTCCGGCAGGTTGGGGGCTTGGTAGGCGGCCACGGCCAGGCGGTCGCAGCGCTCGTTCTCGGGATGCCCCGCATGCCCCTTGATCCAGTGGAACGCCACGCGGTGCCGGTGGAACACGGCGTCGAAGCGCAGCCACAGGTCCACGTTCTTCTTTTTCTTGAATCCGGTGCGTTTCCAGTTCTCCAGCCAGCCCTCGTTGAGAGCCTTGACCACGTAGGAGGAATCGCTCCAGACATGAACTTCGGCGTTTTCCCATTTGATCTGCTCCAGGCCGATGATTACGGCCAGAAGCTCCATCCGGTTGTTGGTGGTGCGGGCAAAGCCGCCGGAGAGTTCCTTTTCATAGTTGCCGCACCGGAGCACGATACCGTAGCCTCCGGGACCGGGGTTGCCGCTGGCAGCTCCGTCGGTGTACAGGTATATGGCTGGTTTCTTGTCCACGGTGTGACGATCGAGTGTACAAAGATAATAAAAATGTGCCGATTGGGAAAGGGTTTGTAATAATGGAAATAATGTTTTATATTTGTATCGATGTACTTGAAAACCAACTAAATTTTAATAATTATGAAAAAAACTATTTTAGTTCTTGTACTGGCTCTGATGGCCTTTACTGCAAAGGCTCAGTTGTATGTGGGTGGCGGTGTCTCTTTCACTGCCGCTGGTCCTCAGTTTGCTCTCACTCCGGAGGTGGGTTACAACATCAATGACAATATGGCTGCCGGCCTTGCCCTGGGCTTTGGTTTTGGAAACGGCGTTTTTGATTTCACCATCGATCCGTATTTCCGCTATTATTTCCTGGACTGGGGTCCGGCCCGTTTCTTTGCCGATGCTAACTTCAGGTTTGTGGTAGAAAGCATGCAGGGACAGTCGGGAACCGCATGGGGCATTGGAATCCGTCCCGGTATTGCCTTCGATATCAACGACCGTTTCAGCATCGTGACCCACATCATGCAGCTGGGCTACTACTACAATGCCTTCTCGTTTAATTTAAATGCGGGCTCCTCCATCGGCCTGTATTACAATTTCTAGAAGTAGAGATTCATAACCCTCACGCAGCTCCTCCGGGGGCTGCGTTTTTTTATGTGCCGCAGATTGCTTATCTTTGTAGTCTATGACAAGTTTCAAGGATTTTGTAAAGGAACAGGTGGCCGTATCGGTCCGGGTGAAGGAAGCCTTCCTGGCCGACGAAAAGGCTATGGAGGAAGTGGCGGCGGTGGCGGCCCTGCTGGTAGATACTTACCGCGCCGGTGGCAAAAGCCTTTGGGCGGGAAACGGCGGCAGTGCGGCTGACGCCCAGCACATGGCGGCCGAGCTTGTGAACAAATTCCGCCTCAACCGCTCCGGCGTTCCTGCCCTGGCCCTCACGGTGGATACGTCCATCCTTACCGCCATCGGCAACGATTATGGCTACGACCAAGTGTTTTATCGCCAGATCATGGCCTGCGGCAACCCCGGAGACGTCTTTGTGGGCATCTCTACATCCGGCAACTCGGCCAATCTGGTCAAGGCACTGGAAGCCTGCCGGGAAAAGGGGATAGTGGCGGTGGCCATCGTGGGCGGCGCGCTTTGCAAAATGGACGGCTATGACCATGTGATCCGCATCCCTTCCACCGACACGCCGCGCATCCAGGAATGCCAGACACTGGTGGGTCACATCCTCTGTGACGCCGTGGAGCGCAGCCTCTTCGGCGGGGATTGTTTTTCTATATGTTAAAAATTTTTAATATTCGGTAATATCTGTGATATTATCGGATTTTTTTTGTAACTTTGTGCCGCCTTTTGAAAGCAATAACGTTTAACAAACAATATTTTAACACACACAATTATGATTAAACTTGGTATTAACGGTTTTGGCCGTATCGGTCGTATGGTTTTCCGCGCTGCCGTGGAGAACTTCGGCAAAGACATCGTATCAATGACCTGCTGGATCCCGATTATCTCGCTTACATGCTCAAGTACGACTCCGTACATGGCCAGTTCAACCACGATATCAAAGTGGAAGGCAACTACCTCATCGTGGACGGCAACAAGATCCAGGTCTTCTGTGAGAAGGATCCCGCCAACATCACCTGGGGTGCCCTGGGCGTAGACGTCGTCGTCGAGTCCACCGGTTTCTTCCTCACCTCCGAGCTCGCCGAGGCCCATATCAAGGGCGGCGCCAAGAAGGTGATCATGAGCGCTCCTTCCAAGGACGCTACCCCTATGTTCGTCTATGGTGTGAACCACAAGACCTATGCTGGCCAGACCATCATCTCCAACGCTTCCTGCACCACCAACTGCCTGGCTCCTCTTACCAAGGTGCTCAACGACNNCGTTCACGCTGCTACCGCTACCCAGAAGACCGTTGACGGTCCTTCCAAGAAGGATTGGCGCGGCGGCCGCGGTATCCTGGAGAACATCATTCCTTCCTCTACCGGCGCTGCCAAGGCCGTGGGTAAGGTTCTCCCCGAACTCAACGGTAAACTCACCGGCATGTCCCTGCGTGTTCCCACCTCCGACGTGTCCTTCGTAGACCTCACCTGCGAGCTGGCCAAGGAAGCCACCTATGAGGAGATCTGCGCTGCCATGAAGAAAGCCTCCGAGGGCGAACTCAAGGGTATCCTGGGCTACACCAACGAAGCTCTGGTTTCCACCGACTTCCGTGGCGATGCCCGTACCTCCATCTTCGACGAAAAGGCCGGTATCCAGCTGGACAAGACCTTCGTGAAGGTTTGCGCCTGGTACGACAACGAATGGGGCTACAGCAACAAGGTTTGCGAAATGGCCAAGGTTATCATGAAGTAATTACTTCCTGGTTTATGAAAAGACCGACTCGTCTGAGCCGGTCTTTTTATTATGGTGTCAGTCGGTATTTATACCCACAAAAATGAGGTCGGGATTCCCGACCTCATTTTTGTGGAGTATAGGGGAGTCGAACCCCTGACCTATAGATTGCGAACCTATCGCTCTAGCCAACTGAGCTAATACCCCAAAAGGACTGCAAAAATACGGGATTTCCTTCAAAGAAGCAAGCAATCCAAATAAAAAAAGAGTATCTTTGCATATATGAAGATTCTCATTTGCAACGACGACGGATACAAGGCCGCGGGTATCCATGTCCTGGCGCGCATCATGGCGCAGTTTGGTGATGTCACCGTAGTGGCCCCCAAGTTTCATCAGAGCGCCACGTCCATGGCGGTTTCCCTGGGCGTGAAGCAGCTGGCCTATAAAGACCTTCCGGAAGAAGGCCCGGGCAGATGGACCTACCTGGATGCCACCCCGGCGTCCTGTGTCAAGTTCGGCCTGGAATTCAAATATGAGAACCGGGATCCGGACCTGGTTGTGAGCGGCATCAATCACGGTACCAACGCCTCTACGGCGGCCAACTACAGCGGCACGCTGGGTGCGGCCGAGGAAGCCGTCATCAATGGTTGCAGGGCCATCGGCGTATCCCTGTGCGACTTCCGCTCCGATGCCGATTTTTCGGCCGTGGAAGCCCTGCTGCCCGGTATTATGAAATTTCTCATTGACAACTGGCCCAAGGATCATCCCGGCCTATATTATAATGTCAACTTCCCGGCCATGCCGCTGGAGGACATCAAGGGCGTGCGCATCTCCCGCCAGGGTGCCGGCCACTGGATCAAGGAGTTCGAGCCCTGGGACGAATCCAGCCTGGGCGTACTCAACGACAGTTTCCTGTGGCAGCATTACCGCGTCAATCTGGAAGACGGGGAAAAGGCCGTCTTCATGCGCGGCACCTTTGTGAACGACGATCCCGATGCCGATACCGCCGACCATCTCTTGTTGGAACAGGGCTGGGTGACCATCACTCCCTTCAGCGCCCTGATGACCGACATGGAGGAATTCAAGCGCCTGAACAATTTGAAATTAATTGATATGTAATATGAGAATCGTTTTTTCTTATTTGACTGCATGCTTGTGCATGGCGGCCCTTCTGACCGGCTGTACCACTACTCCCGGCAGCCCGTCTGTAACCTCTGTCGAGATAACTCCTTCGGGCGGCAGGATTGCACCGGGAGAAACACTCCAACTTAAAGCGGTATTATCCCCCGATGGCGTCAACCAGACGGTTACCTGGGAGTCTGACAAACCCGCCTGTGCCACGGTTTCCGAGAGCGGACTTGTAACCGGTATGTCCCAAGGTACGGCCGTCATCACGGCTTGGGCCGGAAGTGTGAGGGACCGCTGCAACGTGACTGTAACCCCGGAGCCTTTCCCCATCACGTTTGCGCGCACCGAACTGGACACCACCATGGTGGCTTTAGAGGAACTCAATTACAGGTTCCGGTACAAATGCTATGACGCGTTCAAGGTGCAAATGCAGTTGCTGGACAACGATGGCATGGCTCCCCAGTTCACCAATTCCCCCGGAGACGGTTATCTTCAGATCTGGGATACCAAGCGCTACAAATCCGTCGCCACCTGCCGCGTAAAAATCTACGACGACATCAGCGAGCAAATCATCAGGGTTACGGTCCGGGAAAAGAAATAGCCCGGATTACTACTTTCTGAATTTGATATTATCCAGGTTCACCCGGGCCTGGATCATTTGCTGGCTGCCCAGCAAGCCCAGATAGTCGAAGTGGAAGACGGCGTGTACGCCGATGCTCACAAAACGGTTGAGGGATTTCTCCCAGTAGGCGTCCAGACGGTCGTACAGACCGGCGTTCCCGTCTTTGCGGATCTGCCACCAGCCGGAACGCATGTAAAGGTCTGTCCCATACTCTTTTCCGGCAGCATCCTTGCTGTTGAAGAAGGGCATCTGGTTCTGGCCATAGTAGAACTGGTTGCGGATACCGAAGTTCCATTTGCGCACGTCCACCACTACGTCTCCGCCGATGGGAATCTTCCGGTCTTTTGCCAGGCGGTCCATCTGATAACCGGCCATAAAACCCAGTGAAATCTCCATCCGGTCGAGGGGCAGCACGGGAGACAGCTCAAACTGCACGTAGGGATGCAGGATATGGTCGTCCACCACGCCTTTGACAGCGTCGCTGCTGGCATAATGATGGAACATGCCTTCCCAGCACAGGGCCAGCCAGGGCGTAACCCAGCCGGCGCCGTAACTCACTACGCAAAACTGTTCCCGTCGCACTTCTCCGTATTTCCCGTTCCAGTCCAGGGCCACTTCAAAGACCGATTTTCCTTTCTTCCAACCCAGATAGAAACCGTCCAGGTGGGCGTCGTAAAAATTGGAGGCGTCGGAGAAAATGGCCGATGAATACGTACCCTGCAACATGCCGTAGGGGATAATGCCCGCGGCAAAAGTGAAGCCGTTGTCATTGTCGAACTGATACCAGGCTGCGGGCTCCACAACGGGTTTGGTTCCCGGAGTGCCGAAGTCCTTCATGACATCCACTCCCACTTTAATGCGGTGGAAGCGGCCGAAGGTAATGCCTCCGTACGGGGTGAAGCGGAGGGCCGCCAGGGTACCGGAGGGGTAAAGGGTCTGATTGGAAATGTCGAATTCGTCGTTGATGAGGGCGGCCTGGAAATGAACCTCCCATTCCGGGCGTACGGTCTGTGCCTTAACGGACAGGCACAGTCCCAGGGCGGCTATGCAAAGGATAAAACGTTTCATCTGCTCAAGATTATTTCTACAAATGTAAGTAAAATTTGTAAATTTGCTGTACATAATGGATGACAAATGAAGTACTACATCATAGCCGGTGAGGCTTCCGGGGAATTGCACGGGAGCAATCTGATGAAAGGCCTGTACAAGGAGGACCCCCATGCGCACATCCGTTTCTGGGGTGGACCGCTGATGGATGCCGTGTACAAGGCCCACGAGGAAGGGGAGGGCATGGTGGAAGACTACCGTGCCGGCGCCGTGATGGGCTTTGTGGAGGTCATCCGCAAGGGGCGGGCTATCCTGCAGCGATTCAGCCGCTGCAGGCAGGACATCCTGGCCTGGAAACCGGATGTGGTTGTGCTTATTGACTATCCGGGGTTCAATTTCAAAGTGGCCGAATTTGCACATAAGGCCGGATTCAAGGTGTATTATTATATTGCTCCCAAGGTTTGGGCTTCCCGGGAGGGCCGCATCAGGAAACTCAAGGCCTGGGTGGACAGACTGTTCATCGTCTTCCCCTTTGAAAAGGAATACTTCGACCGCCATGGCGTTCCCTATACCTATGTGGGCAATCCGCTGGTAGACGTCTTGGAAAGCAGTCCCGCCCTCAAAGAGTCCGAATCGGCCTTTTTACAGCGTACGGGTTTGCCGGACAAACCATCCATCGCCCTGCTGGCCGGGTCCCGCAGCATGGAGATCGGCAGCATGATGCCCGTTTTCATGCAGCTGGCCGATGCCTGGCACGCCACCCATCCGGACTATGTCTTTGTGGTGGCCGCGGCCCCTTCCCGCAGCATGAAGGACTATGAAAAGTACATCGCCGGACGCGAGGAATACGTGAAAGTGGTCTTCGGGGAAACTTACGGCGCCTTGCGCCATGCCTGGGCTGCCGTCATCAACTCCGGGACGGCTTCCCTGGAGGCGGCCCTCATCGGCACGCCGCAGGTTGTGGGGTATCGGATGAACGCCATCACGGCCGCCATCGCCCGGCGCATCATCCTTTGCAAATATGTCTCTCTGGGCAACCTTATCCTGGACCGTTACGCCATCCGGGAACTGCTGCAGGAGCGCTTCACCGTACCCAAACTGTTGGAGGAGGTGACGCGGCTTACTGAAGATGAGGAGTATCGTGCCCGTATTCTGGCCGATTATGCCGATATCCGCACGCTGTTGGGCGGCTCCGGCGCTTCCGAAGCTGTGGCCAGGGCCATGATGGAGGATCTCAAGGCTTAGGATTCCACTGTTTTTCGGCTTTTTCCACTTCCCGCCGTAACTTGGCGGGCAGGTTTTCCACGCAACGGTTGCATTTCATTTCCAGCGTGTACATTCGGCCGATACAATAGTTGGAATGGCCGCAGGGGCTGCTGGTGAGCTCTCCGCTTTGCAGCTTATTCACGAAGTCGGTGTCCCGTACCAGCGCCCGGGCCATCTGCAGGGCCTGGAAACCTGCGCCCAGGATTTCTTCCATTTTGTTCAGGGAGGTAACCCCGCCCACATAGATGAGGGGCATTTTTACGGCCTGGCGGAACTGGAGGGCATCTTCCAGGAAATAAGCTTCCCGGTAAGGCACCGTGGGTACCATGATGCGGCCGAAGATGCGCACCATAGCCCTGAGCCACCAGAATTTCCACGGGTCCATATAGTGGGTCATGGTGCGTAGCGGCATAGCCCCGCGCATCACTTCCATGGGCGCCTTGCTCACAAAGCCGGCCGACAACACCAGGGCATGCACCCCCAGCCTTTCCAGCTCCCGGGCCACTTTCAGGCATTCTTCCCGCTGCATGCCGCCGCGGAAACCGTCGTGCATGTTCATCTTGACAATCACGCCCATGTCGCTTCCGGCGTGTTCCAGCACACAGCGGATAACCCGCTGCATCAGGCGCATGCGGTTCTCCAGGGAACCGCCGTATTCGTCGTGCCGATGGTTGGTATAGGGAGAGAGGAACTGGCTGATGAGGTAACCGTGGCCGGCATGGATTTCCACGCAGTCGAAGCCTGCCTCCCGCGCCAGGTCCACGGCGTGGCCGAAGTCCTGGACCAGGCTGTCGATTTCGGCCTTTTTGAGGCCCCGGACAAAGGTGGGAGAGTACAGGTTGAACCCGCTGGAAGCGCCCACCGGCATGCATCCGCAGGTGGCGCGGTGAGTCATATTGCCGCAGTGGCCCAGCTGGATGGAGCATTTGGCACACTGGGCGTGGACGGCGTCGGTGATGCGCCTGAGGCCGGAGACAATCTCTTCCCGCATCCACAGCTGGCCGTCAAAGGAGAGGCCGCTCCGGTTCACGGAAGCATAGGCCAGCGTGGTCATGCCCACGCCGCCGCGGGCCACTGCCACGTGGTAGTCGTACAGGTCCTTGGATGGGGCGTTGCCGTAGGCCATGTTCTCAAAGGCGGCGGACCGGATGATCCGGTTGCGCAGGGTAACCGGACCTATCTGGATGGGGGTGAATACGGGAGACTCCATATCAGTAGATAAACGGAATGAATCGTTTCAGTTTCTCTTTGGCCATCTGGTCCGGGAATTCCTGGCTGTACAGCTTGTAAATACGGGCGGCGCGGGGGCACAGGTTGGCAAAGGTCCACAGCGCGAACACGGCGCCGGACCAGGACCAGGTGAGGATGGCGAAGCCGGTCCATTCCAGCCATTCGCCAAAGTAGTTGGCGCTGGTCACATAGCGGAACATGCCGCCCCGGGGCAGATAATGGGCCGTGTCTCCGGGCTGACGCAGGTTGCGGATGATGCCGTCGGACTGGATGTTTACGTACATGCCGGCAAAGAACAGGGCCGTGCCGGCCAGGAAGGGCAGACTGGTGAGCCAGGAGGCCGGATAGCGGTCGGCGGGGGAGAAGTAAAAGATCCACCCGCCCTGCATGATGGCGTTGAGGGTGTTGAACAGGGCGCCCATGGCCACGATGGCCCAGGGCATCCGGCTGTGCCCGCGCAGTTGCTGCGGGAAAATGAAGGACCGGTGGAAATAGTGTGCTTCGAACAGCAGCAGGAACACCACGCGCACCATATCGGCCCGGCGCCCGGAGAACCACCACAGCAACAGCATGATGGCAAACACCGGCACTTCCATCAGGAACCAACCCAGGTGATTATCAAGGGACGGTCCCCAGGAAGAACGGTAGAATTTGCCATATCCCGCGTCCACAAAATACAGGGACAGAAACACAATGAGGGCCATGATGGCCATCGCCCACAGTAAGATATGGAAAGCGGACTCAGTCATATTCCAGGCGGATATTGTCTACATATAAGGTATTGCCCAGGGCGCCGGTAAAGGCCCCGCAACTGCCGGCTGAAATCTGCAGGATGGCGTGCGTGACAGGGGTTTTTTCATCGGCCCAGCCTTCTTCCAGAATGGGCTTGCGTTCCCCCCGGCTGTTTACGGCGTACAGGGTGCTGGAAAGGTTAACATGTTCGCCGTACACCACCGGGATGCGCATATCCTGCACCCAGCCGTCGGTACTCTGGCCGATGCGGCGGATGGCTGTTCCCACCCGAAGGGCGTGGATGTTGCCATCGGCATCCTCCCAGCGGTGCTGAAGCAGCAACATAATCTGGCAGGGGTCTTCTCCGGGGAACTCTTTGTGGCTGAAGGTGGTCCCGCGCACCAGCTTGCCGGTATTGGGGAGCTCGGTGCAGATGTCCAGCAGCAGGGCCGACGGCTTCCCGGTGAAGGGAATGCCCCAGTCCATCATGGAAAAGGGATCCTTGATGCCCGTCACCGGTTCCAGCATCTTCCCCCAGTAGATGGAGCCGGTGGCCAGGACGCTGATGTTCACCACTCCGGCTACCTTACACTCGGCAAAGCGGGTGGTGAGCCGGGCGCAGAGGCCGTCGGGGCCCTGGGCCGGTTCTACGGTGACGCTGGTTTTGGTGATGCCGGCTACGCGCGCATAGGCGTTGGAAGATGCCCAGATGGTGCGGGAATAATCGTAGGGGATGTTTCCCCGGATGGTCTCTTCCGGGCCGATGACATATACCGTGCGCACGTTGCCGCCCAGGATGCCGGACTCCTTGATCTCCCGCCGGGTCCACTGTTCGAAGTCTCCGAAGGGAACGGGCTCAATGCGCTGGGCAAAGGCCGGGCTGGCGGCCAGCAGCAGGGCCGCAACTATCGCTTCCACTTTTTCCATAGGACGGCAATCAGGGGACCGGGCAGCAGACCGATGAGGGCAGGCAGCCAAAGATTCATGGCAGAGGGGCAAACGACGCGGCGTTTGCGGAAAAGGGCCCGGAGGGCTCTCTTGACCAGCCACTCGGGGGTGTGAATCAGGCGCAGACGCACGCCCAGCTGCATTTTCTGCGGATCCAGGCGGTACAGCGGCGTGGCGATGGCAGCGGGGCACACGGTGGTCACGCCCACGCCGTAGGGTTTCAGTTCGTAGGACAGGGAACGGCCGAAGCTCTTGAGGTAGGCCTTGGTGGCCGAATAGACGGTAATGCCCGGGGCTGGGATACGGGCTGCCATGGAAGACATGATGAGGATGTACCCGGACCCGCGTTTTTTCATGGCGTTCCC
Source organism: uncultured Bacteroidales bacterium (assembly GCA_905234795.1). Taxonomy (GTDB): domain Bacteria; phylum Bacteroidota; class Bacteroidia; order Bacteroidales; family UBA932; genus Cryptobacteroides. Next base: position 30,924 of record CAJOIQ010000020.1, on the reverse strand, counting down.
AAAGAGGATGCAGCTGCGGGTGATGGTGGTCATGTGCAAATCCAGCATGGCCTGGACGTGGTCCAGGTCCTCCGTATTCAATTCCTTGAAGAAGAACATGCCGGCGTTGTTGATCACCACATCCGGCAGGATATCCAGTTCCTGCGTGCACCAGGCAAACAAGGCGTCGGCGGCATCGGCCCTGGCCAAATCCTGGAAGCGGGTGGTGACGCTGACTTTATAGGCGGCGCACAAATCGGCCTTGGCGGCAAGCAATTCCTCCTCCCGGTTGCTCACCAGGAGGAGGTCATAGCCTTTGGCTGCCAGGGCGCGGGCATAGGCAAGGCCCATGCCGGAGCTGCCGCCTGTAATAAGGGCTGTCACTAGCTGATAAACTGTGCTTTCAGCTGTTCAATCTTGCCGGGAGCGTCTTCTCCCTTGGCGCCGAAGTAGAACTTGATCTTGGGCTCCGTACCGGAAGGACGTACGGTGACAACGTCTCCGGCCTTGTTGAAGAACTGCAGCACGTTGCTCTTGGGCAGTCCGGTTTCCTCGGGCTTGTTATAGTCGATAACTTTGGCCAGAGGGCTTCCGGCGATGGTCTGGGGCGGATTGGCGCGGTAATCGGCCATGATCTGCTGGATTTCCTCGGCTCCGCTCTTGCCCTTGCGGACGATGTACACCATCTTCTCTACATACAGGCCGTACTCCTTGTACACTTTCTGGAGCAGCTGCCACAGGCTCATGCCTTGCTCGGCGGCCCATGCGGCGCACTCGGCCACGGCGCAACCGGCTACCTGGGCGCATTTGTCGCGCACGAAGTTGCCCAGGTTGAAGCCGTAGCTCTCTTCACCGCCGCAAATGAATTCGGTTTTGCCTTCCTGCTGTTTCTGGACTTCGGCAATATACTTGAAGCCGGTGAGCACGTTGTAGCACTTGACGCCGAAGCTCTGGCAGATGGCGGCAATGAGTTCTGTGGTGACGATGGTCTTTACGCAGTACTGCTTGCCGTTCAGTTTGCCCAGTTCTTTCCAGCGCTTGAGGATATAGTAGGTAAGGAAGCTCCAGGTCTGGTTGCCGGTGAGCTGGACCATCTTGCCGTTGTCGTCCCGCACGGCGATACCCAGGCGGTCGGCGTCGGGGTCTGTGGCCAGCACCAGGTCGGCACCGGTTTCATCGGCCTTCTTGAGGGCCATGGCCATGGCGGCGGGCTCTTCCGGGTTGGGGGAAGCTACGGTGGGGAAGTTGCCGTCGGGCACTTCCTGCTCCGGAACGTGGATGATATTGGTGAAGCCGATGCGTTTGAGGGCCTCGGGCATCAGGCGCACGCCGCAGCCGTGGAGCGGGGTATAGACAATCTTGAGGTCGGCATGTTTCTTGACGGCCTCGGGGGACAGCATCAGGGAAAGCTGGTCCTTGAGGTAGGACTCGTCCACCTCGGCGCCCATGATTTCGATGGGGGCTTTCACTGTGCCGGGAACCGGCTGGAAGGCCACCTGGGCGGGGTCTTCAATCTTGCCTACCTCGGCCACGATGTCCTTGTCCACGGGGGCTGTAATTTGCCCGCCGTCGCTCCAGAACACTTTGTAACCGTTATATTCCTTGGGGTTGTGGCTGGCCGTGACCATGATGCCGGCCGTGGCTTTCTTGAGGCGGATGCTGTAGCTGAGCTCCGGCGTGGGGCGCAGGTCCTCGAAGAGGAACACCTTGATGCCGTTGTTGCTCAGGACTTCGGCCGAAATCTCGGCGAACAGGCGGGAGTTGTTGCGGCTGTCGTGGGAGATGCACACGCTCTGGGGGCCGCTAACATGGGCCTTGATGTAGTTGGCCAGACCCTGGGTGGCCATGCCCACCGTGTACTTGTTCATGCGGTTGGTGCCCACGCCCATGGTGCCGCGCAGGCCGCCAGTGCCGAACTCCAGATTGCGGTAGAAGGCATCCTCCAGTGCGGTCTGGTCCGTTTCCATCAGGTGTTTCACTTCGGCCTTGGTCTCGGCGTCAAAGTTGCCGTCCAGCCAGCTTTGCGCCACTTCTTTGTAGGTTTTCATATGGGTAGTTTTAGTGTTAATATCAATCGTTGCAGAATCCAGACCCCTCAAAATCGTCGCTTCGCGACCCCTCCCACTTCGTGGGCCCCTCCCTCTTACGGGACCGAGGGTGGTCTTTTTTGAGGGGGCGCTGCCCCCTATTATCCCCCGCGGCCTTTACTCCCTCCATGACTTTGCCAATGCAAAGTCCCGGGTACGGCCGGGCGCCTGCTGGCGCCTGTCATCTCACACACAATAAAAAGCATCCCTCCACTTCCTACTGAAATCATACAAAATTAGATAATATTCTGTATTTTTGCAATATGGAGTTTGAGGAATTCATATTGGCGCATGAGGGGGACGACCTGGGGGCGTTGGCTCTGGCCAGGGACCGGTATGCGGGGGAGGTGGAGGATTTTGACCTGGCGCTGACCACGCTGGAGGTGCGGCGGAAGTTGCGTTTCAAAGTGCCGGAGTGGTATGCCGTGCCGGGACTGCGGTATCCCCTGCGGGTCTCCGGGGAACAGTGTTCCTCTTCCGAAACGGCCCGGTACAAGGCCTTGGTCGCTGCGATGGCAGGGGTTGCACCCAATTACGCGAAAAACGCCCAAAACGCGTTATACATTACATCGGACTGTAAGCAATTACACGAAAAAAGCCAAAAACGCGTAACACCCTGCACTTTTCGTTTGGCAGACTTGACGGGTGGTCTGGGAGTGGACAGTTGGGCGTTTTCGCAGGTGGCCACGGAGGTGCTGTATAATGAAATGCGTCCGGAACTGGCCGATGCCGCCTGTGCGAATTTCGCTGCACTGGGGGTCAAGAACATTACCGTACACATTTCGGCGCTGGGTGCCGCGAGTGTGTCTCAAATCCTGGGGGATTTCCGGCCGGATGTCATTTTCCTGGACCCGGCCCGTCGGGCTTCGGACGGCCGCAAGGTGTTCCGTCTGGAGGACTGTCAGCCGGATGTCCTGCAACTGTTGCCGGAACTGTTCTCCGCCTGCCCGCGCCTGCTGCTCAAACTGAGCCCAATGGCCGATATCTCCCTGGTGTGTAAACAGTTGGGCTGCGTACAAGAGGTTCACGTAGTGGCCGCCGATGGTGAGTGCAAAGAACTACTTCTCCTCCTGGAACGGGACTACACCGCCCCGTACTCTCTTACTATCTATGATAACGGTGAGGTAATGAATGTTTCCGGCGATAGCGAGGGTTATCAGGCGCCAGCAGGCGCCCGGCCGTACCCGGGACTTTGCGCGAGCAAAGTCATGGAGGGAGAAAAGGCCGCGGGGGATAATAGGGGGCAGCGCCCCCTCAAATTGGCCGAGGGTGGCCACGGATTTGGGCATGTCACTCTCCCTCCTGCCGGCGGTTTCCTTTTCGAACCGGGTAAAGGACTGCTAAAAGCCGGGGCGTTTGGCGTGCCGTGCGAGTATGGATTGGAGAAGTTGGGACAGCATACGCATTTGTATGTGGGAGAGGAATTGCCGGAGGCGCTGAAACTGTTCGGCAAGTGCTTCCGGGTGCTGGAGGCGGTGCCGTTGAACAACCGCAGCATCAAGGATATCGGCAAGCGTTATCCATCGGCCAGTGTCACGGCCCGGAACATTCCGCTCACCAGCGACCAGCTCCGCAAGAAGCTGGGGGTCTCCGACGGCGGCTCCGTACACATCTTCGGCGTGCACATTGACTCCCAAAACGCCCATTATCTCCTGGTCTGCACCCAGGCCTAATTCGTGCGCTCGCAATAAGCTATTGATAATCAATAGATTGAGTTTTTCTCTTGATACCAAATGGGATCAAGAGAAAAAGTTAAGTGGTTGTGAATCAGTGTGTTAAGGACAACTCACTAGACGGGCTTATACTCCTTGCACCAGGCGGTGAGGGGACAGTCGGTGCATTTGGGGTTGCGGGCGGTGCACACGTAGCGGCCGTGGAGGATGAGCCAGTGGTGGGCCACAGGACGGAGGGAGGGAGCGATGTGGCGCTCCAGGTCCAACTGGACGGCGCGTGGGGTGGAGCCGTCGGAGAGGCCCAGCCGATGCGCCACGCGGAACACGTGGGTGTCCACGGCTATTACGGGCTGGTCATACACGATGGAGGCGATGACGTTGGCGGTCTTGCGTCCCACGCCGGGCATACGCATCAGCGCGTCAATATCGGAGGGGACCACGCTTCCGTAGTCGGAAACCAGCATCCGGGCCATGGCAATGAGGTGCCGGGCCTTGGCGTTGGGGTAGGAGATGCTCTTCACAAAGGGATAGACTTCATCGAAGGTGGCCGATGCGAGATCCTCCGGAGTGGGGAAGCGCTGGAACAGGGCCGGGGTGACCATGTTCACCCGTTTGTCGGTGCATTGGGCCGATAAGATGACGGCCACCAGCAGCTGGAAGGGATCCTGGAAGTGCAGTTCGGACGAAGCCACGGGCTGGTTGGTCTCAAACCAGCCGATGATGGCGGCGAAACGTTCCTTGCGCGTCATAACTCCACGTCAATGCCTTCGTCCACAACCTCCTGGCAGCGTTCTCCCTCGCAGGAGAACACGCGGCCGGGGTATTTTTCGAAGATGGCGCGGTTGTGGGTGACCATGACCACGGCGGTGCCGGCGGCGTTGAGTTCCACCAGGAGCTGGAGGATTTCGTCGGCGGTTTCTCCGTCCAGGTTGCCGGTGGGTTCATCGGCCAGGATGACGGCGGGTTTGTTCAGGAGAGCGCGGGCGATGGCGATGCGCTGCTGCTCGCCTCCGGAGAGCTGGTGGGGCATTTTGTGGGCCTTGGTGGTCATGCCCACGGCCTTGAGGACTTCCTTGATGCGTTTGTCGATATCGGCCCTGTCTTTCCAGCCGGTGGCGCGAAGCACGAACTCCAGATTGTCCTGGACAGTGCGGTCTGTGAGCAGCTGGAAATCCTGGAAAACCACGCCCATGCAGCGGCGCAGGTAGGGGATGTCGCGGGCCTTGATGCCGCGAAGGGTGAACCCGCAGGCCATGCCTTCTCCCTTGAGCAGACGGTTCTCGGCGGTGATGGTGCGGATGATGGAAGTTTTCCCGGACCCCACCTTTCCCACGATGTAAACGAAGTCTCCCGGCATGATGTCCATGTCCAGGGAATAGATGACCACGTTTTCTCCGTTGAGGATATCGGCATTACTGAAATGAATGAGCGGCTGCATGGCGATAAAATCAATATTCCAACAAATATAATCAGATTTTTTCAGTATCTTTGTCAAAATATGGAAAAGATGAAAAAACTCCTTCCGGCTGTGGTGGCCGTGCTTCTTTTTGGAGTGGGAGCACACGCCCAGAACTGGCAGCAGATTCAACAATTATATCGGGCGGGAATGTATTCGGAGACCGTGCGTTTACTGGGTACGGATAACTCCGGCGACGCCCAGGCCTACCGTGCCCTGTGCGCCCTTGGGATGCATTCGGACAATGCCATTGCGCTGGCCTCTTCCTTCCTGGGCCGGAACGGGGACCATGTCCTGGCTCCCCAGGTGCGTTATCAGATGGCCCTTACCCTCTTTGATGCGGGGCAGTATCAGCAGGCCCTGGAACAGTTTGAGAAAGTTAAAGGACTGTATCCGGAACAGGAAGCCGAATATACCTACAAAATGGGTTATGCGGCCTATTCCGTAGGGGAGTGGGACTACGCCGTCCAGCTGCTCTCCAAGGTGGATAAAGCCCCCTACAGGGCTCCGGCACAGTACAATTTGGGGTATATCCACTATGCCCGCAAGGATTTTAAGGAGGCCGAAAAACGGTTCCGGGAATCGGCCCGGGATTACCGCTTCGGCATGTTGTCGCGCTATTACATCCTGGAGTGCCGGTTTAACCAGAAAGATTATGCCTACGTGGTGGAGAACGGAGACCAGCTGTACAACAGCATCCCCGAAGACCGCCGCACCCATCTGTCCCGCATCCTGGGAGAAAGCCATCTGGTGCTGGGCAATATCGAAAAAGCGGGCACCTACTATGAGCTGGACCATACCGATACCCCCACCCGTAGCGACCGCTTCTATGCCGGGGAAATCAACTACCTGCAGGAAAACTGGCAGGGCGCCGTGGATCAGTTTACCCAGATGGGCAGCCGGGCCGATTCCCTGGGCCAGATTGCCTCTTATCAACTGGGCTACAGCTACATCCGTCTCAAGAACAAGGTGGCGGCCATGACCGCTTTCAAGGAGGCGTCGGATCTGTCCTATTCGGCGCAAATCCACGAGGATGCCTTCTATAATTACGCCAAGCTGGCCTTTGACCTGGGCCGGGACACCAAGCCGTTCCAGGAATATCTGAACCGGTACGGAACCCGTGAGAAAGGAGACCAGATTTACACGTACATGGCCATGGCGGCCCTACAGAACCACGACTACGAGGGTGCTGTGGCGGCCTACGACCAGATTGACGAGCTGGAACCCCGCATGAAGTCCAACTACATGAAGGCGTATTTCCTGCGGGCCCGTGAACTCATGGAGGCCGGTTCCTGGCGCGCCGCCGTTCCCCATTTGAAGGCGGCAGCCTATTACAGCGACAAACGGGACGGCTTCAACCAGCTCAGCAGGTATTACATGGCCGAGGCCTATTACCGGGACGGCCAGTACGAGGAAGCCCGCGGGCTTTGGACGGAGCTGTACAACCAGAGCGCCCTTACCGGAAAGCCGGAGGGGTATCTCATCCCTTACCAGCTGGGGTACGCCTATTTCAAGGAAGCCGATTACCAGAAGGCCCTCAAGTGGTTCAATACCTACCTGGGTGGCAATTCCCGTGCTCAGGGGGCCGATGCCCGTACCCGCGTGGGAGACTGCCATTTCTTTGGAGGAGACTATGCGTCGGCCGTTACGGCCTATGAAAAACAGCTGGCCGATTATCCCGACGTGAATAACCTGTACCCGCGCCTGATGGCGGGTGTGGCGGCCGGTCTGAGGGGAGACGACGCCAAGAAGGCCGGATTGCTGGAAAAGGCCCTGCAGGCCCAGCCGTCGGCCGCTTACTATGGGGAATCCCTGTATGAACTGGGCCGCGCCTATGTAGCCCTGGGCAATGAGGATGCCGCCGTGAAGACGTTCAATACCCTGCGCACCACTACCAAGGACCCGTCCCTGAATTCCCGCTCGCTGCTGGAGCTGGGAATGATTTCCCGCAACGCCGGCCGCAGCCAGGATGCCCTGGATTACTACAAGGCCGTGGTGGCCCGGGGTGGGGAATATGCCGAGGACGCCCTCCTGGCCATCGAGGCCATCTACCGTACGCGGCAGGACCCCGATGCCTATATCGCCTATGTGAACAGCCTGGGAGAAGCCGCCAACAGGACCGATGCCCAGAAGGAGGAAGTGTATTTCTCCAGCGCCGAACAGATGTATCTATCCGGAGAATACGCCAAGGGACTCGCCACCCTGCAGACCTATCTTGAGAAGTATCCGGAACCGGCATTCGGGGCCAAGGCCCGTTTCTATCTGGCCGAATGCTACCGCTTTACGGGGAACAAGGAGCAGGCCTGCGACAATTATCAGCAGGCACTCAAGGATGGCCTGGACGGGGCTCTGGCCGAAAGCGCCACCCTCCAGTATGCCAGCCTGAGTTATGAGCTGGGCAATTATGCCGACGCCTATGCTTCCTTCGACCAGCTGCGGGTGAACGCCCAGCTGCAGGACAACCGCAAGGCGGCCTACATCGGCCTGATGAGGTCTGCCTTCCGTGCCCGCGAGTGGGAAGATGCCCTCAATGCGGCCGACGTGGTGCTTAATTCCATCAAGGCCGAGGGCGCGCTCCAGCGGGAGGCCCGTTATGTGAGCGCCAAGTCCCTGATGAGCACCAGCCGGCGTTCCCAGGCCCTGGAACTGTTCAAGTTGCTGGCAAAGGAACCTTCTACCGACGAAGGGGCCGAGGCCAGCTACATCCTCATTCAGGACAGCTTCGACCGCGCCGATTTTTCGGCCGTGCAGCAAAAGGTATACGCTTTCTCCGAAAAAGCCGGAGGACAGAATTACTGGCTGGCCAAGGCCTTCATCCTGCTGGGAGACAGCTTTGCCGAGCAAGGGAACACCGCCCAGGCCCGGACCACCTTCGAGAGCATCAAGTCCGGCTACACTTCCACCGGGCCGCAGGACGACGTCCTGGACCAGGTGAACCTGAGGCTGAGTAAACTGTAGACGAGTATGAGAAGAATCATCATATGGGCCGGTCTGCTTTGGAGCGCAGCCGCCTTTGCCCAGAACCTGAATCCCACCGTGGAGGTGACCAATATCTATGCCCGGGAGGCTTCCGGTATAGAAAAGCCTTCCCAGTTGCTGTCCATCCCCGATTCCCTCACGCGGTTCAACCTGGACTTCGACTATGCCGTGAACGAGACGCCTTATCAGGGCGCCTATGAGTTTACACCGTATCTGGTGGAGCCCCGGCCGTCGTCACGCCTTTCGGCCGAAAAGACGCTGTTCCTGCACCTGGGCGCAGGCTACTCCCTCCATCCCGAACTGGCGGCGGTATGGACACCTGTAAAGACGCAGAAATTCCGTTTGAACCTGTTCGGAGACCATTATTCCTATTTTGGAGACTACCACAATATCGGCCTGTCCACCGACGTCTTCATCCCCGACGGCACCATGCGCAAGGGGAAGGAGATGCGTTCTCGGGTGGGGGCCGATGCCCTGCTGAACTGGAGCCGCGGCATTTTCCGGGCCGATGTCCAGTATAACAACGTGACGGCCACCGATGTGCTCCAGGGGGACCTTTCCAACCATGTGCTTCGGGCGTCGGCCCGTGTGCAGAACGCCGCCGGCGCCAGCAAGGTGGACTACGAAGTGGGTACGCGGGCGGCCCTGATCTTCGCCCCCGCCGGCATGCAGGAAATCCATACCGTGACCGATGCCACGCTGCGTGCGCCCATTTTCCGCCGTCAGTTCACCATGGGAGTTGAGGCCGAGACCGTAACGCAGTCCGGCAGCACGGCCGCCAGTTTCCACGTCACCTTGCCGCGCTATGTGTATTCCGGCAAGCGTTTCTCCTTCAAGGCGGGGGTGAAGGCGGCCTTTATCCTGCGCACGGACGCCGCTTTTGCGCCCACGCGGGGAGGTTACCTGTTTCCGGATGTTCAGGCGTCGGTGGCGCTGGTGCCGGATTATCTGTCCCTGTATCTTTCCGTTACGGGAGGCAACGAACTGATGAGCTATGACAGTTTCCTTCAGCAGAATTCCTTTATTGCCGGGGCCGACTGGTTCACCGACGTCAAAATCCAGCGCGTGAAGGCGGTCCTGGGCCTGCGGGGGAATATCGGCCACCGCTTCCATTTCGATGTGAAGGGCGGCTATTCCTGGATTGACAATATGTGGCTCTGGGCCTTCAACCCCGGCACATACCAGCCCGCCGTCAGTTATGCCGGGCCCATCCATACGGCTTTCGGCTTGCTGGATATCGGCTGGAAAAACCAGTTCCTGGACATTGAGGGACATCTGAAGTATGTCTATACTTTTGACAACAAAAAAACGGCCACCACGGGCATTGTACCGTTTATTCCGGCCGCTTTTTCCGGGAATGGGAAAGTGTTCTACAACTGGGGCTCCCGCATCCGGGCCGGCGTGACCCTGGAGGGCCGAAGCCAGATGAAATCCTCGGTGGCGGCAATCCCCGGTTACCTGGATCTGGGCCTGCAGGCAAGCTATGGAATGACCCCGCAGACAGGCTTTTGGTTCAAGTTGGGGAACCTTTTGAACCAGCCCGTCCAGCGCGTTCCGTTCTACGCCGAAAAAGGTATTTATTTTACCGCTGGAATAACGTTTAATCTATAAGATTATTTCTTGTATTTTTCAATCTTTTTTGCTATTTTTGTATGTTTTAGGGAATGCCCTAAAAGGATAGAAAAATAATAGCAAAAAATATGATTGAAAACGAAGAGATGAAACGTGCGGAAGAACAGTATTCCGCTAGCAGTATTCAGGTTTTGGAAGGCCTGGAGGCCGTTCGCAAGCGTCCCTCCATGTACATTGGAGATATCGGCGAGCGCGGCCTGCATCATCTGGTATATGAGGTGGTGGACAACTGTATCGACGAAGCCATGGCCGGCTTCTGCACCGATATCGATGTGAAAATCCTGGAGGACAATTCCATCCGTGTGCAGGACAATGGCCGAGGCATCCCTACCGGCATGCACGAGAAAGAGCACAGGAGCGCCCTGGAAGTGGTGCTCACCGTGCTGCACGCCGGCGGTAAGTTCGACAAGAACAGCTATAAGGTGTCCGGCGGTCTGCACGGCGTGGGCGTATCCTGCGTGAACGCCCTGAGCGACCTCCTTGTGGCCGAGATTCACCGTGAAGGCAAGATCTGGGTCCAGAAATATTCCAAGGGCAAGCCGCTTACCGATGTCCAGGTGGTAGGGGAGACCGACGACCATGGCTCCATCATCACCTTCCATCCCGACGCCACCATCTTCACCCAGACCATCGTGTACAAGTACGACACCCTGGCCAACCGTCTGCGTGAACTGGCCTACCTGAATAAAGGCATCCGCATCACCCTCACCGACATGCGGGAGCTGGTGGACGAATTCGAGGTGGCCGAAGACGGGGAGCACAAGGCTACCGGCCGTCAGGTATACCGTTCCGATGTCTTCTTCAGCCAGTTCGGCCTCAAGGAGTTCATCGACTATCTGGATGCCGGCGCTCCCAAGCTCATTCCCGATCCTATTACGGTGACCTCGGACAAAGTGATTCCCATCGATATTGCCCTCCAGTACAATACCGGCTTCTCCGAAAGAATTTATTCCTACGTCAATAACATCCACACCATCGAAGGTGGTACGCACCTCCAGGGCTTCAAGATGGGCCTGTCCCGTTCCCTGAAGAACTATGCCGAGAAAAACAACCTGCTGGCCAAGTTCAAGGGAGACCTGAGCCCCGAAGACTTCCGTGAAGGTCTTACCGCCATCATCTCCGTGAAGGTGGCCGAGCCTCAGTTCGAGGGTCAGACCAAGACCAAACTGGGCAACCCGGAGGCTACATCGGCCGTTTCCCAGGCCACAGCCGCCGCTATGGACCAGTACCTGGAGGAACATCCCAAGGAGGCCAAGACCATTGTGGAAAAGATTGTGCTGGCCGCTACGGCCCGTGCAGCTGCCCGCAAGGCCCGCGAAATGGTGCAGCGCAAGTCCCCGATGGGCGGCGCCGGCCTTCCCGGCAAACTGGCCGACTGCAGTGATCACGATCCCGAGAAATGCGAGCTCTTCCTGGTGGAGGGAGACTCTGCAGGCGGTACCGCCAAGCAGGGCCGTGACCGCCGTATCCAGGCCATCCTGCCGCTGCGCGGTAAAATCCTGAATGTGGAAAAAGCCGCACAGGACCGTGCCTTCGAGAGCCAGGAAGTGCGCAATATCTACACCGCTCTGGGTGTCACCGTGGCCCAGGAAGACGAATCCGGAGAAAAGCACATGGATCTGAGCAAGCTGCGCTACCACAAGATTATCATCATGACCGATGCCGATGTGGACGGCGCTCACATCGCCTGCCTTATCCTCACGTTCTTCTTCCGCTACATGTTCGACCTTATTGCCAACGGCTATGTGTACCTGGCCACGCCGCCGCTCTATCTGGTGAAGAAGGGCAAGGAAGAGCGTTATTGCTGGACCGAGGCCCAGCGAGACGCCGCATCCGAAGAACTGGGCAAGGGTTCCGAAAAAGGCATTACCATCCAGCGCTACAAAGGTCTGGGTGAAATGTCCGACGAACAGCTGTGGGAAACCACCATGGATCCGTCCCGCCGCGTGCTGCGCCAGATAGCCATCGAGAATGCCGCCGAGGCCGAGCGCACCTTCTCCATGCTTATGGGAGACGACGTCCCGCCGCGCCGCGCCTTCATCGAAGAAAACGCCCACTATGCAAATATCGATGCCTGACCTATACCGGAAGTTCATTCCGCTGGCCATTCTTTTCGCAGTCCTGGTGCTCCTGATGCCCAGGACCGCGAAATTCAGTTATGACTATAAGAAAGGCACGCCCTGGCCTTACGAAACCCTCATCTCCCAGTTCGATTTCCCCATCCTCAAGACGCAGGAGCAGATTCAGGAGGAACGGGAGCATGCGGGTGCCATCGCCATCCCTTATTACCGGTATTCCGAGGAAATCACCACTTCCGTCATCAAGAATGTCCAGGGACTCGATTTGGGCGCCTACAATTCGCTTCGGCCCGCCGTGGTGACACGCTTGCGGGAGATCTATGCCAGGGGGGTCATCTCCGACGCCCTTGTGCGCACGGAACAGGGTGCCGCCAAACTGTCCGAGGAACTCATCTATATCCAGCGCAACAAGCGGGCGGTCACATCCCCGCGTTCAGAGGTGTACAAGGTGTCCGACGCCCGGGACCAGCTGGTTTCCCTGCTGGCGTCTTCCTACGCTTCCGTCAATCTGGATTCCCTTTTCCGCCGTACGGGCGTCTACAGCGGCATCATCCCCAACCTGGTGTATGACGCCGCCATGACCTCCCTTACCCATGCCGAATCCGACGACTACGTTTCTCCCACCCTGGGTTATGTGAAGGCCGAGGAAAAGATTGTTTCCAAGGGAGAGATCGTCACCGAGGAAATCGCCCAGGTCCTGGACAGTTATAAGCAGGAATACAACAAAGTGTTCGGCTACGGCGGTCCCCGTATCCTGCTGTACTTGGGAAATGTACTGCTGGCCCTGGCGCTGGTAGCCCTGCTGTACCTGTGCATCTATTTTGCCAAGCCTTCGGTGTTCAAGGAAAAGAGCCGCTATTATTACCTGCTGTTCCTGTTCCTGCTCTCGTCGGTGGTCACTTTCCTGACCGACCGTTTTGCTCCCGCGGTGATGTATCTCATTCCTTATCCGGTGCTGGCGCTGTACCTGCAGGCCTTCTTCCGCAACCGCGTGGTGATGCCCGTCTACTTTGTCCTGCTGCTGCCCGTGCTCATTTTCTGCGGGAACGGCATGGAGCTCTTCGTGATGTATCTCATGGCCGGCATGGTCACCATCTTCACTTTCGGCTATTTCAACAAAGGCTGGCAGCAGTTCATCAACGCCGCCATCATCTTTGGCGTGGAGATGGTGGTGTTCCTGGCTTTCCGCCTCATTGACGCGGGAAGCAACTCCATCTGGTGGCAGCAGCTCATCCAGATCTTCGTGGGCGCCATGCTCACCGTGGCTCTTTATCCGCTGGTGTATCTCTTTGAAAAGATGTTCAACCTGGTGAGCATCACGCGCCTCATCGAGCTGGCCGATACCAACAACCCGCTGCTGCAGGAATTGTCGGCCAAAGCGCCCGGAACCTTCCAGCACTGCCTGCAGGTAATGAACATGGTGGACGCCGTGGGCCGCGCAACCGACGCCAACGTGCCGCTGCTGCGCTGCGGTGCCCTGTACCACGACCTGGGCAAGATGCAGAACCCCCTGTGCTTCATAGAGAACGAGAGTTCCAGCCCCGGTGCCGCCAAGTACCATGCGGGAAAAACGCCCAAGGAAAGCGCTGCCGACATCATCCGTCACGTGGACGACGGTCTTGCCCTGGCCGATGAACACCGTCTTCCCGCCGTTATCAAGTCCTTTATCGGCACGCATCACGGAACGTCGTGCACGGCGTATTTCATGAACAAATACCTCAACGACGGCGGAGACCCCAACGATGTGGCCGAATTCTACTATCACGGACAGAAACCCACCACCAAGGAACAGGTTATCCTGATGATCTGCGACTCCATCGAGGCCGCTTCACGTACGCTCAAGGAGTTCACCCCCGAGGCCTACGACCACTTTGTGGAGGGAATCGTGGCCGGCAAGGAAAAAGCCGGTCAGCTGGAGGATGCCGACATCACCCTGCACGAGATGAATCTCATCAAGAGCATGCTCAAAACCTACATGCAGCAGATTTATCACGGCCGCGTGGTGTATCCCAAACGCAAACGTTGATTGTTCCGCAAAATATTCGTATCTTTGCGCCCCTTTTGAAAATATATACAAACAGATACTATGAAAGTTACCAACAAAAAGGCTGATGAACTGAACTATCAGCTTACCATTGAAATCGCGGCAGAAGATTATGCCGAGCCGCTTCGCAAGCGCCTCAACGATTACCGCCGCAAGGCCGACGTGAAAGGTTTCCGTCGCGGCATGGCTCCCATGAGCCTCATCCAGCGCATGTACGGTGACCAGAGCCTGTATGAGAGCGTGAACGGAATGGTCTCCGACGCCCTGGACAACTTCATCCGTGAAAAGAAGATCCGTATCGTGGGAGAGCCCATGCCCTCCGAGGACCAGCCCCAGCTGTCCTGGAAGGCCGGAGAGAACTTCACCTTCAAGTTCGACATCGCCCAAACCCCGGAACTGAACTTCGAGGTGAACAAGGAGGACAAGGTGGTGTACTACGACATCAACATCACCGCCGCCGAGAAAAAGCAGGGCCGCGAACAGCTGCTCCAGCAGTACGGTTCCCTGCAGGAAGGCAAGAAGGCCGGCGAGAACGACTACATCATCGCCGACATCGCCAATGAGGGCCACAAGGCCGAGGGCGTGTATGTGAGCGTGGCCAATGTGGCCGAAGAAGCCCGCGGCGCCTTCATCGGCAAGAAAGCCGGCGACAAATTCGACATGGACGTGAACGCCGCCTTCACCAACGAGACAGACCGTGCCGCCATGCTCAAGGTGGACAAAGCCCAGCTGGCCAGCCTGAACCCCATGTTCACCTTTACCGTGGTAAACGTGAAGACCTATGTGGCCGCCGAAGAAAACCAGGAGACCTACGACAAAATCTTCGGAGAGGGTGTTGTGACCACTCCCGAGCAGTTCGAGGAAAAGGTGACCGAGCGCATCAAGGCCACCCATGAGCAGGATGCCAACTACCGTTTCGGCGCCGACGTCCGCAAGTACTTCGTGGAGAAGGCTGCCCTGCAGCTTCCCGAGGCCTTCCTCAAGCGCTGGCTGGTCTATGCCAATGAGGGCAAGTTCACCGCCGAGCAGGTAGAGAAAGAATTCCCGGCCTTCATCGAGGACTTCAAGTGGCAGCTGGTACGCGGCTATATCATGCAGAAGTTCAACCTGAAGGTGACCCACGACGACATCTTCGCCGCCGCCAAGTCCTTCGTGGCCTACCAATATGCCATGTACGGCATGGCCGGTGTGCCCGAAAACCTCATCGCTTCTTCCGCCGAGAACATGCTGCAGGACCAGAACCAGTACCGCCGTCTGGAAGAGCAGTGCGAGGACAACATCGCCATCGCCAAGGTTCGCGAGGAAGTCACCCTCCAGACCAAGAAAATCTCCATGGAGAAATTCCGCGAATTGAAATAATATGACAGAATTCGACAAATTTGCAGTGAAGGGAAGGGGCATCAGTTCGATGACCCTTTCTCGTTATTCTTCGGTCTATGACGGATATATCAACCCCACCATCACCGAAGAGCGTAAGCTGAACGTGGCCCAGATGGACGTGTTCTCCCGCCTGATGATGGACCGCATCATCTTCCTGGGTGTTCCCATCGACGACGACGTGGCCAATATCATCCAGGCCCAGTTGCTGTTCCTTGCATCCAATGATTCCCATGCCGATATCACCATGTACCTGAACACCCCCGGCGGTCAGGTGACTTCCGGCCTGGGCATCTACGACACCATGCAGCTGGTGCAGCCCGATGTGGCCACCGTGTGCACGGGCATGGCCGCCTCCATGGGCAGCGTGCTGCTGTGCGCCGGACAAAAGGGCAAGCGCAGCGCCCTGCCGCACTCCCGCGTCCTTATCCATCAGCCGCTGGGCGACGCCCAGGGCCAGGCCACGGAAATCCTCATCGCCGCCAAGGAGATTGAGAAAACCCGTACCGAGCTGTTCAATATCATCGCCCAGCACACCGGCCAGCCCTATGAAAAGGTGGCTGCCGACGGAGAGCGTGACTATTGGATGACGGCCGAGGAAGCCAAGGCTTACGGCATGGTGGACGAAATCCTTCAGAAGAGGGAGAAGTAATGCCCAGGAAAGGTCAGAACCATTGCATGTTCTGTGGCAGGAGCGACGCCGAGGTCCCGTTCCTGCTGCAGGGTGTAGACGGTTATATTTGCTCCGACTGTGCCAAGCTGGCCGCCCAGTATGTGCAGGAGCTGGAGCAGGAGAATCATAAGCCCGGCGCAGCGCCTGCGCTGGGAAAAGCGCCCAAGCCCGCCGAAATCAAGGCCTACCTGGACCAGTATGTCATCGGTCAGGACCGCGCCAAGAAAGTGCTGGCCGTGGCGGTGTACAACCACTACAAAAGGGTACAGCACAACCTTATCGACAAAACCGACGACGGCGTAGAGCTGGAGAAGAGCAACATCCTTCTCGTCGGCCCCACCGGCACCGGCAAAACCCTGCTGGCCCGCACCATTGCCAAGATGCTGGACGTGCCTTTCACCATTGTGGACGCTACGGTTTTGACCGAAGCCGGCTACGTGGGAGAGGACGTGGAGAGTATCCTCACGCGCCTGTTGCAGGAGGCCGATTTCGACCAGGTGAAGGCCGAGCGCGGTATCGTGTTCATCGACGAGATTGACAAGATTGCCCGCAAGTCCGACAACCCTTCCATCACCCGCGACGTGTCCGGCGAAGGTGTCCAGCAGGCCATGCTCAAACTGCTGGAAGGCTCCATCGTAAACGTCCCGCCCAAGGGCGGCCGCAAGCACCCGGAGCAGGAGTTCATCCATGTGAATACGCAGAACATCCTGTTCATCTGCGGCGGTGCCTTCGAAGGCATTGAACGGCATATTGCGTTGAGGAAGAATACCCAGATCATCGGCTTCGGCGCCGAGGAAAAGCAGCGCATCGACAAAGACAACCTGCTGGAATACGTAGACGCCATGGACCTGCGTGCCTATGGCCTCATCCCGGAGATTGTGGGCCGTCTGCCTGTTGTGACTTACCTGGACCAGCTTGACCGGGAGTCCCTGAAACGGATTTTGACCGAGCCCAAGAACGCCCTGCTGCGCCAATATGAGAAGATGTTCGAGCTGGATGGCATTTCTCTGCAGATAGATCCCGAGGTCCTGGACCTCATTGTGGATACCTCCATCAAGAACAAGTTGGGCGCCCGCGGCCTCCGCTCCATCTGCGAGCGCGTCATGGCCGACGCCCTCTTCGACGCCCCCTCCTCCGGCTCCAAGACCTTCCACCTCACGTTGGACTACGCCCGGGAGCGGCTATAGTTTTTACGCCACACCGTTATCTCGCTGTAAGTCAAACACTTAAGTTTTTCTCTTGATCCCATTTGGTGCAAAGAGAAAAACTTATTTGTTTAATATTCAATCAATTAGCTAGTATGCTACATTTCTGTTAATGGAGCGAAGCGGAATGGAGTTCCCCCGGCGTGTGCAGCCATCCTCTGCAACTATATATAGCAAAAAGAGACCGGACATCCGGTCTCTTTCCGTGTGAGGACACGCAGATTTGAACTGCGGACCTCTTGCCTGTCAAGCAAGCGCTCTAAACCAACTGAGCTATGCCCTCAAAAGGACTGCAAAGATAAGTCAAATAAACTGAATTGCCAAATTTTTTTGAGATTACCGATGCGTGCGGGTTAGAAGACCACGGGAATGGTGAAGGGCATGCGGATTTCGGCGCCGTCGGACTTGGCGGGTTTCCATTTGGGGGCGCTGTTCACCGCACGGACGGCCTCTTCCCGCATGGCGCGGGTGCCGCCTTGCAATGCCTGCACTTCCTGTACGCCACCGTTCCGCCCTACTACGAAGCGGACTTTTACGGTGCCTTTGGCGCCATCGGCCGAAGGCTTCAGGTGTGCCTGTACCCATTCTTTGAACGCTTCGACGCCTTCCTGACCCTCTTTTCCTTTGAAGGAGGGCTGGCGGTCCAGGCGCTCAAAGAAGGAAAGGTGATGGTCGGGGCCAACGGCCTTACTTACCAGGCGGCCGTCCTTCATTTCCAGGGTGTTGCCGCCGTAAATGGTGAATCGGCCCAGGACTGTAAGGGTATCTCCCTTGAGGATGTCCATCTGCTGGAAACTGCGTCCGGGATGGGCGGGATCCGAGAGCCCGTATACCAGCAGGGTACCGGTGGGGTCCTGCAGGTAAAAACTGCCGCTGGTGGTACTTCTTACGCGGGAAACAACTCCGCTCACCAGGTAACTGGTAGTGTCCGTTTTGGAGAGCTTTAAGAACTCTTTAACGGTGAGCTGCCGGGGCTGCGCGAAGCAAAGGCAGGGAAGAAACGCCAAAAGGAAGAACAGCTTTTTCATTCTCTAATGCATATTGTAGTATTGAATCATCTGGATGGCGGTGGTCTCGGGGGCTTTGTCTCCGCGGGAGAGAGGCATCAGAAGCACTTTGTCGGTGGAAGCGACACCGTCTACGGTAATGGCTTTACCCATCAGTTTCTGCAGGTCCTCGTTCTCCTTTTCCTTGGCTTTGTTCAGCTCTTTCATATCCTTGCGGCACTGGGCCAGGGCCTTGGAACCCAGTTTGACGAATTCGGGGTAAACGAACAGGTCGGCACCTTCCAGGTTCAATACTCCCAGATTGGCCCCGGGAACGCCCACCATGGCGCCGGCGATGTTCAGCTGAACTGCAGTGGCGTTGTCTATAATCTGCTTGTTGCGGGCGATGATTTCGCTAAAGCCGTATCGCTGGCCATTTCGAACAATGGAAACGGCTTTGTACACCTTTCCGGCATTGGACTGCACGAAGGTTTCCTGTATCTGGTAGTCTACCCGGCCGTCGTCCAGAACAGCATTGGTCTTGACCCAGACATTGTCCACATCGGCGAAGAAGTTGTCGATGGCATCCACGCGCGAGCGCTGGCTGGGGTGGTTCCAGTCCACGCGGCCGTTCTGGGCGTTGCGGTCGTTGGAGGGTTTAAGATCGGTAGGGGCGCCGCTGATGGCATCGATGACGGGCCACTCGTTCTCCGGAAGGGGTGTCTTGGACAGGGTCATGTCGTACAGCACATACTGGCCGCTGCGGGATTCCCCGCATTGCAGCCAGAAGACCAGCTGGGTGCATTTGTGGATGGGCACGCTGATAGTGGTGGCCTGCATGCGGTTGGTGAGCCAGTATTCTCCCACTTTGCGCATATCGGCAAAGACCATGAGCTTGACGGGGTTGTCGGGATCCATCTTGGCGCCCAGAATGTCGGTGTCTACGAATTCCGACTTGTTGTCCACCGTAAAGGTAAGGGTCTCGTACTGGCCGAAGGGGTTGAACGCCGCTACGGCACTTTGGTGACCCTTGTCGCCCACCAGGTTCAGGGTGCTGTATCCGGCGGCAAGAGCTCCGGCCAGGCCTGCCCCGGCCGACACGCCCGTAGCTGCCGCTACGTTGCTGGCGCTGATGGAACTGCCGGCGCCCACCACGAAGAGGAAGATGGCTGTGTTCAGGTCGATGTCTTCGAAGGCCAGCATGGGCGGCACGTTGGTCTCCAGCATGATACCCTTGTTAATGCGGCTTCCGTCCTTCATCACAAAGGCTTCCCGCATGCTGCTTCCGTTCTTGAAGCAGTCGTTGAAGTCGAAGTTGGTAAGATTGCTCAGGAACCGGCCTACATAATGGAAATAAGGAGAACCGCAATAATCGATGAGGTCTACGGTTTCCGGACTCTCGGGATGGGGGTGATAGAAATAGGGGGCGGTGTCCTGCGGCTGTCCGCGGAATACCATCACGTCTCCCACGCCGGTAAATGTCTGTTTGCTTTCTCCATTGCCGGGCTTGGCAAATTTGAGGATGCGGCATTTGCCGATTGGCAGGGTAAACTGCTGGTTGGGCCACAGGCAGTGAACCTCGGTGTCCAGAATGAGATTATCGTCGGCGAACACCAGGAGACGGTCTTCTCCCAGCACCCGGCGCTTGGACAGGGTTCCTACGGTAAAGCTCACGTAGTCAAACTCTCCGGCCAGGTCGAACGCGACATAAGAGTCAATGTTCCCGTCCATGAAGGTGCTTCCCGTGGTAAGGATGAAGCCTTCTTCGAACTGTTCTCCGCCCATGGAGAAGTGGTAGTGGGACGAGGTGCCTTTGAAGTAAATCTGGTCGAAACTGGCCGTGCCGCGGATGGAGAAGGGCTCGTGGCTGGAACACAGTTTTACGGCGTCGGGAAGGTGGGAAAGCTTGTCCTTGGCGGTATTGGCCACGCCGGGCGTGGGAATGTCTTTGCAGCCTTTCTTATAGGCATAGATGTCCACCACGCCGAAGGTCATTCCCTTGAGGAAGTCGCTCTGCTCCAGTTCTCCGCAGTGGAAGGAAACCACATTGACTCCCGTCACGTCCACGACGCAGATTTCGGCCAGGTCCTGCTGGGTGATGAGCTTTTCAAAAATGATCTTTCCATCTCCCTTTACGGTGAGCCAGGCCTTGGCGTTGGAACTCATGTTGTCACGCGGACCCACCAGGAAGGAGAGTTTATCAAATTTCTTTTGCAGCCAGAAATAGACAAAACCCGCGCTAATGCCTTCTCCCAGCTCCTGGGAGGCGCTCATGGAAATGCCGGAATAGTACTTCTGGCGGTTGATGCTGATGGACTCTTCCTCGCTGATGCCGTTGTAGTCATCCATGGTGATGGGCTTGGACCAGCCGCGGTGGCAGATCAGATGCGGGCGCAGCTCTTCCATCAGTTTCACCTTATCCTTGGCCATGAGGGAAGCGTTGGATATATTGTAGGGAGTGGGCGTCTGCCCTTTCTTCCACAACTTGATTTCGCCGAAATACACGCCTTCCAGGCCAGACCAGTCCTCGAAACGGAGCTGGTCTACTCCGCTGATATCCAGCGTGACAATCTTGGGGGCGTCCCACTGATGGAGCACGTCATCCACCAGCCGTCGGCCATCGGCGGTAATGATAATGATGTCGGTGCCTTTGTCTCCGGCTGCAAAGCGGTCGTCGTTACCGCGGCCGGGACCCATGAGGAAGGTAATCTTCTCATACTGACCCTTGAGCGAGAACACGGCATATGCGCCTTCTTTGGCATCATCGTTGGTGACGCCTTTGTACAGATTGAAACCGTTTGAGCAGCGGAATGTAGCGATGTACATATCATCGTTCTCGCCTTGTACACCCACATAATGGGGGTGGTACCGACGAGATTCGACGGGCTTGAATTTCTTGACCAGGTAATCCTGTGCGCCGGCCGTCCAGGCAAGGGCGAGAAGCGTTATAATGCTGAGGATCCGTTTCATAGATAGTCTTCGAAGTACTGGGTGACCTTATCCATCAGATGGATGCGGTTGCGGCCGAAGACGTTGTGCTTGGCCACGGGGTAGGGGAAATAGTCCACGGGAATGCCCAGGTCGATGCATTCCTGGATGAAGGAGAGGCTGTGCTCCCACACCACGGTATCGTCCACGGCGCCCTGGCAGATGAGGAGTTTACCCTTGAGGTCTTTGGCTTTGTTGATGAGGCTGGTGGCCTTGAAGCCCTCCGGATTGGTCTCGGGGGTGTCCATATAGCGTTCCCCATACATGATTTCGTACCATTTCCAGTCGATGACCGGGCCGCCGGCCACGCCCACCTTGAACACGTCGGGATAGGTGGTCATCAGGGAGATGGTCATGAAGCCGCCGTAGCTCCAGCCGTGTACGCCGATGCGTCCGGCATCCACGAACGGCAGGCTCCGGAGCCAGTTAACACCCACCATCTGATCCTCCATCTCGGCCTTGCCGCACTGGCGGTTGATGGCTTTCTCGAAGGCCGCGCCGCGGTTTTCCGTTCCCCGGTTGTCCTGGATATAGACCAGATAGCCTTTCTGTGCCATGAGCATTTCCCACATGCGGATCTGTCCCAGCCACGTATCCTGCACCAGCTGGCTGTGCGGCCCGCCGTATACGTAGACCACCACGGGGTACTTTTGCGTGGGGTTGAAGTTCTTGGGATAGATAAGCCGATAATAGTTCTGGAATTGACCGTCGGCACTGGGAACGCTGCCAAGTTCCACGCGGCAGGAGGCATAACCGTCCAGGGGATCCCGCTGGGAGCCGATGGCGATTTGCTTTTTGCCGTCGGTGGAGCAGAGGTAGAGCTGTGCGGGCGTGTTCAGGTTGCTCTGGCGGTCCAGGAACCACTTGCGGTCCTTGCTCAGCTGAACCGTGTGCCAGCCACGGCCTTTGGTGAGCTGCTGGGCTTTTCCTCCCTTGACGGGGATGCGGAACAGGTGGTTCTCCACGGGAGAAACCTGGGCCGATGTATAATAGACGAAATTGCCGTCGTTGGTGACGTATTCGACATCGGCGTCAACGGCCGTGAGGCGCTTGATTTTGCCCCGGGCATCTACTATATACAGGTTTTTGTAGCCGTCGCGGTTATCGGTGCGGTAGATGAAGGAAGTGCCGCCTTGGACAAACCAGATGGGGTTCTGCGGTTCTATCCAAGCGTCGTTGTCCTCGGTGAGGACGGTGCGCATGAATGAGCCGTCGGCCACGCTGTACTGGTTCAGCTTCATGTGATGCTGGCCGCGGTCCAGCACCTGGGCATAGACGGACTGGCCGTCCGGGCTCCAGGCCAGGTTGGTGATGTAGCGTTCCTGGGTGAAATCGGTCACGTTGAGCCACACCGTGGTGGCCTTGTCAAAGTCATAGATCCCCACCTGCAGCAGTTCGTTGTCCATGCCGTTCATGGGATATTTCAGAAGCTCCAGTTCTCCGGTGCGCGTCTTGATGTTCAGCAGGGGAAAGTCCGTCACGCGGGACTGGTCCTTTTTGTAAAACGCCAGCTTGCGGCCGTCGGGGGACCATTCGTAACCCTGGGAGAAGCCGAATTCGTTTCGCATCATGGTGCCGCCGTAAACTATGTTACGGTCCTGGGAAAGGCCGATGGTAATGGTCTTTCCGTCTTTTTCTCCCAGCAGGGAATCCCCGTCCAGGCGTACGCCGTAACCGGCTGCGCTGCGCTCGAAGGGATCATCGGACTCCGGGCGGGTGAGCTTGTAGGGCGTTAGGTGGAGAGGATCCTCCAGGCTGCCCTGCAGATATTCGCCCCGGCCTTCGGTAACCAGGAAATGATTGTCGTCCATCCATGTGGCCTGCGCGCGGGCGTACCCCACGCCTTTGTAGATAGCCTCTTCCATGGTGAGGTCCTTGCCCTTATGGCTTTCACGGATGTCGATGACGGTATTCTGTGCAAACGACAAAGTCCAGGCAAGCAGTGCGCCTGTCAGTATAAGTAATTTTCTCATAAACAGTTATAGGAATAACGGAGATTCGTCGGGGACCTTGTTGTAGGAGGCGTCTTCGTCTACGTGATCCACGATGGCGCGCTCATAACCCCGCCAGGGGAGAGCTCCTTTGTATTCTTTATAGTGGACGGTGACGCGAAGGCCGGTCATCTCCGTGAGTTTCTGGGCCACTTCCTTGTCCTTGACGGAGAATTTGAAAGTCTTGGACTGGACGGTTCCGGCCGAATTCTTGCTGCCGTAACCGGTGAGGATCATTTCTCCTTCATAGGTTTTGAAGAAATAACCCGTATAAGTGAGCGAGTTCAGTTCTCCGGTCTTGGTGCCGTCGCTGAACACCCACCAGAACTTGAAATAAAGGAAGCCTGCCAGGGCCGCCAGAACAAGGAGGGTAATGAGCCAACCTATTACTTTACCAGTCTTTGCCATAATCCGTGTCTTATTTAACAAACAAAAATACTGAAAATCATATTAAAAACAAAACGGATTTTTCGTATCTTCGTAGCATGAAGTACATCCTGAATCCATCCACCGATCCTCACTGGAACATGGCCTTCGACGAGTTTGCGTTGGAAAACCTCCAGGTGGAAGAGCCGGTATTCTATCTGTGGCAGAATGCTCCGTCGGTGATCATCGGCCTCAACCAGAGCGCGTACGCCGAGGTAAACCTGCCCTTCATCGAGGAAGAAGGCATTATCCTGGCGCGGCGTGTCACGGGCGGCGGGGCCGTGTATCACGACCTGGGTAATCTCAATTATTCCATCGTGGGGCCCATCGACACCATGGGAGACGCCAAGTACCTGATGACGGGCGCCCTCATCCAGATGGGTTTGAATGCCGAGAGAAGCGGCCGCAACGACATTTTCGTGGACGGCAGGAAGTGCTCCGGCTATGCCAGGCGCCTGTACAAGAACCGCATGATGATCCACGGTACGCTGATGTGGGACGTGAACCTGGAAACCCTCACCAAGGCGTTGTCGGTGCCCGGCAGCAAACTGGAAGCTGCCGGCGTGGCTTCTGTGCGCAGCCGGGTGGCCAATCTGAAAGGCTATCTCTCTCAGTATGCCGATATCCAGGAATTCAAGGAGGGCCTGCACCGGATTTTTGCCGACGTGGACGAGGAAATCGACCTGACGCAGGAGGAGCTGGACGGCGTTACCCGGCTGGCCCGGGAAAAGTTCCGCAGCTGGAGTTGGAATTATGGCCGTTCCCCGGAAACCACTTTCCAAAAGACCGTCAAATTCCCCTGCGGCAGTGTCACGGCCCACTATACCCTGGACCACGGCGTATTCTCCGTAATTCTGTTCAGCGGGGACTTCCTGGGTGCCAGGCCTGCCAGCGAACTGGCCGACCAGCTCCTGGGCAAACGCCCGGAAGACCTGGCTGTTTTGCCCGTAAGTGAATTCTTCGATGGCCTTTCTGCCATCGATCTGTCTACGCTCTTCCAATAAAAAGAAGGCGGGTGTTCCGCCTTCTTCTGTTCGGGAGCCGTGCTAGCCCAGATGAACTTCGTTGATGACCAGCACCTGGCCGTCATCCGTGGTCATGTTCATCTGGCCGTCGTGTTTCCAACCGGCCACATGGTAGCGCCACCACCAGACAACGTCGTTCCACAGATCCTTGAGAATGCCCGCGGTCTGTTCGCTCTCCATCCCTTCGTGGACGGTAATGGTGATTTCTTGGGAGATACCTTTGGACTGTTGACAGGCAGCCAGGCAGATGGTCAGGGCCGCCAGGGCGGCCGTCAGAAAGAAAACTAGCTTTTTCATGGTGTAAAACGTTAATGATGAATGTTATCCGGGCCAACAAAAGGCCTCGGGTTGTCACAAAATTACCGTTCCCGCCCCGGCATGGCAAGCGGGGCGTATCCACGAATGGCAGTTTTTTATGTTTTGATGGAAGATTGTCTGTTTTAGTGGGGAAAACGGCTAAAAAAATGACGGAACCTTCATTCTTTTTGCTGCCCGTAAAACGGGAAAACGCTCAGCGGGAAATGACTCCGCTGCCCAGCATTTCCTCTCCGTGATACCACACGGCAAACTGGCCGGGGGAAATGCCCCGCTGGGGGGCGTCAAACAGGATGAAAAGGCCGCTTTCCCGCATCAGGAGCGTGGCGCTCTGCAGGGGCTGGCGGTAACGGATGCGCACACGGCAGCGGCGCATTCCGCCGGGCTGCATAGCGAGGTCGGTGCGGATCCAATGGATTTCATCGGCTACTACCTGCAGACAGAAACGGCTGAGGCCCTTGTGGTTGTGGCCTTCGCCCACATAGATGCGGTTGGCCTCCGTGTCTGTGGCAATCACGAAGACGGGCTCCGTGTGACCGCCTACTCCCAGGCCTTTCCGCTGGCCGATGGTGTAGAACTGCGCGCCTTCGTGCGTGCCGACTATGCGGCCGAAGGGGTTCTCCTTGAAACGCGTTTTCCTGATGTGCTTCTTGCCGCTGCGGTAGGTCTCGGTCTGGAACGGGATGTGGTAGCGGACGGGCGTGGCCAGCCGGGCCAGGTCTTCGTCGGTGAGAGCGGTGACGGCTTCGTCCCGGAAAGGACTGACGCCCAATGGCTTGCCGTCGCTGGTGAGCACCTTCTCTTCCGGCGCATAGCGCACGGTACGCTCCAGGTTTTCTCCGGGTTTGAGCATGGCGGTAAGCTGGTTCTGCTGCCACTGATAGAGCTCGTCGGCGGCATAGTAGGCATCAAACACTTCCACAATGTCTCCCTCCACGGAAGCGAGCTTTTGTTTCAGGAAGGTGGGCAGGTCCACCTTGCCCACAAAGCAGATGCCCTGGGAATCCTTTTTCTCGGCCGAGGGAAGGTCGGCCTCCTTGGCGATGCGCCGCACTTCCGGCTTGGTGAGGTGGCCGATGGGGAACAGCGTCCGGGCCAGCTGCTCTTGACTCAGCTGGCACAGGAAGTACGTCTGGTCCTTGTTGGGGTCTGTCCCTTCCAAAATCCGGAAAAGACCATTACTCTCCTCCTTCCGGCAATAGTGCCCCGTGGCCACATATTGGGCCCCGTACTTGAGGGCCACCTGCAGGAAGGCATCGAACTTGATCTCCCGGTTGCACAGTACGTCCGGATTGGGCGTGCGGCCCTTGGCATATTCGTCAAACATGTAGTCCACCACGCGCTGGCGGTACTGTGCGGCCAGATTCACGTAGTAGAAGGGAATGCCTATCTTGCGGGCCACCATCTCGGCCACGAAACGGTCCTCCTCCCATTCGCAGTCCCCGTGAAGGGTAACATCGGCATTGTCCCAGTTTTGCATGAACATGGCAAACACGTCGTAGCCCTGCTGCTTGAGCAGATAGGCCGCCACCGACGAATCCACTCCTCCGGACAGCCCCACACACACCTTGAACTGGGAGTTGTAGCAGCGGTCAAAGATGGGCCGCAGCTGCTGCAGGTCCCTGATGATTT
Organism: uncultured Bacteroidales bacterium; assembly: GCA_905234795.1. GTDB lineage: Bacteria > Bacteroidota > Bacteroidia > Bacteroidales > UBA932 > Cryptobacteroides. The sequence goes on along the minus strand of CAJOIQ010000020.1, from coordinate 4,378 downwards.
CCCGCAGGCGGGCCAGGGGAGCCTCGTTGGGGGAGCCGGGGATGAGCAGCTTCAGATAGCCTCCTTCGGCATATTTCTCCTGCAGGTGCTCCAGGGTGCGTTGCCAGTGACCTTCCCGGTCCAGTTCGGGGTAATGGGAAAAACCGAACTGCACGGTGCGCAGGATGATGGTTTCGGGATCGATCATGCGGTCGGCTTCGGCCACCAGGCAGCCATAGATGCTGCGCGGAGGGGTCTGCGCCGATGCCCGATGGTCTTCGGCCGCCTGGGCGATGGTCTCAATCTGTTCCGGGGTGAACCATTGCTTCAGCGTTTCATCGGCCCGGATGATGCGGCCGCTTTCCAGATGATGCGTCTTGCGGTCCACCTCCAGCCCGAGGTCGTGACACGCGGCGGCCACATAGAGCATCTCTGGGTCGATGTCATAATTCCGCCCCATCTCCATGGCCCGCGCAATCACAGCCCGCGCATGGTCTTCCCGGTGCGCCGCGTCAAACGCTGCATACCGGGGTATTACCTTTTCTTCTATATATTGCCGAAGATCTTGCCGCATCTGTCTGCAAAGATAGCCATAAAATCCGTATCTTTGCATGGTTATGCCCAGTTACCTGCAAATAGAGAACATTTCCAAGAGCTACGGCCCCAAGGTTCTGTTCCAGCATATCGACTTCAACATCAACGAGGGCGACAAAGTGGCGCTTATCGCCCCCAACGGTACGGGGAAAACCTCTCTGCTGCGCATTCTGGCGGGAAAAGACAGCAGCGACAGCGGCGGAAAGGTACTTTTTCTCAAGGATATCCGCATCGCCTTCCTGGAGCAGGAATACGCCTACGATCCGGAGAAGTCCATCTTCCGGCAAATTATGGACAGCTCTGCGCAGTGGACAGAACACCTGGACACGGATCACCTTTGGCAGTACGAGCTGCGGGTGACGCAGCTGCTCACCCAATTCGGCCTGCAGGACCCGGAAAAGCCCATGAAAGATCTCTCCGGAGGTGAAATCAAGCGGGTGGCGCTCACGCAGATGTTGGCCAGTGAGGCCGATTTCTACATCATGGACGAGCCCACCAACCACCTGGACATCGACGCTATCGAATTTCTGGAGGGCCATCTGAAGCACAGTCGCTGCACCCTGTTCATGGTCACCCACGACCGCTATTTCCTGGACCGTGTGTGCAACACCGTGATGGAAATGGACCGGGGCAGCATCTACATCTACCGCGGGGACTACATGAATTTCCTGGAAAAACGCCAGGAACGCATTGACAATTACAACGCCGAGACCGAGAAGGTGCGCAACCTCTACCGCCGGGAACTGGAATGGATGCACGCCAGTCCCTGCGCCCGCACCGGCAAGGCCAAATACCGCAAGCAGGCCTTCTGGGACATCAAGGAAAGGGCCGATGACAGCTATATCCAGAAGAAGGTGGACCTGTCCGAAACCCAGGCCAAATCCACCTATCTGGGCAACAAGGTCATCAACTGCAAGGATGTGAGCTTCTGGTGGGAGCAGAAGTGCTACCTGAGCCATTTCACGTATAATTTTCAGCGCTACGAGCGCGTGGGCATCGTGGGCCGGAACGCCTCCGGCAAAACCACCTTCTTGAACCTGATTACGGGCGGTTACCGGCCCGAATGGGGCGGCACCTTTACCGGCGTGATAGACCGGGGAGAATCCCTGAAGATGGGTTATTACCACCAGAGTGGGATGAGCTTCAAACCTGGCCAGACGGTGCTTGAGACGGTGGGAGACCTCCATCTGCTCAACCGTTTTCTGTTCCCCCACGACATGCTCCAGAACCCCGTGGAACGCCTTTCGGGCGGTGAAAGGCGCCGGCTGTATCTGTTGACCATCCTCATGAAGCAGCCCAACTTCCTCATCCTGGACGAACCCACCAACGACCTTGATATCGTCACGCTGGAAATCTTGGAAGAATACCTGATGGAGTACAAGGGATCCCTGCTCATCGTGAGTCACGACCGTCACTTCCTGGACCGCCTGGTGGACCACCTCTTCGTGTTTTGCGGAGACGGTGTGGTAAAGGACTTCGTGGGGAACTACACGGAGTACCGGACGTTCATCAAGGACTATGAGGCGCAGCAGAAAGAAGATTCTTCGACTCCGCTTCGTTCCGCTCAGAATGACAAAAAGGTGAAGACCCCGGACAAAAAGAAACTCAGCTACAAAGAGCAGCAGGAGCTCAAGGCCCTGGAGGAGCGGCTGCCGCAGCTGGAGGCCGAAAAGGCCGCCCTGGAGGCCCAGCTCTCCGGCGGAGCGCTGTCCCTGGAAGAGCTTCAGGCGGCATCGGCCCGTTACGGCACCCTTCAGGAGGAACTGGACACCGCCGAAATGCGCTGGCTGGAATTGAGCGAAATCTAATTATTCGTAAGCAAAATTGCATAATTTTGTAAAAAATGTTAACTTTACACGATAATTAAGATAACATATGGAACTGCATATCCAATCAGAGACCGCGAGGCTGCGGGAAGTGGTGCTGGGCTTACCTTATTCCAATGGCGCTACCCCCACGCTGGAACAGACCTACGACAGCAAATCCTACGAGAGCGTCAAGAATGGCGTATATCCTGCCGAAGAAGACATTGTCCATGAGATGAGCGCCTTCGAATCCGTACTGCTCAAGTACGATGTAAAGGTGCACCGTCCGCGCCTGGTGCAAAACTGCAACCAGGTTTTCTCCCGGGATGTGGGTTTCGTGATTGATGACAAGATCATCGTCTCCAACATCATCCCGGACCGTCAGGAGGAGATTGACGCCTACGAAGACATTTATCGGCAAATCCATTACAAGCAAATCTATAACCTGCCCGAAGCCGTGCATGTGGAAGGCGGAGACGTGGTGCTGTACAAGGACTTCATTTTCCTGGGCCAGTATGACTTCCCGGATTACCGGGAGGTGAAGACGGCCCGCACCAACCGTCTGGCCGTGGATTACCTGAAGATGATTTTCCCCAACCGCAAGATTGTGCCCCTGAACCTGCTCAAGAGCGATACCGATCCCTATCAGGGCATCCTGCACCTGGACTGCACCTTCATGCCCGTAGGGGAGGACAAGGCCATCATCTACAAGCGGGGCTTCATGAATCCCAGGGACGCCGACCATCTCATTGAAATCTTCGGCCAGGAAAACGTGTTCGAGGTGACCACGGAGGAAATGTACTATATGAACACCAACGTGTTCTCCATCGCTCCCGACGTAGTGGTGACCGAAGAAAACTTCACCCGCCTGAACAAGCACCTGCGGGAAAAATGGGGCATGACGGTGGAAACCGTCCCTTACCGTGAGATTTCCAAGATGGGCGGCCTGCTGCGCTGCTCCACCCTTCCTTTAAGAAGAGACTAAACTATGGCTAAACTGGCTGTTGTGGCTTTTGGCGGCAATGCGCTGCTCAGAAGCGGACAAAAGGGCACCTTTGAAGAGCAGGTGGCCAATGTGGAACGCACCTGCGAGAATCTGGTACCGCTGCTGGAACAGGGATATCAGCTCATCATCGGCCACGGAAACGGACCGCAGGTGGGAAACGGCCTCCTGAGGCATGCTGCAGGGGAAAAGGACTACGGTCTGCCCGCCCAGCCGATGGATTTTTGCGGCGCCGAGACCCAGGGTTCCATCGCCTATCTGATTGAAACGGCACTGGACCGCGTGCTGGTTCGTCACAAGCTGGACCGCAAGGTGGTCTCGCTGGTTACCCGCGTGGAAGTAAAGGCCGATGACCCTATGTTCCAGAACCCTACCAAGCCGGTGGGTCCCTACTATCCCGAGGCTCCTGCCGACGGCGCCGTGTACAAGGAGGATCCCAAGGGCCGCGGCTGGCGCAAGGTGGTTCCTTCGCCCGTACCCGTGGGCATTGCCAATGTGGACCTGGTGGGCCGGCTGGCCCGCGAAGGCTACGTCGTGGTTACCGTGGGTGGCGGTGGCATTCCCGTGGTGCGCCAGGAAGGCGCCCTCAAAGGCGTCGAGGCCGTCATCGACAAAGACCTGGCATCGGCCCTCTGTGCGGTGAAAACCGGCGCCCAGGAATTCTACATCCTCACCGACGTGCCCAAGGTCTACGTCAATTTCCGCAAGGCCGATGAACGCGCGCTGGACGTGATTACCGTGGCCGAAGCCAAAAAGCTGCTTGCCGACGGTCAGTTCGCCGAGGGCTCCATGGCGCCCAAGGTGCGCGCCGGCATTCTGTTCATCGAGAATGGCGGCGGACAATGCATCATTACCGAAGCCGGAGAGTTGGGCAACCCCTCCTGCGGAACAAGAATCATCAAATAGTTCCTATGTTTGAAACCAAAATAAAAATGGAGTGAGTTCTGGCGAGCTCATTTGGGAGGCCAAGAGCAGGCACCACCGCCTCGATATACGC
>CAJOIQ010000019.1 GCA_905234795.1 uncultured Bacteroidales bacterium | reverse complement strand
ATAATGATGACATATTTGAATACCTTTTGTAACGTTCGTACAAAGGTACTCACTTATTCTCAATTACATTCCTTAACACATGGTTTTGGACTTGGTCCGGTTTTATGGGGGCCGTCAACCGTGCCTTCTCCCATGAACAAAACAAGTTGTGCCATACCCGTAGTACGTGGTTTGAGAGCTCGTTCGGTAGTGTCCCAAAAACCGGGGCAAAGGATGGCCGAAGTAATCTCATTTATGTAGGCAATAATCCCGTAGAAAGACAGCTGGCAGCTAATGCCGAAGATTATCGCTGGACCTTTATAGCCTATGCACGGTCCTCCCATCCTTTTTCCGAAAAACTGGTTATCCGTGACAGCTCATGGAATATGAGAAATGCCATTCGGGAAGTAAGGGCCCTGCACAAATCCGGTAAGCCCATGAACCATGCTGTGCTAAAAAGGATTACGGCAAAACTCAGTGAAAAGGAAATCCGACAGTTGACCGACTTTATTATTGTAACTTACAATGTCATAGATTATAAACAGGCCCTGCGCTTTTTTGACGGAAGTTATGAACAGTTTCTTACGGCCCTGCACTCCTCAACAGGTCGCGAATATGACTTGAACGAAACCTTTGTAGGGAAATCCGATAAACACTATGCTCAAATGGTGAAAGTGCTTCTGACGGAAAAACAACTCTCCGATATTCATGATTTCCTGGCTTGGCCCGATTCAGAAAAAATGAGGCTGTTTAACATACTCCGTCAAAGAACGAGGGCATTATCCGTACAGATATACAAGTTTCTTCATTTACCCTTACCTAAAACGCCAGAAGGCGTGAGGCGTAAATAGTTGAATTATTGCACTTTATAGAAATCCTCCTGGGTCAAAACACCTGGGAGGATTTCTATAAGATATTGTTATTGAGCTAGTTGTGTATCACAGCAAGCTGCGGACACCGAACGATGACTAATCCAGCCCGCCGTTGAGGGCGTAATCGGCCTTGACGTCCTCATAGAAGCCGGCTACGGACGTCTCTACATAGGGGATGAGCCAGATAAAGCCGATGCCGGCGGTGAGCAGGCACAGGAAGGCCCAGCCGATGAAACTGAGCAGCAGCCAGAAGAGGTCGAACTTGTGGCCGCGCATCATCATGCGGCTGCGGTGGATAGCCTCCGTGGCCGACAGTTCCGGGTATTCTTCCACGATAAAGGGCGTCATGGCATAGGAGAAGGACTTGATGATGCCGGGGATGATGAGCAGCAGGCTCCACAGGCAGATGAGGATGGACATCCACAGCATGGTCCACACTTTGTGCAGGTAATTCTTGAAGGCCATGCCGAAGGCGTTGGCCACCAGATTGTTGTCTCCGTACACCAGCAGTTTCCTCATGGCGTTGGCATAGCCCACGGAGAGGGGAAGGAGGAGGAATATCTCCAGCAGGGTAACCGCACTGGAAGTGCCGTTGAGGCGCTGGGCCAGGGCCTGATACATGGGATCCTGCATAAGGGACGCCATCTGGTAAACGGAAGTGACGTTTTCCTGCATCATATAGGACTGTAACTGGATACTCTGATAAGTGAGCGTACTGGCAGCGGCGCTGGCAATGGCCAGATAAATGACGGTGAGCAGGACGGCTTTAACCCAATTGCCACGCAGGGCGGCCAGGGCCTGGTTCTTGAATTGCTGGTTGGATTTCATCTTAAAAAACACTTTATTCTATTGACAAATTTACGCAAATTTCGGATATTTGTATGAATTAACAATAAAAGCTATGACACTTATCATCGTTATCGCCGTCGTAGCCCTCCTGGTTTTATGGGTTATCGGCGTCCAGAACAAGCTCGTGAAGAGCGACGAATTCTGCAACAATGCCCTCAAGCAAATCAACGTGCAGCAAATCAGCCGTTACGACGCCCTCCAGGCCCTGATAAAGCTCACGCGGGAATATGCCTCCTATGAGGCCGATACCCTCCAGAAGATTGTGGATGCCCGCAAGATTACCTCTTCGCCTGCTCCCACCGCGGCCGATATCGACGCCAATGAGAAGGTGCTGGGAGAAATCGGCGCCAAACTCATTGCTGTGGCCGAAGCCTACCCGGACCTCAAGGCCAGCGCAAACTATCAGCAGACCATGAAGGACATCAAGGACTACGAAGAAAACGTACGCCTGTCCCGCATGACCTACAACGACACCGTCACCCGCTTCAACCAGCAGGTGCGTTCCTTCCCCACTTCGGCCATCGCCGGTATCCTGGGCTTCGCCAAGCGGGATTATCTGGCCGACGACGTCTCTAAAAAAGATTACCCTGTAATCTAATGAAAAGATTATTTGCCTTTTTAATCGCCGCAGTCCTGTGCACCAGTGCTGCGGCGGATGTTATCCGTAACATCCGGGACGTGGACATCCGCGTAGAGGTGAACCAGGACGGCAGCGCCTGGATCACCCAGGAGTGGGATGTGGAGGTTGGCAGTGAAGGCACGGAGTTCTATATCCCAGTGGGTAACCTGGGCCCCATGACCATCGGCCAGCTTTCCGTGACCGAGAACGGAGAAGCCTATGAAAGCCTGGACATCCGCTGGGATGTGGACAGGAGCCGGAGCTATAAGACCGGAAAATGCGGAATCGTTCTCAAAAACGATGGCGTGGAACTGTGCTGGGGGCTTGGACAGCGGGGCTACCATGAGTGGACGGTCCGCTTCTATGTGACCGGTCTGGTGCAGGCCTACGACGATGCCGACGGATTCAATTTCCAGTTCGTGAACCCCGGAATGAAACCGGCCCCGGACCATGCCCGCGTGACCATCGTCCCCGCCTTCGAGTGCCCGGAGTGGACCTATGACAACACGCGTGTATGGGCCTTCGGCTTCTATGGTGAAATTAACGTGAAAGATGGCGCCGTGGTGGCCGAGACGTCCGAAGACATGAGCTCCGACAGTTCCCTCATCGCCCTGGTGAAGTTTGAGAAGGGCCTCTTCCGGCCCACAGTTATCAAAAACATGCCTTTCCAGGACCTGCTGGACCGCGCACTGGAGGGCAGTTCCTATGGAGAGGACGACGACAGCATTTTCCTCATGATCTTCGGCCTGCTGTTCGCCGGCGGCATCGGTATGCTCATCTGGGCAGCTATCGCATCGGCCCTGGGATACAAGTGGAAGAAATCCTTCTTCGGCAAGAAGAAGATCACCGAATGGTATCGGGACGTCCCGCTGGGCGGAAACCTGCTGGCCGCGCACTATGCGCTGTCCAAGGGCAAACGCTTCGAGGTATCGGCCCCGGCCAACAGCCTCATCGGCGCCTTCTTCCTGCGCTGGATCATGGACGGGAAGGTGAATGTTCAGGCCGATCCCAAAAACGACAAACGCGTCAACCTGTCCTTTATGGCCGAAACCGTGTCCGATGACGACGTGGAGGAGAGCCTGTACCAGATGGCCCGCAAGGCATCCGGCAGCAACCTGCTTTTGGAGAAAGGCGAGTTCGAGAAATGGTCCAAGGACAACTACCAGAAGATGATGGCCTGGCCGGACCGCGCCCTGGCCCGCGGCAAATCCTGGTTCCATGACAAAGGTTACCTGGTCAAGGACACCACGCTCACATCTGCCGGACAAGTGGAAGCCTGCCACCTGGTGGAATTCCAGAACTACCTCAAGAACTTTACCTTAAGCGACGAACGCGCTGCCATTGAAGTGCGTCTGTGGAAAGAATACCTGGTGTACGCCCAACTCTTCGGCATTGCCGACAAAGTGGCCCAGCAGTTCAAGAAACTGTACCCGGCCCAGTTCGAGGAAGTGGCCCGCAGTACCGGACTGGATCCCAACACGCTGTACTACACCATGCGCTGGACCAACAGCATGTCCACCCGCGCCTTTACCAATGCAGTCACCAAGGCGGGCAATATCAACGGCACCGGTGGCCATTCCTCCTTCGGCGGTGGTGGCGGCTTCTCCGGCGGCGGCTTCGGCGGTGGCGGTCGCTAATCACGGCACGACAGTTTGCGCCCATCTCTGGCTCCTCCCCGGTCCGCTTCGGCCTGACCCGTGATGTGTAACTGACTTAATAACATTATCTTACAACAATCCTCCTAGGTCAAAATGCCTAGGAGGATTTCTATAAGTAACAGTAAATTAATTACTTATACATCACGCTTGCTTCGTGCGAATCTCACGCCTTCTTCCCTTGCCGCTCCCGCCACAGGGTGGTCATGTCTTCCAGGGTCTTGCCCTTGGTCTCGGGGACCAGGCGCCAGACGAAGATGGCGGCTATCACGCAGATGACGCCGTACAGGGCATAGGCGAAGAAGTGGCCGAAGCTGTCTCCCATGGTGCCCAGCTTCATGTTATACATGGGCACGAAGGTGGAGCTCACGATGAAGTTGAAGATCCACTGGAAAGCAACGGCAATGGCAGTGGCCTGGCTGCGGATGGTGTTGGGGAAGAGCTCGCTCATGTACACCCAGCAGATAGGGCCCCAGCTGAACATGAAGCTGGCGCTGTACACCATGATGCTCAGAACCGGCACCAGGGCGGGCAGCGTTACAACATTGCTCAAGGCAACGCCCAGGGCGCCGATGGCCATGCCGATGGAACCGGAGATGAGCAGCGGTTTGCGGCCCAGCTTTTCAACGGTGAATACGGCCACCAGGGTGAAGGAAATATTAATGACACCCATGATCACCGTAAACAGCATGTTGTTGGACACGCCCATGGATTCAAAGATGCGCGGGGCGAAGTACAGTACGGCATTGATGCCGATAATCTGCTGGAACACGGACAGCATGCAGCCCACAAACACCACAATAAAGCCGTAGGAGAAGAGTTTTTCCCGCTTTTCTATGGACGTGGCCTTGATCTGTGCCAGGATTTCCCGGGCCTTGGCTTCTCCGTTCACGTTGGACAGCACCGTAAGGGCTTTGTCGTCCTGCCCGTTGAGGGCCAGGAAACGCGGCGTCTCCGGCACCAGCAGGATGAGCAGGGCGAAGGCGGCGGCGGGGACGGCCTCGGAGACAAACATCACCCTCCAGCCGATGGCGTTGGTCCAGGCCACCACATCGGGGTCTGAAGCGTGGCTGCGGATGATGAGGAAGTTCACAAAATACACCACCAGCTGGCCGAAGATAATGGCAAACTGGTTCCAGGATACCAGGGTGCCGCGCTTGTTGGCAGGGGATACCTCGGCAATGTACATGGGGCACAGGGCCGATGCCATGCCCACGCCGATGCCGCCCAGCACGCGGTACAGGTTGAAGGCTACCAGCAGGCTCTTGCAGGCGACTCCTTTCTCAAAGAACAGGAACTCCGGATAATAGGAACCCAGGGCGCTCAGGAAGAACAGGATACCCGCCATGAAGAGGGATTTTTTTCGGCCCAGCCGGGAGGCTACAACGCCGGAAAGGAAGGCGCCGATGATGCAGCCGATGAGGGCGCTGGAGGTGGTGAAACCGTGCCAGCCGTCGGTGTAGGTAAAGTCCGCTGCGCTTTGGAAAAACGCCTGCAGGCCACGCTCGGCACCGGAAATGACGGCGGTGTCGTAACCAAACAGCAACCCGCCTATCACCGCCACCAGGACGATGCCGAAGAGATAGGCGGGGCTGCCTTTCTGTCTGTAATTACTTTGCATAGAGGTTCAGGAGGGTTTCGTACAGTTCCTGTTTGCCGGAAGCCACGGTGGGTTCTCCGTTCTTCACGGCATAGTCGTACAGCTCTTCCAGAGTGGCCTTGCCTTCCTCGAACTTCTTGCCCAGGCCGGAATCGAAGGAAGCATAACGCTTGGCTACCATTTCCAGCAGCGGGCTTTCTTCCAGCACGGCGGCGGCATTGAGCAGGGCGTGAGCCATGGCGTCCATGGCGCTGATGTGGGCGATGAAAATGTCCTCGGGATCGGTGGAACTGCGACGCAGTTTGGCGTCGAAGTTGGTGCCGCCGTCCTTGAAACCGCCGTTGCGCAGGATTTGCATCATGGCCTGGGTGAGGTCGTAGGGATCTACGGGGAACTGGTCTGTATCCCAGCCGTTCTGGGCGTCTCCGCGGTTGGCGTCGATGCTGCCCAGGAAGCCGTTGTCCACAGCCACGGTGAGCTCGTGCTCGAAGGTGTGGCCGGCCAGGGTGGCGTGGTTTACCTCGATGTTTACCTTGAAGTCCTTGTCCAGACCGTTGGCGCGCAGGAAGCCGATAACGGTCTCGGTATCCACGTCGTACTGGTGCTTGGTAGGCTCCATGGGCTTGGGCTCGATGAGGAAGGTGCCCTTGAAACCGTGTGCGCGGGCATAGTCGCGGGCAGCTTTGAGCATCTGGGCCAGGTGGTCCTTCTCCCGCTGCATCTGGGTGTTCAGGAGGCTGTAATAGCCTTCACGGCCGCCCCAGAACACATAACCGGTGCCGCCCAGCTTGATGGTGGCGTCGATGGCGTTCTTGATTTGGACGGCGGCGCGGGCCACTACGTCGAACTGAGGGTTGGTGGCGGCGCCGTTCATGTAGCGCTTGTTGCCGAACACATTGGCCGTGCCCCACAGGTTCTTGATGCCGGTTTCCTTCATCTTTACCAGCAGGTAGTCCGTGATATCCTTCAAGCGGGCCTCGTACTCGGCAATGTCCTCGCAGTCCTCGATGAGGTCTACATCGTGGAAGCAGAAGTAGCCGATGCCCAGTTTGGACATGATCTCGAAGCCGGCGTCGGCCTTTGCACGGGCGCGCTCATAGGAATCGGCACCCTTGTCCCACTCATAGCTGCGCGTCTGGCCGCCGAAGGGGTCTCCGGAAGCCTGGCCCAGGGTGTGCCACCAGGCCATGGCAAACTTGAGCCAGTCCTTCATGGGCTTGCCCATGACCACTTTGTTGGCATCATAATAGTGGAATGCAAGGGGATTCTTGCTGTTTACGCCCTCGAAAGGGATCTTTCCGATTTGCGGAAAATACTCTTTAGCCATAAATTAAAGATTTAAAAATTGTTTCCATTTTTCATAAGCGGCGCGGTATTCCTCCTGATGGTCCGGGAAAATGACCTCCAGCCGTTCCAGGCTGGCAAAGGCCTCCCGGTTGTCCTTATAGATGCCTGCGCCAATACCGGCACCTTTTGCGGCTCCCACGGAACCGTCGGTGTCGTACAGCTCGATGGTGGCGCCGGAAACGCCTGCCAGGGTATCTCGGAAAATCCTGGACTGGAACATGTTGGCCAGGCCGGCGTGGATCTTGTCCACCTTCAGGCCCATGGCCTCCATGATCTCAATGCCATATTGGAAGGAGAAGACGATGCCCTCCTGCGCGGCACGGACGAGGTGCCGTTTGTCGTGACGGTTGAAGTTGACGCCATGGATGCTACACCCCGTTTCTCTGTTCTCCAGCATGCGCTCGGCACCGTTGCCGAAGGGCAGGATGGATACGCCCTCGCTGCCGATGGGAACCTGGGCCGCAAGGCCGTTCATGTCGGCATAGGAAATACCCTCGGGGGCCACGTTGCGCCGGATCCAGGAGTTGAGGATGCCGGTGCCGTTGATGCACAGGAGCACGCCCAGACGGGGATCGGCCGCCGAGTGGTTCACGTGCGCGAAGGTGTTCACGCGGGAAAGCGGGTCATAATTCACCTGGCCGATAACGCCGTACACTACGCCGGAGGTGCCGGCCGTGGAGGCAATCTCTCCGGGGTTGAAGACGTTCAGACTGAGGGCGTTGTTGGGCTGGTCTCCGGCGCGGTAGGTGACCGGAATGCCCGGTGCCAGGCCCAGCTGTTCGGCCGCCTGGCGCGTGAGGGTGCCGTGCATGCCGAAACTGGGTTTTACCTGCGGCAGCAGCGCAGGGTCGAATCCGAAGTAATCCAGCAGTTCCCGGGAGGGGGCGTTTTCCTGGAAATCCCAGAAAATACCTTCCGAGAGGCCGCTGGCTGTGGTATAGGCATTGCCCGTGAGGCGCATGGCAATATAGTCCCCGGGCAGCATGATTTTCCAGATGCGCTTGTACAACTTGGGCTCGTTTTCCTTGACCCAGGCCAGCTTGGCGGCGGTGAAGTTGCCGGGCGAGTTCAGCAGATGCTGCAGGCACCACTCCTCTCCCAGGTCCTTGAACGCATTCTGTCCATAGGGGACGGCGCGGCTGTCGCACCAGATGATGGAATTGCGCAGCACGTTCATGTCTTTGTCCACGCATACCAGGCCGTGCATCTGATAGGATATGCCAATGGCCTTGATGTCCTTGGGCTCCAGGTCCTGGACCTGCTGCAGGACATCGTCGGTAGCCATTTTCAGGTGGCCCATCCAGATGAAGGGGTCTTGCTCGGCCCAGCCGGGCTGGTGGGAAATGATGACGGCTTCTTTCTTGGGGTAAAAGGCTGTGGCGACGCATTTTCCGGTCTCGGCGTTCACCAGGGACGCTTTTACGGAAGAGCTTCCGATATCGTAACCAAGTAAATACATGTTTTAGTGTCTTGTCATTACTATGACAAAGATAGCGATTTTCTTCAAAAGGGGGCTGCGATGGAATGGGGAATGCCCGGTATATGCAAGAATACTAAAAAAAAATGTTAAATTTGTATCATATGAAAAAGATAATTGTACTTTTCTCCGCCCTGGCGGTTTGCGTTTCCCTGCAGGCCCAGGTAAAGGTGGCCGTGCATGAAACGGCCCAGGAACAGCCTGTCATTCCGGCTGGGATTTACGGCCAGTTCTCCGAGCATCTGGGCCGATGCATCTACGAGGGCATCTGGGTGGGTCCCGGCAGCGACATTCCCAATGTGGATGGCTACCGCACCGATGTCGTTGATGCCTTGAAGGCCCTCAAAGTGCCTGTCCTGCGCTGGCCCGGCGGCTGCTTTGCCGATGAATACCACTGGATGGACGGCATCGGCCCGCGGGAAAACCGTCCCAAGCTGGTGAACAACAACTGGGGCAGCACCGTGGAGGACAACTCCTTCGGTACGCATGAATTCCTTAACCTGTGCGAGCTCCTGGGCACCCAGCCCTACATCAGCGGCAACGTGGGTTCCGGCACCGTGGAGGAAATGGCCAAGTGGGTGGAATATATGACCGCCGAGAACGGCTCCATGGCCGAACTCCGTGCCCGCAACGGCCGGGAGAAGCCCTGGAAGGTGAAATACCTGGGCGTGGGTAATGAGACCTGGGGCTGCGGCGGAGACATGACGGCCGAATACTACTCCGACGTGTACAAGCGCTATGCCCTCTATGCCCGCAATTACAGCGGTAACCAGCTGTTTAAGGTGGCCTGCGGGGCATCGGACTACGACTACAACTGGACGCGCGTAATGATGAAAAATGCCGCCTCCAAGATGGACGGCCTGTCCCTGCACTACTACTCCATCATCGACTGGAACCACAAGGGGTCGGCCATCGACTTCACCCCGGAGGAATACTATGACATCCTGGCCAAGAGCGTGGAAATTGACGAGGTCCTGCGTAACCACGAGGCCATCATGGACGCCTATGACCCCCAGCGACGCATTGCCCTGCTGCTGGACGAGTGGGGTACCTGGTTCAATGTGGAACCCGGCTACAATCCCGGCCACCTGTTCCAGCAGAACACCATGCGGGATGCCATGGTGGCGGCCATGTGCCTGAACATTTTCCAGAAGCACACCGCCCGCCTCAAGATGGCCAACATCGCCCAGATAGTGAATGTGCTGCAGGCCATGATCCTCACCAAGGGCCCCCAGATGGTGCTCACGCCCACATACCACGTGTTCCGCATGTACAACGTGCACCAGGAGGCCACCTTTGTGCCCGCCGACTATAACTGCGGTAAACTGGTATCGGCCAGCGGCCGCATCATGGACGATTTCAGCGCCTGCGTCTCCCGCGACGCCTCCGGCGCCCTGCACGTCTCCCTGGCCAATCCCAACCTGGACAAGCCTGTGACGGTAGAACTGTCCTTCGAACAGCTCAAACCCAAAAAGGTTTCCGGTGAAATCCTCCACGCCGGCAAGGTGAACGCCTACAACGACTTCGGCAAAGCCCCTGCCGTGGCCCCCGCCGCTTTCACCGGCGCCAAAATTATCGGCCGCACCGTGAAACTCACCCTCCCTGCCGCCTCCGTCGTCGTGCTGGAGATTGATGCGTAGGCGTTAACTGACTGATAATCAAATATCTTGTGTTTTTTCTTTAGGCAAAATAACCTAAAGAAAATTCGCAAGCATGCTGATAATCAGCAAGTTAGTGCATGAGCTAAAGCCAGGCACCATCCTGGAGATGGCAGGTGCGGTCGCACAGAGCGGCCAGGGCGGGGTCATGGGTGACCACAACCAGCGTTTGGCCGAAGTCTTTGCGTACCTGGAGCAGGAGTTGATGGATTTCCTCCTTGGTGCGGGTGTCCAGGTTGCCGGTGGGCTCGTCGGCAAAGAGAATGGCGGGGTTGTTGATGAGGGCACGGGCGATGGCTACTCGCTGCTGCTCACCGCCAGAGAGCTGAGAGGGTTTGTGAGTGGAGCGACCGGACAGGCCGACAGCTTCCAGCAGGGCATCGGCCTTTTTGCGGGCCTCCCGGGTGCCGATGCCGCCGATGAGGGCGGGCATCATCACATTCTCCTGAGCCGTGAACTCCGGTAGCAGATGATGGGCTTGGAACACAAAGCCGATGCGCTGGTTGCGAAAGGCCGACAAAGCGTTGCCGCTCAGCCGAAGGACATCGGTTCCGTCAATCAGAAGCGAGCCGCTGTCGGGGGTGAGCAGCGTACCCAGGATCTGAAGCAGAGTGGACTTGCCGGCGCCGGATGCGCCCATGATGGCCACTACCTCGGCGGTCTCTACGGAAAAGTCTACGCCCTTGAGCACTTCCAGGGTGCCGAAGGACTTGTGAATCTGCTGTGCCTGAATCATCATATCATTGCAAAGATACGAAAAAAGCCGTATTTTTGTATCGGCTTTTTTTCGGGGTGTGGCGCAGTTGGTAGCGCATCTGGTTTGGGACCAGAGGGTCGCAAGTTCGAGTCTTGTCACCCCGACTCTTGCTAGTATGTTCCTTCGGAACACGCCCTCCGCCGGTGCTCTGCAGAGCGCTTAATTAGCTGATAATCAATAAAATAAAAATTTCTCTTGACCCCAAATGGGATCAAGAGAAAAACTTAAGTGATTGATAATCAGCCAGCTAAGCCTAGAGCGTAGCTTCGGCCTTGGGCTGGACAGGACGCTCGACGGGCATGTTCTTGCCGGGACGGGGACCACCGGGGCGGTTAGCGCCACCCTGGCCCAGTTTGCCAATCTGCTGGTGACGGAACTTTTCCTCGGCCATCATGAGTTTGGCCACTTTCTCTACGGGCAGCACCTTCTTGTAACGGGCCACGGCGTCGGCGTCAATCTTCTGGCAGGCTTTCTGGGCATCCATGTACTTGTCCAGCAGTTTGGAGACATCGTTACCGTCAATCCCTTCCTGAAGGGCCTTGAAAGCTTCGGCCGAAGCTTTGAACGCTTCCCGGCGCTGGTTCTGGACGTCGTTGTAGACAGGCCAGAAGGACTGGGCCTCGGACTCGGTGAGGTTAAGCTCGTTGGTGAGGAAAGCCACTTGCTCGGCACGCACCTTCTCTCTCCATTGTTCACCATCCTTGTTATTTCCCTTTTTGTGCTGGGGCTGGGCAAAGGCCACCACGCCCACCAGCAAAAGGGCACCCAAAATACTAATAATCTTCTTCATACAGTGTCATGTTAATTTGTTCAACGGAAATGTTGCTGGCCAGCAGATAGCTCCGGATATCGTCTTCCGTGAGTTCCTCCGTTTCCTTGAGCTCTACCAGGCCGTCGGGATCCAATGACTGGGCCAGGTAGGAAACGTAGTCCCACTGGGTATCCTCCTGCACTGCAGTTTTGCGGAGGATGAAGTTCCCGATGACAGCCAGGACGGCCAGCGAGGCGGCGAAGGCCAGATAAGGGGCCGGCCGAAACACGCGGGCAGGGGCGGCGGCGTGTGCAGGGATTTGCTGCAGGCGCTGCTCCAGGTTCTGGAAGTAGCCGTCGGGGACGGATATGGGGTTTCTTTTGGTCATAACTGCTTACTTTGACACCTCGGAGTCCGAAAGGTTTAATTTGATTTTTTCCTGAGCGATGTGATAGGATGCCTTGAGGGCGCCCACGGAGGTTCCGGTGATGGCCGATATCTCCTCATAGCTGAGCTCGTCCCACCAGCGCATGATGAAAACCTGCCGCTGCTTTTCCGGCAGCCGGGCCACGGCCTTGGCTACCTCGCGCTCGGCGTCGGTGCCGTTGAAATAGGAATCGGCCGCCACTTTCTGGGCCACCAGGTCGTCGGCCGATGCAAAGCGCAGCAGAGCGCGCACCTTTTCCTTGCGCAGGTAATTGAGGGTCTCGTTGGTGGCGATGCGCCACACCCAGGTATAGAGCTGCGCCTCCCCTCGGAAGGTGGGAAGCGCAGTCCAAATCTTGAGGAAGATGTCCTGAAGCAGGTCGTCGGCGTCTTCGTGGCTGCCCACCATGCGGCGAACGTGCCAATACAGGCGCTCGGAAAAATCCTTTACTATGTTATTAAATACCTGCTCCGGGGATTCCATTATTTACGGGCGATGGCCTTCTTGGCGGCCTCCGCAATGTGCGGGGCGTCCAGGCCGTACGCGGCCATCAATGCAGAAGGTGTGCCAGACTGGCCGAATTTGTCCTGTCCGTTCACAAATTCTACCGGAGTGGGGCGCTTGAGGGCCAGTACGCCGGCCACGGCCTCTCCCAGACCGCCGGCCATGTTGTGTTCTTCGGCCACAACCACGGCGCCGGTCTTGGCGGCACTCTTCACAATGGCTTCTTCGTCCAGGGGCTTGATGGTGGCCATGTTGATGACCTCGGCCTTGATGCCCTCGGCCTCCAGGGCCTCGGCGGCCTGCAGGGCCTCCCACACGGTGTGGCCGGTGGCGATGAGGGTGACATCCTTGCCTTCATTGAGCACAATGGCCTTGCCGATCACGAAAGGCTCGTTCTCGTCGGTGAAATTGGGCACGGACGGGCGGCCGAAGCGAAGGTACACGGGACCGTTGTATTGGGCGGCGGCGATGGTGGCCTGCATGGTCTGGTTGAAGTCACAGGGGTTGATGACCACCATGCCGGGCAGGGCGCGCATGAGGGCGATGTCCTCCATGGTCTGGTGCGTGGCGCCATCTTCTCCCAGGGTGATGCCGGCGTGAGAGCTGGCAATCTTCACGTTGGTATTGCCGTAGGCCACTTCCTGACGGATCTGGTCATAGACGCGGCCGGTGACGAATTCGGCGAAGGAGCCGATGAAGGGGATTTTGCCGGTGATGGCCAGGCCTGCGGCGGCGCCCACCATGTTGGCCTCGGCAATGCCGCACTGGATGAAACGTTCCGGAAATTCCGCTGCAAAGGCGTCCATTTTGAGGGAGCCTTTGAGGTCGGCCGTAAGGGCCACTACGTTGGGATTGGCCTGTCCGGCCTTGAGAAGACCCACGCCAAAGCCGCTGCGGGTGTCTTTCTTACCTGTATCTGTATATTTTTTCATACTAAAAATCTCCTAAGGGGGTTTCACCTAACTGCTTGAGGGCGTCTTCCAGCTGTTCCGGCTTGGGAACGCTGCCGTGCCACTTGTGGGTGCCGGCCATGAAATCCACGCCGTGACCCATCTCGGTCTTGAACAGGATCATGCTGGGTTTGCCGCTGCCCTTGCCGGCCTTGGCCAGCTCGAAGGCTTTTTGGATGGAATCGAAGTCATGGCCGTCGGCCACAATCACATTCCAGCCCCAGGCCTCCCACTTGGCGGCCAGGTCTCCTTCTCCGGCCACCTGGTCTACGGGACCGTCAATCTGCTTGCCGTTCCAGTCGGTCATGGCAATGAGGTTGTCCAGCTTGTGGAATACGGCGAACATGCCGGCTTCCCAGATCTGGCCTTCCTCGCTTTCACCATCCCCGCACAGACAGTACACAAAATTGTTGTCCTTGTCCAGCTTTTTGCCCAGTGCCAGGCCGCAGGCGGCGCTCAGGCCCTGTCCCAGGGAACCGGATGCCTGGAACACACCGGGAAGGTTCTTGCGCACGGAGGGGTGGCCCTGCAGACGGGTACCCATCTGACGGAAGCTGCCCAGTTCGCTGGTGGGGAAGTAACCGGCGCGGGAGAGCACGGAATAGTACACCGGGGTCATGTGACCGGCGCTCAGGATGAACATGTCCTGTCCCTTGCCGTCACGGGTCCAGGTGGCGGGGTTCTGGTTCATCACATTGAAATACAAGGTAGTAAGAATGTCCGTACTGCCCATGGAGCCGCCCGGATGACCGCTTTTGGCCATGCACACCATGCGTAGGATGTCCCGGCGCACCTGGGTGGCGATGCTTTGGAGTTCTTGCGTAGATTTAGCCATAGTTCTTAGTGTCTGATTCACAAAGATAATCAATTTGCTTCAATATAGCAATGCTCCTTTTCCTGTTCTCGTCTAAAGCACACTAATGGCTCTGTATGCTACATTTTGTGCTTTATACCCCCTGTATTACCTCGTCTAAAGCACACTAACGGCCCTGTATGCTACATTTTGTGCTTTACACCCCCTGTATTACCTCGTCTAAAGCACGGTAATGGCTCTGTATGCTGCATTTTGTGCTTTACACCCCCTGTATTACCTCGTCTAAAGCACACTAACGGCCCTGTATGGTGCATTTTGTGCTTTACACCCCCTGTATTACCTCGTCTAAAGCACACTAATGGCTCTGTATGCTACATTTTGTGCTTTATACCCCCTGTATTACCTCGTCTAAAGCACACTAACGGCCCTGTATGACACATTCTGTGCTTTAACCGGATTGTTTGTTATTCAGACTCGACGATTTTTATTATTTTTGCACCATGAAAAAACTGATGATTTTTATGGCCGCCCTGCTCACGTGCATGGGCCTGGCCGCACAAAACAATATGGAAGAAGATCTGGACCTCCAATACGCCGTGGACCTGCTCAAGCCCGGCACCCAGGCGCCGGATTTCGCCTTGCAGGACATTGGCGGCAAAACGGTTAAGCTCAGTGATTTCCGGGGCCGGAAAGTGGTGCTGGTATTCTGGGCCTCCTGGTGCCCGGACTGCCGGGCCGAGGTTCCGGAACTCAAGGCCATGCAGGCATCGGCCAACCCGGAGAAGGTGGCTTTTGTGTCCGTTTCCTTCGACCGCACGCTGGAGGCGCTGCAAAAATTTGTGGCCGAAAACGAGCTCCCCGGTGTCCAACTCTTCGACGCTTCCGGGAAAAAGGAATCGGCCGTTGGAACAGCCTACGGCGTGAAATGGATTCCGGCCCTGTACCTGATTGACGAAAAAGGCAAGGTGGAGGTGAGCACCGTGATGATTGACAAGATAGCCCTATGAAGAATATCCGCAACTTCTGCATCATAGCCCACATCGACCACGGTAAATCCACCCTGGCCGACCGTCTCCTGGAACTCACCCGCACGCTGAGCGACCGCGAGATGGAGAACCAGGTGCTGGACGACATGGACCTGGAGCGGGAAAAGGGCATCACCATCAAGAGCCACGCCATCCAGATGGATTACCTGCGGGACGGCACCACCTATAGGCTCAATCTCATCGATACCCCCGGCCACGTGGATTTCAGCTATGAGGTCTCCAGGAGCATCGCTTCCTGCGAAGGCGCCCTGCTGGTGGTGGATGCGTCGCAAGGCATCCAGGCCCAGACCATTTCCAACCTGTACCAGGCCATCGACCACTCCCTGGAGATTATCCCGGTGCTCAACAAGATTGACATGGACAGCGCCCAGCCCGATGTGGTGACGGACCAGGTGTGCGACCTCCTGGGCTGTGATCCCGAGGATGTGCTGCGCGTATCGGCCCGTACCGGAGAAGGCGTTCAGGCGGTGCTGGATGCCATCGTAGACAAGATTCCCGCACCCAAGGGAAACCCCGACGCTCCCCTTCAGGCCCTCATCTTCGACTCCGTGTTCAACCAGTTCCGCGGCATCATCGCCTATTTCAAGGTGGTGAACGGGACCCTGAAGACCGCCGACAAAGTGAAGTTCTTCAGCACCGGCAACGAATATGAGGCCGAGGAAGTAGGAAACCTGAAACTCAAGCTGAACCCCACCGGAGAGGTAAAAGCCGGAGACGTGGGATACATCATCACCGGCATCAAAGCGGCCGTGGAAGTGAAGGTGGGAGACACCATCACCCACGTGGAAAACCCCTGCCGGGAAGCCATCGCGGGCTTCGAGGAAGTGAAGCCGATGGTATTCGCCGGCCTGTATCCGGTAGACGCCTCCAAGTTCGAGGAACTGCGCGCCACGCTGGAGAAGTTCCAGCTGAACGACGCCTCCTTCACCTATGAGCCGGAGAGCTCCCTGGCCCTGGGCTTCGGCTTCCGCTGCGGCTTCCTGGGCCTGCTGCACCTTGAAATTGTGCAGGAGCGCCTGTTCCGGGAGTTCAACATGGACGTCATCACCACGGTCCCCAACGTATCCTATAAGGTATATACCACCAAGGGTGAAGTGGTGGACGTGCACAACCCTTCCGGCCTACCATCGGCCACCATTATCGACCACATCGAGGAGCCCTATATCCGTGCCCAGATCATCACCAAGAGCGATTTTTACGGTCCCATCATGAAACTGTGCATGGACAAGCGGGGCACGCTCATCGGCCAGCACTATATCACCACGGACCGCGTGGAGCTGAACTACGACCTTCCTTTGAGCGAGGTGGTGTTCGACTTCTATGACAAGCTCAAATCCATCTCCAAGGGCTACGCTTCCTTCGATTATCACGTCACGGATTTCCGCCCGGCGCGGCTGGTGAAGCTGGACATCCTGCTCAACGGAGACCCGGCCGATGCCCTTTCCACGCTCATCCACGAGGACCACGCCTATGACTTTGGCCGGAAGATTTGCCTCAAGCTCAAGGACCTCATTCCCCGCCAGCAGTTCGACATTGCCGTGCAGGCGGCCATCGGCGCCAAAATCATCGCCCGCGAAACCGTGCGCCAGGTGCGCAAGGACGTGACGGCCAAGTGCTACGGCGGAGATGTCACCCGTAAGCGCAAGCTGCTGGAAAAGCAGAAGGAAGGCAAGAAGCGCATGCGCCAGATTGGTACCGTCCAGGTGCCCCAGAGCGCATTTATGGCCGTGCTGAAATTAGACTGATGAAATTCAAAGCCGCCATTCAATCCATGCGTCTGCGTACGCTGCCGCTTTCCTGCGCCGGCGTACTGCTGGGCATTTTACTGGCCGTGGCCGACTGGAAGGTAGACCTTTGGACCGCCTTCCTCATTGTGCTCACCACCGTCTGCCTGCAAATCCTGTCCAACCTTTCCAATGAACTGGGAGACGTGCTGCGGGGCACCGACACCGCCGAAAGGCAGGGGCCGCAGTATGGCCTGAACGGTGGTGGGATGGACATCTCCGATATGAAAACGCTCATCGGCGTTTTTGTCGGGCTGTGTGTGGTATTTGGAACGGCCATGACCTGGCGGGCTTTTGGGACTTTGTGGGAGCTGACTCCCATCATGGTGTTGCTGCTGGGCGCCGCGGCCATCGCCGGTGCCATGAAGTATACCTTAGGGCCCAACCCCTACGGTTACCGGGCCAAGGGGGACATCTATGTATTCCTGTTCTTCGGCCTGGTGGCAGTACTGGGGGCCTATTTCGTTTGCACCAAGGGCCTGGGATTGCACTGGAAACTGCTGCTGCCGGCCGCCGGTGTGGGCTGTTTCAGCGTAGGTGTTCTCAATGTGAACAACATCCGGGACATGAAAACCGATGCAGTCAACCGGGTGACCGTAGCCATCAAGCTGGGAGCGCATAAGGCCCGCATTTACCAGACAGTGCTCATCGGCCTGGGCTGGGCCTGTATGGCTGCCTATTGCCTGCTGTGCTGGCCGTCCTGGTGGCACTGGATGTGGGTGGTTACCCTGCCACTTTACGTACTGCACCTGCGCGGCATCTGGACCCGCGAGGACCGCGCCCTGGACCCCATGCTGCCCCTGCTGGTGATGTCCACCTTCGCCCTGAGCCTGCTCTTCGGCCTGGGCTTTTGTGTGTATCTGTTCTAGATTTTACTTCTCCAGCCAGGCCATGAAGCCGTCCACGCGGGCGCGGGAGACGGTGAGGTCCGTGAGGGAGGGGAGACCGGAACGCAGGGTGATGCGCAGACGGCCGCCCATGAGGCGGGACACGGAGTCAATCACGCCCTCGGAGATGATGCAGCTGCGGGAAATGCGGTAGAAGGCCGACGGATCCAGGGAATCGGCCAGGGCGTCCAGGGATTCGTCCATCACATAAGAGGACCCGCCCAGGGTGACGATATAGGAATTCTTGGCCTCGGAGTAAAAATAGGCGATGTCGGTGGTGCGCACCGGGACAATGCGGTCGTTCAAACGGATCAAAAACTTTTCCTTACGCACCTGGGCAATCAGGGACCGGATGGCGTCCCCGGAGGGTTTTACGGCCTCTCCGGATGCCACGCGGCCGATGGCGCGCTTGAGGTCGGCCAGATTGATGGGCTTCAGGAGATAGTCCACCGCATTCACCTCGAAGGCGTGTACGGCATACTGGTCATAGGCGGTGGTCATGATCACCGGCGAGGGTACCTCGGTCTGGGTGAAAATGTCGAAGCTGGAGCCGTCACTCAGCTCCACGTCCATAAAGATCACGTCGGGGGCGTCGTGGGAGGACAGCCATTCCAGGGATTCCTTTACGGAACCCACGGCCCCCATCACTTCCATGGCGGGGAAATTGTCGGTGAGCAAATGCATCATATGCTTCCGTGCGCGGAGCTCATCTTCAATGATCAGTGCCTTCATACTGTAAATACTCTTCGGATTCCCGGAGGATGGGAATGGTCACCGAGAAGGTATCCTCGGTTTCCGTGATGATAATCTCTTTTCCGGCGATGTCCCGGAACTGGTTGCGGATATACTGGAGGCCGATGCCGGTGTTGCGAACCGGCGTCACCTTGGGGATGCGGTTGTTGGAAATGGTGATGGACTGCCGTTCGCTGGTGGCGGTGATGACCAGCGGTTTGTCGGCCGATATGGCATTGTGCTTCACGGCGTTTTCCACCAGGATTTGCAAGGTGCAGGGCACGGTGTAGCCCACCAGGTCCGTGGGACGCATCCGGTCCATGATCATCAGCCCTTCCGGATAACGGATTCGCATGAGTTCCCGGTACGTGTTGGCAAATTCCAGTTCTTCCTTGAGCGGAACCAGTTTCTTGCCTTCCTGGTTCATGAGGTAGCGGTACAGGGAAGCCATTTTCTGGATGTACTCGCTGGCTTCTTCCCGGGTGCCGTCCTGTACAATGGAGTCCAGCACGTTGAGGCAGTTGAACAGGAAGTGCGGGTTCACCTGGTTCTTGAGGGCCATGTAGCGGAACTCGGCCTGATGGCGGCGGGTTCTCTGTTTGGATACCTCCTGCTGCTGGTTGATGGCAAAGTTCACCATGAGGACGAGGGACACCATGGTGGTGACAATGAGGAGCACCATGACGCCGGAATTCTCCAGGACGGAGTTGCCGGTGTAATTGAGGTCCGTGTAAACGCGGATGCCGAAGACCAGGGCCACGGCCGCCACCAGCCAGCCGGCGTGCTTGTACCAGGACTGTTCCCGTTCATAGCCGGCGGGCCCGTTGAGGGAAAAGCGGTGTGCAAACAGATACAGGCCCCAGCCGATTCCCTCCGTGACCAGGAACGTGGAAATGGCGTGGTGCCAGATGGGCGGAAGAACGTCTTCCAGCACCATGGCGCCGATGTTTCCCAGCAGGAAGCCGATGACGTTCACCAGGATGAGGGCCGTGACGGTGATTTCCACCGTGAGGTTTTCCCGGAAGCAGATGAATCCGGCCAGCGTCATGGTGAGGGCGGTGAGCAGCAGGCTGTCCCGCACGCCCATCACGGTGCACAGCATGGTGACGGCTACGTGCAGCAGCGCGAAGCCGTGGATGAGCCAAGCTGTTTCCTTCCGATGCATGGGGCAAAATTACACAATTATTCCGTTCGTCGCAAAAAAATATCCATTCGTACGGGTCGTTCGTCAGCGGCTTGCCGTTTTACCTTAAATAATAGTACTTTTGCGAGTGCCACATAAGAAAGCGGCCTAAAACTATACCAACTATGTCCAACAAACGTGATTTGACATTCCGTCAACTCGTAGACCTGAGCTTCGGCTTCTTTGGCGTGCAGATCGCCTATGCCCTGCAGAGCGCCAACATCAGCCGCATCTTTGCTACGCTGGGAGCCGATCCCCATCAGCTGAGCTTTTTCTGGATCCTGCCCCCGCTCATGGGTATGATCGTCCAGCCCCTCATCGGCAAATACAGTGACCGCACCTGGTGCAAGATGGGCCGCCGCAAGCCCTACCTGCTCATCGGCGCCCTCATCGCCGTGCTGGTGATGATTTTCCTGCCCAACGCCGGAAGCCTCAACTTCAGTGCCCGGGTGTTCCTGGGTCTGAACATGGCCATGTGGTTCGGCCTGTTCTCCCTTATCTTCCTGGACACCAGCATCAACATTGCCATGCAGCCCTTCAAGATGATGGTGGGAGACATGGTGAACGAGAAACAGAAGACCACCGCCTACAGCATCCAGAGCTTCCTGTGCAACGCCGGTTCCCTGGTGGGTTATCTGTTCCCCATCTTCTTCACCTGGATCGGCATTGCCAACACCGCTCCCAAGGGCGTGGTCCCGGACTCCGTGATCTGGAGCTTCTACTGCGGCGCCGCCATCCTCATCCTGTGCGTGCTGTACACCTTCCTCCGCGTGAAGGAGATGCCGCCCAAGGAGTATGCCGAGTTCCATGGCATTGACCAGGAAAAGAAGGCCGACGAACCCTCCGAGGGCCTGTTCAAGCTCCTGCTCAAAGCCCCCAAGACCTTCTGGACCGTAGGCCTGGTTCAGTTCTTCTGCTGGGCCGCCTTCCTGTATATGTGGACCTATACCAACGGTGCCATCGCCGACAACGTGTGGCACACCGCCGATACTTCCTCGGAGGCCTACCAGGCCGCCGGCAACTGGGTGGGCGTGCTCTTCGCCGTCCAGGCCGTGGGTTCCCTCATCTGGGCCGCGGTGCTGCCGCGTTTCAAAAACCTGAAGACAGCCTATGTGGTGAGCCTTCTCATCGGCGCCGTAGGCTTTGCTTCCGTACTGTTCATCCACAACCAGTACGTCCTGTTCCTCAGCTACTTCCTCATCGGCTTTGCCTGGGCCGCCATGCTGGCCCTGCCCTTCACCCTCCTCACCAACGCGCTGGAGGGAAGCCCGTATATGGGAAGTTACCTGGGCCTGTTCAACTGCACCATCTGCCTGCCCCAGATTGTGGCGGCGGCAACGGGCGGTGCGGTGCTTTCCCTGGTGGGCAGCCAGCCCGCCATGCTCCTGATGGCCGGCATCTACCTGGTGCTGGGCGCCGTCTGCGTGAAATTCATCAAAACCAAATAATCAACTAACTACACACTAATGAAAAGGATTTTAACCGCAATCGCAGTGCTTGCAGCCTCCTGCGTCACCGTATTCGCCCAGGGCGGATACCAGGTTAAAGGTGTGGTGGTAGACGCCATCGGCCCCGTGATCGGAGCCTCGGTGATCGAAGTGGGAACCACCAATGGTGTTTCCACCGGTCTGGACGGCGACTTCACCATCACCGTTTCCAATGCCAATGCCATGGTGGAAATCTCCTGCATCGGCTATGCTACCCAAACTTTCCCGGCCAACGCCGTTCCCGCCACCATCCACCTGGATGAGGACACCCACTTCCTGGATGAGGTTGTGGTCATCGGTTACGGTACCGTGAAGAAGAGCGACCTCACCGGTTCCGTCTCCACGGTCAAGGCCGATGAAGTGAACAAGGGTGTCGTCACCACCCCCGCCGACCTCCTGCGCGGCAAGAGCGCCGGTGTGGTGGTCACTTCCGGTTCCGGTATGCCCGGCTCCGGTGCCACCATCCGTATCCGTGGTACCGCTTCCCTGAACGCCGAGCAGAGCCCTCTGGTGATCATTGACGGTCTGCCCGTTTCCAACGACGTCATCGACGGCATGAGCGACCCTCTGTCCTCCATCAACCCCGAGGATATCGAGAGCTTTACCGTCCTCAAGGATGCATCGGCTACCGCCATCTACGGTTCCCGCGCTTCCAACGGTGTTATTGTGATCACCACCAAGAAAGGTTCCAAGACCACCAGCAATGTGCCCCAGTTCGCCATTGACGTCACCACTTCCCTGAACACCCTGGCCAAGTATCAGGATGTACTCACCGGTGACCAGCTGCGCTCCCTCATCGCCCAGCGCGTGGCCGACGGCAAAACCAGCGCCAATGCCCTGGCCGCCCTTGGAAAGGAGAACACCGACTGGCAGAAACAGATTTACAAGTCGGCTCCCACCATTGACGCCAACCTGAGCGTGGGCGGCAACGTGAACATGGGTTCCGTTACCCTCCCGTACCGTGTATCCGGCGGCTTCATCACCCAGAACGGTACCCTTAAGGGTTCCAAGATGAACCGTGGAACGGCTTCCCTGAACCTGTCTCCCACCTTCTTCGACAAGCACCTGACGGTGTCCCTGAATGGCAAGTACACCTATGCCAAGAACTGGTATGCCGATCAGGGCGCCATCGGCGGAGCCCTGCGCTACGACCCCACCCAGCCCATCTATGCTACCGACGCTGAAGGCGGCCTCAACGGCTATCGCATCTGGCGCGGTTCCGACGGCAACCCCAACGGTATGGCTACGCTGAACCCTGTGGCCCAGCTGAATGACAAGACAGACATCGCCACGGCCAACCGTTTCATCGGCAACGCCCAGTTCGACTATAAGATCCATGGCCTGGAAGACCTGCGCCTGAACCTGAACCTGGGTATGGACTGGGCCAAGTCCGGCGGTATCACCGAGCTCGCCCAGAACTCCGAGGCTTCCTACCACAATACTTCCCATCAGTACATCGACGCCAACGGTGCTTTTAAGGCCAGCGGTTCCCATACCGATTATCACTATGGTCGTCTGAACACCACCCTGGAGTTCTATGCCGACTATAACAAGACCTTTGGCAAGCACAACATTGACGTGATGGCCGGTTACAGCTGGCAGCGTTTCTACAGCGACTCCGACTCCAAGACCGTCAAGCTCAGCGATCCTTCCTTCGTGATCAACGACTCCGTGGGCAAGGGTGAGTACTTCCTCGTCTCCTTCTTCGGCCGTGCCAATTACAGCTTCGGTGACAAGTATCTGATTACCGCCACCCTGCGCCGTGACGGTACTTCCCGCTTCCAGAACAACATGTGGGGTCTGTTCCCCTCCGTGGCTCTGGGCTGGAACATCAAGAACGAGAACTTCCTCAAGAACTCCAAGAACCTGTCCACCCTCAAGCTGCGTGCTTCCTGGGGCCAGACCGGTCAGCAGGGCGTGGGCGGTTACTATGACACCTTCGCTACGTTCTACACCAACCAGCTGGGTTCCTACTACCACTTGGGCGGCAACACCATTGTCCCTATTACGGCTTTGGGTTATAACGCCGACCTTAAATGGGAGACTACCACTACCTATAACATCGGTTTGGACTTTGGTTTCTGGAACGACCGTTTCACCGGTGCTGTCGATGTGTATAAGAGAGATACCAAGGACCTGCTTTCCTTCATTCAGGTGGCAGCCCTTTCCAACCTCACCAACTACCTCAACACCAACATCGCTTCCCTCACCAACAAGGGTGTGGAGCTGGATTTGAACGGCATCCTGGTGGAGACCCGCGACGTGAGCCTCACGGCCGGTTTCAACGTGGCCTACAACCAGAACCGCATCACCAAGCTCAACGCTTCCTCCGAGAACAAGGAAGGTGTACGTACCGGCGGCATTTCCGGCGGTACCGACAACTGGGTCCAGAAGCACGACGTGGGCTATCCCATGAACTCCTTCTATGTGTACCAGCAGGTCTATGACCAGAACGGTGCTCCCGTGTTCGGCCAGTATGTAGACCGTAACAACGACGGCGTGGTGAACGAGAGCGACCGCTACTTCTTCCACAGCCCCTGGGCCGACTTCAACTTCGGTTTCAACATCAACTTCAGCTACAAGAACCTGTCAGCCGCCCTCAGCGGACACGCTTCCGTGGGCAATTACGTCTACAACAACGTAGCCTCCAACAACGAAATGTACAAGGACCTGTGGGTGAACAACTTCATCTCCAACCGCAATACTAGCGCCCTGAAGTCCAACTTCGACGACGCCATGTACATCTCCGACTACTATATTGAGAACGGCTCCTTCCTCAAGCTGGACAACTTCACCCTGGGCTACACCTTCCCGAAACTCTTCGAGATGGTCCCCGGCCGTCCCGCTTCCCTGAACATCTTCGGAACCGTCCAGAACATCTGCACCCTCACCAAGTACTCGGGCATCGACCCCGAAGTCTATGGCGGTATCGACGGCACGGTTTACCCGCGTCCCCGTACCTTTGTCCTGGGTCTTAAATTCAAATTCTAAAACAAGGAGGATACGAATATGAAAACCATCAAATACATCCTTGCTTCCTTAGCTGTCGCCTTTGTGGCCGTGTCTTGCGTGAAAGATCTGAAAGTCACGCCCATCGACCCCAATATGAATACGGCGGACAAAGCTTTCACCAGCGCCGACGACTTCAATGCATTCCTGGCCGGTATCTACACCGGTTACGCCACTTCCGGTTATCTGGGTCCCAACGGCGATCCTTCCATTTCCGGTCTGGACGGCGGTATGAGCCAGTATATCCGTGGTATGTTCCACCTGTGCGAACTGTCCACCGACGTGTATGTATGCGGCTGGAACGACGAAGGTGTTCCGGATGTGTGCAAGATGCAGTGGGACCAGTCCACCGGTCTGATCTACTCCATCTATTCCCGTATGTTCTTCCAGATTGCCCAGTGCAACGAGTTCATCCGTCAGGCCCAGGCTTCCAACCTGGCCATGCCCAACAAGGACGAATGGATTGCCGAGGCTCGCGCCTTGCGTGCCCTGAGCTACTACCACGCCATCGACAACTTCGGCAACGTGCCTTTCGCCGATGAGACTTCCGTGGTGGGCCAGACTCCCGTGCGCATCACCCGCGCCGACCTGTATACCTGGCTGGAGACCGAACTTAAGGACATCATCGACAACAGCGTCCTGGCCGACCGTGCCGCTACCGAGTACGGCCGCATCAACAAGACCGCTGTCAAGATGATCCTGGCCAAGCTGTACCTGAATGCCGAGGTCTACACTGGCACCCCCCAGTGGGACAAGTGCGCCAATGTCCTCAAGGACATCATGGACGACGGCTACAGCCTGCACACCACTTCCGTGGGCGGCGTCTACAGCCCCTACCAGGAGCTGTTCCTGGCCGACAACGACCAGCGCACCGACGAGATTATCTTCGCCATCGAGCAGAACGGCAACGATACCGAGTCCTGGGGCGTGACCTGCTACCTGATCTTCGCTTTCACCGGCGGCTCCATGAAGGCCGACGACCTGGGCATTTCTTCCGGTTGGGAAGGCTGCCGCATGACCCCCGAGTTCTACCACAAGTTTGACACCGCCAAGGACCAGCGTGCCATTTTCTGGACCGACGGTCAGACGGAAGATGTAACCGAACTGGGTACCTTCACCAACGGTATCGGCTTCCAAAAATATAAGAACATCACCTCGGCCGGTAATCCTGGCGTTGCTGCCGGTCACCCCGACACCGACTTCCCCATGTTCCGTTATGCCGACGTCCTGCTGATGGCTGCCGAGTGCGCCATGAACGGTTCTTCCGTCATCGGCCTCTCCGAGGGTATCGGCTACTTCAATCAGGTACGTGCCCGTGCCGGCCTGCCCGCAGTGAACGGTCTGGACAAGGACCTCCTTCTGGACGAGCGTGCCCGCGAGCTCTATCTGGAGCTGTGGCGCCGTCAGGACCTGGTGCGTTACAACCGCTTCACCACCGCCGACTATTTATGGCAGTGGAAGGGTGGCGTGCACGATGGCCAGGCCGTGGAGGACTACAAGAATCTCTTCCCCATCCCCGTCTCTGACATGATGGTGAATCCCAATTTGGAACAGAACGACGGATATACTAAATAAGGAACAGACATGAAAAGAATACTTTCTATCATAGCTGCAGGCGCCCTGGCCCTTCTGGCCTTCTCCTGCGCCAAAGAGGAAGAAAAGGCGATTGTTGACATCAACAAGGCTACTCCTCCCGTACTGCTGAGCGCCGTTGTCGCCGACAACGTGACCGTGCAGTTTACTCCCGCCGTCTTCCAGATGGGTTTCAACGAGAAGATGGCTACCTTCCACACGCTGGGTATGGTTTCCGTGAACGGAAAAGATGCCAACGTCACCCTTTCCACCAAGGTGGATGGTACCACCATCACCCTCACCGGAAAGAACCTCACCAACGCCCTCAAAAACCGTGGCTGCCAGCCGCTGGAGGAAGTTGCCGTATCCATTGTGGTACGTGCTTCCATCCAGGATCCCGCCAAGGGCGTAACCAATGGCTTTGTGGATTCCAAGGAGAAGTATGAATTCACCTGGGTCATGCCTGAGGAAAGTGAGACGCCCGGAAATCCTTGGGCCGACTTCACTGAGGCCAGCCCTTGGGGCTTGATCGGCTCTATCGCCAGCACCGGCAACAGCTGGAATGCTGACGGCCCGATGTACATGACTCCCGACGGTAATAAACACGTTGCCCGCAATGTGAAGCTCACCCCGGATGATCAGTTCAAGGTCCGTAAAGATGGTGGCTGGGATACCAATTTCGGCGCCCCTGGAGACGCTGAACCTTATGTTATGACTGTTGGTGAGGCGATCGAAGCAACGGCCGGTGGTAAGAACCTTGGCGTCCCTGCTGAAGGTAATTATGACCTGCTCCTGGACGAGGAAGCCGGTACGCTTACCCTGTATGCTGCTTTCGAGACCTATCCTGGTTTTGACGAAATCAGTAACTGGAGCGTGATTGGCGCTATCGCCAGCTTCGAGATGGAGTGGAACAAGGATATCCAGATGATCACGGACGGTGAATGGCATGTGGCCGAAGGTGTCGTCCTGACCCCGGAAGACCAGTTCAAGTTCCGTATGGATCAGAAGTGGGATACCAATATTGGTGCCGCAGGTGATACCGAGCCGTTTGTGGTTACCTTGGGTGAGGAGTACAGTGGCGCAGCCGGTGGTAAGAACCTGGCGGTTGCCGTCGACGGTGCCTATGACCTTCTGTGCAACCCTGCGACCAACTCCTTCATGGTGGTTGAGTCGCTGGGCGGCAAGAGCCCGCTGATTGGTGGCGATGAACCCGAACCGGAACCCGAAGAGGTGAAGGGCTGGAACATCATCGGCCTCAATGGAGACTGGGAGAACGATATCCTGGCCACCAATGACGGTGACCTCTGGACGGCTTACATCACGGCTGAGGCCGAAACCGAGTTCAAGTGGCGTAAAGACGGTGGTTGGGACGAGAACTACGGCGGCGTGATGGTCGCCCTTGGCGAGCCCTTCGAGGCTGTGGCCGGTGGTGACAACATCAAGGTTGCTGCAGGCTTCTACAAAGTGGTTCTGGATGTGGCCAACCTCACCATCACTGTTTCCGATGGCAATGTATGGTCCCTGATCGGCGACTTCAATAGCTGGGGCGACGACGTGGACATGGTCCTCACCGACGGCAAGTGGGTTTCTCCCGCCACCAAGCTGGAAGGCGGCTTCAAGATTCGTCACAACCACGCTTGGGATGAAAACGTGGGCGGTGTCATGACGGCTCTGGGCGAACCCTTCGCCGCTGTGGCCGGTGGTGACAACATCAACGTGGAGGCTGGTACCTATATCGTAACCTACGATCCCACCGCCGGGACCATTACCGTGGACGAACTGGGCTGGGGTCTGGTAGGTACCATCAACGGCTGGGGCGGAAGCCCGGACATTATGCTCAAGGAAGAAGGCCTGTTCCTGGTTGCCAAGAACGTGGCTCTCTCCGCTACCGATGAGATTAAGCTCCGTTACAACTCGTCATGGGATGAGAACCGCGGCGGTAGGTCTCTATTGGGTATGCCCGTCAAGGCTGTTGCCAATGGTGACAACATCAAGATTGGTGTGGAGGGTAACTACGACGTGTATTACCGTCCGGACTGCGAAGTGATCATCGTGGAAATGGCCGGTGCCGAAATCTCCTACTGGGGCCTGGTGGGTACCATCAACAGTTGGAGCGCTCCGGACAAGATCCTCTATGTCAACGAAGACCTTAATTTAGAAACCGGCGAGATTGAGATTCCCGCTTCGGCCGAAATCAAGATCCGTAAGAACGAAGACTGGACCGAGAATCGCGGTGGTACCTTCGTCAACCTGGGCGAAGCTTTCGCGGTGGAGAACAACGGTGCCAACATCACTTTGGGCCGCGACGCTAAGGTGAACCTGGTGTACGACTATCTCAACGAGACCATCACCATCAGCGGTGAGTTCACCGGTGATGCCCCTTCCTTCCCGGATAACATCTACGCCATTGGCGGTGATACTGGTTGGAGCACTTGCTACCAGCTTGCCGGTAAGAACGGCCAGTACAAGGGCTTCGGTTACCTGAGCCAGGAGTTCAAGTTCAAACCCAACGAGGACAACTGGGACGGTGACTGGGAGTGCGTAGGTGAAGGCCAGATTGGCCAGGGCAACGACAACTGCCCTGCTCCTGCGGCCGGTTATTATATGATTGAGGTAGACCTCAATGAGATGACCTACAAGCTCACCGCCATCACCACCATCGGCATCATCGGCCCTGCACAGGCCGGTGGCTGGGATACCGACACCGACATGACCTACAACGCCGAAACCGGCGCCTGGGAGGCCAAGGGTGTTGCCCTGGCAGCCGACGAGTTCAAGTTCCGCGCCAACGACGCCTGGGCCATCAACTGGGGCGGAAGCCTGGATGCCCTGGTACAGGACGGCGGCAACATTGCCGCTACCGCCGGTACCTATGATATCGTCCTCTATGCCCTGTGTGATGGTAAGGCCAAGGCCACCCTCACCGCTGTCAATTAATCTTTTTCAGGCGGGAGCCCCTGACCGGACTCCCGCTTGCCAATTTAAAACGAACCCGATATGAAACAGGTGAAATACATCCTGCTGGCCGCGGTACTGCTGTGGGCCTGCGGAAACAAAGACAACGGCGGAGATACTTCCGTTTCCCTTACCGTGAATCCCACCGAGCTGGTTTTCAGCAATGACGACGCCTCTACCAAGTTTGTAAGTGTTAAGGCATCGGCCGAATGGACGACGAGCGCCAACGAGACCTGGGTTCGTCTTCAGAATGCTTCCGGGACAGGGAACGGCTCTTTCTCCGTGAAAGTGGACGCTTATGGCGGTGCCGATGACCGTAATGCCCTGATTTTTGTGAAAAGCGGCAGCGAGGTTGCTCAAATCACGGTAACCCAAGGCGCCCAGACGGGCCGGATTGTCCCCAATCCCGCATCCTTCGACGGAACCAAGCGCTCCAATACGGCCTATCAGCTGCTCATCTACTCTTTCGCCGACAGCGACGGAGACGGAGTGGGAGACTTCAAGGGTATCCAGAACAAGCTGGATTACCTGGACGAGATGGGCGTGACGGCCCTGTGGCTGTCCCCCGCACATCCCACCAGCTCCTATCATGCCTATGATGTAAACGACTACTATTCCCTGAATCCGCTCTATGGTACGGAGCAGGACTTCAAGAACCTCCTGGACGCCGCCCATGCCAAGGGCATTGCCATCTATATGGACTATGTGCTCAATCATAGCGGTAAGGATAACCCCTGGTTCAAGGAAGCCCTGGCCAATCCCGCCAGCAAGTACAGGGATTACTATTTCATCAGTTCCAATCCTTCGGCCGACTATAAGAACTTCCCCATGCTCAAGGGAACCACTTATCAGAGCGGAGAATGGAAACAGGCTACTTCGGGGTCGCCCAAACTCACCATTACCAGCACCACCGAGGCCGTGACCAACGGCACCGAGAGCTGGAACCTGTACATGTGGCAGGATGGTGTGGGAGACAAGTCGGTGAAGTTTGTCAAAAATGGGGATTCCTATTACCTGGTGATGGACATCAACGGCAAGTGGGGCTTCTTGGTGCGCAAATACAACAACTGGGATGCCGGTTCCAAGTTTGGCGCCAAGTCGGCCACTACCATTCAGCTGGGAACTCCCGTGGACCTGGTGGGAGATGGCGCCGACATGTATTTCACCGGCAGCGGCCGCTACAAGATTGAACTCACCAACGTGAGCACCGAGACCCTGTATTATATGGGCTGCTTCAGCGACTGGATGCCGGACCTGAACTACGGGGATGTGAGTGTGGCCGAGACCAACGCCTGCTTCCAGGATCTGGCGGCATCGGCCGACAAATGGATCAACATGGGCGTGGATGGCCTGCGCCTGGATGCCGTGAAACACATCTGCGGCGGCATCAATTCCTATAACAACGCCTCCAACCAGACGCTCCTGAAGAAGTGGTATGACCACTGCAATGCCACCTATCATGCTTATGGACATGACGGAAACATCTTCATGGTGGCCGAAGCATGGGACGGGCACGATACCGAGAAGTATTACTATAAAGGACTTACTTCCTGCTTCGAGTTTGACTATGGCTATAAGGTCCGTGACATTCTGAACAACCAGAATGCGAGCGGTTTTGCCACTCAGGTGGCCCACTATGTCTCCGACCATACGTCCATCCGTGAAGATGCCATCACCTCCTTCTTCCTGTCCAACCACGATCAGGACCGCTTCGGCTCCAACGTAGGCAAGAGCCTGGCCAAGATGAAACAGGCCGGCGCCATCCTGCTGTCCGGTCCCGGAAAACCCTTCGTCTATCAGGGAGAGGAACTGGGCTATTATGGCACCAAGAGTGGAGGCGACGAGTATGTCCGTACGCCCATCATGTGGGACAAGAAAGGGACACAATGCGCCAAAAAGGGAATTAACGGGAAAGTGGATGCCAGCATGCTCAAGGCCGAGATTTCCGTGGAGGCTCAGCAGGCCGATGACGATTCCATCCTCAAGGTGTATAAGACCTGGAGCCAGTTGCGCAACACTTACCCTGCCCTGGCGACGGGTACCATGAAGGACGCCAAACTGAGCGGTTCCTCCATCGCCTCCTGGTATATGGAGGCCGGCGGCCAGAAACTGCTTGTGATCCACAATGTGGCCGGCTCCGAGAAGAAGGTCACGGTGGAAGATTCCATGGCCAAACCTATCGCCCTCCTGGGCACGGCCAACGCCATCGGCACCACCCTCACGCTGGGTCCCAACTCCTCCGTGGTATTTGAACTTTAGGTAAAAATTTGCTAACTTGCGGCCATGAAGAAATTACTGTTCATGGCCGCTTTTTTTGCGGCTTTTGCCTGCTCCTGCGGCAATAAGGATAACACAACACCCACGCCGGATCCGGACCCGGAAGTGACGCCCGTCGCAACGCCTTCCTTCGCCAAGGGGGCCGATATCGGCTGGGCCTCCGAGATGGAGGCCGGCGGGCGCAAGTTTCAGAAAAAGGACGGCACCCAGGCCGGCTTACTGGATGTCCTGAAGGACTGCGGCATCAACGCCATCCGCCTGCGCGTGTGGGTGGACCCGTATAAGGGTTGGAGCGGCAAGGCCGATGTGGTGGCCATGGCCAGGCGGGTGACGGCCGCCGGCCTGGCGCTCATGGTGGATTTCCATTACAGCGATTTCTTTGCCGATCCCGGCCGGCAGCAGATTCCCGCCGCCTGGGAGGCCGACAAAGCCGACATGGCCAAGATGTGCGCCCATGTATCGGCCCACACCACAGAGGTCCTGCAGGCCCTTAAGGATGCCGGCGTCACGGTAAACTGGATCCAGATTGGCAACGAGACCCGCGCCGGGATGCTCTTCGGCACGGGAGATGCCGTTTGGAAAAACGACCAACTGGACCTGACAAACTTTGTAAAACTGTATAATGCTGGCTATGACGCCGCCAAGGCGGTTTATCCTAACGCCCTGGTGATGCCGCATATCGATAAAGCCTGGGATGCTTCCAATAACAACAAGTGGCTCACTTCCTTCAAGAATCAGGGTGGTAAGATGGATGCCATAGCCCTGTCCCACTATCCACAGGAAAGCTGGAACGGAAAAACGCAACTCACCGCCGCCCAGGCCAACAGCCAGGCGGTATCGGCCGTTAAATCCCTGGTGGCCACGTTCAAGGTTCCCGTCATCATTGCCGAGGTGGGCGTGAAAACTCCGGCAGGGGAGGCCGAGGCCAAAAATGTCCTGTCCTCCTTCATGACAGAGATGGCCAAGGTGAATGGCGTTACCGGCGTGTTCTACTGGGAACCGGAGGTGGACGGCAGCTGGAAACCGGCCGTCTATTCCGACGTCGCCGCCATCAAGAAATACACGGGCAAATCCGAAACCTGGGTCGCCTACGGCATGGGCGCTTTCACCTCTTCCGGCAAGCCCACTTCCGTGATGGACTGCTTTACAGATTAGAAAAAAAGAGACCGGCGCCCCTCCCCAAGGGCGCCGGTCAGGTATATAAAACGAACTTAACAAATGGACAAGAAGTTTCCTTCAGTGTCCAGGGCAAAGTTACACTCTTTTATCGTAAAAACAAACAAAACTTACAATTTGGAATCAAATAAAATATTTTACTATCTAAAATGTAAGATAAGCAGCTAAGAATCACCCGTTTACAAAAGTGAAGTAACGCTCTCGTAGTAGCGCTTGGAAACGGGGATGTCCTTGACGCCGGGATGGTCCAGCTGGGCCAGGGCATAACCGTTGGCATCCTTGCGCAGCAGGCCCACGTGAGCGGCGTTGATAAAATAGGAACGGTGGCAGCGCACCAGGCCGTGACGCAGCAGAATCTCTTCCAGGGAACGCATGGAAGCCCTCAGGTTAAAGTCTTTAACCTTGCCGTTATCCAGATGCACCACATGCACGTAATTATCTTCGGCCTCTATGTACAGAACTGATTCTGAGGAGACGACCAGTTTTAAACGCTTTTGGTCGTCGTGGAAACGGATGAGGGTCTTTTCATCGGGCACCACACCCCGCACAGTCTCTTTTCCCAGGACATACATCTGCACGGCCATGGACAGGATGGAAAGCGGGAATACCAGGATGCCCGCCATGTACAGCACGCACAGGGACATCACGCTGAAGTAGGGCCGGACGCCTGCCCAGCCGATACCCATGGGGATGGACATGAACAGCCCGCACAGCACCGCCTCCCCCAGGCACCAGATGGCGTACAGGGTCCAGTTGAGGTCTATGCTGCGCCGCAGGATGAACAGCAGCATTCGGCTAATGGATACCACGCCCAGCACAATGAGGGTGCAGATAATGAGGTTGAGCGTATATCGGCCTGCGCCGGCGCCCAGAAAAACGTCCAGGTTAAAGGGCTGGTACGCCAGTACAAACAGGAAGAAGAACAGGGGTACCAGCACGATGAACATGGTGTTCACCGGCATCTTATAAAATGTGCGGGAAATGGTTTTCACAGCCCAAAGGTAGCATTTTTTTGGGAGAATTGCTGTATTATATGTATATTTGCATGTTTAAGGCAAGATATTTTTAAAATTATTAAACCAAATACTAGTATTATGGCAGAAATTAAGAAAAGAGTCTATCGTTTTGGCGGCAAGCACGCCGAGGGCGATGGCAAAATGAGAGAGCTTCTGGGTGGCAAGGGTGCCAACCTGGCCGAGATGAACCTTCTGGGCATGCCCGTTCCCGCCGGCTTCACCATCACCACCGAGTGCTGCACGGAGTACTATCGTCTGGGCGGTGGCTACACCCCCGAACTCCGCGCCGAGGTTGCCGATGCCCTGGAGGCAACGGAAAAGATCATGGGTAAGAAATTCGGAGATCCCAATGATCCTCTCCTCGTGAGCTGCCGCTCCGGTGCACGCAGCTCCATGCCCGGTATGATGGACACCATCCTCAATATCGGCCTTTGCTCCGCTACCATCCCCGGCATGATCAAGAAGACCGGCAACCCCCGCTTCGTGTACGACGCCTACCGCCGTCTCATCATGATGTATTCCGACGTTGTGATGGAGAAGGCCGAGGGTATCGAGCCTGCCGACGGCATGGGTATCCGCCAGCAGCTGGACCGCATGATGGACGATGTGAAGAAAGCCAACGGTTACAAGAGCGACACTGAGCTCACCGCCGACCAACTCAAGGACCTGGCCGAAGCTTTCAAGGTGCGTATCAAGGAAGTGCTGGGTGTTGAATTCCCCGACGACGCCAAGGCTCAGCTTTGGGGTTCCATCGGCGGCGTGTTCAAGAGCTGGAACGGCAAACGCGCCATCCGCTACCGCCAGATCGAGCATATTCCGGATGACTGGGGCACTGCCGTGAACGTGCAGTCCATGGTGTTCGGTAACATGGGTGACACCTCCGCTACCGGTGTGGCCTTCTCCCGTAACCCCGCCAACGGCGACAACAAGTTCTACGGTGAGTGGCTCATCAACGCTCAGGGAGAAGATGTGGTGGCCGGTATCCGCACCCCCAACCCCCTGAACGAAGCTACCAAGAGCGAAAAGAACAAGAACCTGGCTTCCCTGGAAAAGGCTATGCCCGAGGTTTATAAGGAACTGGACGACATCCGCAAGCATCTGGAGGACCACTTCCAGGATATGCAGGATATCGAATTCACCATCCAGGAAGGCAAGCTGTGGATGTTGCAGTGCCGTATTGGCAAGCGCACCGGCCTGGCCGCCCTGCAGATGGCCGTAGATATGGTAGAGGAAGGCCTCATCGACGAGAAGACCGCCGTGATGCGTGTTGCCCCCGCCCAGCTGGACGAGGTCCTGCACCCCATCCTGGATCCGGCCTCCGAGAAAAAGGCTCCCGTGCTGGCACAGGGTCTGCCCGCTTCTCCGGGCGGTGCCGTGGGTCAGATTGTCTTCACCAGCGAGGATGCCATCGCCTATGCCGCTGCCGGCAAGAAATGCATCCTGGTCCGTGAAGAGACCTCTCCGGAAGACATCGACGGTATGCACGCCTCCGTGGGTATCCTCACCGAGCGCGGTGGCATGACCTCCCACGCCGCCCTGGTGGCCCGTGGTTGGGGTAAGTGCTGCATCGTGGGCTGCGACGCCCTCAAGATCAACTTCAAGGACAAGACCGTTTCCTTCGCCGGCGGCAAGCCGTACAAGGAAGGCGAGTGGCTGTCCCTGAACGGTGCCAAGGGTCTGGTGTACGAAGGTGCCATCGAGACCATGGACGCTTCCGAGAACCCGCTGTTTGCCAAGTTCATGGGCATGTGCGACAAATTCCGCAAGCTGGGTATCCGCACCAATGCCGATACTCCGGAAGATGCCGCCCGCGCCCTCAAGTTCGGCGCCCAGGGTATCGGCCTGTTCCGTATCGAGCACATGTTCTATGGCCGCAACTCCGAACTCCCGCTGTCCAAGCTGCGCAAGATGATCCTGTGCGACACCGACGAAGAGCGCAAGGCTGCCCTGGCCGAGCTCGAGCCCTTCATGAAGGCCGCCGTCAAGGAGACCCTCCGCGTGATGGATGGCAAGCCGGTTGTGTTCCGTCTGCTGGATCCGCCGCTCCACGAGTTCGTTCCTCAGGGAGAGGACAAGAAGAAGGAACTGGCCAAGGATCTGGGCATTTCCGTGAAGGAAGTGGAGAAGCGTGGTGCTTCCCTGCACGAGGTTAACCCCATGATGGGTCACCGCGGCGTACGTCTGCACGTGAGCTTCCCGCTCATCGCCGAGACCCAGTACCGTGCCATCTTCACCGCCACCGCCGAACTCCAGAAGGAAGGACTGCACCCGCACCCGGAAATCATGATCCCCGTGACCATTTCCGCCCGTGAACTCAGCTTCCAGAAGGCGATCTGCGAGAAGATCAAGGCCGAGGTCCAGGCCCAGAAGGGCACCCTGCTGGACTACCAGTTCGGTACCATGATCGAAATCCCTCGCGCCGCCCTCACCGCCGACCGTATGGCTCGCGAAGCCCAGTTCTTCAGCTTCGGTACCAACGACCTCACCCAGATGACTTTCGGCTTCAGCCGCGACGATATCGGCACCTTCATGGGTGACTACCTGGGTAACAAGATCCTGGATGCCGACCCGTTCCAGACCATCGACACCAAGGCCGTGGGCCAGCTGGTGAAGATTGGCGTGGAAGGTGGCCGCAGCCGCCGCAAGGACCTGATGTGTGGTATCTGCGGTGAACACGGTGGAGATCCCAAGTCCATCGAGTTCTTCAACACCATCGGCATCGACTATGTGTCCTGCAGCCCGTTCCGCGTGCCCATCGCCCGCCTCGCCGCGGCCCAGGCTCAGATTATGCAGAGCAAATAAAGCCTTGCACCCGTCAAAAAGATTGCGACCCCTTCCCGGGCCGCAATTTTTTGTACTCTTGCCTTTTCCCGGAAAATTGCCTAAATTTGAAGCATGAGTGGGAAACAGACAGACCTCTTAAACAGCAACTACATCATTGACGGAGTGCCCATGACGCTCACGCCGGCGCGGATGCTCCGGGAATGTATGGTGGAACCTCCGCTGGAACCCGACGGTGACCTCCCGGCCCTGGCCGACGAACGCGAGGACCCCGCACCGGACAATTACACCTACGATGAAAACCTGGTGGAGCGCTATGCCCAGCTCATAGATTATCTGGAGAAACGGGAGCTGCCCATTCCCTTCGCCGGCCCCTATTCGGCCGGGAAAGTGGCCCAGGCCCT
Organism: uncultured Bacteroidales bacterium; assembly: GCA_905234795.1. Taxonomy (GTDB): domain Bacteria; phylum Bacteroidota; class Bacteroidia; order Bacteroidales; family UBA932; genus Cryptobacteroides. Next base: position 2,571 of record CAJOIQ010000019.1, on the reverse strand, counting down.
GCTGGACGCCATTTGGATGAACGGTCACTTCCGGCTGGGAGACCTGAGCCTCAAGGCCGACTGGAAGTGGAACGACAAAGTCATCGGCCTTCCCGCCGCCTTCTACAATTCCGTAGAGGAAGCCTGCAGCTACATCGATGCCCTGGGCGTCAAGATAGAAAAGTTCAGCCTCACCGGCGGGGCCCCTGCCGTGAGCTTCAAGGCCGCTACCGTGGCCGAAGTGGACGACGACGACATCACGGAGGAAGAAAGCCTGATGCGGGACCTTCCGTATCGCACGGTGAACCCCCGCATGTCCCGCCGCCGTAAAGTTTCGGCCGGCTTCACCCCCGAGGCCCAGGACTGGATCCTGTTCATCCCTTTCGATCCCTGCGACTTCCGTCTGGGCGGCAGCGCCCTTTCCCAGGCCCTGCACACCACTCCTTCCGTGGCCCCCGACATCCAGGACGCCGACTATTTCATGGACTGCTATGAGGTGGTGCGGGAACTGGTAGAGGACGGCGTAGTCAAAGCCGGCGCCACCGTGGGAGAAGGCGGCCTCATGATGGCCCTGCGTTCCCTCTCCGGCATCACCGGGGCCGATGTGTGCATCCGGGACATCTGTAAGGCCTATGGAGACGAATCCCCGGTGCGCGTGTTGTTCTCCGAGGTTCCCGGCGTGGTCATCCAGATTGCCGACATAGACTACGACTATGTGGATGCCGAACTCATCCTGCAGGATGTGGTGTACTATCCCATCGGCCACCCTACCCCCGGAAAACCCGGCGTCAACCTCACCGGCAAGGTGGAAATTCCGCAAATCCTCGAATCACTTTTAAATACTCTGGAAGGTGAAGACTAAAAAGAACAAGTCCAAGATCTTTGTGCTGGATACCAACATCATCCTGCACGACTACCAAAGCGTGAAGCAGTTCCAGGACAATGACATTGTCATTCCCATCGCGGTCATCGAGGAACTGGACAAATTCAAGAAGGGAAACGAGACCATCAACTTCAACACCCGCGCGTTCATGCGGGAAATCAATGACCTTGTAGAGAATCACAAGGCGGGTCCCCGGGGCGTTCCGCTGGGTGCCAAGATGGGGTATATCAAAATTGAACCCAACCATCCTTTCTCCCCGGAGTGGGCCGACCTTTTCCGGGACGACATCCCGGACCACCGCATCCTGTCCACCGCCATGTGGGTGCGGGACAATAATCCGGAGCGCTTTGTGGCCCTGGTGACCAAGGACATCAACCTGCGCCTGAAGGCCCGGGCCGCCGGCATGGAGGCCCAGGATTACCTCACGGACCGTATGGACAACGAGGTCATGGATTCCCTGGAGAAAGAAGTGATAGAGATGGATGCCTCCTCCGAGGCCCTGCAGCGTCTGTGCTATGGCCAGGACAACAGCATTTCGTGGAAGGAAGTGTCGGCCAAGGAACCTATGCCCAACCAGCTGTACAAGTTCAACTTTGGCGGTGCCTGCGTATGCGCCCGCTACGACGCCGGTCGCGGCATGGTTGTCCTGGTTCGCGGGCAGCAGGCCTACGGCATCCGTCCCCGCAACGACGAACAGAAGTTTGCCCTGGACGCCTGCCTCAACCCGGAAATCCAGCTGGTATCGCTCACCGGAGGTGCCGGTACCGGTAAAACCCTCATCGCCCTGGCATCGGCTCTGGAGCAGGAGTTCGACTACGACCAAATTATCCTCACCCGTCCCACCGTGGTGCTGGGCGGCCAGGACATCGGCTTCCTGCCCGGAGACCAGAAGAGCAAGATGAGCCCCTACGTGCAGCCGCTGCTGGACAACCTGGAAGTGATCAAGCACAGCTTCAAACTGGGCAGCAAGCAGGCCCAGCGTCTGGATAATTTATTAAAGGAAGAGAAGCTGCTCATTTCCCCGCTGGCCTACATCCGCGGCCGCTCCCTGGGCAAGGTCTATTTCATTGTGGACGAAGCCCAGAACCTCACGCCCCACGAGATGAAGACCATCATCACCCGCGCCGGAGAAGGCACCAAGATGGTGTTCACCGGAGACGTCTTCCAAATTGACCAGCCCTACCTGGACCAGTGGTCCAACGGCCTCACCCACCTGGGAGAAAAAATGAAGGGCCAGCCCCTGTTCCAGCACGTATTTCTCAAAAAGGGCGAACGCTCCCAGCTCTCCGAGATAGCCTCCAAGTTGCTGTAGATGGTGCTTGTGGCGTAACCTTTTGATTATCAGGTGTATAATAAATTCTCTTTAGGCTATTTGACCTAAAGAGAATTTTTTAATGTGCTGATTATCAGCGCTTTATTTGCTCTGCATAATCTGAGCCTGGGCAGCGGCGAGGTTAAAGCACACTGATGGCGTTCAAATGCAGTTATTGTGCTTTAGAGGGGGTAATGAAGTATGGCTAAAGCACAAAATATGGGAATAGAGGCCATGAGTGTGCTTTAACCGGTGCCTGCGCCAAGGCATGCGTTTTTTTTGTATCTTTGTGTTACTATCCCGTATTTGACACTTAGGATTTACTGATTTGCCGATAATAACAGGCCACAGACCGCTGTAGGGGCGATTTGTGGCTTTTTGATTTTTTCTGACTTTG
>CAJOIQ010000018.1 GCA_905234795.1 uncultured Bacteroidales bacterium | reverse complement strand
CAAAGATACTGCTTAAAAAAACAAGAAAAAAGTAAAATTTTTTTCAGAACGTTATTTTTGCCATATTTGCATACGACAAGCAGGACCCCTATTCAGGGCCCGATAGCTCCGGAGAGCGCCATATGCTTGTTATTTCAAAGATTGAAAACGAGCTCCTCGGGTCGAAACAAGGGTGTTTTCAATCTTTTTTTCTTTCATCTTCAGAATGGTATTGGACAGTAGTCAGATGGTCGATTACTCTTCGTCTGATTGGTGAGGGTTGTAAACAATGCCCTCAAAAGGGTCTCTCTTCATCCAAAAGTCATGCAGGTCTTGGATAACCCTGGGATCGCCGAACTCCAGCGGTTGCATGGTCGGGGTCGCTTCGAGATAAGGGATAATGTGAGGAACAGGCTGCCGAAGAGCTCCATGAAAACGGGATTATAGTCACACAGCTCGTCACCTCTTCTGACATCGCGGGCAAGCTTTTCGATAAGTTTGAGTGTCTTTGCTTTCATGACATCGCCTCCTCCTGTTTTTTATCCTGACCATATTCCGGGTCCCACTCCTTGCCGCTTTTCCAGAGGGAGTACATCAAGCAAAGAAGCTTCCTCTCCAACGCCACGAGGGCAATGTTCTTTGACTGAGGATGAGAGGCGCATATCCTTTTGTAATCATCCATCAGCTGCGGGTTGCTCCAGGACGCGACCATCGCTGGTAAGTACAACCCTGCACGAAGGTGGGCGTTGCCCCGCTTGGTCATATGCCCTTTCTTCTCAGCGTCGCCGGACTGTTCCTTCTTGACATCCAGACCGGCATAACTGGCCACCTGCTTGGCGCTGGTCATCTGGTGAAAACCAAGCGTCTCTGCGGTGACCAGGACAGCCGTCTTTTTGCCGATACACTTGATGGACTCCATATTATCCACTCCGGCCTTGATGACCGGGTCGCCATTGACCAGTTCGGACATATCTTTTTCATTGGCCGCCTGAACCTTTTCAATGGACCTGAGCAGTGACTTATGGGCCCTCAGAACGCTCTTGGTCACATATCCGGAGTGCTTTACGGCCTCCATCCTGCAAAGGACCTGCGTACGTGTCTTCTCCAGCTGCTCGGAAAGGCGGCTCATATCCCTGAGCCGAAGATACTTCTCATCCGGGATAGGCCACGGCTTGAGCCCGGGAGTATCGCAGCCCATCGTTGCCAGCATCCTGCTGTCAACGGGGTCTGTCTTGGTTCTCTGTCCGTTGAGCCGTGCGAAGTTCTTTGCCTTATTGGCATGTACGACAATGACTGTCATGCCCTTCCGGGCTAGAAACAGAGCAAGGGACTCGTGGTAACAACCGGTTGTCTCCATGAGAAAAGAATATGGAACGGAACTGTCGACCTCGGTCCCGCTCCATTCCAGTAAGTGTCTGAAGCCCGTTTCAGAGTTGTCAAACTCCTTGGGCTTTGTGTAGAAGTGCAGGTCCTGCTCGGTGCTCTGGCACAGGCAGAACGTGAACTTCTTCTTGGAGATGTCCACGCCGATGCATTGTCGGCGCAGCCTGTCTCCATCCTTGAGTTGTAAATGCTTCATACTGAAGATGAATTATGAAGTTGAACATACGGTCTTCCCCATAATCCACCGCTTTGACTCTTGGATGAACTCAAGATCGGCCAATGCCGTCCTATTATACCTTGCCCAAGCTCCAGAGAATGGGAAAAGGAAGGGGACGGCAGAAACTTTGTTGCGGTATAGCAGAGCTTACCAAGATACATTCCCGCTCATCCCCTAAGACCTCCTTTGATGATCGCAAAAATACGAAAATAGGAATGGTCCCGGTCTTTTCCCCTCCGATAGAGTTGGTGGCGGGTGGCCACCCGCCACCAACTCTATCAAGAATCGAAAAAAACTTCCTGGTGCAAAAGTAAGAGATACATAAAAGAAAGGGCATTTCCTATTCTTTTCCTTCTCCAGGTGCACTACGGCTCTCCAGCGCACCTAGAACCTTTGTTTTAGTCCCGTTCAGGTGCAAAACCAGCCCCTGGTGCACCCGGCAACCTTGTGATTGGCGTGTTAAAGCACAAAATGGGCAATTCAGGGCATTTATTGTGCTTTAAGCATCCTTTTTAACCCCCTCTAAAGCACAAAAACGGTCTCCCACGCTTATAAGTGTGCTTTAACTGTCAATTTGTCATGAAAGGCGTTGCTCTTTGCAATGGCTTTATTTTTGATTATATTTGTATGATTTAAAACTCATGCACTTATGATTACACATGATCTTCGGCTCATCGCCGATGCCATCATTGACAAGAAAGGACAGAACGTGGTATCGCTGGACCTGCGGCCCATTGACGGCGCCATCACCGATTTCTTTGTGGTGTGCGACGGTTCCAATACCACCCAGGTGGGCGCTATCGCCGACAATATCGCCGAGAAGATGAAGGAAGAAGGCCATACCCTTTACCGCAGTCAGGGAGAGGGGAACAATTTCTGGATTATCCAGGACTATGGCAACATTGTGGTGCACATCTTCCTGCACGAATACCGGGAATTCTATCGGCTGGAGGCTCTCTGGGCCGATGTTCCCCGCAAAGAATACAAAGAGCGCAAAACCCCCGCTGCAAAAGCACAGAAGTAAATGGCAGACAAAAGGAAAGACCCTAACGGTCGCAAAATATTCAGCTTTACCTTCAATTTTTCCTGGCTGTACTTCATTATTCTCATCGGCATAGGCTATCTGCTGTTCAACAACCAGCGCAGCGCCGATCCCGAGAAGATCGAATGGACCGAGGTCCAGGAAATGATCCGCCAGGGAGACGTGGCCGAGATTACGTTCGTGCGCAATGACTTCAAGGGAGAAGTCAAGGTGCGCCCGGAGCGTCTGGCTAAATATACGGACAAGTTCCGCGGCGGCGTCCCTCCCAAGCGCGCCCCGCAGTTCTATTTCCTGGTTTCCACCAAGTTTGATCCCGAAACCAGTTTTGCCGCCATCAATGCCGAACTCACCCCCGTGGAGCAGTTCAAGGTGGTGATCAAGAACGAGGAACGCATGTGGATGGAAATCCTCCAGGCCGTTCTTCCGCTGCTCATCCTCATTGTTTTCTGGGTGCTCATGTTCCGCGGCATGAACCGTGGCGCAGGCGGCCCTGGAGGCGGTATGAACCCGTTCAATACAGGCAAGTCCACCGCCAGGGAAACCGAGAAAGGCGACGTGAAGGTTACCTTCAAGGATGTGGCGGGCCTGTATGGCGCCAAGGAAGAAGTGATGGAGATTGTGGATTTCCTCAAGAATCCCCAGAAATACACCAACCTGGGCGGTAAAATCCCCAAGGGCGCCCTGCTGGTGGGCCCTCCCGGAACCGGTAAGACCCTACTGGCCAAGGCCGTGGCTGGGGAGGCCAACGTGCCCTTCTTCTCCATCAGCGGATCCGATTTTGTGGAGATGTTCGTGGGCGTAGGTGCGTCCCGCGTCCGTGACCTCTTCCGTCAGGCCAAGGAGAAAGCCCCCTGCATCGTATTCATTGACGAAATTGACGCCGTGGGCCGTGCCCGTGCCAAGAACGGCGGTTTCTCTTCCAACGACGAGCGCGAGAACACTCTGAACCAGCTCCTTACAGAGATGGACGGTTTCGGCACCAACAGCGGTGTCATTGTGCTGGCCGCCACCAACCGGGCCGATATCCTGGACCAGGCGCTGATGCGTGCCGGCCGCTTCGACCGTCAGATTCACGTGGAACTGCCGGAGCTCAAGGAGCGTGAGGAAATCTTCCAGGTACACCTGCGGGACATCAAGCTGGGAGACGACTTTGACGTGGCCTTCATGGCCAAGCATACGCCCGGTTTCTCCGGGGCCGATATTGCCAATGTGTGCAATGAGGCGGCCCTTACCGCCGCCCGCCGCAATCACGAGAAAGTGCTGCAGCAGGACTTTCTGGATGCCGTAGACCGCATTATCGGAGGCCTTGAGCGCAAGTCCAACACCATCATGACACCGGCCGAGAAACGCACCACCGCCTACCACGAGGCCGGTCACGCCCTGGTGGGCTGGCTGCTGCCGTATGCCGATCCCGTGTTCAAGGTGAGCATCATCCCTCGCGGCAAAGCCCTGGGCCTTACCTGGAGCCTGCCCGAGGAGCGCAAAAACTGGTCCAGGAGCGTAATGATGGACCAGATGAGCATGCTCATCGGCGGCCGCGTGGCCGAGGAAGTGCTCAACGGAGAACCTTCTTCCGGTGCCCTCAATGACCTGGAGCGCATGACCCGCATGGCCTATGGTATGGTCCAGTATATGGGTATGAGCGCCAAGGTGGGCCCGCTTTCCTTCTATGATTCCACGGGGACCAGCGGCTACAACCTGGTAAAACCCTATTCGGAGAAAACGGCCGAACTCATGGACCAGGAGGTGAAAGCCATTGTGGACGACGTTCACAAGCGCACGCTCAGGATTATTACGGACCATAAGGAGGAATTCATGCAGCTGGGCGCGCTTCTTCTGGAAAAAGAAGTTATCTTTGCAGAAGATATAGAGAAGGTGCTGGGCCCCAAGGTAAAACCTGCCCAGGACGATCAATTCACAGAACATGAATAGTACGGTAAAACGCACCATCTTCGGAGCCCTCTTCCTGGCAGTGATGCTGGGAGGGCTCTTGTTTTATGAGGCTCTGTATGTGGTCCTGTTCGCCTTTATCACAGGCGTCATGCTGTATGAGTTTTACCGGATGACCATGGGCAACACCTACCGCGGATTGCAGTATTCCGCCATCTTCGTAGGCGTTTTCATCTTCCTGGTGGCCAACTACTATTTCTTCATCGGCCATCATATGGGAACCTTTGTGTCCTTCAGCATCATCGGCGTCCTGTATCTGATGGTCCGTTCCTTATTCTTGAAGGATCATAGCGATTTCCTCAAAACCGGTTACCTGTATGCCGGTCTTGTGTATATTGCCCTGCCGCTGGCGCTTTCCAATGCTCTGGTGAGCCGGACAGGGGAGTTCAGCGGCCTGCTCATGGTGTCTTTCTTCTGTATCATCTGGGCGTCGGACGTGGGAGCCTACTGTTTTGGGATGCTCCTGGGCCAGAAAGTGTGGCCGGCCAAGATGTGCCCCACCATCTCTCCCAAGAAATCCTGGGCCGGATTCATCGGCGGCATGCTCATGGCCATGTTAGCCGGTGCCATCCTTCATTGGACCGGTCTTTGGTCTTTTTCCATGCTTCATTGCCTTATCGTATCGGCCATCATGCATGTGATGGGCGTCTTTGGAGACCTGTTTGAATCCATGTGGAAACGCGCCGCGGGCATCAAGGATTCCGGCAATATCATTCCGGGTCACGGCGGCCTGATGGACCGCTTCGATAGCTCGCTGTTCGCTTTCCCCGCCGCATATATTTATCTGGTATTATTTGGACTTGTTTAGCCTATGAAGTGGATTAAGATAGACGACGATTCCTACGGGACCATCCTTACGTCCTGGTGTATCTGCGCCGTGCTCATTTTCCTGTCGGCCCGCTTTATCCCCATCCTGTGGGTGAGCATTCCGCTGTGTGCCGCCATGGTGGTGTTCATGGTGTTCATCACCTGGTTCTTCCGTGTGCCCAACCGGGAAACGCCCTTTACCGACAACGACCGTCTGGTTACATCCGTGGCCGATGGTAAAGTGGTAATTGTGGAGAAAGTATTCGAAAAAGAGTACCTCAAGAAGGAGTGTATCCAGATCTCTGTGTACATGGATTTCTTTGACGTACACTGCAACTTCTGGCCCATCAGCGGAAAAGTGGAATACTACAAGTATCACCCCGGGAAATACCTCCTGGCCTTTCATCCCAAGAGTTCCGAGCTCAACGAGCACTCCTCCTCCTGCCTGAGCAATGCCTACGGAGAAGTGTTCTTCAAGCAGATTGCCGGAACTTTCGCCCGCCGTATCGTTTGCTATTCCGAGCCTGGAAAGATCGAGTACCGCGGAGACCAGTGCGGCGTAATTAAATTCGGCTCCCGCATAGACTTGTTCGTCCCGCTGGAAGCCGAAGTAAAAGTAAAAGTGGGGGATAAGGTACGCGCCGTAGAAAGCGTCCTGGCTATTTTGCCAGATCGGCAGTAATCAGCTCCACCAGCTTATCAACAGCCTCGTCCTCGGGTATATGCCTGAGGACGGGTTCTTTTTTACGGTACAGGGTTACTTTGCCGTAGCCTTCTCCCACGTAACCGTAGTCGGCGTCGGCCATTTCTCCGGGGCCGTTCACAATACAGCCCATGACGGCAATGACTACGTCCTTGAAGTGGGAGGTGCGTTCCTTAACCTTATTAAAGGTGTTTTCCAGGTCATAGAGCGTACGTCCGCAGCCGGGGCATGCAATGTACTCCGGCTTATAGAAACGCCGTCTGCAGGCCTGCATGATCTCGTCCTTGAGGTATTCGTCCTCAATGGGAATGTCGTCCACCTCATGGTTCAGCAGGGGAGCCCCCCAGTCGCACGCGGCAGCCAAAATGTGGACGTCCTCCGGCGCAGGCACAGGTTCCGGGAGACTAATTTTGGGGCCGATGTCTCCCGGAACCTGTACCTGTGCCGGAAGGCCGTAGCGGTCGGCCAGGTAGCGGGCTACGGGAATTTCGTTCTCCGGGGGTTCGGTGAGGGAGACGCGTATGGTGTTGCCGATGCCCTCGGACAGGAGGGTGGAGATGGCCACGCAGCTCTTGATGCGGCCGCTGTCGCCGTTGCCGGCCTCGGTTACGCCCACGTGCAGGGGGAAGACCACGCCCCGTTCCTGCATCATGCGGGCCAGTTCGCGGTAGGCCTGTACCATCACCACCGTGTTGGAGGCCTTGAGGGACACCACTACATTGTAGAAATCGGCCTCGATGCACATTTCCACCCACTCCATGGCGGCCAGGGCCATGGCCTGCGGCGTGTTGCCGTATTTCTCTACGATATATTTGCCCAGGGAACCGTGGTTCAGGCCGATGCGGATGGCTCTGTCATACTCCTTGCACTTTTCCAGGAGTTCCCGGAAGAGTTCCCGCGCTTTGTCGTGATTGGGGTGGAAGTTGCCCGGATTGATGCGGATCTTTTCCACTACGGGTACCACGGCCATGGCCACTTCGGCCGAGAAATGGATGTCGGCCACCAGGGGGACTTCGGCCGGCACGCGGCTGCGGATTTCCTGCAGCGCAGGTACGTCCTTAAGGGAAGGAACGGTGATGCGGATGAGCTGGGAACCGGCCTCTACAAGGCGCAGACACTGGGCTATGGTGGCCTCTACATCGGCCGTATGCGTGTTGCACATGGTCTGGACCACAATGGGGTGGTCGCTGCCGATGAGGACGTTTCCTACATGGACTGTCCGGGTTTTCATAGGCTTAGTCATTCTTCTGTTCTATTTGCTGCTGCACCATCTTGCGGGCCAGTTTCTTGAGCTGGCTGCGGGTATGGCCGTAGCGGGGGGTAAGCTGATAGTACATGCCAAAGGTGATGGCACCGTCCAGGGGATAGGCGAACCTGTAATAATACTGGCTGGCGTAGTCGGGCTCCCAGAAACTCTCCCATCCCCACTTCACCTGGACGTTCACGTGGAACTCGACAGGGAAGAACATGAGGCCGAATCCCACTCCGCCCTGCACACCATAGGTCCATCGGCGGTCATAGTCCCGGAAACTGTTCACATATTGCTGATAAGTCTCGTAGGGCGCATAATCGTCGTCCAGGGTACGGGAGATGCTCATGCGGTATCCTCCATAGATACCCAGCTTGGCCAGCAGCTTGAAGTGTTCTCCCATATCTACATGGAAATGGGACAGGAAATAGGCCTCGGGCACCTTCATGGTCACTTTGTAGGCTCCGGATTCGGTGGCCCTGTAGCCGGTTTCCTTGTTGAATTTGAATTCGTAACCCTCATAATTCATTTGCGCGCCCATTTCCAGGCCCATGTTGTGGAAGATACCGAACATGGTGTAATAGCGGATGAAGGAAACGCCATAGACCGGACCCGCCCAGTGGCCCGTTGTGTAGCGGCTGGGGTTCCAGAAGCCAAACTGTACCGAGGCGCCGCCGTAAGCTCCAGCCATCCAATAGTCGTTGGGTGCGGCCACCTCGATGGTCAGGCTGTCCAGATAGGCATTGGTTACGGTATCGGGCAGGGAAAAGAACTCCTTCTCCAGGTCCACCTGGGCCCGGGCCGATAATGCTGCCGTCAGCAGCAACCCTATGAGAAGCAGTTTCCTCATTTGAACAGTTCCTCCATATTCACATCCCATACCATTTCGGCCTTCTCCAGCACTTTGATGAGAAATTTCTCTCCGTCGGGCTTGAAGAAACGCACTTTTTCCGGCTGACGGTGTTCCAGGAGGTTGCCGGTGTCCACAATATTGTTCCGGTTCACATCCTCCGTGAGACGTATGCAGTAGTTGCCGGCCTTCAGATAGGGGAACAGCAGTTCTCCGTCTTTCTGGATGATGAAACTGCGGATGGTCTTGTCCCTTTTCTCGTTGAGCAGCTCTACGATGTACTTGTTGTGCACGCCTTTCAGATCCAAGGTGATGGAGCTGAGTTTTTCGTCGGTGGGCAGGGTGACTTTGAGCTCCGTGGAATCATTGTAGAAACCGTTGATATCCCGGAATTTGCGGTGCGGAATCTTGAGGAAATAGTCGTAACCCACCTGGAAAGGCGTGGTGGGCATAATCCGGAAGTGACGCAGATTGGTGGAGTCACGGATTACCTTCACGGTTCCCGGAGCCTCCTGCTGGCGGGGATTCACGCTGCGGAAGGTGAGGAAATCCCAGCCTTCCTCAATGAGCGGATACTTGAATTCCACTTCAAAGCCGTACTGTTCTACGGTGGTAGGTTCGGCCGTGGTGGTCATCACGCAAAGGGTGTCCTCGTGCTTACGGTCACGCGTGTTTTTCTGCTTCTTCATCAGCTCGGCCCGCTGTTCCTTGGTGTAGGTGAGTTTGACCGTCTCCTCGGTGGGCTTGAGTTTGCCGGTGGTATCCGTCTTGTCGTATTTGATGACCAGCTGCAGGGTGTCGGGCATCTTTCTCTGGTCGTTTACCCAAAGCTCCAGGGAATCCCGCTGCAGGTTGAACTGGCGGATGAGTTTTTCCCGGGGCAACCCCTTGATGCGCATGTCGTGGATGACGGCGTCCGGAGCCATGAAAGTAAGGTAGGCGGTACGGTCTCCCACACGCTCTTTCTTCACGATAAACTGCTTGGAAGGGCGCTCACGGAACACGTTCAGCTCTATCTGGGCCTTGCGGGCCAGGCAAAGGGCCGTATCCTTCATGTCGAATTTCTTGAATTCGTACAGGGAGTCGTTGTACATGATGCTGGGCCGGAACAGGGAATCCAGGAAGGCAATCCGCTCGGTCTCCGGGTCATACATGTTGTTGTTGTTCTCGTCTTTGATGGCATAGACCCGATACAGGGTGTCCTGGATATTCCGGATGCTGAAAAAGCCCCAGTCGTCGGTTTTTGCCGCTGCGACGGGCCGTTTCAGGAACACCGCGGAGTCGGATTGATCCTTATATAGCAGTACGGTGGCGCCCTTCATGGGCATGATGGTATTGCAGTCCTGTACCAGACCGGTCATGCACATGGAATCTATCTGGCTGCCGGTAGAGAATACCAGGGTATAGCCCGGGAACAGGTTGCCTTCATTGTTGTCGGCAATGGCTCCCGTAAGGTCCAGCGTGTAGGTGGTGGCGCTGTCCAGGTCGCTCTCGAAAGTGACCACCACGCTCTTTCCGCTGATGCTGGCCTTGGGCTTCTTGTCCAGCGGGGGAGAGAGGAATACGCCGTTGGCATCCTTGATTTTCACATATTCGTTGAAGGTGAAAACCAGTTTGGTCTTGTGCCTGGGCACGTTGACGCTTCCGGGCATGGGGGACAGCTTGGTGATTACCGGGGGAATGGTATCCTTGGGGCCGCCGGACGGGGGCTGGGTGGTGTTGGCGCAGCCCCAGGGGAACATCAGGGAGGCCAAGACCAGCGTGGCCGGAATCAGGGGTATGAATTTACTCAGCTTCATAGTTCGCTCCGGCTTACATTTTCTATTCCTTCGATGGAGGATAACTTCTTGATCATCTTGTCCAGCGTCTCACGGGAATTCACATACAGGTCTATGTAGCCTTCGAACAGGCCGCTTTCGGCCTGCAGGAACAGCCTTCTCATATTAACGCCCATCACCAGGGACACATAGCGAGAAATCTCGTTCACCATACCCACACGGTCCAGACCTTTGAGGGTGATGCGCACCAGGAAGGAGGTGTCTTCCACCTGCTCCAGCCATTTGGGCACCACCACCCAGTCCCCGTGCATGGCGGCGATGCTCTCGGCCACCTTGCAGGTCTTGTTGTGGATGGTTACCGTGCCGTCGGGCGCTTTAAAGCCGATGACAGGGTCTCCGGGGATGGGATTGCAGCAGCTGGCAATGTGGATGCGGGGGGCATTGGGATCCGTGCTGCCGATGATGACCGTCTCTCCCACGTGCTCTTTGGCGGCGGGCTTTTCCTCCATGCGCAGAACCCGGCGGATCCAGGACATGCGCGTGCCGGAGGATTTCTTCATGATTTCCTCGAAATTGTCCAGGGAAATGGTGCCCAGGCCGATTCCGTTGTACAGTTCATCCCGGGAGCTCACGTTGTAGGCCACTTCCAGGCGCTGCAGCAGGGCTTCGTTCAGGGTGATGCCCAAATTCTCGGCGGTGGTTTCCAGCTGTTTACGGCCATAATCCATGGTCTGTTTGCGCTGGGCTTTGAAATAGTCGGTCACCAGCGTACGGGCGCGATGCGTGGTGAGGAACTTGAGCCATTCCGGGGAAGGTTTGGCATCCTGGGCCGTAATAATCTCCACCTTGTCTCCGGTCTTGAGCACGTGGCTCAGCGTTACCAGTTTCTGGTTCACCTTGGCCGCGATGGACTTGTAACCCACTTCGGAGTGGATGAGGAAGGCGAAATCCAGCGCTGTGGCGCCTTTCTGGATACTGCGCTGCTCACCCTTGGGCGTGAAGACGTATATTTCGGTGGCCGTGAGGTCGTTGTGGATGATGTCCAGCAGCTCCAGCGCATTGATATCCGGATTCACCAGGATCTCCTTGATGCGGTTGAGCCAGTTGTCCATCTCATAGTCTCCCTCTCCCATCATGCCGTTCTTCTTGTATACCCAGTGGGCGGCAATGCCTTTTTCGGCAATATCGTCCATGCGGCGGGTGCGGATCTGAACCTCCACCCAAATGCCGGAATCGCTGAGCAGCGTGCAGTGCAGGGCTTCGTAGCCGTTGGATTTGGGATGCTTTACCCAGTCCCGCAACCGTTCCGGCATATACCGGTACAGGCCCGTAATGATGGAAAAGATATGATAACACTGGTCTCGCTCGGTCTCCTTGGACATTTTGTCGCTGTCGAAGATGATGCGGATGGCGTAAAGGTCATAGACTTCGTCAAAGGATATGCCCTTGGTCTGCATCTTGCGCCAGGCCGAGTAAGGGGTTTTGATGCGTTTTTTGATCTCGTAGCTGAATCCGGAGGCGTTCAGCGCCTCTTCTATCGGCTTTACGAAATCGGTCATTTCCTGGCCTTTTTCCTGCACCTTGCGGTCAATCAGGGATTTGATTTCTTCGTAGGCCTCGGGCTCCTTGAAACGCAGCCAGATGTTCTCCAGTTCGCTCTTGATGCTGTACAGACCCAGCCTGTGGGCCAGCGGAATGAAGATGAACATGGTCTCGCTCAGGATCTTGTCCCGCTTGTGCTCCGGCATGTGTTCGATAGTGCGGCAGTTGTGCAGGCGGTCGGCCAGTTTGATGAGCACTACGCGCACGTCGTCGTTCATGGTGAGCAGGATGCGCTTGAAATTCTCGGCCTGCAGGCTTTGCTGGGAAATGTCGGTGCCGTGGGTCTTCTGCTCCGTATCCAGCACGTTCTTGATTTTGGTAAGGCCGTCCACCAGCGTGGCAATCTTGTCTCCAAAACGCTCCCGGAGGTCCTCCACGGTATAGTCCGTGTCTTCCACTACGTCGTGCAGCAGGGCGGCCGATATGGATTTGTAACCCAGGCCGATGTCGTCCACCACAATCTGCGCTACCGCTATAGGATGCAGCATATAGGGTTCTCCGCTGCGCCGGCGCACGTTTTTGTGGGCCTCGTTGGCAAACTCGAAGGCGCGCTGGACCACTTCCAGCTCGGCGTCGTTTGCGCAACGCTTTTGGGCGCTTTCCCGCAATTTGGCATAATCCCGGGAAATCAGTTCGTAATCCTCACGTGTAAACTCTGAAAAACTCATATCTGCAGGTTCTTTTGGAAGCGTTCCTTACGTGTACGGACGGCCTCGTCATTCAATTGGTCAAGTGCTTCTATGGTGAGCTGGTGCCGGTCCACATTCTGGAAGGCGTAGGACAGTTCCGCGCCATACAGGATGATGGTCCATCCCAGGTTCAGCCAGATCATAAACAGGGGAACGGCGGCCAGGACGCCGTACACGGCACTCTGCTTGGCCACCATCACCTGGGTTTCCAGGTAAAGGTACTGCACGCCTGTAAAGACAAGGCCGGCAATAAGGGCCGACTTGAGCGCGTGGCGGTAGCGTACCTTGGTGCCGGGGATATACTTGTACATGGCGCTCAGGATAAGGATGCTGGCACCGGCGAATGTAACCCAGGACAATAGCGACTTCAGGTGTTCCGTGAAAAACTCCTTGGTAGGGAAGAGCAGGTCCATCACATGGGAATACACCACACTTCCGGAGAAGAAGATGATAATAACGAAGGGGGAGAGGATGGTGATGCCGATAATGATGCCGATCATCTTGAAGAAGTTGCGTTCCCTGTCCACCTTCCACACATTGTTGAAGACCTGACGGACCGTAATCATCAGGGACAGCACAATCCACACGAAGGAAGCCATGGAGATAAAGCCGAAGAGGCCGGTCTCGGCCGTGTGGACAATGTTGTCGGCCGCATTCATGAGGACCTGGGTAATGTCCTGCTCTCCCAGGTTGGTCTGGAGGATTTGGGCAAACTTGTCCCTGAGTCCCAGGCCGTCGGTAAGATAAAAGCCGATGGCGATGGCCGGCACCACCGCCAGCATGCTGCGGAAAGCCAACGCCGTAATCTGGTACCCGATCTTCTGGTCCATGAAAGTGTTCATCATCAGAATCACCGTCTTGGCATCACGCACCAGACGACCCTTCCACCGGGAAAAGTCTTTCTCATTGAGCAGCCAGATGTCATGTGTTATGAAGCGCACAATGATGGTTATCCAGATGGAAATCCACCGGACAATCACTGCAATCTTATGCGCTAACTTCTTGAACATCAATTAAAACAATGATGGTTCTATGGTCCCTGAAGGGGATGTATTTCCCGTCGCTTTAAATTGGGCCGATGCTCCGGGAAATACATCGCCCTCCAGTGACGGAAAATCTGTTCCGGGAGTTGGTTCGGCGGAAGAACCCGTCGGCTTTTCAGGAACATCGGCCCTCATTTTTGTGACTGAAAAGCCGACTTCTTCCGCCGGACCAATCATATCAAAGAACTGGTTTTCATCAATGATGGAAATACCCAGTTCATTGGCTTTTTTTACTTTTTCGGGACCTGGTTTGGAACCGGCCAGGAGGTAGGCGGTTTTGGAGCTGACGGAAGAACCGTTCTTGCCGCCATGGGCTTCAATGAGGGCTTTCATCTCGTCACGGGAGATGGAGAAGTTGCCGCTGATCACAATGGTTTTGCCTTCCAGGAGACTGGAGGTTTTTTGGGCCGGGGCTTCCACGGCCATCTGCAGGCCGGCGTCATAGAGACGCTCTATCTCCCGCAGGTTTTCATCGGCCTGGAAGAAGGCCAGGACGCTGTCGGCGATGACATCTCCTACGTCTTCCACGGCCAGGAGTTCCTCCCGGGAGGCCAGTTTGAGGGCGTCGATGTTGCCAAAGTGGCGTGCGATATCGCGCGCTGTGGTCTCTCCCACATAACGGATGCCGATGGCGAAGAGGACGCGCTCGAAGGGCACTTTGCGGGAATCCCGCAGGCTTTGCAGGAATCGGCTTGCGCTGCGCTCTTTCCAGCCTTCCAGCTGCAGGAGCTGATTCTCTGTGAGGGAGTACAAATCGGCCGGGGAATGCACCAGGTCCAGGTTATACAACTGCTCCACGGTGGCTTCTCCGGCCAGGATGTTCATGGCTTTGCGGGACAGGAAATGCAGGATGCGGCCCTTGATCTGGGTAGGGCAGCCCGTGGTGTTGGGACAGAACCAGCGGGCTTCTCCTTCCGGCTTTACCAGCGGGGTACCGCAGTCCGGACACAGATGGGGGAATGCGGGGGCCTGCGCACCGGGACGGCGTTTGGAAGGCTCTACGGCAGTGATTTTGGGGATGATTTCCCCGCCTTTCTCTACATACACCCAGTCTCCTTCATGGATGTCCAGGGCCTTTATCTGGTCCTCGTTGACCAGCGTTGCGCGTTTAACCATGGTGCCGCTCAGAAGTACGGGCTCCAGATTGGCCACGGGGGTGACTGCGCCGGTGCGGCCCACCTGGTAGTCGATGCTCAGGATGGGCGTACAGGCCTGTTCGGCCTTGAATTTATAGGCTACGGCCCAGCGGGGACTCTTGGCCGTAAAGCCCAGTTGCCGCTGGACGGCCATCTCGTTGATCTTGATGACAATGCCGTCGGTGGCATAGGGAAGGTCCTTGCGGGCGGTGTCCCAATGGCCGATGAATTCCTCGATTTCGGCTATGTTGTGGCAGATTTGCCGATGCTCGCTCACGGGAAGGCCCCAGCCCTGGGCGGCCTTGAGGGCGTCGTCGTGGGTGGGGAAGTCCACCTGCCCTGCGGGGATGTGGTAGAGGGTGCAGAAAAGGCCTCTTCGGCCCACTTCCTGGGGGTCCTGAAGCTTGAGGGAACCGCTGGCGGCATTGCGGGGATTGGCAAAGAGGGACTCTTCCTGCAGCTCCCGCTCATGGTTCAGGCGGTCGAAGGACTCGTAAGGCATGAGGATTTCTCCGCGGATCTCAAACTCCTTGGGCCAGCCGGTCCCATGCAGTCTGTGCGGGATATTGGCAATCTTGAGGGCGTTGCGGGTAACGTCGTCCCCCTGCACGCCGTCTCCCCGGGTTAGGGCGCGGAAAAGCACGCCGTCCTTGTAGGTGAGGCAGATGGCGGTGCCGTCGAACTTGAGCTCGCAGCAATAGGTAAAAGCCGTGTCAATGGATTTGGCGGCCCTTTCGGCAAATTCCTCCACTTCCTGGATGCTGTAGGTATTGCCCAGGGACAGCATGGGATATTTGTGGGGATACTTGGCAAAGCCGCTTTCCGGCCCCTGCTCCTCTTCAAGGTCGGACCCCACGCGGCGGGTGGGGGAGTCCGGCGTAGCCAGTTCCGGGAATTGCGCCTCCAGGTCTTCCAGCCGATGCATCAGTTGGTCGTACTGGTAGTCGCTCATGGTGGGAGCGTTCTCTACATAGTACTTGCGGCTGTTCTCCCAGAGAATAGCTTTGAGCTGCTCAATCTGCTGTTTGGCCTGCGAATAATCCATTTATGCGTAGTGCGTACGCGCATATGCGTGCACAAAACACAAAGATAGGGAAAATAGGCCTTATTTCCAAACCAGGTTGGCGTCCTTGATCATCTTGCGGAAGTATGCCTCCACATCTTTCCAGTGATAATAGGGATAGCAGTTGGTCTTGACGGGGATGGCGGTCTCGTTCTCGTTCATCAGGAATTTGACCAGAATGTCCTTGGACCCCTTCTTTTTGAAGAAAACCCACTGGATATTGGCGCCCATGGGGATGAGACGGAAGATGGAGAAATGGTTATGCTGGTCTTCCATGTCGTCCGTGGCACCGGTGGCCTCCGGGAAGCCCAGGATAAAGGAGAAGGGCAGTACCACGCTGTCGTGGCCGAAACGCAGGCGCACGGCGCTGCCACCGTCGGCAATAATGG
Organism: uncultured Bacteroidales bacterium; assembly: GCA_905234795.1. Classification (GTDB taxonomy): domain Bacteria; phylum Bacteroidota; class Bacteroidia; order Bacteroidales; family UBA932; genus Cryptobacteroides. The sequence goes on along the minus strand of CAJOIQ010000018.1, from coordinate 30,361 downwards.
CATCGGCCTCGTCCAGGAAGTTCTGCAGCAGGGGATAGATGCAGTAATAACTCTTCTTGGAACCGGGCATCAGGCCTTCCCACAGGCACCAGGCGGCGTTGTAGGAACGGAAACCGTTGATCATGCCATCCTCTCCAAAGACGTCGTCAAAGCTGATCCGCAGTTCCGGCAGGCAATACATGTCGGCTGCAACGTTGTACAGGTCGTCGGAGAAAGTGTAGGGGTCAAAGAGTTCCCTGGCACGCTTGGGATCTGTGAACATGGATTCCATCTGGGGTGTCCAGGCCATCATTTTTTTGCGGAACTTCTTGAGTTTGTGGTACAGTTCGTCGTCCAGCGGAGCATCGGGTACCACGATGGATTTGTTGGCCTTGATGTAGTACAAGTCTTCTTCGCGGGCAGCCGTGGTGATTTCAAACGAGGGATTCAGTTCTTTGAGCTCGGCACAGAAATTCTCCATGCTGGCAATCACACGGCGGGAAGTGGACGCATTGGCCGTCACCTTGAGAGGCCGGGACATTAGGCTGGGATAATTGTCGTACATCCGTTTGGCGATGGCCTTGTGCTGACGGGCACCCAGCGTCGTGAGGCTGCCGGCGCGGCCCTTGGCATCGGTTGCAGCCAGGATAACGCGGTTGCGCACATCCTTGCCATATTCCGTGAGAAGGCCGATACTCAGGGCTGTATCCAGTTGTTTGCACAACCGTTTGAAGGCCTTGTCACTGGTCTGGTACCGGGAACCGTGACGGCCGTAATGACTGATGTAGAACGGCTCGTATCCTGCCGGAGCCGGCGTCAAATGACCGGTGGGAGCCGGATAATTGGCATAATTCCCGGCCGTAAGATCCATGTGGGAAAGCAGTTCCTCGCGGGAAGTCTGTGCACTGGCCGTCCAGCCCAGGAGCAGCAGGCACAAGAAGAATAAACGGATGTGTTTCATAGGATTCTCTAGGTTGTTTGTGTCTGTAAAGATACGATTTTTTTGATACGCGGCAAATTTTGGAATAGCGGGTATAATTGACATTTGTGGTTGGTGACGGCCGCCGCGAGGAGGGCCGTTTTACGGAGGCCACCGCAGCGGCGAGCCGTAGCCGCCGAGCCGCGTAATGCGAGGTGGCGTCACCTTTGCCACGTTGACGTAAAAATGCTATTCTGTGCGTTCTGGCTGTCAACGCGGCAGCGTTTTTGCCCGTTTGGGCCGATTTTGCTGCCGCGTCGACGGGAAATAGGCCTCCTGTGCATTCTATTCGTCAACGTGGCAAATAAAAGTGAGAAGAAACCGTTTTCTTCTAATTTGCACAAAAGTCAATGAATCAGCAAATTATAAAGGAATTACCAACCAGAAATGTCTATTATATCAAAAAAACAGCCTCCGGAGCAATTCCAGAGGCTGTTATGAGGTACCAAGCGGAATCGAACCGCTGTAGCAGGTTTTGCAGACCTGTGCCTAACCACTCGGCCATAGTACCAAAACGGGAATGCAAAGATAGTGCTTATTCCCGAATTTCCAAAATTATTTCAGAACACCCAGTTCCTTGCCCACTTTAATGAAGGCGGCGATGGCCTTGTCCAGGTGTTCCTTCTTGTGGGCGGCGCTCAGCTGAACGCGGATGCGGGCCTGGCCCTTGGGAACCACAGGATAGTAGAAACCAGTGACGAAGATGCCTTCTTCGGCCATTTTGGCGGCGAATTTCTGGGAGAGGGGAGCGTCGTACAGCATCACAGCGCAGATGGCGCTCTGGGTGGGCTTGATGTCGAAGCCGGCGGCCATCATCTTGTCACGGAAGTAGTTCACGTTCTCCACCAGTTTGTCATGAAGGGCGTCGGATTCCTTGAGGATTTTGAAGGTTTCCAGGGCGGCGCCGGCTACCATCGGCGGGATGGAATTGGAGAACAGGTACGGGCGGGAACGCTGACGCAGCATATCGATAATCTCCTTGCGGCCGGTGGTGAAACCGCCCACGGCGCCACCGAAAGCCTTGCCCAGGGTGCCGGTGAAGATATCGATGCGGCCATAGCAGCCGAATTGCTCGGCCACGCCATGTCCGGTGGGGCCGACGACACCGGCGCTGTGGCTCTCGTCCACCATTACAAGGGCGTCATATTTTTCGGCCAGATCACAGATCTTGTCCATCGGGGCCACGTTGCCGTCCATGGAGAACACGCCGTCGGTCACGATGATGCGGTAACGGCAAGCCTGGGCGGCCTGGAGCTGGGCTTCGAGGTCGGCCATATCGGCATTGGCATAGCGGAAACGCTGGGCCTTGCACAGGCGCACGCCGTCAATGATGGAAGCGTGGTTCAGGGAATCGGATATAATGGCGTCCTCGGCGGTGAAAAGGGGCTCGAAGACACCGCCGTTGGCGTCGAAGCAGGCGGCATAGAGGATGGTATCCTCTGTGTGGAAGTATTCGGAGATGGCCTTTTCCAGCTCTTTGTGGATATCCTGCGTGCCGCAGATGAAGCGCACGCTGGACATGCCGTATCCGCGGTTGTCCATGGCTTTTTTGGCGGCCTGGATCAGGCGGGGATTATCGGCCAGTCCCAGGTAATTGTTGGCGCAGAAGTTCAGGGCCTTCCTGCCGTCCTGGAGCGTGATTTCGGCGCTCTGGGGGCTGGCAATATTACGTTCGTTCTTGTAAAGTCCGGCTTCCTGGATGGCGCTCAGCTCATCCTTAAGGTGTTGTTGAAATTTTCCGTACATGGTTTTAGTTTTTGTGGTTTCAAATTTACACATTTTATCTTGATTTCTGACGAAAAAAGCATAAATTTGTACTTCGTTACTGACAAGCTATAAACCTTTCAGATGAAAAACGTATTAGTAATTGGCTCTACAGGACAGATTGGCTCGGAGCTCACCATGAAAATTCGCCGGGAAGTGCCCGGCAGCACCGTTGTCGCCGGTTATATCCCCGGCGCAGAACCCAAAGGTGAATTGTTGGAAAGCGGTCCTTCCGCCATTGCCGATGTTAGAGATGCCGCCGGTCTGGCCGCTATCGTAGACCAATATAAGATTGATACCATCTATAATCTGGCAGCCCTGCTGTCAGCCGTGGCCGAACGCAAGCCCCTGCTGGCCTGGGATATCCAGATGAACGGTTTGCTCAACATCCTGGAAATCTCCCGTGAGAAGGGCTGTGCGGTGTTCACGCCCTCTTCCATCGGCTCCTTTGGCCCCGAAACCCCTCACGTGGGAACGCCCCAGGATACCATCCAGCGCCCCCGCTCCATGTATGGCGTCACCAAGGTTGCCACGGAGCTTCTCAGTGACTACTACCATCACAAATACGGCGTAGACACGCGTTCGGTCCGTTTCCCCGGCCTCATTTCCTATACCACCCTGCCTGGCGGAGGCACCACCGACTATGCCGTGGAGGTGTATTATTCGGCTGTCAAGCACGAGGAATTCGTATGCCCCATCGCCCCCGGCACCTTCATGGACATGATGTACATGCCCGATGCCCTGCACGCCGCCATCCAGCTGATGGAGGCCGATCCTTCCCGCCTGAAGCACCGCAACTCCTTCAACATTGCCTCCATGAGCTTTGAGCCCGAGCAACTCTTTGCCAAAATCCGTGAGTACATTCCCGACCTGCGCGTACGCTATGAAGTGGATCCTGTCCGCCAGGCCATCGCTACCTCCTGGCCCGACAGCATGGACGATTCCTGCGCCCGTGAAGAATGGGACTGGAAACCTACTTACACTTTGGATGCAATGACCCGGGATATGATCCTTCACCTGAAGGAAAAATTGGGAAAATAGCTCAGGAAAACGTTTGCAAGAAAATAATTAAATATTTTTACTAATTTTTATAGTGCTGACTACTAAGTAGTTGGCACTTTTTGTGAAAAAAATGTAAAAAAACTTTATAAAAAAATTTGCTAATTAGAAAAAAAGCCGTACCTTTGTATCCGGATTGAGGAAGTGAGGTTCTCTCAACGGACTCAGTCTATTGGTTATTAGTTTTAGTGTTATTAATTATGTGGTTAGTAAGAGCGTCCGCCTGAGACAGGCCGACACTCTTTTTTTTGCGCTAATAGCGCTATTCCTGAATGGATAGTGTATCGGCAGGAACGGGCTCCTGAACGGAAACGGTGGTGAGGAGGAGCTGGCGCTGGAGGGAATCGGTGCATGCACGCAGGCTGTCCAGCTGCAGGGCAAGGGCATCCAGACGGGACTGCATGGTTTCCATGAGAGCGGCATTCTGGGCCAGTTCGTCATCGGTGCGGCTGTAGACCTCATCAATCATCTCGTTCATCTGGGCCTGGCTCATGCCAAAGGAATGCTCGATGAGCGTAATATCCTTGCGTCTGAGGTTGGCATACTCGGCATTCTGCAGGAACACGTTCTTGAGACTGTCCGTGAGGGGTTCTCCGGCAATGGAAACATTCACCTGATGGCCGGTTACCTTATAATCGTATACATAGGAATGCTGCCCCACAATGCGGTTGTTCTCCAGGAATGCCACCACTTTCCTCTCAAAATTGTTCTCCCGGATGAGCACCATGGCACTCCAGATGCTGGGAATGAGGAAGATGACAAAAATGGCGGTGATGATGCGTTTGCGCTGGCGGGTGATTTCCGGGAGAGAGCCCGTTACCTTGCGGAAGTGCAGGTATTTGACCATGAGGTATGTGGCCAGGGCGATGAACACGCTGTTGATGAGGAACAGGTACAGGGCGCCGAAGAAGAAATGGAAGTTCAGGTGAGCCAGGCCGTAACCTGCCGTGCACAGCGGCGGCATGAGGGCGGTGGCGATGGCAACGCCGGAAAGCACCGTTCCACGTTCCTTACGGCTGTTTTCCAGAATGCCGGCCAGGCCGCCGAAGAAGGCGATGAGAACGTCGTAGATGGTGGGGGAGGTGCGGGCTTCTAGCTCCGTGGGATTCACCAGCGACAGCGGGGACATGAGGAAAAACAGCGTGGAAGCCACCAGGGAGATGATCACCATCACCAGGAGGTTCTTGGCGGCCGATTTGAGCAGGTCTACATCGTGCGTGCCGAAGGACAGGCCCACGCCGATGATAGGGCCCATGAGCGGGGACACCAGCATGGCGCCGATGATGACCGCCGTAGAGTTCACATTGAGCCCCACCGAAGCCAGGACGATGGCAAAGGCAAGAATCCAGACATTGGGGCCGCGAAACCAGATGGATCCCTTGATGCGCTGGGCGGCGTCATCGGTATCCACGTCGTCGAACAGATAGACGTAGCTTTTAACAATGCGTTTGAGATATGTCCAAACTCTGTTTAGCATGGCTCGCATATTTTTCGCAAGATACGCATTTTTTCTTATCTTTGTATGATTAAAGGACACTGAAATGAAAGAAATAACCAACGGAATCCGTTATATCGGCGTAGACGATATAGATCTCGACCTGTTCGAAAGCCAGTATATCCTCCCGGAAGGAATCTCCTATAACTCCTATGTCATCCTGGATACCCGGGTGGCCGTGATGGACACCGTAGATTCCCGTAAAACCCGGGAATGGATGCAAAACCTGGAGGATGCCCTGGGCGGCAGCAAGCCTGACTATCTGGTGGTCCATCATATGGAGCCGGACCATTCCGGCAGCATATCGGCCTTCCTGGAGAAATACCCGGAGACCACCGTCGTAGCCACCGCCATGGGACTCAAGTTCCTGGGCCAGTTCAATCCCGGAAAGGCGTTCCCGCACACGCTGGCCGTAAAAGACGGTGACACCCTGGCCATCGGCGAGCACCACACCCTCAAGTTCATCGCCGCGCCTATGGTACACTGGCCGGAGGTGATGATGAGCGTGGAGCTCCAGAACGGCGTCCTTTTCAGCGCCGATGCCTTCGGCAAGTTCGGCGCCCTGGAAAAAACCGCTTTCTGGGCCGATGAAGACGATGACTGGGCCTGCGAAGCCCGCCGCTATTACTTTAATATTATGGGTAAGTATGGTCCCCAGGCCGCCAAGGTACTGTCGGCCATGCCTGCGCTGTCACCTAAAGTCATAGCCCCGCTGCACGGCCCCGTCATTAGGGATTCGGCAGGCATCCTGCAACTGTACAACACCTGGAGCAGCTACGGGGTAGAGACGCCCGGCGTTTTCATCGCCTATGCTTCCATCCACGGCAATACCGCCGCGGTAGCCCTGGAACTGGCCGAAATCCTCAAGGCTAAAGGCTGCCCCAAGGTGGCCCTGAACGACCTCACCCGAGACGACCAGGCCGAGGGCGTGGAAGACGCCTTCCGCTACGGCAAGATGGTGGTGGCGGCCGCTTCCTACGATGCCGGTCTCTTCACCCCCGCCTATGATTTCCTGCACAAACTGCAGATGAAAGGCTACCAGAAACGCAAGGTGGCGCTGGTGGAAAACGGCACCTGGGCCCCGTCGGCCGGCCGTGTGATGAAAGAAATGTTCGCCGCCATGAAAGATGTGGAGGTGGTGGGAAATATGGTAACCATCAAGAGTAAGATGACCCCGGCCGACCGCCCCGCGCTGGAAGCCCTGGCCGATGCAATCCTTAGTGAATAGAGATATGATGCGTAAGATTCTTTTCCTTTCCCTTATGGCTATCGGCCTTACCGCCTGCCGGGCCAAAGACATCAACGCTTCCGTCGAAGCTCCCGTGAAAATCCTGGAAGACCTTCCGGGTAATTATACGTTCAAAACCGTTGTAGACGACAGTGTACGCTATTCCACGGCCGTTGTCAACCTGATGGAAACCGGAGAGTACCAGATTACCCGTATTACCGTTTACGGGCCTGTCCTGTATACATTTAAGCTGGGAGAACACGCCACCGTAACATCGGTCCAACTGGGGAGCGGCGCCGTTACCTACCAGCCGGGTCTCAAGAAAACCACCATCCGCTTTGAAGAAAAAGGAGGTTCCCTATGCGAATTGTCAAAATAGCCCTTGCGGCAACCCTTACCGTGCTACTTGCTGCGGCTTGTGACGAGCCCAAATACGTGTCCCGTGAGGAATACGACCATGTTGTAAAGGAGTATGAGGAATTGCAGACTGCTTCCAAGGCCATCCGGGAGGAGTATGCCACGCAGGCCAAGGCGGTGGACCGCATCCTGCAGCAGCTGTCCCAGATCAGCGGCAGCACCGTCACTTTGCGTTCCGACCTGGAACATGGCACCGCCGAAATGACGCAGGTGGAAAAGATTGAAAGCGGGCTGGACAAGATCAAGGACCAGATGGAAGAGCTGGATGCCCTTTCCAAGAATAACAAACAGCTTAAAGGCGTGATTTCCAGCCTCAAAAAGGTGATTCAGGAGAAGGAGAAGGAGATTGAACAGCTCAAGGAAGAAATCCGCAAAAAGGACCAGACCATTACGGAGCAGGGACTGACCATTGAGCGGCAGTCCGGCACCATCGCAAGCCAGGAAGCCACCATCGGCACCCAGCAGGAAAACCTGCGCGCCCTGTTGGCCGAACAAGCCCAGATGCTGTTCCAGGCCGGCGTGGACTTTGAAGAGTTGGGAGACGACGCTCCTGAAGTCAGTCTCAGGAAGAACAAACAGAAGATGGCCAATTTCCAGGACAACATGTACCAAAAGGCCATCCTGTATTATAAGCAAGCCGAGGCTGCCGGCTATCCCGAAGCCGCCCACAGGATTTCCCAGGTAGAAGAAAAACTGGCACATTGATATGATCGTTAGAAGCAAAGCCCCCCTCAGGTTGGGGTTGGCCGGCGGAGGAACCGATGTGTCGCCCTATTCCGACATGTTTGGCGGCAATGTTCTCAACGCCACCATCAACCTGGCCGCCTACTGTACCATCGAACCGCTTTCCCTGCCCACTGTGCGCGTGAACGCGCTGGATGCGGGAATCATGTGCGAATTGGCGCTGGGAACCGGTCCGTTGAACTCCGGCGCCATCCTGATTGACGGAGTGTACAACAGGGTAGTGCGGGACTTCGGCCCCATCCCTTCTCCGGGCTTTGCCATCACCACCTTTAACGACGCTCCCGCCGGTTCCGGTCTGGGCACCTCTTCCACCATGGTGGTGTGCATCCTCAAATGCTTTGCCGAGTGGATGGGCCTCCCGCTGGGAGACTATGAACTGGCGCGCCTATCCTATGAGATAGAGAGGAAGGATTTGCTGCTTGCTGGCGGCAAACAGGACCAGTATGCCGCCGCTTTCGGCGGATTCAACTTCATGGAGTTCCTGCCCAGCGATCTGGTGATTGTGAATCCCTTAAAGGTAAGGGACTGGATTATCCAGGAACTGGAAGCTTCTCTTCTGCTGTATTTTACGGGCCGAAGCCGGGAGAGTGCGGCCATTATCCAGAAACAGCAGCAGGCCGCCCGCAGCGGTTCCTCCGTGGCCATCGAGGCCATGCACCGCATCCGGCAAAGCGCCGTCGATATGAAGCTGGCCCTCCTGCAGGGAGACATGGATACCTTTGCCCGAATCATAGGGCAGGCCTGGGAGGATAAGAAGAAGATGGCCGACACCATCACAAATCCCATGATCCAGGAAGCCTTCGACGTAGCCATGAATGCCGGAGCCATTTCCGGTAAAGTGTCCGGTGCCGGCGGCGGCGGTTTTATCATGCTCATGGTGCCGCCCGTGAGGAAGTACCAGATTACCCAGGCCCTGTCCAAGCTTCCCGGCAAAGTGGTTCCTTTCCAGTTTACCGATAAAGGTGCCATTGCATGGAAGTTATAGTCCTTGCCGGCGGCCTGGGCACCCGCCTTCGTTCTGTCGTCCACGAAATCCCCAAATGCCTAGCGCCGATCTCCGTTAAAAGGCCGGAGGAGACCCCTTCTCCGCAGGAGGCATCGGCCCTAGAATCAGCCTCCGAGGAGAAGGGTCTCCACAGGCCCTTTTTAGGATATCTGTTGGAGTGGCTTGTTGGGCAGGGCGTGGATCACGTGGTGTTGTCCGTGGGATATCTGAAAGAACAGGTGGTAGCCTATGTGCAGGGACAGGAATGGCCGTTTTCCTATGACTTTGCCATAGAGGAAACACCGCTGGGGACCGGCGGAGGCATTAAAAAAGCCCTGGGGCTTTGCCGGGAGGATAAGGTGTTTGTAGTGAACGGGGACACGTTTTACCCCGTGGACCTGCGTGAAATGCCCTTTGACAAGCCCATAACCCTGGCCCTGAAGCCCATGAAGGACTTTGACCGCTACGGTGCCGTTATGACCAACAGTCAGGGGGACGCATCCCGGCTGGAGCTTCGGCCATCATTTCTGCGACAGCCGGAATGCGTTCCTCTGACTGTCACAAGCTTTCAGGAGAAAAAACACTGTGCCGAAGGCCTCATCAATGGCGGGGTTTATGCCGTGGACCGGAGCCGCTTGGATTTGAGCGTAATGCCTGAGAAATTCTCCTTTGAGAAGGAAGTGCTGGAGCCCGGGGCGGCTATCGGAGAGATTGGCGGGTGGGTGAGTGATGCATATTTCATAGACATCGGCATACCGGAGGATTATGAAAAGGCGCAGTGGGCCATTCCCGCCTGGTTCGCTGTCCAGAAGGCCTGCAAGGCCGTTTTGGCGGCCGATGCCGACACCCTTTTCCTGGACCGGGACGGCGTACTGAACCGGCATCTTTCAGGAGATTATGTAAAGAGTTGGGCACAGTGGCAGTGGATGCCGGGGGTGCTGCAGGAGTTGTCCCTTTGGGCGAGGAAATACAAACACATTGTGCTGGTGACCAACCAGCGCGGAGTAGGGAAGGGGGTGATGACCGATGCCCAGTTGTCCCAGGTCCACGCCCAAATGATGCAGGACATTCTGGAGGCCGGCGGCCGCATAGACCTCATTCTGGTTTGTACGGCGGTTTCCGATGATGATCCCCGCCGTAAACCCAACATCGGTATGTTCCATGAGGCCTGCGCCATATTCCCCGACATAGAGGCAAAAAACAGCGTCATGTTGGGAGATACCCAGACAGACGCTGCCTTTGCTGCCAATTGCGGAATGCCTTTTATTCTTCTGAATCCGGAAGAGGCTTCTTAGGATTCTTGGGAACCCCCAGCTTGATCAACTGTTTGGCCGAAGTGATGATGGAATTGCCGGAATCGCTGATTTTGGCGCTCACTTTGTCGTATTCCTCCATGGCGGCGTGCAGCTTGTCTCCCATGGCGGCGTGGGCTTTGGCAAAATCGGCTACACGGTCAATCATGGTCTGCGCAGCTTTGATAATCTTTTCCTGGTTGCGCACCTGGTCGTAATTGGTCCAGGCTACCCGGATCATCCGCAGGAAGGGCATCAGGGTTTCCTCCGTAGTGAGTAAAACCCCTTGCTGGTAGGCCTCCTGGAAAAAGTTGGGGGCCAGGGTTTTGGCCAGCTGAAACGCACCGTAATTGGGGATGAACATGAGCACGTAATCCAGGGTTTTGTACCCGTCGCGGATATAGTCCTGGTAACGCTTGCCGGAAAGGCTCTTGATTTGCGTGCGGATGGCCAGTAAATTGCGTTTGGCGGCATCTTCCTTAAGAACAGGATCTTCTGTTGCAAACCAGTCCGAAAGGGCTTCCATGGAGGTTTTGGCATCCACAATCACCTCTGTCTTGTCCGGATAATGCAGGATATAGTCCGGGCGCATGCGCTTGCCGCTGTCCTCGTTAAGGACAATAGCGCCGCTGCCGTCCCGCAGGGTTTCCTCCCGATCGAAGTCTCGGCCTTCTTCCATGCCCTCGGCCACCAGCATATTGTACAGGATGGTTTCTCCCCAGATGCCCGTCATCTTGTTCTGGCCCTTGAGCGCCTGGGCCAGGTTGTCGGCCTTTGTGCCGATGGCGGTAGTCTGGTCCTGCAAGTGCTTTACAGCCTGCTCTACAGCCGTTTTGAGGGTGGCGTTACCCTCGGCCTGGGTGCGTTTCTGGTTCTCGAAACTTTCCTGCATGGCCTTGAGGTCCTTGCCCAGCGGACCCGCCAGGGTGCGGAAGGTTTCCTCGGCCTTCTTCTGCAGGGCTTCCTCCCGCTGCTGGAGTAGTTTCTCTGTCTGGGCCGACAGCTGGCTTTTTACCAGCTCCAGCTGCCTGTCGAACGCTTCCTGCTGCAGCTGCTGCAGTTTTTCGGCGTTCTTGAGCGCTTCCCGGGCGGCCGTCAGCTTGCCGTGCATGACCAGCCAGGTAATGAGAATGGCCACGGCAATAAGGAATGCCGCAGCCACTATGATGATGATGTTCACACTGTCCATATTTACAAAGATACGGACAATTTCTGGAAAAAGCTATTAGTTTTCGGCCGGAGAGAACTCGTAAACCTTAAGGGTAACCCGCTTGATTTTTTCTGGATCGGAAGCGGGATAGGCCTTGTAAAGCTTGGCAATTTCGTCGCATGCTTTTACGGCTGCTTCGTCATATTCCTTGGACTCGTAGGAAAGGCCGTTGTCTTCTATGACAATGCTTTTCCTCAGTTCGGCACGCATGTCATTCAGGCAGTTCCAGATGTCCATCGAACTGGTAGAGGTGCCCGACGTAGGATTGACAGTATACTGAACCAGAACTCTGTCATCGGATTTATTACAAGAAGAGAACACGCACAGGGCGCAGGCCAGGACAGCCGCTAAAGAAAGAATAGCTTTTTTCATAACAGTTTGTTTAATCGAAAAGATAGGCATTTAAAATGGATTTTGCACACAGATAAGCCGTACTCCAGGCAGCCTGCAGGTTGAATCCTCCCGTAATGGCGTCAATATCAAGTACTTCTCCGGCGAAATACAGGCCAGAATGCTGTTTGCATTCCAGCGTGTTCAGGTCGACATTAGACAGGGCCACGCCGCCGGCCGTGACGAATTCATCGCGAAATTTGCTTTTGCCGTCGAGCGGGTACGGATCGTTGGTAAGGACAGCCGTAAGGCGGTTGAGTCCCTTGCTGCCCAGCTCGGCCCAGCGTAGACCGGCTCGCAGGCCGGCTTTGGCCAGCAGATGCTCCCACAACCGCTGCTGCAGCGGATGTATGCTGGAAAGCAGCTTCTGAGGATTGTCGGAGGCCGTTTTCTGCAGCCATGCCCGTACCTCATTCTCATTTTGGCCCAGCCAGTTGACGGCCACCGTACCCTTGTATCCGTTTTCGGCCAGATACCGGGCGGCATGGGAAGAAAGCTTGAGCGTGGCAGGCCCGCTGAGACCCCAGTCGGTGATGAGCAGGGGACCATCGGCCTTGAAAGCTGTGCCTTGCAGGCCGATCTGTGCCTCCACCACCAGTCCCATCAGGCTGTTGAGAGACTTGTCCGGAATGTTAAAGGTAAAGAGGGACGGCACCGGCGGCACTATCTCCAGCCCCAGTCCCTCCAGGAACGGCAAGCCTTTAGCCGCCCCGCCGGTAGTGACAACCACCGCATCAAAGGAGAGAGGCTCGTTCGAAGTAGCATCGGCCACCTTTATTGCGAGTTCGAATGAGCCCCTGTCCTTTGAAACCGACAGGACGGGCGTATTGAGCCGCAGCTCTGTTCCCTTCATGCCCCGCTGGAGACAGCGGACCACATCCATTGCGTCCTGACTTTGCGGAAACCAGCAATGGTCGCTTTGCAAGACACAAGGAACACCCCGGGCGGTGAACCAGGCAATGGTATCGTCGTTGGAAAATGCTTTTAGGGCACGTTTCATCACGCGTTCACCGCGCGGATAGGCTTCGGCCAGGGAACGGATGCCCTGGAAATCATTGGTCAGATTGCATCGGCCCCCACCGGTGATGGCTAATTTGGCCATGGGCTTTGATCCAGCTTCGAATATCGTCACGGCCAAGTCGGGAGCCCATTCCCGCAGCAGCGCAGCGCAAAAGCACCCCGCCGCCCCGGCACCTATGATGGCTACGCGTTTCATCGTATCTTGTACTCTTTCATCCGCCGGGCAAGTTCCCGATGCCCGGGACAGACGCTTTCCAGCAGGGCGTGGAACTGGGGGCCGTGGTTCAGGTACTTCAGGTGACACAGCTCGTGCAGCATCACATAGTCCTGCAATTCCTGCGGCAGGGTAACCAGGCGCAGGTTCAGATTGATATTCTTGCGGGAGGAGCAGCTGCCCCAGTTGCTCACATTGTTCTTGATGAATACCTTATTATAGGTAAAGCCGTGCTGCGCGGCCAGGGATGCCAGACGGGGAGGCAGTTCCCGCTTAGCCTGGGCACGCAATGCCTCTACCTGTGCGTTCACAGGCGCCCGGCGGGGTTTTCTTCTGGCGATAAGGGTGAAAAAACGGCCCGTAAAAGGATTGAAGAAGAGCCTATTCATCGTCTTCTTCGGGCAGCACAATCTGCTTGTACTGGTTCTTGCGCTTGAGCCAGCGTTCCTTGGCATATTGCTGCATATCCGTGATGGTGTCGTTCTCGTCTATGATTTCCATGCCCAGGATGGTTTCCATGATGTCCTCCAGCGTGATAATACCCTGGAAACAGCCGTAGTCGTCTATGATGCAGGCAATCTGGTCCTTGGTCTTGAGCAGACTTTCCCAGATGTCGCTCACGGTGGTTTCCTCATGGAAGGCGGCTATCTTGCGCTTGATGCTGCGCAGACGCATGTCAAACTTGTCCTCGGCCAGGTTCTCCAGAGCGTCGTAGCGCAGGATGTAACCGGTGATGAACTCCGGGGAATCGGCATAGACTGGAATGCGAGAGTTGTGGGAAAGCTCCTCCTGCTTGTAGAACTGGCGCAGGGTCATGCTCTCCGGGGCTATTGCGGCCACCACACGGGGAGTCATTACGTCGTAGGCCTTGATGTCGTCCAGCTTGATGATATTCTGGATGACCTTGTTCTCGGAGTTGTCCAGCACGCCTTCTTCCTCTCCGATATTGGCCATGGCCGATACTTCCTCTCGGGAGATGCTCAGGTCCGGATCTTCGTCGGAGATGCTGTTATGCAGTTTGTCGATGAGCCAGACGATGGGGAAAAGCAGGTACACCAGGAATTTCATGATGCGGGCCAGCCACAGCAGGTCTTTCCAGTGGGAAGTGCCGATGGTTTTGGGAACAATCTCGGAGAAAACCAGGATGAGGATGGTCATGATGGCGCTGATGATGCCGAACCAGTGGTCTCCGGAGAGGAGGGTGGCCTGGTGGCCGACGGCGGCGGCACCCAGCGTGTTGGCTATGGTATTGAGGGACAGGATGGCGCTCAGCGGGCGGTCGGGATCCTGTTTGAACTTCATCAGTAGCGCTGCATTTTTGTCTCCCTCGTCCTCCTTCATGGTGAGATAGGAAATGGGAGTGGACATGAGTACCGATTCCAGCAACGAGCACAGGAAGGAAATGCCCATTGTCAGCAGCAAATATATGATAAGAAGTGTCATATAATTCTAATAACTTACAAATTTAAGGATTTTTCCGTAAATTTGCATCATATGAAAAAGGAACAGATATTAATTCGAATCTCGGGCAAGGACCGCGTGGGACTTACCGCAGAAATCATGGGCATTCTGGCCAAATACGACGCCCAAATCCTGGACATCGGCCAGGCCGATATCCACAGCACCCTCACCCTGGGCATCCTCATCCGCATTGACGAGGAACACTCCGGCCAGGTAATGAAGGAACTCCTGTTCAAGATTACGGACCTGGGCAGCATCAGCATCGGCTTTTCTCCCATTTCCGACGAAGAATACGAGGCCTGGGCCGGCCGCCAGGGACGCAACCGCTACATCCTCACCATCATCGGCCGCAGCCTGAGCGCCGAACAGATCCACGCCGCCACCAACGTGATATCGGCCCATGGACTCAATATTGACGCCATCAAGCGTCTGACGGGCCGCATGAGCATCATGCATCCGGAGAAAAACGTGCGCGCCTGCGTGGAATTCTCTGTGCGGGGATTCCTTTCGGCCGACGAAAAACAGGCCATGCAGAAGGACCTGATGGCCATGAGCTCCGAGGTAGGCATCGACTTCTCTTTCCAGAAAGACGACATGTACCGCCGCATGCGCCGGCTCATCTGCTTCGATATGGACTCTACCCTCATTCAGGCCGAGTGCATTGACGAGCTTGCCCGCCGTCACGGCGTTTACGACCAAGTGGCGGCCATCACGGAGAGCGCCATGCGCGGCGAGATTGACTTCAAGGAGAGCTTTACCAAGCGTGTCGCGCTGCTCAAGGGACTGGATATCAGCGTGATGCAGGATATTGCCGAGCATCTTCCCATTACTGAGGGAACGGACCGTCTGATGAGCGTCCTCAAGACCTGCGGCTATAAGATTGCCATCCTTTCCGGCGGATTCACGTTCTTCGGAGAGTACCTGCAGCGCAAATACGGCATCGACTATGTGTATGCCAACGAGCTGGAAGTGGGAGAGGACGGAAAACTCACCGGCCGCTATGTGGGAGATGTGGTGGACGGCCGCCGGAAGGCCGATCTCCTCAAGCTCATCGCACAGACCGAGCACGTGAACCTGGCGCAGACCATTGCGGTGGGAGATGGCGCCAACGACCTTCCCATGCTGGGAGAAGCCGGCCTGGGCATCGCTTTCCACGCCAAGCCGCGCGTGAAGGAAAGCGCACGCCAGAGTATCAGCACCATCGGCCTGGACGGCGTGCTGTATTTCATCGGCTTTAAAGATTCCCACTTAGGAGAACAGGGAAAACTGTAGCCAGTTTTCCCTGTTCCACTTCGTTAACGTTACCCTCTCCCTAAATCCCTCTCCTCGGGAGAGGGACTTACTTCTTTAAGAAGGATGGTGAATAGGGTAGGCTTGGCATAACGGTCAAGCTCCGTTTCTTTTATCCAGATGTACCCTTCCGGGAGTTCCGGTTGGGCCGACGGTTCCCACAGGTAGAAGTCCACGATGAGCGTTCTGTGGGTGAGTTGGTGCTTGACGCCCGCCTTGAGCAGGTGGCCCATCGGGTCGGACATGACCAGGGGTTCAAACAACCCTTGCCAGATGTCTCCGGCACCGCGCTTGCGGATGGCGGTCTGGCCATTCCATCGCACGTAAATGTAGTTGAAATGCCGTTCCTGCACGGGTATGGCGGGCTTTTTCACGGGAAGGAGTTCCACGCGGCCTGTGCGGAGAGCGTTGCAGGTGGCCTGCAGAGGGCAGGTAAGGCAGTCGGGGTTGCGGGGCGTGCACTGCAGGGCGCCAAAATCCATCATGCCCTGGTTGAAGGCGGCGGCTTCTCCCGGAGGCAACAGTTGCCCCGCCAGGGCAGTGAATTCTTTCTTGCCTTCCGTGGTCCCAACGGGAGTGGCTATGCCGAAGTGACGGGCCAGTACCCGGTACACATTGCCGTCCACCACGGCAGCGGGGATATCGAAGCAGATGGAGCCGATGGCGGCAGCGGTGTAGTCTCCTACGCCTTTCAGCGCCCGGATGCCTCCCAGCGTATCCGGGAAGGCGCCCAAAGCCACTATCTGCCGGGCGGCGGCATGCAGGTTACGGGCCCTGGAATAGTAACCCAGGCCCTCCCAGAGGCGCAGGACATCGTCTTCGGTAGCATCGGCCAAATCCTGCACAGTAGGGAAGCGCTGCATGAAACGCTCCCAGTAGGCCGTTCCCTGCGCGATGCGCGTCTGCTGGAGGATAATCTCGCTCAGCCACACGGCATAGGGGTCCCGCGTGTGGCGCCAGGGGAGATCCCGGCCGTTTTCGGCATACCAGTTGAGTATGGCGTGGCTGAAGGCGTTCATGGGCTACAGGAAGGCTTGCAGGGCTTCGTAGACCCGTTGCACGGGGAAGCCCACCACATTGAAATAGGATCCTTCTATGCGGGTGATGCCCACGTGGCCGATCCATTCCTGGATGGCATAGGCCCCGGCTTTGTCAAAGGGCTTGTAAGTATCTACGTAATAGGTGATTTCTTCGTCGGTGAGTTCCTTGAACCATACCTGTGTGGTGACGTCGAAGGTGTGGCTTCGGCGTGCATCCCTGATGGTGACGGCGGTGGTCACGTGATGTTCCCGGCCGGAGAGGCCCCGCAGCATGCGGCAAGCGTCTTCCCGGTCCTTGGGTTTTCCCAGGATTTCTCCGGGCTTTCCGGCATCGGCGGGAAGAATGACCATGGTGTCGGCGGTAATGAGGATCTCGTTCTCTTCCAAGGGCCGGTGAAAACCCTGGGATTTGCCTTCGGCCATGAGTCGGGGAACCTGGTCATAGGGGACATCGGCACCGAAGTGTTCCTGGAAGTTGTTCCCTGTATCCACCTCGAAATCAACATCTAAACCCTTAAGCAATTCCCGCCTTCTGGGGGAGTTGCTGCCCAGGATGATATGCTTGCCATGCAGGTCCATCGGCATTAGAATTTGGCTTTGTACTCGGCGGCGTCGAACACCCATTTTCCCTGCTTTTTCAGGGTCTTTTCGATGGCCTCCCTCAGGCAACCCTTGCCGCCGGGAGCATCGGTGACCCAGTCGGCCGCCTTGATGGCGTCTTCCACGGCGTCGGAGGGACAAACGCCGCAGCCACTGGCCTTCATGCATTCAATGTCGGGGATGTCGTCTCCGAAGTACATCACTTCTTCCGGACGAAGCCCGTACCGCTCACAGAACTGCGTGAACTGTTCCATTTTGTTGCGGCAGTGCAGGAACACATCTTCCGGTTTTACTCCGCTGGTAATCATGCGTTTGCGGATACTCTCGCTGCTGCCGCCAGTGATGACTGCCACAGGGAAACCGTTGAGTACGGCCATGCGGATGGCAAAGCCGTCCTTGGCGTCGTAGGTGCGCAGCAGGTCTCCGTCGCTGTTGCAGAAAACCCCGCCGTCGGTGGCCACGCCGTCTATATCAAAGGCGAATGCCTTTATCTGTTTCAAATTCATGGGTGAAATCAACTTACTTTATGCAAAGTTAATAAGATTTTCGCTAACTTTGTAAGTTAATCAGAAGCGAATGATAACACTGGAACAGCTACTAGCGAGCCGGGACGCCAGGGTGTCCCTCCAGCACCGGTTGCTGGAGTCCCATCCGGAGCTTACCCTGGTGTGCCTCACCGTTCAGCTGCCCGGTTCCGAAAAACGGAACGCGGATTCCCTGGTGATTGGTGGCGCAGGCCTGGCAGCCGTTCTGGAGCGTTTTGGGAGCGCCGTATCCCATGTGCAGGTTAAAGATCTGCCGACGGGATATGAGGCCTATTTTCTGGTCTCTCTGAGCGCGCCGGAAGCCAAGCGCCTGGCCTGCCGGATAGAGGATGAGCATCCCCTGGGACGCCTGATGGACGTTGATGTGGTGGGGGCCGACGGGCCTTTGTCGCGCCAGGACATCGGCCTTCCTGCCAGAAAATGCCTGCTGTGCGGAAATGACGTCCGCTTCTGCATGAGAGCCAAAAGCCATTCTACGGAAGAGCTGCTGGCCAAAATACAACAAATGGTCAACAATTACACTTTATGGAATACAGAAAACTGACACAGGACCAGATTGATTTCCTGATTGCCCGTGACTGTCGGGCCGACGACTGGAGCACGGTGGAAACCGCCGATCCCAACTCCCTCAATTACATTCGCAACGTGCGCTTTTCCGGCACCGTTCGCTGGGGCAGTTTCAACGAGAATTTCGTGCTCCCCGGCGGCATCAAGAAGCACAGCGGCATGCGCAATGCCACCCTGCACAACGTTACGGTAGGGGATAACACCCTCATCGAGAACGTGTCCAACTACATTGCCAACTACGATATCGGCACGCACAGTTATATTGAGAACGTGGACCTCATCGTGACGGAGGGCCCCTGCAGCTTCGGCAACGGCGTAGAGGTGTCGGTGCTCAACGAGACCGGCGGCCGAGAGGTGAAGATCTTTGACCGCCTCAGCGCCCAGATTGCCTATGTCCTGGCCATGTACCGCCATCGGCCGCAGCTCATCGGCACGCTCAATGCCCAGATTGAAGCCTATGCCCAATCCCAGAAGAGCGACCGCGGGTATATCGGCAACGAGGTATCCATCCGCAACACCCGCCATATCAACGGCGTACGTATTGGAGATTACGCCGTGGTGAGCGGTGCCAGCCGGCTGCGCAACGGCACCCTGAACAGCAACAAGATTGCCCCTGTCACCATTGCGCATGGCGTCATCGCCGACGATTTTATTGTGTGTAGCGGCTCCCATGTGAGCGACAACACCTCCCTGGAGCGTTGCTTCATCGGCCAGTGCTGCCACTTGGGACATGGCTACAGTGCGTCGGATTCCCTGTTCTTCTCCAATTGCCAGGAGGAAAACGGCGAGGCCTGCGCCATCTTTGCCGGTCCTTTTACCGTGACGCACCACAAGAGCTCCCTGCTCATCGCCGGTATGTTCTCTTTCATGAACGCCGGCTCCGGCTCCAACCAGAGCAACCATATGTATAAGCTGGGCCCCATCCACCAGGGCATCCTGGAACGCGGTGCCAAGACGGCCTCCGATTCCTACATCCTGTGGCCGTCCCGCGTAGGCGCTTTCTCGCTGGTGATGGGCCGGCACGTCACGCACTCCGACACCTCACATCTGCCGTTCTCCTACCTCATTGAGCAGCAGAATACTACATACCTGGTGCCTGGCGTGAACCTGCGCAGCGTGGGTACCGTCCGTGACGCCCAGAAGTGGCCCAAACGTGACGCCCGCAAGGATCCCGACCGCCTGGACTGCATCAACTACAACCTTCTTAGCCCTTATACCATCCAGAAGATGTTCAAGGGCATCCAGCTGCTCAAGAACCTGCAGTATTCCTCCGGTGAACTGTCCGACCTCTATTCTTATCACAGCACCAAAATCCGCAATGCATCGCTTCGCAACGGTATCCGGTACTATGATACGGCCATCACCAAGTTCCTGGGCAACTCCATCATCAAGAGGCTGGAAAAGATGCCGGCCGGTGCTTCCGACGACCAGATCCGCCAGTTGCTCAAACCCACCTGCGGCATCGGCAAAGGCAAGTGGGCCGATCTGAGCGGCCTCATCATGCCGCGCGACGTCATCACCGAACTGCTGGACAAAGTGGAGAAAGGGGAGCTTACCCTTCAGGGGCTTTCCGAAGCCTTCCATCAGGTGCACGACAACTATTACGACGCCGAGTGGACCTGGGCCTACGACAAATATGAAGAGTTCTTCGGCTACCCGCTGGAGACCATTACGGCCGCCCAGGTGGTGGACATTGTGGAGCGCTGGAAAAAGGCGGTCATCGGCCTTGACCAGGAACTGTTCGAGGATGCCCGCAAGGAATTCAACCTGGCGTCCATGACCGGTTTCGGTGCCGACGGTTCCCAGGAAATCAAGCAGAAGGACTTCTCCCAGGTGCGCGGAGACTTCGAGTCCAACTCCTTCGTGACGGCGGTTCTTGAACATATTCGCGTAAAAGAAGCCCTAGGTAATGAACTGATTGCCCGTTTACAGGGAAAGTGATTATAATTTGTAACTTTTCCTTTGGAAATCGGTTTTAAATCATTACCTTCGTAGTGTAAATTCCATAGCAGGCGGAACCGGGTGTATTGGAAAGCTTGCTGCAGGATGAGAACATACGGCCTAAGCGACATACTGGAGATACCATTGAGTTCTCCTTTCTTCCGTAATCAAGTAAAGCGGTTCCTCGAAGCCAATGGGCTCCGAATGGAATCGCTTGATGCGTATTATGCCTTTACGGATGATTCTGGAACCATTGTGGCCGGCGCTGGAATTGCCGGGGACGTGCTCAAATGCCTGGCGGTGTCCGAGGAAGCCCGTTCCGAAGGCCTGCTGGTGCCGCTGGTGTCCCGAATCCTGAGCGAGCACCCTGCACAGAACCTCAAGGTTTTCACCAAGCCGGAATACCAGGCTGTGTTCGAAAGCCTGGGCTTTCACCTGCTGGCGCGCGCTCCGCTGGCCATCCTGCTGGAAAACGGCAGGGGACTGGAGCAGTATTGCACC
Organism: uncultured Bacteroidales bacterium; assembly: GCA_905234795.1. Taxonomy (GTDB): domain Bacteria; phylum Bacteroidota; class Bacteroidia; order Bacteroidales; family UBA932; genus Cryptobacteroides. The sequence goes on along the minus strand of CAJOIQ010000018.1, from coordinate 9,640 downwards.
TATCTCCGCTCTTTCGCGCGTGAAGGCCGATGCGGAGTGGTGGTGATGAACGCCAATCCTTTCACCCTGGGGCACAAGTACTTGCTGCAGCAGGCTGCCTCCCAGGTGGATCACCTGTTTGTGATCCCTGTGAAAGAGGATTTGTCCCATTTCCCTTATGCCGAGCGCCTGGCCATGATTAAGGCAGGTGCGCCCGGCGATGTTACGGTGCTGGACGGCAGCGACTACGTGATTTCGGCCGCCACTTTCCCTACTTATTTTTTAAAAGACCTGTCCGATGCATCCGTTACCCAGATGTATCTGGACACGGACCTCTATGGCCGATGGATTGCCCCTGCACTGGGTGCTTCCGTGCGCTTTGTGGGTTCCGAGCCCTTCGACGCCCTTACCAACCACTATAACCGTCTCATTCCCAACGCCGTAATCATTCCACGGCTGGATAACATTTCGGCCTCGTCAGTGCGTTCGGCGCTGGCCGCCGGGCACTACCGTGAGGCCGCCGCCCTGTGTCCCGACACCACCTGGCCGTATTTGCTGGCCGCCCTGGTGGAACGTGCCCTGCGGCTGGAACTGGACACGCCCGGAAAACCCGGGCTGGTGGGCCCCGACGGCCCCGGCGCGCACAAGGACATGGACTACAACACCATGCTCTCTGGCATCAAGGCCCTTCGGCCTTTCTGGGCCCGTATGGCCCTGGCCGGCTCTGCAGAAGAACTGCGCCAGCTAGGCATTGACGCCGAAGCGGCCATGACGGCCGCCACCGGTGGGGTGAACACTCACCGCGGCGCCATTTTCTGCATGGGCCTGGCCCTTTATGCAGTATCCCGCGCTTTTGCCCGTGATGTGGAAGTGCCTGTAAATGAGCATGATATGAAAATCTTCCTAGGTGAAATTGCCCAGGAGCTTTTTTGTATTCAATTGAAAGACAGCAACTTACGCATCACGCCTTCGGCACGTGGTGCACGCCAGATTGCCCTTTCCGGCTACAAAATGCTTTTTGAGGACTGGCTTCCATACTATAGAAAATGCTCGGCGGAAGGACCTGTCGGTTTTTCCGGAGCATCGGCCCAAAATATAGCGGCGGAAGGACCTGTCGGTTTTTCCGGAGCATCGGCCCAAAAATCAGCGACGGAAAAACCGACTCCTTCCGCCGAATTGAAACTGTTGCTTAGAATTATGTCCACGCTGGACGATACCTGCGTGGTAAAGAGAGTAGGAGAGGAAAGGGCACAGGAAGTGAAGAGAGAGGCGAAGGAAGGAAAGGACCTGTACAAACGCTATGCGGCAGAGGGCATTTCCCCGGGGGGAGCGGCCGACATGCTTGCACTGACAATATTTATAGATTCCATTATATCATGATTACACTCAATCCGAACGGAGTATATCTCCTTGATGGCAAGACCATCGCCTCGGAAGGACCTCTGGGAAACGACGAGGCCCGCGAGAACACTATCACTTATCAGATTCTGCGTGCACACGACGTACGTTCCCTCGAAGGAAACGGACGGCCGGAGGCCGCGGGGGATAATAGGGGGCAGAGCCCCCTCAATGCTCCGGCGTCAAAGCAATTGAAAATCCGCTTTGACGCCATGGTATCACATGACATCACGTATGTGGGCATTATCCAGACGGCCCGCGCCAGCGGACTGGAGAAATTCCCGCTGCCGTATGCCATGACCAACTGCCACAACTCCCTGTGCGCCGTGGGTGGTACCATCAACGAGGACGACCACGTCTTCGGCCTGTCTGCCGCCAAGAAGTATGGCGGTATCTATGTGCCTGCCAACCAGGCTGTTATCCATCAGTATGCCCGTGAGGCCCTTACCGCCTGCGGCAACATGATCCTTGGCTCCGACTCCCACACCCGCTACGGTTCCCTGGGTAACATGGGCGTTGGTGAAGGCGGCGGAGAACTGGTGAAACAGCTCCTCAAGAACACCTGGGACATCAATGCACCCGAGGTGGTGCTGGTATGGCTGGAGGGCAAGCCCCGCCGCGGTATCGGCCCGCACGATGTTGCCATCTCCCTGGTAAAGGCCGTTTTCGAGAGCGGCTTTGTGAAGAACAAGGTGCTGGAATTCGCAGGTCCCGGCGTGGCCAGCCTGCCCATCGACTTCCGCAACGGAATTGACGTGATGACCACCGAGACCACCTGTCTGTCCTCCATCTGGATCACCGACGGTGAGGTGAAGAAGTACTTCGAGATGCACAATCGGCCCGAAGCCTACAAAGAGCTGAAGCCCGGCAAGGTGGCTTACTACGACTCCATGGTCACCATCGACCTGAGCAAGCAGGAGAGCATGATCGCCCTGCCTTACCACCCGTCCAACGCCGTTAGCATCCATGAGCTCCAGGCCAACCCCGAGGCCGTTCTCAAGGCTATCGAGGAGGATACCAGGAAGCGTTTCGGAGACAAAGTGCATCCGGACCTGCTGTCCAAGATCCGTGGCGGCAAGGTGTATGCCGACCAGGGCATCATCGCCGGCTGCTCCGGTGGTACCTATGACAACCTGAGCGAAGCCGCCACCATCCTGCGCGGCAAATCTATCGGCAACGACTACTTCACCATGAGCGCCTATCCCCAGAGCACACCCGTGTATCTGGCCACCACGCGCAACCACATTGCCGAAGAGCTCCTGGAGGCCGGCGTGGTCATTAAACCCGCCTTCTGCGGCCCCTGCTTCGGCGCCGGAGACGTTCCTTCGAATAACGGTTTGTCCATCCGCCACACCACCCGCAACTTCCCCAACCGCGAAGGCTCCAAGCCCGGTCAGGGACAGATTTCCATGGTGGCCCTCATGGACGCCAGAAGCATTGCTGCAACGGCTGCCAACGGTGGCGTAATCACCGCTGCAACGGACATTGAATACACCGACGACCACAAGCCCTACAGCTTCGACGGCCGTATTTACGAGAAACGCATCTACAACGGCTACGGTAAGGCCGATCTCTCCGTTGAGCTGCGCTACGGTCCCAACATCAAGGACTGGCCGGTGATGCCCGCCATGCAGGAGAACATGCTGCTGGAACTGGCCGCCGTCATCCACGACCCTGTGACCACCACCGACGAACTCATTCCTTCCGGCGAGACCTCCAGCTACCGTTCCAACCCGCTGAAGCTCTCCGAGTTTGCCCTCAGCCGCCGCGTTCCCGAGTACGTCGGCCGCTCCAAGCGCATCCAGGAGGACGACCGCAACCGTCGTGCCGGTCAGCTCACCGACGAACTGCGCAAGGCCCTGGCGGTGGCCGGATCATCGGCCGAAACCACTTCCTTCGGCTCCTGCGTATTTGCCAACAAGCCCGGCGACGGCAGCGCCCGCGAACAGGCCGCTTCCTGCCAGAAGGTGCTGGGCGGCGACGCCAACATCTGCTACGAGTACGCCACCAAGCGCTACCGTTCCAACTGCATCAACTGGGGTATCGTTCCGTTTACCATCGGCCCGGACACTCCGTTCAATTATGAGGTAGGGGACTACGTGTTCGTTCCCGGTATCCGCCAGGCTATCCTGGGCGGCGCCGAGGAAATTGAGGCCCGCGTCATTTCCCGAGACGGCAAGTCCACGCCCATTACCCTTTATTTCAAGCCGCTCACCCAGGACGAACGCCAGATCCTGGCCGACGGCTGCCTGATGAATTACTACAAAAACCGCAAATAAAACATGAAAAAGATCAAAATGACGACGCCGCTGGTCGAGATGGACGGCGACGAAATGACCAGGGTCCTTTGGAAAATGATCAAGGATGAACTCATCCTCCCGTTCGTTGACCTCAAGACCGAGTATTATGACCTGGGCCTGCCGTACCGCGACAAGACCAGCGATCAGGTGACCATCGACAGCGCCAACGCCACCAAGAAGTACGGTGTGGCCGTCAAGTGCGCCACCATCACCCCCAACGTGCAGCGCATGAGCGAGTACAACCTGCACCAGATGTGGAAGAGCCCCAACGGCACTATCCGCGCCATGCTGGACGGCACCGTGTTCCGCACACCCATCACCATCCCTTCCATCCACCCCGCTGTGAAATTCTGGAAGAAACCCATCACCATCGCCCGTCACGCCTATGGTGACGTGTACCGCGACGTGGAAATCCAGACCACCGAGCCCGGTGTGGCCAAGCTGGTGTTCGAAGGTGCTTCCGGCCAGCGCATCGAGGAAGTGATCCACGAGTTCGCCGGTCCCGGCGTCATCGAGGGTATGCACAACACCGACGCCAGTATCCGCAGCTTCGCCCACTCCTGCTTCAAATATGCCCTGGACGTGAAGGAGAACCTGTGGTTCGCCACCAAGGACACCATCTCCAAGAAGTACGACGGCCGCTTCAAGGCCATCTTTGAGGAAATTTTCGAGGCCGAATATAAAGAGGCTTTCGAGAAGGCCGGTATCGAGTACTTCTACACCCTGATCGACGACGCCGTGGCCCGCGTAATGCGTTCCGAGGGCGGTTTCATCTGGGCCTGCAAGAACTACGACGGCGACGTGATGTCCGACATGGTATCCACCGCCTTCGGCTCCCTGGCCATGATGACTTCCGTGCTGGTGAGCCCCGACGGCAAGTACGAGTACGAGGCTGCCCACGGCACCGTTACCCGTCACTATTACAAGTACCTGAAGGGTGAAGAGACTTCCACCAACCCCATGGCTACCATCTTTGCCTGGAGCGGCGCTTTCCGCAAGAGGGGAGAGATGGACAACCTGCCGGAACTGGTGAACTACGCCAACCAGCTGGACACCCTGAACGAGGGTCTGGAGACCAAGGACCTGGTGAACCTCTCCGAGGGCATCAGCCCCAAGGGCCTCACCTCCCTCCAGTTCCTCCAGGAAATCCGAAAGCGCCTGGAAGTGCGCCTGGGTGCCTAACCTGCCCCGTCATTGCCGACCTGATCGGCAATCTGTCATGCCCGGCCCAGTCCGGGCATCTTTTTTTGTCATGCCTAATCTAAAATTTTTATGTAAATTTGCAGGATGCGAAACAGAAAACAAATACATAGATGAACATGAATCCCCAGAAGTCCTTACAAGCCATGCTGGCGATCCTGCTTGTGAGCGGATGCGGCCTCAATGCGCCCAAAGAAAAACACACATCGTTTGATACACTCACCGTCAAAACGCAAAAGGTAGAGTATCCTGCCCGTTACAATGCCACGCTGGAGGGTGTGAATGAAGTGGCAGTGACCACCACCTGCAGTGGAGCCGTTACCGAGTATAACGTGGACATCGGAGACCACGTCCGCAAGGGAGACGTGCTGGCGCGGATAGATGAGCGTCAGGCAAGGGCTGCGGTGGATAATGCCCAGGCCAACCTTCTGGCCGCCCAGGCCAGCCAGAATACGGCCAGGCTGGAAATGGAAAGCAACCGGAACCTCTTTCAAAAAGGGATTGTGAGTTCCTATATGCTGGAAACAGCCACCAACGCCTACAACCAGGCGACGGCGGCAGTGGCTCAGGCGGAAGCCGCACTCAAGGCCGCAAAACTGCAGCTGAGCTTCTGTACCGTCACTTCCCCCATCACGGGCATAGTGGGCAGCGCGCCCCTGAACCGGGGAGAGCTCGTATCTCCCGGTACCGTTGTGGCCCAGGTAAGCGAGGTTTCCCGCATCATCGCCAAATTCTCCATCTCCGAAAGTGAGTACCTGCAGCTGCTGGAAGGCCTGGATGGCAAGACACTCAGGCAATATCTGACCAGTCTGCCGGATGTGTCATTGGAACTCAAGAACGGTTCCGTTTACAAGGAGAAGGGCCGTATCGTGCGCATTTCCAATGTGGTGGATCCCCTCACCGGCGCCATGCGGGCAGAAGCCGAGTTCCCCAACCCGGACGGCATTCTGGCTTCCGGCAACATGGGTACCGTCATTATTCCTTTCACCTATGCCGACCAAATCGTTATACCCGCATCGGCCATCGTGCGCCAGCTGGACCGCACCATCGTGTGGAAGGTGGGAGCGGATTCCCTGGCCCGCTCCACCCAGGTGCAAATCTTTGACATGGGCACTTCTCTCTGCGTCTTTGAAGGCCTGAAGGAGGGCGACGTAATTGTTTCCAACGGTGCCACCAACGTGGTGGACGGCCAAAAAGTGATTTTCTAAGCTCATCCGCTTCGTATGAAAGGCAATCCGTTCATCAAACAGAGGGTGATGGCCGTGTCCATCGGCCTTCTCATTCTCCTGGTGGGCGCTATCTCGCTCACCACCCTCCCCATGGACCAGTATCCCGACATCGCCCCTCCCACCGTGGTGGTGTCGGCCAACTATGACGGCGCAGATGCCAAGACCGCCATCAAGTCCGTGATCCAGCCCCTGGAAGAAGCCATCAACGGCGTGGAGGACATGTACTACATGAAATCCACCGCCACCTCCACCGGCAATATTAACATCCTCGTGTTCTTCAAGCCGGGTACCAACCCGGACATGGCGGCCGTTAACGTGCAGAACAGGGTTTCCATGGCGCAGCCGCTCCTCCCGCAGGAAGTCCTGCAGTTTGGCGTAAGCGTGGCCAAGCAGCAGAACAACATCCTGCAGGTGTTCCAGATGGAAAGTCCGGACGGCTCCTATGACCCCGAATTCATTGCCAACTACCTGGACATAGCCGTGAAGCCCCGCCTTACCCGTGTGACGGGCGTTGGAAAGGTGGAGAGCCTGGGCAACACGTTCGCCCTGCGCATCTGGATGAAACCGGATGTAATGGCGGCATACAAGCTCATGCCGGAGGATCTTTTTGCGGCCGTTGGCACGCAAAGCCTGGTGGCCCCTGTGGGCTCCCTGGGCAAGATGTCGGAGAACACGTATGAATACAATTTGGAATACAGCGGCCGCCTCAGGACCGTGGAGGAATTCCGGAACATCGTCCTGCGGTCGGAAGGCGGCAAGATACTGCGCCTTGGAGATGTGGCCGATATAGAGCTGGGCGCCAGGGATTACACCTTCACCTCCAAAGGCACAGAAGGCCCTGCCGTCATCACCATTGTGTACCAGGCCCCCGGCGCCAACGCCAAGGCCGTGAACGCGGAAATCAATGAAGTGCTCAGGGAAGCGGAGCAGATTGCCCCCGCCGGCCTCAAGTTCTCCACCCTCCTGTGCAGCGACGACTTCCTGGATGCCGCCATGCACAATGTTGTGGAAACCCTGATCCTTGCCATTCTCCTGGTCATCCTGGTGGTGTTCTTCTTCCTTCAGGATTTCAAGGCCACCCTCATCCCGTCCATCTCCATCATCGTGTCCCTCATGGGCACTTTCGCCATAGTGAAACTGGCCGGCTTCTCCCTGAACCTCCTCACGCTCTTCGCGCTGGTGCTGGCCATCGGTACCGTTGTGGACGATGCCATCGTGGTTACGGAAGCCGTAATGACAAAGCTGCAACTTGGAGAGAAAAACGTGGTGAGAGCCACTACCAGCGCCTTGTCGGAGGTGACCATGGCGGCCATTTCCACTACGCTGGTGTTCATGGCGGTGTTCATCCCGGTGATGTTCTCTCCCGGAACCAGCGGCGCATTCTTCAAGCAGTTCGGCATTACCCTGGCTTCGTCCGTGGGATTGTCCACCGTATCGGCCCTTATTCTTTGCCCGGCCCTTTGCGTGATGCTCCTCAGGCCCAAGGGGGAGAATAAAGAGGGACAGAAGAAATCTTTCCTGGACTATACCCGAAAAGCCTATGAAGTGAGCTACGACGCGGTTTCCCGCAAGTATTTCAGCGGCGTGAAGAAGTTTATGGGCGCACCGGCTTGGTCCTGGATTCTCCTGGTGATTGCCGCCGGCGGCATGGTCTACCTCATGAAGGTAATGCCCAGCGGTCTGGTGCCCAATGAAGATCAGGGCGTGTTCATGGTGGAGGTGCGCACGGCGCCGGGTTCCACCCTGAATGAGACCAATCAGATTATGGAGAAGGTAGAGGCCAAGATTCGCGCCATTCCGGAAGTGGAAACCTATGGCCGGGTTTCCGGCTACGGCCTCATTTCCAGCGCCGGTTCCTGCTACGGCACCTTCTTCGTGCGGCTCAAGAACTGGGAAGAGCGCTCGGGCATAGACCATTACATAGACCTGGTGGCCGGCCGCTTCTACATGGACTGCGAGGACATAAAAGAAGCGCAGATAATTCCGTTCACCATGCCGCAGGTGCCCGGCTTTGGCACCAGCAGCCAGATAGAACTCATGATCGAGGACAAGACGGACGGCGACATGACAGACTTCAACAAGAAGGTGACGATGTTCCTTTCCAAGCTCCAGGAGCGTCCGGAAGTGGGCAGTGCAGAATCCACCTATTCGGAGTCCTTCCCCAAATACGATGTCTCCGTGGACGCCGTCCAGTGCACCCGGGCCGGCATTTCCGTACAGCAGGTACTTTCGACGCTGGGCAACTACTGCGGCCAGGCCTTCGTGGGCAACTACAACCAGTTCGGCAAGGTATACCGCATCCTGTCCAACGCTCTGCCCGGCTACAGGCTGGACCCCGAATCCCTGGGCAGCATCTTCATCCGTGTGGCCGATGGCCGCATGGCCCCCATCACACAGTTCGTCACCTTAACGCCTTCGGTGGGCTCCAACACGGAAAACCGCTTCAATATGTACCAGAGCATCGCCACTTATGTGACGCCGGCCTCGGGTTACAGCGAAGGTCAGGCGCACCAGGCCATCCGGGAAGTCTTTGAGCAGAACATGAACCTGTCGGACTACGCTTATGAATACGGCGGCATGTCCCGCGAGCTGGAAGAGAACATGGGGTCCAACACCACGGTGATTCTCTATGCCATTGCCGTCTTCCTCATCTACCTCATCCTGGCGTCGCTGTACAATTCCTGGTTCATCCCCTTCGCGGTGCTCCTGAGCATCCCGTTCGGCCTTATGGGCTCCTTCCTGTTCAGCTTCCTCTGCTTCAAGTTGGGGCTCCCCGGCATGGATAACAATATCTACCTGCAAACCGGTGTGGTTATGCTGATAGGCCTTTTGGCCAAGACCGCCATTCTCATTACGGAGTTCGCCGTGGATAAACGGAAGCAAGGCATGCCCATCTTCGAGGCCGCCTTCGAGGCCTGCAAAGACCGTTTCCGCCCCATCCTCATGACGGTGCTCACCATGATCATCGGCATGATCCCGCTCATTGTGGCCGGCGGTGCAGGCGCCAACGGCAACCGGTCCCTCGCCATCGGCGTAACGGGCGGTTCCTTCGTGGGGACCGTCGCGCTGCTGTTCGTGGTGCCGGTATTCTACATGATTTTCCAGCAGCTCCATGAGAAATTCCAGGGGCCGATGGTGAAAAAAGAGGAGGACTGAGTTATGAAAAAATATCTTTTACTCTTTGCAATGCTTCTTGGCCTTTCCGGCTGCGCGCTGTATAAACAATATGAATCTGCCAGCGAGGCGCCGGCTGCGCTTATGGGAGAAGGGGTGGAAGCAGGGGAGAGCATGGCCGCCGTTCCCTGGCGCACCTTCTTCCCGGACGCCATGCTGCAGGCGCTCATCCAGGAAGGCCTGGAGCACAATAACAACCTGAAAATATCGGCCCTCAATATGGAGATTGCCGAGGTATCCCTCCAGACCGCCCGCCTAGCCTGGCTGCCGTCCCTGAACCTGACACCGAGTCTCCAGTATCAAGGCGGCGCGGCCTACAACGCCGGCGCGGCCCTGCAGTGGGACCTTGATTTCTTTGGC
>CAJOIQ010000017.1 GCA_905234795.1 uncultured Bacteroidales bacterium | reverse complement strand
CGCGCCGGATGGCGACGACCGCTCGCCTACAAAGATAAGACAGCGGTCTTGATTTTTATACAACGGGCCTAAAATCGACAGATTTTATATATATTTGTAAAGATAAAACCTAAGCTATCATGTTGATTGCCCTGCAACTCCTCGGCTCCATCGCCCTGCTCATCTACGGTATGAAGGTAATGAGCGAAGCGCTCCAGAAAATGGCCGGTCCCCAGCTGCGTAACATGCTGGGCGCCATGACCACCAACCGTTTCTCCGGTGTTCTCACCGGTGCCTTGGTGACTGTAGCCGTCCAGTCCTCTGCCGCTACTACGGTGATGACCGTATCCTTCGTGAACGCCGCCCTGCTCACCCTGGGTCAGGCCATTTCCATCATCATGGGTGCCAATATCGGCACCACCATGAGCGCCTGGATCATGTCGGCCGGCTTCTCCTTCAACATCATCAACGTGGTGTGGCCGGCGTTCCTGGTGGGCATCATCCTCATCCAGCTGGGCAAGCACCGCTATATCGGAGACTTCCTCTTCGGCCTGTCCTTCCTGCTCTTTGCCCTGGGCATGCTCAAGCAGGCGGGAACAGACCTGGACCTGGCCAGCAACCCGGCCGTGGTGGATTTCTTCGCCAGCTTCAAGACCAATTACGGCACCATCCTGCTGTTCCTGCTCATCGGCACCATCCTTACGGCCATTGTGCAGAGTTCCGCAGCCCTGATGGCCATCACCATGGTGCTTTGCTCCACCGGAGCCATCACCATCTTCCAGGGTATCGCCCTGGTCATGGGTGAAAACATCGGCACCACCGTCACCGCCAACCTGGCCGCTCTCAGCGCCAATACCCAGGCCCGGCGCACCGCTATGGCCCACATGCTGTTCAACGTATTCGGCGTCATCTGGGTGCTCATTTTCTTCTTCCCCTTCGTGCGCATAGTGTGCGGCGTGGTGGGACTGGATCCGGAAGCCGGAGAGCAGAGCCCCACTCAGCTTTCCTTTGCCCTGGCCACGTTCCACACCTTCTTCAACGTGATCAACACCGCCATCCTCATCTGGTTCATTCCGCAGATCGAGAAGTTCGTGTGCGCCATCATCCGGCCCAGGAAGACCGAGGAAGAGGACGAATTCCGTCTGCAGTACATCCGCGGCGGTCTCATGAAGACGCCCGAAATCTCCGTGCTGCAGGCCCAGAAGGAGATTGTGCTCTTCGGCCAGAAGATGCAGTATATGTATGAGCTGGTGAAAGAGATGTACAATGCCCCCGAAGAAGAGTTTGCCAAACTCTATGACCGCGTGGAGAAATATGAGGACCTGAGCGACCGCATGGAGAACGAGATCGGCAAGTACCTGGGAGATGTGGGTCAGGCCCACCTGTCCGACGAAACCAAGGGAGAGATCCGCGCCATGCTGCGTCAGATTGGGGAACTGGAGTCTGTGGGAGACAGCTTCTTCAACCTGGCCCGTATCCTCAGACGCAAGCGGGACAACAAGATTGATTTCTCCGAGGACCAGGTTAAGGGCGGCATAGAAATCGTCCACCTGCTGGAGGAAGCCCTCACTCAGATGAACCATGTGCTGGCCAGCCCGCGTGAGAATGTGGGCCTGGGCAAGAGCGCCTACATCGAGGCCCGTATCAACGACTGCCGCAACCGCCTGAAACAGGAGAATATCGACGCCCTGGACCAGCACGTGTACGGCTACAACAACGGTACCGTGTTCATGGACCTGATTGGGGAATGCGAGAAGTGCGGAGACTACATCATCAATGTGGTTGAGGCCCGCGTGGGAGAATCTCACGACAAATAATGAGGAAACTGCTGTTCATAGCCAACCCCCTGTCCGGCGGCATCGACAAAAAGAAGTTGCTTGAGCAGGTGGAACGGACGCTCCGGCACCCCTACGAGGTAGCCTTTACGGAACGGCCGGGCCATGCCACGGAACTGGCGAGAAAAAGCGACGCCGAAATTGTGGTGGCTATGGGCGGAGACGGAACGGTGAACGAGGTGGCCAGCGGGCTCATCGGCACCCACAAAGTGCTGGCCATCGTCCCCTGCGGCAGCGGTGACGGCCTGGCCCTGCATCTGGGCATCAGCCGGAACCCCCGGCGGGCTGTGAAAACACTCAACGACGGCATCATTACGGACATGGACTGCGCCCTGCTGGACGGAAAACCGTTTTTCTGTACAGCCGGCGTGGGACTGGATGCCGACGTGGCCGCCAAGTTTGAATCCACCGCCAAACGCGGAGTGCGCACCTATATTTCCCTGGCCTGGAAACTGTGGCAGCACTTCCATCCCACCACATATACCATTGATATCGACGGGGAACGGATAGTGACTCCGGCCGTCATTGTAACCGTTGCCAATGCCAACCAGTGGGGCAACCAGGCGCGCATCGCCGACCAAGCCTCCGTACAGGACGGTTTGCTGAATGTGGTGATTGTAAAGCCCTTCGGAACCTGGGAAATCCCTATCCTGGCCGCCAAACTGATGCTGGGCCGCGCCCACACCAGCAAACGCGTGGAAACCCATACCGGCAAGCACATCACCATCGCCCGCCCCACACCCGGAGCCGCCCATTTTGACGGTGATCCCATCCGCAAAGGCACGCGTATGGAGATGGAGGTGGTGCCCAACGCCCTCCGGGTGCTGGTTCCCCAATACAGGGATATTTAAGGAACGCCCCGTTTGGCATCATTTATGCGGAAAAGGGCGTAATTTTGCAGCTATGATACGCTTTTGGATCCTTCTGGCGGGGGTGATGCTGCAGGCCACGGCGCTGGCACAGAACCCCGCACAACAATATGTTCAGCAAATGGTACGCCGCCGGGCCCTGCAGGGGACCCTGGTGGGCGTGAGCGTGCAGGATGCACAGGGACAGACCGTAGTGGCCTACCATGACCGGGAACGGCTCACGCCGGCCTCCAACACCAAGCTGGTCACCACCGGCTGCGCGTTGCATGCCTTTGGACCGGACTACCGCTTCAAGACCGGCCTGGGCTACACCGGAACCATCCAGGACGGCACGCTGGAAGGAGACCTGTACATCATGGGCGGCGGAGACCCCACCATCGGCGCAAAAGATTCGCTGGCCCTCAAACCCGACGCCCTTTTCTGGAAATGGAAAACCATCCTGAAAGATGCGGGCATCCAGCGCATCCACGGCCGGATTGTGGGAGACGGAAGCGCCTATGAAGGACATCTGGAGCACGCTTCCTGGAGCTATGACGACCTGGGTACCTATTACGGCACCGGCACCAGCGCCCTCTGTTTTTACCAGAACGCCATTGACTATTCCGTGGCGGCGGGCGCCGGGGTAAACGCTCCGGTAAAGTTTGTCCAGACCTACCCCGAAACTCCCTGGATGCACACCGCCAACTATGGCGTCACAGGGCCCGAAGGCAGCGGAAACACCCTGTACTTGTACACCACGGACCTGGCGCCTTACGCCGAACTCCGTGGTGGCTATGCCCTGGACCGCAAGCCCAAGACCGAGCATTTCGCTAACAAATTCGGCGCCCTTACATGCGCCTACTACTTCTGGAAAAACCTCAAGGCTACCGGATGGGAAGTGACGGGCGGGTATGCCGACGTAGACCGCGGCGGCCGTCTCCGGGGCCCGGACTTCCAGCCCGTGGAACCCGCCGGGAAACCGGTTGAAATCGGCCACTCCGAATCCCCCAGGCTGCGGGACATTGCCCGCATCGCCAACTGGGAAAGCGACAACTTCTACGCCGAGTCCTTCCTCCGCGCCATGGGGGAAGCCGCCACCGGCGTTGCCAGCTACGACAGCTGCCTGGTGGCCATCAGGGACGTCCTGCTGGACCTGGGCGCGCCCGCCGATGACATCCGCCTGGCCGACGGCAGCGGCCTTTCCCGCATGAACTACATGAGTGCCCGCACCCTCACGGACTTCCTGCAGGCCATGAAAGGCAGCCCCGCATTCCCGGCTTTTCTGGAATCCCTCCCCGCTCCCGGGCAGGGCACGCTGAACGTGATCCGGCTCCAGGACGGGCAGCGGATCCGGATGAAAAGCGGCAGCATGGACGGGGTGCTGTGCTACTCCGGTTATGTCCTGGACAGCAGCGGAAGTCCCGCCTACACTTTCTCTGTCCTCACCAACAACGCCACGGCCAGGACCCAGGAAGTAAGGGCTGTCTTGGTAGGGTTTCTTGAATTTTTGCTATCTTTGTAGACTATATGAAGAAAGCGCTGTATATCCTTGCCCTTGCCCTGCTGGCCGTCTCCTGCAAGCTGACGCACCAGTTCTCCGACGCCGCCTCGGAGCTTTTCCGCGGAGAGGTGGTGGCCAAGGTGGGCAATCATAAGCTGTACCGCAACCAGCTCCTGAGCTACATCCCCGCCGGCGTGAGCCCCGAGGACAGTGCCGGCCTGGCCGCCCGCTACATCAACGCCTGGGCCGAAGACCTCCTGCTGCTGGACATGGCCGAAGAACAGCTTTCCGACGCCGACAAAGACGTGAGCAAGGAACTGGAGGAATACCGCCGCACCCTGCTCAAGTACCGCTATGAGCAGCTGTACATCAACCAGCGCCTGGACACCCTCATCACCGACGACGAGATTCAGCAGTACTACGCCGCCAACCCGGACCGCTTCCGCCTGGAGCGTCCGCTGCTCAAGGCCCGCTACATGATCATATCGGCCGACGCCCGCAGCCTCAAGACCATCAAACAGAAGATGTCCTCCGACGACGAACTGGAGGTGATGGAGGCCGACAGCCTGGGTTCCTACGCCGCCCACAAATACGTGGACGCCGCCGATACCTGGCTGGACGCCATTACCCTGGCGCAGGAAATGGGAACCGACTACCGCACCCTGCTCTCCTCCATCAAGCATCAGTTTGCCGAGGTAGCCGATGCCAGCGGCAACCTGCGCATCGCCTATATCGTGGAAATGGTACAGGAGGGCAAACCCGCCCCCGTGGAATACGTTACCGAGCGCATCCGGGACCTCATCCTGAGCAGCCGCAAGCACAAATTGGAGACCGGCCTGGAGCAGGACCTCCTGGAAGACGCCCTCCGCAACCAAAAATTTGTAATTTACTAGTTGTATGAAGCATATCATCCTTACCGTCGCAGCCCTTCTGGCCTGCTTTACCATGAGCGCACAGAAGTACAAGAACGGCCTGGCCGACAAAACGGTAGCCATCGTGGGGGGCGAAACCATCCTCCTGTCGGACCTGGAGTCGGAGGTGCAGCAGATGCGCATGAGCGGATCCTCCAGTGACCGGGACATGCGCTGCGAACTGCTGGAAAACATGATGGAGGCCAAGCTGTTCCTCATGCAGGCCCGCATCGACTCCCTCTCTGTGAGCAACGACGCCGTGTCCAACAACCTTAGCCAGAGAATAGACTGGTTCCGCACCCAGCTGGGCGGTGACGAAGAAATGGAAAAATACTTCGGCAAGCCCCTGTACAAGCTGCGTCAGGAATGGCAGAAAGCCCTGGAGGAGCAGAGCCTCACGGAACAGGAGCGTTATGAGATTGCTTCCAAGATTGCCGACGTCACGCCCTACGACGTCCAGCAATATATAGACGCCATGGAGCCCGAAGACCTTCCGGTGGTCCCCGTCAAATATCAGCTGAGCCAGATTTGCGTGTACCCGGACCGGGAAACCGCCGCCGTAGCCGTACGTGAAAAACTGCTCAGCCTGCGGGAACGCATCATGAACGGAGAGAAGTTCAGCACCCTGGCCCGCATCTATTCCGAGGACCCGGGCAGCGCCCGCCGGGGAGGAGAACTGGGCCTGGCCTCCAAGTCCATCTTCTGGCCGGCTTTCTCCGACGCCGCCATGGCCCTGAGGCCCGGCACCATCTCCCAGATTGTGGAAACCCCCGACGGCTACCATATCATTGAGGTCATTGAAAAGAAAGGCGACATGTTCAACGCCCGCCACATCCTCATCAAGCCCCAGTACACCTCCGAGGACCGGGACAAGGCTTTTTCCCGTCTGGACAGCCTCAAGACCAAGATCCAGGCCGAGGAAATCACCTTCGAGCTGGCGGCCCGCTTCTTCTCCGAAGACCCCGCCACCCGCACCAACGGCGGCCAGATGGCCGACCCTGCCACCGGTTCCTCCTACTTCGAGATAGACCAGCTGAAACCGGCCGATTACGCCGCCATCAAGGATCTGAAGGTGGGCGAGATCTCGGAACCCGTGGAGTCCTCCGATAACGAGGGCTACCAGCAGGGCCGCAACGGCAACCTGGTGTACAAGATTATCCGCGTGGACAAGATTCTCCCGGCCCATACCGCCACCTTCGAGAACGACTACACCCAGATCCTGGAAAAGGTGCAGCTGCAGAAACAGAACCAGGCCGTGGACCAGTTCCTCTCCCAGAGGATCAAGAGCACCTACATCGTCATCGACCCGCTGTTCGCCGAGTGCGAATTCTCCCGCGAGGAATGGAATAACAAGAAATAGTGCACTGTACCCGCGCTCATAGGATACTCACGCTGCTACTGTCCCTGACAGCGGCGGCGTTGCCGTTATGGGCCCAGGAAAAAGTGCAGCTCATCAGTGCCGAGAGCGCCCAGATTATCCAGAAGGACGACCAAGAGTTCCGCAAAGTGGTGGGGCCGGCCAAGTTTCTCCACAACAACACCTACCTGCTGTGCGACACCGCCCTGTGGAACGTGAGCACCAACATCATCGACGCCGTGGGGCACGTCCGCATTATCCAGGACCAGACCCAGCTGAGCAGCGAAACTCTGCAGTATGTGGTGGACGAGGACATGGCCAAGTTCCGCGGCAACCTGGTTCAGCTGGAGGACAAGGACAAGAACACCCTCAGGACCCGTTACCTGGATTACAACACCAAAGATTCCGTGGCCATCTTCCAGGACGGCGCCGCCATGCGGGACAAGGACGGACAGGTGATCGAGAGCCTGTACGGCACCTACGACTCCAAGGCCCACCTGTTTGTGTTCAACGACCAGGTGAACATGTACATGGACACCACTTTTGTCAAAACCTCCCGCCTGGAGTACCGCAGCGACCTTTCCACCGCTTACTTCGGCTATGGAACCGACATGTGGCAGGACGACCAGATGCTCAGCGCCAACGACGGCTGGTACGACAGGACGCAGGAGCTGTACTTCTTCCGCAAGCAGGTGCATGTGCTCACCCCGGACCAGGAAACGTGGTCCGACTCCCTGTACTACCACCGTGTCCCCAAAGACGTGGAGATGATGGGCCATGTGGAGCTGATGGATACCACCCGCAATGTGTACGCCCTGGCCGGACGCTTCGAGTATAAAGACTCCCTTAACCAGCTTCGCATGACTCGGGAACCCGCCATCATGTCCGTGGACCAGGACCAGAAAAGCGGGCGTCTGGACACGCTGTATTTGGGAGGAGACGTGCTCCTGTACCGCACCATCAAAAGGTGTGACATCCCCGACGGCTGGGTGAAGGCCTCCGAAAAACGCATGAAGGACATTTCCGGAGACCCCGTGATGGAGTACCGGAGAAAGGCGGCCGAAGCCGCGGCCAAAGCGGCCGAAGATGCGGCCAAAAACGACCCCAACCGTCCGCCGCAGGGCGCCAAACCGCCCCAACAGGGTGGGCAGCCCCGACCAGGGGCAGGAACCCCTCCGTCGGTCACGAATAAAAGGGCCGATGTTCCCGCCGAAGGGGTCCCAGCCCCCGGTGACACATCCGTTGCCGCCCCGGCCGACACGTTGGCGGCTCCCGCTCCGGCCGATACACTTCCCGCACCGGAACCGCCCAAGGACACCACCAAGGTGGCGTTCCTGTGGGGTTCCCAGCACGTGCGGCTGTTCCGCCGGGACCTTCAGATGTCCAGCGATTCCCTCACCTACACGGACCTGGACTCCCTGGTCCGGCTGTATCAGACCCCTATCTTTTATAATGAGGGCCGCAGGCAATATGCATCGGACAGCATCTACATGGTCATCAAGGACAAGCAGATGCAGAAAGCCCACCTGCTTTCCAACGCCTTCATCACCATCCAGGAAGCCCCCGGCGCCTATGACCAGGTGCGCGGGGCCGAGATGGTGGCCTACTTCGACTCTACCACCGCCCTCACCCGTTTCGACGCCCTGGGCGGTGCCGCATCCCTGTTCTTCCTGGAGGAAAACGGCGCCCTGGCCACCGTGAACAAGGTGGAGGCCAAGATGATTTATGCCACGTTCAAGGACAGCGACATAGAGCGGATGTACTATTACGACAATCCCAAGAACGACGGTTATCCCTCTGTCCAGCTGCCGCAGGACGACAAACAGCTCAAGGGATTCCGCTGGGAACCGGAGCGTCGGCCGGCCTCTCCCCAGGACGTCACCTCATTGGAACCCCGGCCCAGCCAGCGCACTTCTTACCTGGCCCGGCCCCATGCCCAGTTCAAGCAGACGGATATCTATTTCCCCGGCTACATCAATAAGGTTTACCGGGACATCGCCATCCGGGACTCCCTGGAGGTGGTGCGCCAGCGGCTGGAGCAGCACAGAAAGGACTCTCTGGCCCAGGTGGAAGTCCCGGCCGACACCCTGGCAACGCCGGCCCCGGAGGTGACGGAAGAGCCCAAGAAGGAAGAGGTCCGGAAGGACACCACGGCAACAGTAGCGCCCGCCGGGCCCGTGGCCGATTCCACCGCTGTAACCCAACCGCTCACCCCGGCCCAGCAAAAGGCGCTGGAGAAAGCCCGGAAGAAAGCCGAACAGGAAAAGAAGAAAGCCGAGCGTCAGGCGGCGCTGGAAGCCAAGTGGGCCGAACAAGACCGTCTGGATGCCGAAAAAGCACAGGCCAAGGCCCAGCGCAAGCTGGAAAAGGAACGTGCCCGCAAACTCAAGCTCCTGCGCAAACAGGAGAAAAAGGCACAGAAAGAACGCGCCCTCTTTGAGAAATACCTCATCCGGGAGCGGGAAAAAGCAGCCAGGAAAAACAACAAACAAAAATAGCGTATGAAAAAGACTGTTCTTGTCTCCGGCGGTGCCGGATTTATCGGCAGCCATGTAACCGTGGAACTCATCGGCGCCGGTTATGATGTGGTGGTGGCCGACAATTTCTCCAACTGCGACCGCACCTGTTACGAGGGCGTGAAGAAGATCACGGGACGCCAGGACCTTCCCCTGGAAGTGATGGATTTCTGTGATGCAGCCGCTGTCAAGGCCCTTTTCGGCAAATATAAGATTGACGCCGTCATCCACTTTGCCGCCTTCAAGGCCGTGGGAGAGTCGGTGGAAAAACCCCTCATGTACTACAAGAACAATCTGATGAGCTTCCTCAACGTGCTGGAAACCGCTCAGGAGAAAGGGTGCAACGTGCTCTTCTCTTCGTCGGCCACCGTCTATGGGGAACCGGACGCCGTTCCCGTGACCGAGGCCACCCCGCGCAAGCCCGCCACATCCCCTTACGGCAACACCAAGACCATGTGCGAGGACATCCTCCGGGATGCCGTCAAGGCCTCCAATGGCAAGCTCAAGGGCATCCTGCTGCGGTACTTCAACCCCATCGGCGCCCATCCCAGCGCCCTCATCGGAGAACTTCCCCGCGGCGTTCCCAACAACCTGGTCCCCTTCATTACCCAGACCGCCATTGGCAAACGGGAATGCCTGAATATCTTCGGCAACGACTATCCCACCCCCGACGGCACCTGCCAGCGGGACTTCATCGACATCGTGGACCTGGCCCGCGCACACGTGTACGCCGTCACGCGCATGATAGAAGGTAAGATGCTGGAACCCTGCGAGGTGTTCAACGTGGGCACCGGACGTCCCCTGAGCGTGATGGAACTGGTGAACGCCTTCGAGAAAGTGAACGGTGTAAAAGTGCCGCACAAGTTCGCGCCGCGTCGCGCCGGAGACATCACCGCCATCTGGGCCGATCCCACCAAGGCCAACACCCAGATGGGCTGGAAAGCCACCCGCACCATCGAAGAAACCCTCAAGGCCGCATGGGCCTGGGAGTGCCACCTGGCCGGCAAATAAACGGGACAAAATAGCCTCTTTGTGTGCAAGGTTGGTCTTTATGACGCCAACCTTGCACATCATTTATGGCCGCCACGCACTTCCTGGCTTTTTTTACCGTTCAAGGTTGGTCGCTTCAAATCCAACCTTGAACAAAAAGTTTGTGAATTGGGCCCGTAAAATTTGTTTATCACCCCCACATTCATTACTTTTGTTTTGAAGCGCGAACAGAAAGAACTATTTTTTAAAAAGATGAAAAAGATCTTGGAAGTTCTTCTGTATGGAGACAATGACATCCGCTTCAACACGGACATCGATCAGGCCCACTTGGGCCAACTCATTCCCCAGCTCACCTCCGATGTCACCATGAGCATGCTCACAAGGCTCTGGGGTGGCAATGAAACCGCAGTCCTGGCCATGATTCGTGTGTTGGCCATAGCCGATCTAGCCGTTTCCATCAACCGAAAACAAATGTTGCGTTATCTGGACGAGAGCTCCCTTGCGATGGTCCGGGCTATCCAGGAAGCAAAGCGGGAATTTGAGAAAAGCGGCGGAAAAATCATTGATTTCGCCCCGGGCGTTATGCCACCCAAAATGAAAAGCTGATGATGGACCGGATTGTTATCAGGACCCTGCCCAATGGCAAGGTCTGCAAAGTCCATCCCTTCCACATTTGCCTGAAAGGATTGGAACAAGCCGTACTGTGCCGTGATTCCGCGGATTATGATGCCATGGTAAAAGTCCTTTGTGTGAGCGCCAGAAGAAAAAACGTAATCGTCATCATTTATGGGGTTGTCTCCAACCACTGTCATATCGCTGTCCTGGCCGCTTCACAACAAGATGCCGACGCTTATGCGAGGGATATCAAAAAAGTGTATTCCATGTGGTTTTACAAAAAGTATGGCGAGAAAAATATCCTGCATCGGACAGAAATAAAAGCCCTTTATCTGGATTCGAACTGGTATGTACGGAACGTACTGGCCTATATTCCGCGCAATGCATTGGACAACGGCTGCAGCATCAATGATTATCCCTGGTCCGGTTACCGGGCCATGTTCTGGAAAGGGGATCCGGAAGGTATCATTAAAGTGTCCCAACTGAACCGGAGGGATTGCAAGGCCGTTATGCATACCGGTGACAAACTGGGTGGCGTTCCCTGGACGGTAGATAAAGATGGCCATTTGGATCCGCGCAGCTTCTGCGATTACCGGTATCTGGAACAGGCATTCAACGGAGACCAGGCCTTTTTTTTGAAAACAATCGGCGGGCAGAATGCAGCAGAAATGCGTTATCTGCTGGAAGAGAAGCCCTATGCATTGATTACAGATGAACAGCTGTACAAGTTGGCTGACGAAATATGCCAGAGGTGGTTCGACTCTTCTCCTTCAGAGATTAGCACCGAGAGGAAAATTCGTGTGATATCCTATTTGTTCCACACACAAAAAACCACCGTGGCACAAATGGCCAGGATTATGCAGATGCCCAGGGAGCAGATCAGTCGCCTGGTAAAGAAATGACACTATTTGCTTCTTAGATATTCCCGGAAGGCAGGGCGGTAGCTCTCGCCCACAGGAAGCGTAACGGGACTGTCCAAAACCACGGATGTGGCACTGGCTTCCCTGATGCGGTCCAGTGCAACGATGTAAGAGCGGTGAATGCGCATGAAACGGTCCTGCGGCAGTTCTTCCACAAGCCGCTTGAGGCTGTAAAGCACAATTAATGGATCTGTCTGGCTGTCCAGATAAATCTTTATGTATTCGCTCATGCTCTCAATGTAGCGAATATCGTCCAGCGCTACGGTAACCGTTTTATAATCGGTTTTAAAACGGATGGTGGCAGGCGGTACTATGGGATTGGTGGTTGCCGGCTCCGGGGCCTTGCCCGGGACTGGTTCTGTCACTGGCTTTTTCAGCAAACGTACAGCTGTTATAACGCAAAGAGTCATCAGGAGAACCAGAACAGCCGTCATGACCATTTTCCATTCTGGTCTCATAGGTGCCGGTTCATCATGCGGGCCGCCGGGGAATACGTCCGGCGGGGGCTCTCCCGGGAGGTACTCAAACATGGCAGGCCCTTCAAATTGTTCCCAGCTACCAGGAGGCGGGCCAGAGGGCCTGTTCAAGGGTGGCCGGTGAGAGACAAACAGCCAGACAGTTACGGCCAGCAAAGCTAGCGTAACAGTAATGAGCGAACAAGCCATCCATCTCCGTTTATTCTTTCCCGTCATATCACTGCAAAAATACTATTTTTTTATGAATTGTTTATTCGAGCGTTCAAGGTTGGATTCGATGTAGCCAACCTTGAACAGTAAAAATGAGATGGAAGCATGTAGGGACAAGAATCGATGTGCAAGGCTGGCACTATAAAAACCAACCTTGCACATAAACAACAGCGATCGTGGAACCGAGAAGAGGACAGGATGAAAGATTATCCAGTTGGTTTTTGAAAATGACAGGAATGGTTTTTGCTGAAAAAAAGGCGGCGTTCACTGAAGAATGGGGGCAAGGCACATCCCGGGCCGGGTTTTTGCAAAAGGAAACCGCAAAAAGAAATGTGTACTTTAAACCTTACAGCCATGAAGAAGGAAGTATTCCTGTTACTGCTGCCAGCCGTCTTGGCAGCAGGTTGCAGCAAAGACAGCATTATGGAGAATGGCTCCGGAACCAACGGCTCCGGCAGTACTACCGGTACCGTCCCCACGGTAACTCCCGTGGAGGATGAGGAAGACGACAATATTGAAAACACCACCTTCGCGCGTACCATATCCATTGTGTTCTCCAACCAGGGAGACGCCACGGTTATGGGAGACGAAAACGGCATTGTGAGCGTGGACGGCAACAAGGTCACGGCCAACAACTCGGAATTTGACGAGACCGTGCTCTATGAGCTCTCCGGCAACAGTGCCAACGGGTATTTCAAGACTTATTCGGGCAACCGCCAGGCCATTTACCTCAACGGCCTCACCCTTACCAACCCCGACGGCGCCGCCATCAACAACCAGGGCAAAAAGCGCCTCTATGTGGTGGTGAACGGCACCAACACCTTATCCGACGGTTCATCGGCCGCCTATACGGCAAGCGATGACGAAGACATGAAGGCCGTGTTCTTCTCCGAGGGCCAGCTGGTCTTCAGCGGGGAAGGCAGCCTCACGGTCACCGCCAGCAACGCCCAGGGCAAAGGCGGCATCACCACCGACGACTATGTCCACGTGATGGAGAACGGCCCCGCCATTACGGTGACGGCCGGTTCCGGCGCCGGACACGGCCTGCGCGGCAAGGACTACGTGCGCATCAGCGGCGGTACCCTTGACATCAGCACCAAGGCCGCCATGAAGAAAGGCGTCAACAGCGACGGATACGTCTTCATCGAGGGCGGCACCACCACCGTCAACGTGAGCGGCGGCGTGGCCTACGACAGTGAAGACGAGGAATATACCGGCAGCGCCGGCGTAAAGGCCGACAATTTCTTCGGGATGACGGGCGGCAGTCTCACGGTGACCAACACCGGCGCCGGCGGCAAGGGCATCCGGGCCGGCAGCTATGATTATTATGCCGAATACGGCGCCATCAACGACAGCTACATCACCGGCGGCACCATCAAGGTGACCACCACAGGCCGGGAATCCAACAGCGTATCGGCCAAGGGCATCAAGATTGGCTTCAAGGAAGGCAGCGGCCGCAGCTATGTCTATGCCGGCAACCTGCTGGTAAGCGGCGGCGCCACCGTGGTGAACTGCTCCGGCGGGGAAGGCCTGGAAGCCAAAGGCGATATGACCGTGAGCGGCGGAGAACTGTATGTTTCCTCCTCCAGCGACGACGCCATCAACTGCCAGGGAGAGATGAACATTACCGGAGGCTATGTCTATGCTTTCTCCTCCGGCAACGACGCCATGGACTCCAACGGCAACATGGTGCTCTCCGGCGGTTATGTGTTTAGCGTGTGCACCAAGGGCTCTCCAGAAGTTGCCCTGGACGCCAACACCGAGGGCGGCTACAGGCTGTACATCAACAGCGGCGCCACCGTAGTGGCCTACGGCGGCCTGGAAAGCGGATATTCGGCCGCACAGAACGTATACAGCATGAGCTGCAGCGCCGGCAACTGGAACGGCCTGTGGAACGGCAGCGCCTTCATCGCGGCCTTCAAGGCCCCCTCCGGCGTGAGTTCCGTAGCCGTAAGCGCCCCTTCCCTCAGTCAGGGTTACACCGGCGTGAGCGTGGGTGAAAGTCTGTGTGGCGGAGTATGGGCGGCCGATGAAATCTCCGGCGGAAGCGTCGTGAGCCTGGGCACCTACACCAATCAGGGTGGCACCCCCGGCGGCGGTCCCGGTGGCGGCGGACCTGGCGGCTGGCATTGATTGCCTAAAAATGCTTATCTTTGTAAGTTATGCAAGGATTAGAGCATATGGCCCCCATCACGCTGGCGGAAATGGATTCCATCAAGCTGATGAACCGGATAGACACCAAGTATGTGACCAATGAGGCCACGCTGGAGCGGGTGTTGGAAGCCGCCGCGGCTGCGGGCTACCGGGTCCTGGTGAGTGATGGAGGAAGAATCAGCCCCTACGACTCTGTCTATTATGACACGGCGGACCTCACCATGTTCTACCTGCATCACAACCGCCGGCTGGTCCGCCAGAAAGTGCGCACCCGCAGCTATGTGGCATCGGGAGACACTTTCCTGGAAATCAAGCGCAAGAACAACCACGGACGCACGAGCAAAAAACGCATCGGCATCCCTTGTGCCAACATGATGGATTTCGGCGCCATTCCCGAGGCCTGCGAATATCTGGCCAGACACTCCTGGTTCCAGGCCTCGGATCTCTCTCCCTCAGCCCAGACGGCGTTTTCCCGCATCACGCTGGTGAACCCCGCCCTTACCGAGAGGCTCACCATCGACACCCGGCTTCGTTTCAGGAACTACCGCACGGGCCACGCCACCGACCTCCAGGACGCCGTCATCATCGAGCTCAAGCAGGACGGCCGCGCCGTGAGCCAGATGAAGCACATCCTGCTGGACCTGAGAGTTAAACCGCTCCGCGTGAGCAAATACTGCATAGCCATCACCCTCACGGACCCTGCGGCCAAAACGGGCCGGTTCAAGGTCAAGGTGAGGGCCATAGAAAAAATCATCGGCAATAAACTGGTTACCATATGATACTTGACAAACTTTTCCGCTTCGTACAGGACGACCCCGCCGCTTTCGGGGACATCGATATGAACGACGACCTCCTCCTGGACGTGCAGACCATCACGGACGCCCTCATGACCACCGGTCAGAAGGTGGCCGAGCTGGGCATCCGCTTCGCGCTGAACCTGCTGGTATGCTGGATTCTGGTGCAGTTCTTCTATTACCGCAAGAGCAAGCGCCGGGACTACTACTTCACCTTCATGATCTTCTCGTCGGCCATGCTCACCCTGCTGTATATCATGGGGAACGTGGAAGTGGGCGTGGGCCTCACCCTGGGTCTGTTCGCCATCTTCGGCGTCATCCGTTACCGCACGGAGACCGTGCCCATCCGGGAGATGACCTACCTGTTTGTAATCATCGCCCTGGCGGCCGCCAACGGCCTGGCGCCCGTGTATCGGGTGGTGGACCTGAGCACCACCCCGCACTACGCCCTGGGCTGGGGTAACGTGGCCGTGATGGCCCTTGTGAACGCTCTTATCGTGCTGCTGGTATGGGTATTGGAGAGCGACAGCCTGGTCAGGCACACCACCACCAAGCTGGTGCTCTATGACAAGATCGACCTCATCGTCCCGGAAAAACGGGAGGAACTCATCGCCGATCTGGAGAAGCGCCTGGGCGTACACGTGGAGAACCTGGAAATCGGCCATGTGGACTTCCTGAAGGATGCCGCATTCATCAAAGTATTCTATCACCTGCCCAAGGGGGAGAACAACTCCATCAACACCCTTACCCGGGCCAAAGACTATGTAGAGTAATGAAACGTCTGTGCATTTTGCTGGCGTTGCTGCTGCCCGCCGGCGCATGGGCCCAGAGCACCACGGAGTTCGGGGCCAGGGCTTCGGCCGAAGTCAATTTCAAGATAGCAAAGGGAGTTCATGCCTATGCCGAGGAAGAGATCCGCATCGCTTCCACGTCGCTGGACGACCTTCGGCATACGCTGGGCTTCACATACAAGCCCTTCAAGGCACTAAAGCTGGGTGTGGGCTACACGCTCATCAACTCCTACAGTACGGATAACGCAGCCTTCAAGAATCCCCGTCACCGCTTTTTTGCCGATGTTACCGGTTCCCTCCTTGTGGGAGACTTCCAGTTTTCCCTCAAGGAGCGTTTCCAGCTCACGCACCGCACCGGCACCTTCAACGTGTACCAGAACACGCCCGACGCCATGGCGCTCAAGAGCAAGTTCACCGTCAAATACAAGGGGTTCTTCAATGTGGAGCCCTACGCCTCCTTTGAGATGAGGACCGTGCTCAACGGCCCCTGGGGCACTGCCGGAGCCGAGCAAAAGTGGAACAAGAGCCAGACCAAGCAGTTCTACGACTACACCCCCACCGGTTACACGCACGTGTACAATAACCGGTACCGTGGGGAAGTGGGCGTGGACATCGCCTTCAACAAATGGCATTCGCTCAAGCCCTATGTCCTGCTGGATTTCAAATCGGACTACGAGATTGACACCAATTCCGAGGGCACGCGCATCTTCAGCGCCGGATATGTGAATTCCATCCGGCTGAGCGCAGGCGTGAGCTACGTGTATAATTTCTAGCCTATTTGAACAGGGCGCGCACCAGCGCCGGAATATCGGCCACCTTCACCACTTCTATACCCTGCGGCTTTACGTCAAAATGGGTATAGGAGCTCACGAAGATGCGCTTGAAGCCCACCCGGGCGGCTTCGGTGGCGCGGCGCGCGGCCTGGGAGACGGGACGGATTTCTCCGGACAGCCCCACTTCACCGGCAAAGCACACGTCGGCGGGAATAGCATAATCGAAATTGGAGGACAGCACGGCGCAGATGACGGCCAGGTCGCAGGCGGGATCCGTGATGCGCAGGCCGCCGGCCATGTTCAGGAACACGTCTTTTTGCCCCAGCTTGAAGCCTGCGCGGCGTTCCAGCACGGCCAGCAGCATGTTCAGGCGGCGGACGTCGAAGCCCGTGGCGCTGCGCTGCGCCGTTCCATAGACCGCCGATGAAACCAGAGCCTGGACCTCGAACAGGAAAGGCCGGTTGCCGTCCAGCATGGCGGCGATGGCCGTACCGCTGAGCCCTTCCTCATGCATGGGAATGAGCATCTCGGAAGGATTGGCCACTTCCCGGAGACCGGAGCCCGTCATCTCGAAAACGGCCAGTTCGCTGGTGGAGCCAAAACGGTTTTTGATGGAGCGCAGCACGCGATAGGCGCCCCGGTTCTCTCCCTCGAACTGCAGCACCACGTCCACAATATGCTCCAGAATCTTGGGCCCGGCGATGGTGCCTTCCTTGGTAATATGGCCGATGAGAATGACCGGGATACCGCTGGATTTGGCAAAGCGCAGCAGCTGGGCCGCCACCTCTTTGATCTGGCTCACGCTGCCGGCGGTGGAATCCACCTGCTGACAGTACATGGTTTGCACCGAGTCTACAATCATGAGGTCCGGGGCCACTTCCTCGGCCTCGGCCAGGATGGCGCCCATGTCGGTTTCACTATAAATAAGGCAATTAGAAGCGTCTCCGCCCAATCTGTCGGCCCGCATTTTCACCTGCTTCACGCTTTCCTCACCGGTGACATAGAGGGTTTTGAGTTCCGGCCGATGGAGGGGCAGCTGCAGCGAAAGGGTGCTCTTGCCGATTCCGGGCTCGCCGCCCATCAGCACCAGGGAGCCCTTCACGATGCCCCCGCCCAGCAGGCGGTCTACCTCGGCCGATCCCAGCGATACGCGGTCCTCCTGCGTGGCGCTCACGTCTTTGAGCGGCATGGGCTTGCGGGATGCGCCCGGAACGGCCATCGTCCCGGTCTTCTTGCCCGTCACCACCTCCTGTTCCACCATGGTGTTCCATTCCCCGCACGCGGGGCATCGGCCCATCCATTTGGTATACTCGTTGCCGCAGTGGGAACAGAACCACACGGTCTTTGTCTTTGCAGTTGCCATAGTGACACAAATATAAACAAAAAATCCCGAAGACCAGCGTCTCCGGGATTCTTAAAAAGGGATAGGCCCTTACTTGTTCTTGATGGCTTCCTTGGCGGCGTCGGCAGCCTCATTGATCTTATCGATAGCGGCGTCCTTGGCGGCGTCCTTTACCTCGTTGGCGGCGTTCTCGACGGCATCGCTAATGGTCTGGGCGGCTTCCTCAGTAGCGTCCTTCACTTTATCGGAGGCTTTCTTGGAATTGTTGTTGCTTCCGCAAGCAACGGCAGCGGCCATGACGGCGATCACTGCAACAGACATAAATACTTTTTTCATAGTACTAATGATTTAAAAGAATACACATTCCATTGTCTGGGGCAAATGTAAGGGTTATTTTTTGAAAAACAAAAGATATTTTTCAAAAATTTTATAACACTTTGTAAGCGCCCGGGTCAGATTCTCACGCCCAAAGTGAAGTCCAGACTGGTGGCACGGGAAAAATAATGACACTTGCAGGCAATGCCCAGATACATGTTGGCCAGCTGGGGGAAATGGATTTTCCCGCCGAAACGCTGATATGTGTAGCCTTCCTGTTCGGCCACTCCCAGGTGCTTGTACACATAGGCTCCAATCTGGATCCATCCCGTGAAATTACCGTAATGGACCTGTTGGATAGCCGATATTCCCATGGCCACGGGCTGGTAGTTGTAGTTCTCCGGGTGAAGCTCGGGATACAGGATCATCTCGCTCTGGAGCACGTATTTCTGGAAGTCTCCGGGAAATACGAAAACGTCCAGTCCTACGCCCGACGACAGGGCGGGATTGTACTGATAGCAGGCACTTCCGCCAAAAGTGAAAGAAGGCCAGGGGCGGGTTTTTCCCAAAGCATCCCACTGATGGGAGCAGCGGTGAACCCCATATCCGGCATAAACCTCATACAGCATCCGCTTCTTGAAGCCGATGTTCCTGTTAGCTGTGCGCGTGGGGAACTTGGGCTGTGCCAGGGAGTACCGGGCCGATGCCATCACATCCAGGCCGTTGAATCCGGCGTTGGGATAGGCCAGACGACCGGTGGACATATGGGTGAAACGTCCCACCAGCCCCAGCTCCAGATGCTCTGTGGGCCGGAAAGACACGTGCAGGCTGGGGCCAAGATAAACCAGCATGCCGGAACTGAAGATGACGTTCTCCGGGTTTTCTTCGGCATCATACACGGCGCTGTTGAAACCCACGCCCAGGGAAAAATCGTAGCCGAAGGAGAACCTTTGGGTGCGGATGAACTCCCTTTCAAAGAAAGCGTAGAGGGACAGAAGGTCGCTCAGGCGGGATTTTCCCACCCAGGGAAAATGACTGGAACCTTTCCAGTTCACGCCCAGTCCCAAATTGGGGAAATTGAACAGGGCTGCCGGAGATGCGGGGTCATCGGACAGGGCGTGGTGTCCCATGCGCACGTCCACGGTAGGATACCAGAAATTGCTGGCCAGTTTGTCGTACTGGCCTGGCTCGTTTCCCATGTAACCCATTCCGGCATATGCGGTGATATTCCAGCGCTGGACCTTCTCCTGCGCCTTCAGCGGGGCACAGAAAAGAAGCAGCATAGATACGACGGCGATAATACTTTGGCGCATAGTTTAAGAATGAGAGCGCAAAGGTAACCATATTTTTGTTAATGTCGTCTATTTTTGCTAAACTTGCATAGAATCACATTAAAACACAGAACCATATGAACAGTTTTCAGAAACTTTTCATGAGCAAGGATAAAAAGGAAAAGCTTGCCCACATCACCAATCTCCTTTCCATGGCCCAGCTGGACGGGGAAATTTCTCAGGAGGAGCAAAATTGCATTGTGAACCTGGCCCTGCGCTTCGATCTCACCGAGGACGAATTAAAGCAGTGCTTGAAGGACAGCACCGACGTTGTGGTGGAAATCCCCCAGGACGACGAATCCAAGGTAGTCTTCCTGCGCAACCTGGCCATGCTCATGATGGTGGACGGGCAAGTCACCGATGAAGAATATAACTTCCTGGCCCTCATGGTGGACAAATTCGGCTACGAACAAAGCGCCATCGACGTTCTGGTACAAGACATCCTTAAAGAAATTCAATAATTGAAAACACATAGCAAGACCCTTCTGCGTACCATCCTGGGTGTTTTGGGTGCCGCGGTCATCGGCGGATGCCTGTACCTGAACACCCTCATGCCCATCATCACGGGCTATGCCGCCAAGAATCTGGCATCGGCCGTCTTCGTTTCCGGACGTGACGCCGCCGATGCCCAGGCGCTGGACCTTCACTTCTCCTTCATCCAATACACCCGCAACAAGGTGGACATGGAGCAGCGCACCGTCACCAGCCGCTTCCTGTGGAGCAAATCCGTGGCCGTGTACCGTGAAGGATACGGCGTCACCCTCCTTCGCGGCAAAAAGGTGGATCAATTGAAGGCCGATGCCTTCCCGCTGGAGGCTCCGGCACCCATTCCGGAGCGTCTGGTCCCCGGAGATCCCGCACTTATCGGCAGGCTGGCCCCCCTTGCCAAAGCCCTGGTGGATGAGCATGCCTACAACGGCACGCCCTTCGCTTTTGTGGTCCTGCACAAGGGCCAGGTGGTGGCCGAACGCTACCGCGAGGGCATGGGACCCGATACCCGGCTGCTGAGCTGGAGCATGGCCAAGAGCTTCACCAACGCCCTGGTAGGCATCCTGCAAAAAGACGGGCTGCTGGACATCCACGCTCCCATGGCCATCCCGGAATGGCAGAACGACGGCCGAAAAGCCATCACGCTGAGCGATGTGATGCAGATGCAGAGCGGCCTTCAGTGGAACGAGAACTACGGAAACCGCTCCGACGTGAACCTGATGCTGCACCGGGAGCAGGACATGGGCCTGTATGCGCAGTCCAAACCCCTGGAATATGAACCCGGCACGCACTGGTACTATTCCAGCGGCAGCACCAATCTGGTGATGCGTTATCTCCGCGGAATGTTCCCTTCCCAGGAAGCTTTCCTGCGTTATATCCAGGAGCGCCTCTTTGCCCCGCTGGGCATCTGGAATGCCTGCTTCGAGCCCGACATGAACGGCACGCCCGTCGGCTCTTCCTACCTGTATGTCACCGCCCGCGACTACGCCCGCTTCGGCCAGCTTTTCCTGGATGACGGCTGCGTCGGGGAAGAGAGGATTCTTCCGGAAGGATGGGTTACCTACACCACCACCCCGGCCTCGGCCAGCGAGGGCGGCTACGGCGCCTTCTTCTGGCTCAACCGCAACCACGTCCAGCCCGACGCACCCGAAGACACCTTCTCCTGCCAGGGCCACGACGGCCAGGAGATTTTCATCATCCCTTCCCAGGAACTGGTGGTGGTCATCCTGGGCTATTCCCCCAAGCCCGACCACATCATTGACTTCAACGGCGTTCTGCGGGATATTATTGCGGCGCTGTAATCTTTCTGATATGACCACAACTTTCCGCCACTTCTTAATAGCCCCGATACTTCTTCTGCTGCTTTGCTCCTGCGGCGGAAAAGAGGGTTACTATCTCACATACGATATCGTCGAAGGCAGAGAAGGACCCTCTGAAGACTTCCCCGTGATGTGGCGCTTCAGTTGTGTTCACCCGCTGGATAAAACACAGAAAAACGACCTTCCCTTCTATGATTACTCAAGGAAGGGAATGCCGGACCCCATCACCGTTCGTAAAGTTGATCCGACTGGACGCTGGGGTTATGTCAGGGAAGGCATCCCCTTTATTCGTGAAGTGAAGGGATGGATTCCTCTGGACGAGATGCTCTACTGCGGCAGCGGGCGCCCCGATGAAAAAGTGCCCGCTTACACCGTAAAGGAGAAGAGCGCATACTACCGCCATCCGAGGATTGCCGAGTCCGAATCCCTGGGGACTATCGCCAAAGGCGACACGGTACAGGTCTGGACAAGCAAGGGGAAATGGGCCCACGCGAGATTCCAGAAAGCGCGTCAGAAAATACCCAGATACGGTTGGATCCAGACATCGAGGCTCTCGCCCATTGACTCCCTTTCCCAGAAGGACATACAACAGGTTCGGACCCTAGCCCATAATGAGCGTCTGAAAGTGGATGAACAGAGGAGAGCGAAAGCCGAAGAGAAAAAGTTTGCCCGTCTTGACTCCCTACACGCCGTCGCCCAGGCCGAGGCCCCCAAAGTAAAGGAAGCGCTTGACATCGTTGACAGCAAGGATGCCGCCTGGTGGAGGAAGGCTCTCGTCAAGAAGACCATCATCTCCCAGATGCTGTATGCTGATCCCCTGGCTCAGATTACCCTATATAAGAAGATCTGCGGCTGGGGTGCGCTGCTGGCGCTAGCTTTTGCCGTTCTCCTGTTCGTCCCCACGGTCATCCGGGGAAAGGGTCAAGTCTCCCTCATCTGGATGCCCCTTTGCGCACTTCTCCTCGCCGCGGTGTATTTTATTCAGGGAATACTCAGCTGGGGGTTCGCGGTCCTGGTTATTCTCTCCTGTCCAGTCGTTTCGTGGGTGGCTCTGTATCTGGTCCTTTTCTTCCCGAGGTTTTTCCCGCTGGGAATCATATGGCGGCTGCTATACATGCTGCTCTCGTGCTCTCTCGGTTATACCGCCTTCGTTGTCATGGCCACAGCCCTGGACAAGATGAATTCGTTCTTGTTCGTCCCGCTGATGTGGGTCTGCGGAATCATTTATCTGATTTTGACCTACGTCTTTTCCCGCTGGGTCAGACGCAGTATCTGCCCGCGCTGCGGCTATTGGGGAAAGGATGGAGAGGGACTAAGCTTCTCTCATACTGATAGCTTTACGATGGAACACTGGAAAGAAGACGAACTGGGACGGCGAATTGCAGGGACGACTTCGTTTACTACCCATACTACAATTGATTCAGCCGAGGAGAGGGATTGCGGCCGTTGCGGTCGCAGTTATACCCGTTTCCAGTTCGGCGTTGGCAAGATAGGCGAGGTTTTATATGAATTGGACGAATTCTTGGACGGTGTGGAAGAGTTCACGGAGGAGCTCGTCGAAGGAATCTGCGAACCAGTCGAGGACTGGGCTGTTTCCCATTTCGGGCCAAAAGAATGAGGATGTTCAACTATGGTAATTCTTTAGAATATGAAGAGGATTATGATTAATAGAGTTCTCGGGGTATTGTTCTCCGCTTTGTTTGTATTCCTGTCTTGTTCCAAGCCGGCGGCCGAAGATGTTACCACCCCGCCCACTCCCGACGACCCAATAGACCAGCCCACCGAAAAACCGCCGCTCGTCACCCGCACCATCGCCGCCACCGGAAAGGTGACCAACGGCGTCAAACTCACCTACTCCGGCACCCAGTTTACCCGGATTTACGCTGTACTGCCACGCCCTCAGTCTAACGACTATCAAACCATCTCCAATTGGGAAGCGTCCGGCTGCACCGAAGCGCAATGCCCCGACGGAGTCAATTCTTATATATGGAAGGATGTGAACGCCTCCTCAATACCCGCTTCCGGGGAATATGTCATCTCTGAATCATTTGATGCCGAGGTTTATCGCGTTGTGGTGGACGTAACCCAGCTAAAGGATATCCCGGACTATGATCCGCAGTCTCCGGAGTGCCAGCAGTATCTCAAGAAGGAGGCCAACGGCCTCATCGACCCCACCCACAGCAAAATTGTCTCTACCGCCAATTCGCTTTGGAACCTCTCCGGCGGGGATATCATTGATTATGCCCGCAGATGCTTCCAATGGACCTATACGAATATGACGTACGGGAATATGAATACGGGACTGCACACCATTGCCAGCCTGATGAAAAGCATGACAGGAGACTGCGGAAACTACTCTTCCGTATTCATCTCCCTGCTTCGTGCCAAGGGAATCCCTGCCCGTCATCTTGTCATGGTGCACGGCAAGTTGGACGAGTACCACGTGCGGGCCGAATTCTTTGTTCCCGGTTTCGGCTGGGTGCCTGCCGACCCCACATGGGGCGGGGACAATTTCGGCGTCTTTGACGGAGATTATATCGTGATGACCCGAGGCATCAACAACATCATCCGTGATGCCGACGGAAAAGACTTCCTGGCCGACCTTCTCCAGACAACCTGCTATTGGTATTGGTACCAGACCGCCGGCACCAGTTCTTTCCGGCATGTATGCACGGGGTTGAAGTAATCACAGATTAAAGTTTTTTTGTATCTTTGCACTCGAATTAATTCAGAAGGCATATGAATCTTAGAGACATCAAGAAAGACATTAAAGAATAGTAATCTTTCGAGTCTCACAAGCATAAGAAAAGGCCGCAGCAATGCGACCTTTTCATGTTTAGGGAGGGTTTTTTTGACGGAATGGATTGACCAGGCGCAAAAAAGCCCCCCTGTCATTGCTTCCACTCGGTGGGCGTCTGGCCGGTTTCTGCCTTGAAGGCCCTGAAGAAAGAACTCTCATTGGAGAAGCCAGCCTCTTCGGAGATCTCGGACAGGGGCTTGGAAGGATCCTTGCGCATGAGTTCCTGGGCGTAGCGGATGCGATAGCCGTTCACGAAACGCGGAAAACTCATCTTGATCTGCCCGTTCAGGCAGGCGGAGATATAGGTGGAATTGGTATTGAGCCGTGTGGCCAGGTCGGAAATGTGCAGGTCCTTCTTGCGGTACAGGCACTCTTTCTCCATCAGCTCCACGATGCGGGTTTGAAGATCGGGTGCAACCGTCCGAGCCGGCTTGGGCGCAACCCCGGAACGTTTTTTCCTGCCGAAAAACCACAATGGCAGCAAAAGCAGCAGCGCTGCCAGAATTGCCAGCATGACTCTCCAATTCCAACCGGCGACCGCCTTTCTCGGCTGGGTATAGCACAGAAGCACCGTGCCCCGGGTGTTGTAGGCGTCATTCACCGCGCCGCCCGTCACCAGGTATCGGCCGCCGGGAAGGGCCAGGCACCGGGCTTTGTGGGGCAGGTCTTCGAGAGGGGCCGAGTAAAAGACTTCCACCCCAGCAGGCGTTTCCCCATAGGAGATTCGCAGCAGATACAGCCGGCCGTCGGTGTCCCATCCCTGCTTCCATGCGGTGGCCGATTCCGGCTCCACTTGCAGCCCGGATGCCCACTCAATGGCGCCCCAGGGGCTCTCCTGGGGCAGGGGAAGGGCGGTTTCCAGCACACTGAACCGGCCCTCCTTTAGCTGCAGCAATGCCAGTTCTCCGTCTTTCCACACCGGAATGAGATAGCTGAATTCCCCCGTCCGGTACTGCTCCGGCGGGTTGGGAAGGTGCAGGTTCTCCGTGGCCCATTCCTGTAGCAGAGGCTCCTGGAAAGGGTCTCCGTTCAGCCGGTCCACCCAGCCGTCGGGCAGGGGATTGCCGTAGTTATCGGCCCACCCGAAAACATAGGCGTCGTCCGGAGAAACCTGCAGCACAAAGGGAAGGTCCCGCGGGGAGGTGACCGCTTTCACCTGCTCGAACAAGCCGCCGGAAGTGTATCGCTCAAGGGCGTCCGTCGAATACCAGTTACCGGACACCAGGATGCTTCCATCGCTCATTTCCAGGGCGGTGACGTGGGTGCGTTTGTGGTTCAGGATGGGCAGATAGGAAAAACTGTGTGTGGCGGGATGATACACTTCCACGCCCCAGGTCTGGCCGATGCCGAAGGTCTCGCTGTACCCGCCGCCCAGCAGGACGTCTCCGCTGGAGAGCTGCGTGCAGAAGCCTGCGTCGTGCGGATATAACATGTTCACCGTGTGCCACTTCCCGCGGCGGTAGTACTCGGCCGTGGGGGTGGGCACGAAGCCCGTGGTATGCCCGCCGAACACCGTGAACTCCCCGCCCGCGAGCGCCACTCCGTGCGCCTCCCGCGGG
This sequence comes from uncultured Bacteroidales bacterium, assembly GCA_905234795.1. Lineage (GTDB taxonomy): Bacteria > Bacteroidota > Bacteroidia > Bacteroidales > UBA932 > Cryptobacteroides. Next base: position 44,896 of record CAJOIQ010000017.1, on the reverse strand, counting down.
ATGTTCAAATCGGGCAGGCGCTCCACATCCAAGGGCGTAAAGGGAACCCCCTTCACGCCCAGGACCAGAGCTATGAGCAGCAGCAGTTTCACTCTGCTAATTTACGAATAATCTTAGTCTTTGGAAACGATGTAGGGGAACTCGTCTTTGTCTTCTTCGGTGTTATCTTTCACGGAGTAACCTTCTCCCACGATGAAGCGGGTATTTCCGCTGGGATTGGTGGTTCCTGCATTCGTGTACGTGCGCGGGTCGATGGCAAATTTGCCGCCGAACAGGAAGATGTCACCCTGGTTGCTGCCGGCATCGGGGTTGGTGTCGAACAGTTTGCCGAAGGAGCCACCGTATATGTACACGTCACCCAGGGCATCGCCCACGCGGAATGTGCAGACGGTTTCATAATAACCGCTGTTGAGGGTGTAGACATGGCCGTCGGTGTAGAATTCCTTGTACACTTCCATATCCTCCATCATCACCTTTCCGTGGAATGTCTGGCCCGTATATCTGTACCAGCCGGCGTCGCCGTCCAGACGGCCGCTGATGATGCCGTTACAGAGGCCGACGACCTTGTCCGAATCGTTGTTCTGCATGTATAAATACTTGACAGTATGTCCGTTGAAATCGATGGTTCCGCTAGATTTCCTAATATAGACGGTGGAATTGCTCAAATCCTGTTGCAGGATCAGCAGGGGCTCTTCGCCTGTAGAACTGTTGAAAGCGTCTGCCGAAAAGGCAGCTCCGTCGGGGATGGGGTTCACGGTGAGCTTGCACTGGGCCGTGAGGCCTCCGTCCATCGTGGTGGCCGTAATGATGGCCTCGCCTTCGGCCAAAACGGTAACCCGGCCATTGGCGTCCACGGTGGCCAACGTCTTTGTTGGTAGCTCCGGCAGGAATTACATTGGCTTTCAGGTCAACAACACCTCCTGCATAGCGTGAGGCCTCGGTCTTATTCAGTTTCACAGCTGTAGGATGCAGGATCTCACCGTAGAAGGCCAGGAAAGCGCGCACATAGTAATCGCACCACTTGGCGTTGCGCCGGGCAATGCCATCGTTAAAGTCGAAGTGCCAGTTGTAGGTATCGTCAAACTCGGAACTGGAAGCATAGCAGTTCTTGGTAAGGAAGGCTTCGGGATCGGCTATTTTGGCGTTGAAATAGTCATTGACATAGTCGGGGTTCGCTTCGTACAGACTCAACTCCTCTGTTTTCCCGGTCATGGCGTGGATGGCCTGCTGCCACTGGTACATAGAGGGCAGGAACCAGCCCGAGGTGCCTTCAGGAGCCGTGGCACTTATGCCGTAGCAATCATAAATGGTATTGTTCTTTGCGGCGGCGAAAGCCTCCCAGGGCGATTCTCCCCGGTCCTTTGTGAGGGCGTATCCGGATTCTTTGTATCCCAGAAGCGTATGAAGGTCACTGCTGCGCTGGGGGTTGTCATAGTTTCCGGATGATGTCTTCCATTTGAATGTATAGCCGCTGCTGCTGACAGCATCTCTCATGGACATGGCCAGTCCGTGTGTGAAGCTGCCTTCGGCCGTTTCGCTGCCCACATAGACGATGACGGCCGATGCAACGGTACCGGATGCGACGGCGGATAGGATGGAAGGATACACCTTCCCGTCCAGACCGATTAGTTTCCCCAGATCATCGGCGGTCACTTCTTTCATGGACTTCCCGTCTACCGGTTCCGGACGGGGACCGCTCACAGGACGGATAGCCAGCCCATAAGGACGCGGCTGCTGACCCATACCTCCGTCGAAGCTGAAGGCCCACGCGAAGGAAGTATTTCCATAATGGAGAGACGAACTCCACAGTCCTTCCGCGAAAGGAAGGAAGATGCTGTTATTGTTTTTCAGATAGGTAACCATCCATCCGTTTGTCGCACCTTCCCATTTGTAGTCCGGATTCCCGTACGTAGCATAGAGTTCTTCCATCTCCAGGATGGTAGGCATACGCCATTCTCCCTGGAGCGTCGTAGAAGCCACATCGTCGTCGGCTTCCAAAAGAAGTTTGTTGTCTACCGCTCCCCGGTCAGAAAGGTGATTGTATTTGGTCAGGCTAGTCTCACTGTTGCCCCATTGGTAGGTCTCCCAATCGAAAGAAGCCTTATTGGGCTCTGTTTCGCCCCAGGCATAGCGGTTGCCGGCATCCTCCGGATATTCGGCACCCACATTCTTGTTGCCCCATTTGACGCTGAGACCCAGGTCGACGGCTTCTAACGCCACGGCCGGACGTTTCACCGTCACGGTGCAGGTGGCCTCTTTGTCTCCGGCTTTGGCCGTGATGACGGCCTGTCCGGCGGCAACGCCCGTTACCACGCCATCGGCTACGGTGGCGATGGCCTTGTTGGAACTGGTCCATGTGACGGTCTTGTCCGTGGCGTTATCGGGCTGGACCGTTGCCGTGAGCGTGATGGTATTGCCCTCTTCCACTTCTGCGGTGGCGCCTTGATCGATGGAAATGCCCGTCACGGGAATCACCTTGGCGGTGACGGTAACAGCGCAGGTAGCCGTCTTGCCGCCATCGGCCGTCTTGACGGTGATGGTGGCCGAACCGGCCTTCACGGCGATGACTTTGCCGGTGTTGTCAACCGTCGCGACTGCAGCGGCCGAACTAGTCCAGCTTACGCTTTTATCGGCCGCATCAGACGGCGTAACCGTGGCACGAAGCTGTTCGCTGGTTCCCTCAACGAGGGAAAGGGTGGCGGGGCTTACGCTCACGCCGGTTACCTTTACTTCGGTTTCGTTTTTTTTGCACGCAGAAAATGCGAGCACGCAGCACAGGACTGCGAAAAGGGCTTTTTTCATACGATTGCGTTTTGATTTCATCGCAAAGAAATGGAAAAAGCCCTCTAATATCAATAACCCATGCTATCATTTAAGGATTATACAGTGAGATTTATTGAATTTGCAATAACGCAATGACTCAACTTTCGCGCTCGCGAAAATTGCCTATGACGAAGAATCCGAAAAAAAATGCTATCTTTGCAGCTGAATTAATTCAGAAGGAATATGAATCTTAGAGACATTAAAAAAGACATTAAAGAATTGTAATCTTTCGAGTCTCTCAAGCATAGGAAAAGGCCACACTAAGTGGTCTTTTTTGTTTTTTAGGCCAAAAGCGGTATATTTGCAGCGTATGAGGTTGATTAAACGCAATATGGCTCAGATTATCGCTTTGTGTGAGAAACACAAGGTAATGCAGCTATATGTGTTTGGATCGGCACTTACTGGGAAGTTCAATAAGAATAGCGACGTAGATTTCACCGTAGTATTTGACAAAGAAGCCCTTCCCCTGCACGTTTATGGAGAGAATTACTTCGAGTTCAAGTTCGCTTTGGAAGATCTCCTGAAGCGGGATGTGGATTTGGTGGAGTACAATGCTATCAAGAATCCTTATTTCAAGGAAGAGCTTGATGAGACAAAACAGATAATCTATGGACAGGCATCTTAAAGCACATCTCTACGATATTTCCACCGCCATCGAAGAAATCCAGTCTTTCTTTGACCAGGTTCCTCGTCGTTTTGATGAGTATGGCAAGAATCTGATGCTCAGACGTGCCATAGAGCGCAATGTCGGTATCATTGGAGAGGCTGTTAACAAGATTATCAAGGATAATCCCGACATTGAGATTTCAAACGCCAGAGCCATAATCGCCACGCGTAATCGCGTTATTCATGATTACGCTGCCGTGACGGATGACGTAATGTGGAAAATCGTCGTCAACGATCTTCCAAAACTGAAAACTGAGGTTGATTTCCTCTTGCTAGAGGACTCTTAAGAATAAAAAACCAGAGGATGACCGCGTGGTCATCCTCTATCGCCAGAAATCAACTCTACTAAAAGATAGGCCAGCAGCAAAGTTCGTTGCGAATCTTTTTAGGTACTATGCGACTTCCGAACTGTACATTCAATGTATAAGTCATTTCATAGTATTCGAATCCTTTCTTCTCATACTCATCATATCCGGAATTCAAAAGTTTCCATTCGTCTCCGCCATACTCAATGCTTCCGACGGCGTTACTCGATTTAAAATAATGGTATAAGACCCCATCATCATAATACGCCTCATCGCCATAGATTTCAACATCCAAGGGGCCGATTAGTGTAAAGTTGATACGAACTTTTTTCAGGTAACGAATGACTCTCATATGATTGTCCAGGCCTTCCAATAAATACACATCTTCTTCGTCAGGGATATCTTCCAAGTACTCGTATTCAATATTATTATTGTAGTTGTATACGGAGAATGGAGTGTTATACTCCGGGGTAACCCGTTCGCATAATTCAATTCCGTACGAATTCTCGTTAACCTCTCCAGTAGACCACTTTGTCCTAATATCAATTGAAGCCAGCACATGGTCGTCAAACAGGGTGGTTCCTTCTTGCAGTATCTCACTGCGGACGATAAACGGCTTATTTGCAGGCCCCAATTCGTGGAGTAATGTCACATTGGCATGCAGGGTATATACTTTTCCGTTGAAAGTAACCTCCAGTGCATGCTGGTAAATATTACATGCGTATGCACTACCGTTTATTACTCTGGAATCTTCCTGTTTAAGGGTGTAACCCTTATCTACAAGGTTCTCGTACCGATAGTAAGGCATAACTTCTCGTGTAACCCCGTCATCATATACCGGAACCTCATACATCAGGTTGTAACTAAAGTCAAAATTGAAATGATGGACGGTGTAGACCAGGACGGAGTCGGTAATGGTTACATAACCATCTTGGTGCGTCCCCTGTACTCTTTTTTCTTGTGAAGTATACATCCAACGAGGTTCAAGGCTTGCCACGTAACTCTCTACGTTCAGTTCTTGAGCAACATCCGGCAATTCTCCAGTCAGATTTACGGTAACGGTTTTTTCAAAATCTGCTTTTGTTTGTCCTTTGACCTTGATCCAACTCTTGTATGAAAGTGATTGAGTGATTAAGCCATTCGCATCAGTGGACGTTGTGGCTAAAACAGTGTTGTCAATGCCGCCATCTGACACTTCACTGTTGATAATCTCTTCCAGACTCTTATTAGAACATGACATCCAGCATAAAACAGAAGCAACCATTGCTATTGATGAAAGAAACGCTCTCATATTATATGGACTTATTACTTGCACACAAAGCATAAAGCGGCACCTCAAAACAGGCCCACCGTTATCGGATCTATATTGTTAATTATAAGATTAGTACCCCCACCTAAAACAGGAAGAGCATTAGGATATGTAACATTTGGAGTGAAAGAATTCATCACTAATGTTTCAGTTCATTACAAATATATGTTTTCCACATTAAAATACAAATATATGTTTTTCCACATTAAAATGCAAAAAGAGATTCCTGGCCCTGGCCGTGAATAATGACGGAGATTCTTCGCTACGCTCAGAATGATAAATTTTTTTTGTATCTTTGCACTGAATTAATTCAAAGAGATATGAATCTTAGAGACATCAAGAAAGACATTCAGTATGTGATTGGCGCATTCATCGACGACTGCACCCTGTTCCTGAACATGAACCCCGGCAGCAAGAACGCCGACGAAATCACGGGCCTCATCGATAAAGCCGTGGATCTGTACAACGACCTGCGGGACAAGGTGGTGAAGAGTGCCGGTGCCGAGAAACCCAAGGTGTGCTTCGACAGCATCCGCAAGGAACTCCTGGAAAAGACCGACGCCCTGTACGACGAACTGAGCGCCGCCGTGAAGAAGGGTTTGGGCAAATAGTCGTGTTGCACAAATAGCTCACAACCAATAACTTACAAAATTCCTCCTAGGTAAATTTACCCAGGAGGAATTTCTTAATATATTGATTTGCAAACAGTTACATCTCACGCCTCTCGGACAATCAAGGCGGTAGCCCACACTTCGCAGCCTTCGCATCGGCCCACGAAGCCCAGGCGCTCGGTGGTGGTGGCCTTTACGGAGACGCAGTCCTCGGCAACGCCCAGGATGGGCGCCAGGGTGGCACGCATCGTAGCAATGTGAGGTGCCAGCTTGGGTTTCTGCAGGGCAATGGTAATGTCTACGTTACCAACCGTGTAGCCATGGGAGTGGACCCGGTCCACCACTTTAGCCAGCAACAGCTTGGAGTCCACGCCCTTCCATTCATCCGAAGTGTCCGGGAACAGGTGGCCGATATCCCCCAGCGCCAGGCAGCCCAGCAGGGCGTCGCACAGGGCGTGGATGGCCACATCGCCGTCGGAGTGGGCTACGAAGCCGAAGTCCGAAGGGATTTGCACGCCGCCCAGCCACATGGGCAGGCCGGGAGCCAGAGCGTGAACGTCGTATCCGTTACCAATTCTGATATCCATAGCTTACTTCCTTATAATCTCTATTTCCCCGCGAAGGCCCACTTTGAGGATCTGGGAGGCCTTGCCGGTAGATTCCGTGTCCACGGACGGGGGCACCACAAAATCCACGGCGTCCTTGATCTCCTGCGGAATCTCGCTGAACCGCTGGGGCGTGGGTTCACCGGAAATATTGGCCGATGTACTCACGATGGGCCGGCCCAGCTTGTAGACCAGCTGCTTGCACCATTCCATCAGCGGAATGCGGATGCCCACGGAGCCATCCTCGGCCACACAATTGTGGGCCAGGTGCCAGCGGTCTCCGGCGGCATCGGCCGAACCCGCCACAGCCTCCGGATAGATGATGGTCATGGGGGCGTCGTTCACCTCCACCAGGTCGATGGCGATGGAAGGAACCTCCTTCACGTACTTGGCCACCATATCCAGGTCGCAGGCCAGCAGCACCAGGGACTTGGAATCGGCCCGGCGCTTGATTTCAAAAATCCTGGCTACGGCCGCGGGATTGGTGGCGTCGCAGCCCAGGCCCCAAACGGTGTCTGTGGGATAAAGGATGGTACCGCCGTCACGCAGCACGCGCAGGGCTTCATTGAGAATCTCTTCCGCTTTCATAGTAGGTGGCAATGATGGGATAATGGTCCGAGTATTTGACCCGCGGCACTTCATAGGAAACCGCGGTGAGCTCCTGGGGATACAGGATATAGTCTATGCGCAAGAGCGGCCACAGGATGCTGTAGGTGGAGCCAAAGCCGTGGCCAGCCTTGACGAAACTGTCCCTGCGGCCCCGCAGGAGACGAAAATAAGTATAGGAGAGCGGGGTGTCGTTGAAGTCTCCCAGTACCAGGGAACGCACGGGGGCATTTTCCACGTTCTGCAACACGGCCGATACCTGCTTGGGACGCTCGGTGATGGAGCGGCGCATCTTCTGTTCTGTCTCTTCCACAGCCTCCACCGAGGGTTCCTGTTTCACCAGGCCCGGAATGGAGATGTTATAACTCTCAAAATGGCAGTTGTACAGCCGCAGGGTGGCGCTGTCCAGCTTAATGTCGGTCCACAGGGCCAGATTGGTGGAGTGCTCGAAGTTGATGCGGCCTTTGTCAGTGACCCGCTTGCGGCTGAGGGTGAGGTTACCCTGATGACCGTTTTTACCGCTCTTGACAAAGAATTCGGCCTTATACCCCGGGAAATGGCGCGTAATCCAATAGTCCAGCGGATGTCCGGGAGGAAGGAAGAACTCCTGCAGGCAGATGATGTCGGCGTCCTGCTTCATGAGGAAGCGGCTCACGGAATCGGCCAGAGCCAGACGGTCCATGCCCTCGGGGCCATGGGCAAAGAGCCCCACATTGTAGGAAACCACCTTGAGGGTGGCCTCATGATTGGCCTCCGGCTGTTTGAAACGGTAATATCGGCCCGCAAAGAAGAGGGACGGCAGCAGTACCAGGGTGAGCAGCCCGCGCATGCTGGAACGGCGGAAGAGGGACCACACCCACAGCACCAGGGTAATCAGCAGCACCACCGGGTACAACAGGCCGAAAAGGGTAAAGAACCACGCCTTGGCGGGGTCGATGACCACAGACAGATAGGCCAGCACCAGCAGCCCGGCGGACACCAGGGAGATAGTGCCGAAGGAAAGGCGTGAAAGCCAGTGTCTTTTGCGGGGTTCTGCCATTAATTGTAGAGTTTATGCGTTTTGCGCCAGTGGCGGATGAGCAGCCAGCCGAAGAGGGCGCCGCCCAGATGGGCGAAATGTGCCACACCCATCTGCGTACCGGAAATGCCGGTGACCAGTTCAATGCCGATAAAGATGATCACCCACCACTTGGCATCCAGCGTGACGGGCGGGAAGATGAGGGTGAGCCGGGCCTGGGGATACAGCATGGCAAAGGCCACCAGCACTCCATAAACGGCACCGGAGGCACCCAGCACACCGGGAATGCTGTTGTAGATATACTGGGGACTCACACCCGGATACTCCTTGAGCAGTTCCTGCACCTGCAGGAATTCCACTCCCGTATGCAGTATCACAGCTCCAAAACCCGTAATGAAGTAAAACCAGAGGAACTTTCTGGTACCCAGAACCCGTTCCACCACCATGCCGAACATCACCAGCGTGTACATGTTGAAGAAAATGTGGAAGAAGCCGTCGTGCATGAACATATGCGTGAGCGGCTGCCACCAGCGGAATTCCGTGGACAGCGGGAAAGCCATGGCGAAGGTGTCCTTCATGAAGGACGGGTTGATGAGCGTGGCCACAAACATGATCACGTTCACATACAGCAGGTTCCGGGTGACTACGGGTATATTTTGAAGCGGGTTTTCAGTCATGCTAAAAACGTTTTTCCAGTTCGTCGGCCGGCACGATGGACAGGATACGCTTGCCGGCGGCGGTAAACTCGGGGTTCTCGCTCTGGAGGAGGCTGTCCACCAGACGCTGAGCTTCCAGCGGAGAAGTGAGGCGGGAACCGGCCGATGCTCCCAGGACGGCGAACTTCTGCGCCAGGGCCTGTTCCATCACGCCGGAGAGGGTGGTCCCTTGTTCCTCGTTGAGGATGGCCAGAAGGTCCTGCACCAGGGTTTCGGCCTTGCCGGGCTCGGCGGAATAGCCCTCGGGGACGCCGTTTACCACCACGGTATCGGCCCCGAAAGGAGCGATGTCAAATCCCAGCCGGCCCAGCAGCTCCGCGTGCTCGTCAAAAGTGAGTCGGCCTTCTACGCCCACTGTTACCTGCACAGGGAAAAGAGCGGTCTGGGTCACATGCGCCTGAGCGGTGAGGGCTTTGAGGAAACGGTCGTACAGCAGGCGCTCCCGGGCCCGGCGGATATGTACGATCATGAGCCCCGATGCGCTCTGCGTAAGGATGTACCGACCCTGGACAATAAGGATTTGCGTAGTGGGAAGCGTGCGTTCCTCGAACAGCGCGCCGTAGTTCTGGCTCTTGTCCACATAACGGCTGGTATGAGAGCCTTCTGTCATTCCGAGCCCTCCCCTTTCTGTCATTCCAAGCGCAGCCGAGGAATCTTCCTCAAACGGATTATAGAACGGATCCACCCCGGCAGTGGGGATGCTGGAGGGGGTGTATTCCCGGAAGCTGGTGCCCACTACGGGGATATCGGCCGCCACGGGATTGTCGAAGTCGATGGCTCCGGCCACGCTGCTGCGGCCCATAGCTTCCTTCACGGCGGCCAGCACGGTCTGGAACAGCAGCTGTTCTTCCTCGAACTTGATTTCGGCCTTGGTGGGATGGATGTTCACGTCCACGGTGGCGGGGTCCACGTCCAGATAGATGAAGTAGGACGGGGTGCTGCCCTCGGGGACAAGATTCTCGTAGGCCTTCATCACGGCCTTGTGCAGGTACGGGCTGCGGAAATATCGGCCATTCACAAAGAAAAACTGGTTCCCCAGGGTTTTGCGGGCGCTTTCCGGTTTTCCCACATAGCCGCGCAGGGATGCGATGGTGGTATCGGCCGAAATGTCCACGATATCCCCCACCACGGCGGGGCCCAGAAGGTCCTGGATGCGGAATTTGAAGCTCTTGGCGGGTTTCACCACATGGATGTCCTTGCCGTTGTGCGTGAGGGTGAAGCCGATATCGGGCCGCGTGAGGGCCACGCGCTGGAATTCTTCCACGATGTGGCGGAGCTCCACGTTGTCGCTCTTGAGGAACTTGCGGCGGGCGGGAATGTTGTAGAAAAGGTTACGCACCGCGATGTTGGTGCCCACGGGGCAGGATACCTCCTTGGTGCCCTTGTTCTCGCTGGCGGCCATGCTCACCTCCACGCCGGCTTCTTCGCTGGCGATGCGGGTGCGCAGGGTGACTTCGGCCACGGCGGCGATGGACGCAAGCGCCTCTCCCCGAAAACCGAAGGTAAGGATATGATGCAGGTCTTCGGCCGATGACAGTTTGCTGGTAGCGTGGCGCTCGAAGCACAGCACGGCGTCGTCCGGTGTCATGCCCGTGCCATTGTCAATGACCTGAACCAGAGTGCGGCCCGCATCCTGCACAATCACTTTGATGTCGGTTGCCCCGGCATCCACCGCGTTTTCCATCAGCTCCTTTACCACGGAAGCGGGGCGCTGAACCACCTCTCCCGCAGCAATCATGTCTGCGATATTCTTAGGTAATATCCTTAACTCCATATTCAACGTTGCAGGAAGAATACCCTCCGAGAACCCTTCGGTCGCTTTGCTCCCTCGTCCCTCCCACGCCTTCGGCGCGGGCCCCTCCCATTCATGCGGCCATGGGCGGCCACAGGTTTCGGAGGGTGTTCTTCCTTCCACTTATTTACAGCAATTCGAAGAACTTGGCCATGAAAATGAGGACCACCACTATCAGGACCAGGGTAACGATGGTGATGATGGTGTGGGCCGTACCCATGGACGTGCGGGTTTTTTGGTAATTACCGTTGCGGAAAGCGCCCCGCAGGCTGCTGCCGGGCACATATTCTCCGTTTTCACGGGCTTTCTCGTTGGTTCCGTCCACGTCCCCGAACATCTGGCGGCGTTTTTCCTCCTCGGGGTCATAGTAACGGGGTTTGTAATTGAAAACCCGGTGCGGCTGATTGCCGAAAAAACCAAAATTAAACAGGTTGGCCATGGCTTTTCTTCTTTAGCTTACAAAGATACCTAAATCTTATACATTAGCCAAACGGATGGTCCCTATTGCCAGCAGAGCCTGTGCGGTCACATAGGTGGACATGATGACGAACTCCCGCAGGGCGAAGTCCACCACACCGAAGGTTCCGGCAGCGATAAGGGCATCGGAGAAAGTAAAGAGCAGGGAGCCGATGAACAGAATGGCCCAGGTGCCTTTGTCCCGCAGGCGCACCAAACCGCAGAAGGTGCTGAACATCAGGAGCATGAGCATGGAACCGTAAACGGCCATGGGCGGCAGCAGGGCTCCGCTGATCCTGAGCAGTTTGATGAGGCCGAAGACCATGCCGGCCATAACGATGATACCGGCCGTCCAGCCGCCCCAGCCCAGTCCTTTCCAAGACTCCTTACCAAAGATGCTCACATAGAAGATGTGGCCGATGAGGAAGGCGCCTATGCCGCCTGCGAACAGCGGGAAGGCATCGCTGAGCAGGCAGGTGTCTCCCGCAAAGCCGAAGAGTTCGGCACAGATCAGGAGCGTCAGTTTCCTGCGGTCCAGTCTGTGGCTGAGGGCATAAACCAGCACGCTGGCGGCCAGCAGCGGCATAATGGCCGGTTTCACGGCAGCTGCCAGGGCGTCGTTTCCCATATAACGGCCTACCCAGTTGAGCAGGGTGGCGATGACAAAGAACAGGGCGGGAATGTTTCTTCTCATAAGGCTATTGCATAAAATGTAAATATACAGCTTCTACGGCCGTGACGGCAGCCGTCTCCGTGCGCAGGCGGGAGTTGCCCAGGTGGATGGGGATGTATCCGTTTTGGATGGCCAATTGCGCCTCCTCCGGTGAAAAGTCTCCCTCCGGGCCGATGAGGATGGTGATGTCGGTCCCCTTGAACGACGCTAGCGCCTGCTTGATGCTGGTGCGTTTGGTTTCTCCCTCAAAACAGTAAGCAATGAGTTTGAGGCTATTGCCCGAAGAAGGGCCTGTATCCCCCGAGGGAGCATCGGCCCTAATTTCAGCGACTAAGGGGGATACCCCTTCGCAGGGCAAGAAATCCTTCACACTCATCGGTTCCACGATTTCCGGGATACGGGCTTTGAGAGACTGTTTGGTGGCGGAAAGGGCGATGCGGGCCGCGCGATCCGTCTTGTATACTTTGCGCTCGGAACGCTCGCCGATGAGGGGCACAATGCGGTCCACACCCAGTTCGGTGGCTTTTTCCACAAACCACTCGAAGCGGTCGTTGTTCTTGGTGGGGCAGCAGCCGATGGTCAGATGGTAGGGGTGGGCGTTCCAGTCGGGAGTGGCCTCCAGCACCTGGGCCTCGGCCCCCTTGGGATTGTCGTCCACGAGGCGGCAATGGTACAGCGCGCCCCGGCCGTCAATCACGTCGATCAGGTCCCCGGCGCGGTGCCGCAGCACCCGCACGCAGTGACCGCTTTCCTCGGCGTCCAGCCGGCAATAACTGCCGCTTACTTCGTGTGCATAAAACAGTTCCATCCCTACAAATTTACATTCCCCATGCGGAAAAAACAAATAATGTAGCCATTCCCTATTTTGGTTAAAGCACAGAAATAGCCTTGTGCGGCCAATTCTGTGCTTTAGAGGGGATGTTGAAGGGTGGGTAAAGCACACTAACGCCCTTGGAATGCGGAAAGTGTGCTTTAACGGGGAGAGACCCTAGCCCCGCAGCGCCCGCATGGCGTTGAGCACGGCCAGGACGGTGACACCCACGTCGGCGAAGACGGCCATCCACATGGTGGCAAGGCCCAGGGTGGCCAGTACAAGCACCAGGACTTTGATGCCGATGGCAAAGGCTATGTTCTGTTTGGCGATGCCGATGGTACGGCGGGCGATGCGAACCGCCAGCGCAATCTTGGAGGGCTTGTCGTCCATCAGCACCACGTCGGCGGCCTCGATGGCGGCGTCGGAGCCCAGGGCACCCATGGCGATGCCCACATCGGCCCGGGTGAGGACCGGAGCATCGTTGATACCGTCTCCCACAAAGGCCAGGGTTCCCGCAGACAGTAGTCTTTCCACCTCGGCCACTTTGTCGGCCGGCAGCAACTGGGCGTGGAATTCGTCCACTTTTAGGGCCGATGCCACGCTGGCAGCTACGCTTTCCTGGTCTCCGGTGAGCATCACGGTGCGGCTCACACCGGCGGCCTTGAGGGCGGCGATGCCCTTGGCGGCGTCCTCCTTGATGCGGTCGCTGATGACGATGTGGCCGGCATATTCGCCGTCGATGGCCACATGGATGATGGTACCACTGTGATGGCAGGGATGCCAGGCAGCGCCCAACTTTTCCATCAGCTTGCTGTTACCCACGGCTACTTTTCGGCCGTTCACCGTAGCGATGATGCCGTGACCGGCGGTTTCCTCGATGCCTTCCACCGTGCAGTCATCGGCCTCGTTGGGATAGGCGTTGCGAAGAGCCATGGCGATGGGGTGAGTGGAATGGCGCTCCACATGGGCGGCCAGATGCAGCAGTTCGGTCTGGTCAATCACTTCCGGATGCACGGCGGTCACCTCGAATACACCCTCGGTAAGGGTACCGGTCTTGTCAAAGACTACCGTCTGCAGCTTGGAGAGCTGGTCCATGAGGTTGGATCCCTTGATGAGGATGCCCTTTTTGGAAGCTCCGCCCAGGCCGCCGAAGAAGGTAAGCGGCACGGAAATCACCAATGCGCAGGGGCAGGAGACCACCAGGAACAGCAGTCCGCGGTAGATCCAGGTGGCCCATTCGCCGGTGATGAGGCTGGGAATCACCGCTACCAGCACGGCCAAACCCACTACGATAGGGGTGTAAATGCGTGCGAACTTGGTAATGAAACTCTCGCTGCGGGACTTGCTGGCGGCGGCGTTTTCCACCAAGTCCAGGATTTTGGCGGCGGTAGATTCGCCGAAGGCCTTGGTGGTCTTCACGCGCAGCACACCGCTCTGATTCACGCAGCCGGAGAGGATTTCGTCGCCCTCATGCACGCTGCGGGGCACGCTTTCGCCGGTGAGGGCCACGGTGTCCAGGCTGGAATGGCCTTCCAGGACCACACCGTCCATCGGCACCTTTTCTCCGGGCTGGATCAGAATGATTTCTCCGGGCTTCACTTCTTCCGGCTTTACCGTTTCCAGTTTGCCGCCGCGCTCCACGTGGGCGGCATCCGGACGCAGGTCCATCAGATGGGCGATGGATTTGCGGCTTCGGCCCTCGGCCATTTCCTCAAAGAGTTCTCCCACCTGGAAGAACAGCATCACAAAGACAGCCTCGGGGAACTGGGTTTCGGCACCCGGCATAAAGCCGATGCCCAGCGCACCCAGGGTGGCCACACTCATGAGGAAGTCCTCACTGAGGGCTTCCCCGTGAAGCAGGCCCTCGGCAGCTTCCTTCAGCGTGTCCCAGCCCACTACTAAATAAGGAACCAGGAACAGCAGCAGGTACTGCCAGGTGGCCCAGTCGGTCTTTTTCTCAATGACGACGGCCACCACCAGAAGAGCGGCGGCTACGATGATTTTGATTAGGCGGCCATGGCCTTCCCCTTCTTCGCCGTGATGGTGCTCGTGATGGTGCTCGTGCTCGTGGCACTCGCAGGCGTGTTTCTGGTCTTCGTGTATCATAGCTTTGCTTGTTTTCTGTTGCAAAGGTAGCAAGTACCGGATGCAACTGGGTTGCAAAGCGTTCTCCCTGGTGGCCCGTTTTTGCCAACCATTTGAATACCAGATACTTGGCGACTTTCCTCCTAGCGATATCGAAGGGAGGAGAGTTTATAAGTTCTTGAAGATAAGTAACTTAGCAAAAAACGCACAAACTGGCATAGTCCTAGTCTTGCACCACAGAGAGCGTGGCGACGGAGATGCGGGGACCGGGGCCTAGCGCTGCACGAAGCGCCTGGTAGCAGGTGGCCAGGGTGGCGCCGGTGGTAAAGGTGTCGTCTAAAAGCAAGATGTGCCGGGCTGCGGCGGGGAGTCTCCGCACCTGGAATACGCCGGCCACGTTTTTAAGGCGGGCATCGGCGTCCAGGCGGGTCTGGGTGCGGGTGCGGCGGACACGGCGCAGGACATCGGCCCCTAACCGGGCACCCAGTTCCCGGGCCAGTTCGGCGGCAAGCACTTCGGCCTGGTTATAGCCCCGGGTCCATTTCCTGTACCAGTGCAGGGGCACGGGGACCACCAGGTCTATATCGGCAAAATGCACGGCAGCAGCCATGTATCGGCCCAACTGCCCGGCGAAAAACCTGCCCGCAGCAAGGTTCCCGCCATATTTCAGCGCTTTGGGGATTTGCTTGTACGGGTTCTCGTGGTGATAGAAGAGCAGCGCAGCGGTAAACACGTAGGGCATGGTTTCGCCATCGGCACGCTGCCGCTCCAAGAGGGCATTGAACTGGTCGGCCATGGGATTGTGCGGCGTCTCCCAATAATACGTGAGCGGTAAATCGGCCGCGCACCAGATGCAAAGGTGCTCTTCCCGCACCCCCAGCTGCCGCCCGCACACCAGACATGTCCGCGGCATCAATAAATCTGTCATTTCCCGTATCATACGCTGCTAAGATACGGTATTTCTTTTTGGGCTTTTTGGCCGACCGTGGCTTAAGCTACTGATTATTAACACGTTAAGTTTTTCTCTTGATACCATTTGGGATCAAGAGAAAAAACTAAGTGTTTAAAGTTCAACACATTACATCTCAAACGAAAAATCCCCAGCCATAGGCCGGGGATAAAAAACAGGCGCCGAAAGACTAGCAGTACATACCGCCGTTCACAGCGATCACCTGACCGGTGACATAGCTGGCCAGGTCGGAGGCCAGGAAGAGGGCCACGGAGGCTACCTCGTCCACGGAAGCGCCGCGGCCCAGGGGAATCATCTTCACAAACTCGTCGCGGACGGCCTGGGGCAGGGCTTCGGTCATCTCGGAGATCACATAGCCGGGGGCAATGGCGTTGGCACGGATGCCGCGGCCGCCCATCTCCTTGGCCACGGACTTGGCCATAGCAATGAGGCCGGCCTTGGAGGCCGAGTAGTTCACCTGGCCGGGGTTGCCGGTCTGGCCGGCGATGGAAGCCATGTTGATGATGCTGCCGCTACGCTGACGGGCCATCACAGGCACCACGGCGTGCAGGAAGTTGAAGGCCGATTTCATGTTGACGTCAATGACGGCGTCCCACTGGGCCTCGCTCATGCGCATCACCAGGCCGTCCTTGGTGATACCGGCGTTGTTCACCAGGATGTCGATGCGGCCGAAATCGGCCACTACCTGTTCCACGACGGTCTGGGTGGCCTCGAAGTCGGCGGCGTTGGAGGCATAGGCCTTGACGGAAACGCCGAAGGCTTCCAGTTCACGCACGGTTTCCTGAGCGGCTTCGTTGATCACGAGGTCGGTGAAAGCGATGTTTGCACCTTCCGAGGCATATTTGAGGGCGATGGCCTTGCCAATACCCCGGGCAGCACCGGTGATGAGGGCTACCTTTCCTTCTAACAGTTTCATATATTATTGTTTTATTTCGTTCAACATTTTCCGTCTTTCAATTCCGGACACGACGGTAATCAGCACAGAGCCCATGAGGCCGGCGGTAAGGGAGCCCAGGAGCACGGCAATCTTGCCGGCGTCACGCAAGTGCTGGGTAATTTCCGGCGCGATGTCCGGTCCGGCAAAGGACAGCGTGTCCACAAAGATGCTCATGGTAAAGCCGATACCGCCCAGGCAGGCCACGGCAAAAAGCATCGGCCAGGAAGACTTGGAAGGCATCACGCCCACCTTGCACTTGATGGCAATCCAGGAAGCGGCGGTAATGCCCAGCGGTTTACCCAGCAGCAAGCCCAGGAAAATGCCCAGTCCCACGCTGCCGGTCACCGGGTCGATGGCTTTGAACACGTTGAAGTAGGACGGGTCCGTAATCTCCACGCCGGCGTTGGCCAGGGCAAAGATGGGCATAATGGCAAAGTTCACGATGGGGTTCAGCATATGCTCCAGTCGATAGGACGGCGGGATGGTCTTCTTGGTGAGGCTGGACAGCCGGCGCAGGAAGTGACGCTGAGGGCCGTTGGGGAAGGATTCGGGCAAAGATATCTGCTCCGACTCCACCAGGCTCTCGTACAGGATTTTGGCACGACGGTGAAACTTGGCTCTATTGTAACGGGCGTTCATGGGGATGAGCATGGCCATCACCACGCCCGTCATGGTAGCGTGGATACCGCTGTAGTAGAACAGGAACCACACGACGACGGCGGGAATCACAAAGAAGCCGATGCGTTTTTCTCCCAGCCGTTTCATCAGGGCGGCGAACAGAATCACCACCAGGGCCACGCCCAGCAGCGGCAGGTTGATATTGCCGCCATAGAAGATGGCCACCACCAGGATAGCGATAAGGTCATCGGCAATGGCCAGAGCGGTGAGGAAAACCTTCAGGGAAATGGGCACCTTGTCCCCCAGGATGGAGAGGATACCCACTGCAAAGGCGATATCCGTGGCCGTGGGGATACCCCAGCCGGAGGAAGCCAGCGTACCGTGGTTGACGATGGCAAAAATGAGGGCCGGCATCACCACGCCGCCGAATGCAGCAATCACCGGAAGGATGGCTTTCTTGAAGGAGGACAGTTCCCCACACACCACTTCCCGCTTGATTTCCAGACCCACGGTGAAGAAGAAGATCACCATGAGGATGTCGTTGATGAACTTCTCCATGGTCATCCCGTGCGGGAAGAACCAGTCCACCACTCCGTCGGGCGAAGCCACGTGGATGGTGAGTTCGGTATGCAGGAAATTGTGATAAAGGTGCTTGGTAAACGGCAGGTTGGCCAGTAGCATGGCAATCACCACACAGGCCAGCAGGATAACGCCGTTGGCCCAGGGCTGCTTGCGGAAGCTGTCCTGGGATATTTTAAAGTTGTGGACTTCCTTGTTCCACCAGTAAATGGGAATGAGTGCCATTACCCGTAAATGTATTTATGCTGTTCTTGGGTTAATGTATCGATGGCAACGCCCCAGTGCACCAGTTTGCGCAGGGCCACTTCCCGGTCAATAGAAGCGGGGACGTTGTTCAGTTTCTGCGTGAGCTTGCCCTTGTTTTCCACCAGGTAGCGGGCGCTGAGGGCCTGGATGGCGAAGGACATATCCATAATCTCGGCGGGATGTCCGTCTCCGGCAGCCAGATTCACCAGGCGGCCTTCGGCAATCACGTTGATGTGGCGGCCGTTGGCCAGGGTATAGGATTCGATGTTGGCGCGGGCCGGCCGATGGTTCACCGCCATCTCCTTGAGTTTGGCCACGGCCACCTCCACGTCAAAATGCCCGGCGTTGCAGCAGATGGCACCGTCCTTCATGCGCAGGAAGTGCTCCGGGCCGATGACATCCTCGCAGCCGGTAACCGTGATGAAAAAATCGCCCAGGGGGGCGGCCTCCAGCATGGGCATCACCTTGAAGCCGTCCATCACGGCCTCCATAGCCTTGACGGGGTCTACCTCGGTCACGATGACCTCGGCGCCCAGGCCTTTGGCGCGCATGGCCACGCCCTTGCCGCACCAGCCGTATCCGGCCACCACCACGTTCTTGCCGGCCACGATGAGGTTGGTGGTGCGGTTGATACCGTCCCACACGCTCTGGCCCGTGCCGTAGCGGTTGTCGAAGAGATGCTTGCAGTCGGCGTCGTTCACCAGCATCATGGGGAACTGCAGTTTGCCGGCGGCGTCCATAGCCTTGAGCCGAAGGATGCCGGTGGTGGTTTCCTCGCAGCCGCCGATAACGCCCGGAACCAGCTGCGGAGACTCCTTGTGCAGGGTGGTCACCAGGTCTCCGCCGTCGTCGATGATGATGTTGGGACCCACTTCCAGCACCTTTCTGATATCGTCGAAATATTCTTTCTCCGTGCAGCCATGGATGGCAAACACGTTCAGGCCTTCGTGAACCAGCGCCGCGGCCACATCGTCCTGCGTACTCAGGGGATTGGAGCCCGTGATGTACATTTCGGCCCCGCCGGCAGCCATCACTTCGCACAGATGGGCAGTCTTGGCTTCCAGGTGGACGCTCAGGGCCACTTTGAGGCCCTTGAACGGCTGTGTTTTTTCGAAATCCCTCTGGATCCCGTCCAGCAGCGGCATATGGGAACGCACCCAGCTCAGTTTGAGCTCTCCGCTTTCCCACAGGTTGATATCTTTGATGTGACTTGCCATACGCTGTTTTGTTTCGAGCTTGCAAAGATAGCAAAAACTGGTGGTATTTCCTATTTTAGCCTTTCCCCATGGGTGTCGGAGGGTCTCAATGCACACGAGTACAAATTATCCAATATGTGTAATCGGTGCGTGGCGCAGGTTCCCCTGTCAAGTGGAGCAGGTTTCAAAAAAGTATCGAAGCCTGCGCCGGCAATATGCCTCTACACCCACGTGAAAGCCCATTTCCATGGAGCAGGCTCTGACACTATTTTTAAGCCTGCGCCGGTCAGATGGGGAACCTGCACCACCTGTCCCAGGAGCCTGCACCATTTGGGCCGAAGCCTGCGCCACTCACACCAGAAGCCGGCGCCAGAGGAACGCCGCATTCCATGATAATGGCTGAAATCCCGTTACGGCAGCACCCACAGGGTGTCCGCGTTACGAAAATCATGGCGAATATGGGTACCGAGACGTTCCGGCGTTGGCCAATCAAGCAAAAATCACTATCTTTGAGGAAACCAAAACTGAAAACCATGTTCGCTAAAGAAGTTTATGTACGCCGCCGGGCCACGCTGCTGGCCAAGATGCAGGAAGCCGGAGAAAAAGGTCTCATTCTGTTCATCGGTAACGCCGAAGCCCCGGCCCAGTACAAGGACAACTGCTATAAATGGCGTCAGGACAGCACCTGGCTGTATTACTTCGGCCTGGACGAACCCCTGATGGCCGCTACCCTGGACATCGAGACCGGCAAGGAAGTCCTGTATGCCGACGATGTGGACATTGACGATATCATCTGGATGGGTCCCCAACCCTCCGTGCGTTCCAAGGCCGATGCCGTGGGCGTGGCCAACAACCTGCCTTATGCCCAGCTGGACAAGGTTATCGACATTGCCAAAACTTCCGGCCGTCCCATCCATTACATCAATCCTTCCCGGTACTTTAATACCCTGAAGCTGATGGAACTGCTGGGAACCAAGAAGGTGAAAGAAGGCGTTTCCCGCCCGCTCACAGAGGCTATTATCTCCATGCGTCTGATCAAGGAGGACGTGGAAATTGCCGCCATCGACCATGCCTGCGACCTGGGCTACCAGATGCATTCGGCCGCTCGGGATGCCATCAAACTGGGCATCATCGAACAGGATATCGTGGGGCAAATGGAAGCCGTGGCGCTGGCCAAAGGCTGGGGTGTTTCTTTCCCCACCATCCTCACCCAGCACGGGGAAACCCTGCATAACCACGGCCACGCCGCCGTCATCGAACCCGGCAAACTGATGGTGATTGACGCCGGTGTAGAGAGCAATGAGCACTATGCCAGCGACTTTACCCGCACCTATCCCACCAGCGGCAAGTTCACCACCAAGCAGCGGGAAGTGTACCAGATTGTCTATGAATGCAACGAGCTGGCCTTCTCTATGGCCAAACCCGGCATCACCTACCGCGATGTGCATCTGGCCACGGCCCGCAAGATGCTGGAAGGTCTGAATGCCCTGGACCTGGTCCACGGAGACCTGGACGAGATGGTGGCCAAGGGCATTGCCGGTCTGTTCCAGCCCCACGGCCTGGGACACAACATGGGCCTGGACGTGCACGACATGGAAGACCTGGGAGAAAACCTGGTGGGCTATGACCCGGATCAGCAACGTGCCAAGCAGCTGGGCCTTGGGTCGTTAAGGATGGCCCGCCGCCTCAAACCCGGCCACGTCATTACCGACGAACCAGGCATTTACTTCATCCCGGCCCTCATCGAAAAGTTCAAGAAAGAGGGCCTGGGCGGCAACTTCGTGAACTACGCCAAACTGGAGAGCTACTATGACTTCGGCGGCATCCGTCTGGAAGACGACGTGCTCATCACACCCACCGGTGCCCGGCGTCTGGGTCCCAAGCGCCTTCCCATCAGCCCCGATGACGTAGAGGCTGCCATGCAGAAATAGCCTATGGAAACCTTCATCGCCATATTGGCCATCGTGCTGGGCATCGTGGCCATCATCGGGTCCATTGCCCCCGCGCTGCCGGGGCCGCCGCTGGGCTGGCTGGGACTGCTGTGCCTGTATATCTGGGGCGGCGGCGCCAATTCGGCCGGGGAGCCCATGTCCACCACCTTTTTGCTGGTGTGGCTGGGCATCGTCATCGCAGTAAGTATCCTGGACTACATTGTCCCCGCCTACTTCACCAAGCTCACCGGAGGAAGCAAATACGCCGGCTGGGGCGCCATCGCGGGCCTGTTCGTGGGCCTCATCTTCCCCCCGGTGGGCATGATTCTGGGATCCCTGCTGGGCGCCTTCATCGCCGAACTCCTGCTGGCCGACAAAGATGCCATCACCTCCCTGAAATCGGCCTTCGGAGCCTTTCTGGGTTTCCTTTTTGGCACCGGCATCAAGCTCATCTGCAGCGCCGTGATGCTGTTCTACATCATTATTTACGCCTTCTAATCCATGAAACCCATCAGCACCCCCAAAGCACCGGCCGCCATCGGCCCGTACAGCCAGGCCATCGACAGCGGCGCAGGTCTTGTTTTCCTCTCCGGGCAGTTGCCCATAGACCCTGCCACGGGCGCTTTCCCGGAAGACGGCGTGAAAGAGCAGACCCGCCAGTCCCTCCTCAACGCACAGGCCATCCTGAAGGAGGCCGGCCTGGACCTTGGCAATGTAGTGAAAACCACGGTCTTCCTGGCCGATATGGGAGACTTCGCCGCCATGAACGAGGTCTATGCCCAGTTCTTCTCACAGCCTTTCCCGGCCCGCAGCGCCGTGGCCGTAAAAAATCTCCCCAAGGGTGCCCTTGTGGAGATTGAATGCATTGCAGTAGCCAAGTAACCTACTCTACCGTCACACTCTTAGCCAGGTTACGGGGCTGGTCCACGTTGCGGCCCTTGCCCACGGCAATGTAGTAGGCCAGCAGCTGCAGCGGAATGATGGAGATGATGGGCATCAGGCATTCGGCCGTGGAGGGAACCTCCAGGCAGTAATCGGCCCGTTGCCGAAGCTGGGTGTCTCCCTCGGAGATAACGGCGATGATCTTGCCGCCGCGGGCCTTGATTTCCTCTATGTTGGACACCGTTTTCTCATAGGTGTGGTCCAGCGTGGCAATCACCACGGTGGGCATCTCGGCGTCGATGAGCGCGATGGGACCGTGCTTCATTTCGGCCGCCGGCAGGCCCTCGGCGTGGATGTAGGAGATTTCCTTGAGCTTGAGCGCCCCCTCCAGGGCAGTGGGATAATTGTACCCGCGGCCCAGATAGATGAAGTTGTGCGCGTAGGTGAAGATGCTGGCCAGCTTTTCCACATCGGCCGATTTCTCCAGCGTGTGACGGATGGTCTCCGGCAGCTGGAGCAGCGCGCCCGCCACTTCATGATAATAATCCATGTCCACCGTCCCCCGGAGCCTGCCGATGACCAGCGCCAGCATGGCCATCACGGTCACCTGGCCGGTGAAAGCCTTGGTGGACGCCACGCCGATTTCCGGTCCCACGTGGATGTAGGTGCCCGAATCCGTGGCCCGGGCGATGGAGGAGCCAATCACGTTGCAGATGCCGTAGACGAAGGCTCCGGCCTTGCGGGCAATCTCCACGGCGGCCAGGGTATCGGCCGTCTCGCCCGACTGGGACACGGCAACCACCACGTCATCCGGCCGGATGATGGGATTGCGGTAGCGAAACTCGGAGGCGTACTCCACCTCGACGGGGATGCGGCACAGGTTCTCGATGAGATGCTCGCCGATTAAAGAAGCGTGCCAGGAAGTGCCGCAGGCCACGAAGATGATGCGCCCCGCGTGAAGGAATTTGTCCTGATTGTCCAGCACGCCGGACAGGATGATCTCCCGGGTGTCCGGATTCACGCGGCCGCGGATGCAGTCCACAATAGTGTCCGGCTGCTCGTGGATTTCCTTGAGCATAAAGTGCGGATAACCACCCTTTTCCAGCTGGGAAATGGACATCTCCAGCTTCTGGATATCCACCTTGGAGGGCTCTCCAAAGAGGTTTTTGATCTGCAGGGGCTTGCCCTTTTCAATCACGGCCACCTCTCCGTCGTTCAGGTACACGAACTTCTGCGTGTAGTCGATGATGGACGCGGCGTCGGAGCTCAGGAAATACTCCCCTTCTCCAATGCCGATGGCCATAGGCGAGCTTTGGCGCGCCGCAATGATGCGGTTATTGTCGCCCCGCTTGATGACGGCAATCGCATAGGCCCCCACCACCTGGCGCAAAGCCATGCGTACAGCCTCCTCCAAGGAGCATTCGTTGGTGTCCTGCACGTATTCGATAAGGTTCACCAGGACCTCGGAATCCGTGCTGCTGCGGAAGGTGTATCCGTGCGAAATGAGGGCATCCTTGAGCACGCGGAAATTCTCGATAATGCCGTTGTGGATAAGAGCCAGACGGCCGCTCTGGGAGAAATGCGGGTGCGCATTGGCGTCGTTCGGCTCCCCGTGGGTGGCCCAGCGGGTGTGGCCGATGCCGATGGTGCTGGCGGTGTCTTTCCCGCCCAGGAAACGCTCCAGGTCGTCCACCTTTCCTTTACATTTGTACAGGTCAATCTGGCCGTCCTTACCGATGAGGGCCACACCGGCGCTGTCATAGCCCCTGTACTCGAGTCTATGCAGGCCTTTTATGATGACGGGACACGCCTGGCGTTCCCCGACATAGCCAACGATTCCACACATAATGGAAAAATGTTAAAATGAGATTAGAAGAACAGGAGTTCGCGGTACTTGGGCAGCGGCCACAGGGCGTCGTCCACCAGCATTTCCAGGTTGTCGGCGCTGTCGCGCACCTTGACCATCTGCTCCATCACTTCGGTGGAGTAGGACAGGGCGCGCTGCGTCATGTCGGCCATGCGGTTGGCCTTCTTGCGGGCGTTCACCAGCGCCTGGGTGTCTTCCGACAACGCATTGATGTAACCGGCAATCTTGCGGTAGGTCTCGATATCGGCCCTGCAAAGCTGCTTGTACTCCTCTCCGAAGATTTCCTTGCAACCCTGGATGCTCTTGATGAGGATATCCTGATAGGTGACGGCGGCGGGAAGCACGTGGTTCAGGCAGATGTCTCCCAGCACGCGGGCTTCGATCTGCAGTTTCTTCACGTAGGTTTCCTCCTGCACCTCCACGCGGGCGTCAATCTCGGTGGGCGACAGCACGCCCGTTTCCGTGAACAGCCGTACCGATTCCGGCTTGCGGAAAGCCTGGAAGGCGGTGGGAACGTTGGTCACGGGAGTGAGACCGCGGCGGGGGGCTTCCTCCAGCCATTCGGCGCTGTAGCCGTTGCCCTCGAACATCACGGGAGCGGCGTCCTCCAGGAATTCCCGGATGACGGTGAAGACAGCCTTGTCCAAATCGTCACCCTTGGCCGTAAGCGCATCCACGCGGGCACGGAAGTCCTTCAGACTTTCGGCCACGGCGGAATTGAGCACATACGTGGCACCGGCGGCATTGGCCGATGAACCCACAGCGCGGAACTCGAAACGGTTGCCGGTGAAGGCAAAGGGCGAGGTGCGGTTGCGGTCCGTGTTGTCCGGAATGATGGCCGGAATGGATTTCACCAGGTCGATGCTGCGCTTGGTCTCGGCGGGTTCCGACATATCCTCCATGCGCAGGATGGCGTCGAACACCTTGCTCAGCGTGGAACCGGAGAACACCGACATCACAGCCGGCGGAGCCTCGTGGCCGCCCAGGCGGTAGGAGTTGTTCAGGGAGCACACGGAAGCCATCAGCAGGTAGTCGTGACGGCGCACGGCACGCACTACGGAGGCATAGAAAGAGAGGAACTGGAGGTTCTTCATGGGCGTCTTGCCCGGAGAGAGCAGGTTCACGCCCGTATCGGTCTGCATGGACCAGTTGCAATGCTTGCCGCTGCCGTTGATGCCCTGGAAGGGTTTCTCGTGGAAAATCACTTTGAGGTGATGTTTCTCGGCCACCTTCTGCATCACAATCATCAGCACCATGTTCTGGTCAATGGCGGTGGTTATCTCGGAGAAGACCGGAGCGCATTCAAACTGGTTGGGCGCCACCTCGTTGTGACGCGTCTGGAGCGGAATGCCCAGTTTGTAGGCCTCGGTTTCAAAGTCTTTCATGAACAGGGCCACTCGGGAAGGGATGGCGCCAAAATAATGGTCGCTCAGCTGCTGGTCCTTGGCCGATGTGTGGCCGATGACCGTGCGGGAGCAAAGCTGCAGGTCCGGGCGGGCGTTGTACAGGGCCTCGTCCACCAGGAAATACTCCTGTTCCAGACCCACGTTCACCGTTACGCCGCTCACTTTGGAATCAAAGAGCTTGGCCACGGCAGTAGCGGCGACGTTCAGTGCCTGCAGGGAACGCAGGTTGGGCACTTTCATGTCCAGGGCCTCTCCGGTATAGGACACGAAGGCCGACGGAATACAAAGGGTTCCGTCCAGGATGAAAGCGGGAGAATTGGGATCCCAGGCCGAATAGCCGCGGGCTTCAAAGGTGTTGCGAAGACCTCCGTTGGGGAAGCTGGATGCATCGGGCTCCTGCTGCACGAGGGCGCTCCCATTGAATCTCTCCATGGGTTTGCCGTCCTTGACGGATATGAAGGCTTCGTGTTTCTCGGCGGTGGCGCCGGTAAGGGGTTGGAAAAGATGGGTGTAATGGGTTGCACCCCTTTCAATGGCCCAGGACTTCATGCCGGAAGCGATTTCCTCGGCCATCTTCCGGTCTATCCCGTTCCCGGTTTCCCGGGCCTCCAGGATGGACTTGAAGGCAGCGTCGGACATATACCTCCGCATGGTTTCCAGGGCGAATACATTCTGGCCGAAGTACGTCGAAATCGGCCCGTCTTCCACGTAATGCCTCTCGGGATTGCGTGAGGACGCCACGGCGAGCGCCCTTTCTCTGAATGTAGCCACAGTATAAAGGTTTTAAGTCCGTAAGTTCCCGGCTCGGCGACCGGCTTCTTACGGGGTGCAAAGTTAATAAAAAATTTTTAGAAGAAATCACTATCTTTGTGGAAAACAAGATGAAAGGGTTCCTTCATATCCTTATAGGTTTGCTGCTCACGGCTTGCAGCCAGCCGGTGGTGCGCATTACGGAGGGCCTCATCCAAACCGCCGACACTTTGAGTTGCGGGTTAGACAGGCTCCAAAGCGTGCAGGTTGTGGAGGTCTTCCGTTCCCCTGGATATGTGAACAATGTGCTACTGACGCAGTTCCGGGGCCGATATTACTGTATGTGGCAGCAATCCGGGCAGGACGAGGACACCCCGGATACGGGCGTTTGGTTGGCTTCAAGCGCCGATGCTGTTTCCTGGGCCCAACCCACCCTGTTGGCCGCTCCGGATGACAACACCTTTGCCTCTCCCGGCGGCTGGCTGCAGCGGGGGGATTCACTCATCGCATTCATCAACCGGGTGTGTGCCCAAGACCGTTCCCAGGGCGGAAACACCTGGTATACCGGTACGGCCGACGGCCTTCACTGGACGGCGGAAAAGCCCGTCCTGATGGCCGACGGAACCCCAGTGGACGGCATTTTTGAACAGGACCCGCTGCTGCTTCCCGGAGGCCGCACCGTGGGCGCCGTCCATTTCCGTCCCGGCAACCGGCTGAACCCGGTGTACACCGACGACCCATCGGCCGTTCGCGGCTGGGAAAAAGCCGGATTCCCGGAAGGCGATGGAAAACCTATTGAGCCCAGTCAGTACCTGGCTCCCGACGGCCGCCTGGTGCTGCTGATGCGGGACCAGAACTCTTCTTTTGTAAAACTGGTCAGCTACTCCAAAGACCATGGGGAAACCTGGACAGCGCCGGCCAAAACCAACATTCCGGATTCCCGTTCCAAACAGTGCGCCGGCACCCTGCCGGACGGCCGCAGTTTCTGGGTGGGCAATCCTACGGGAAACAAGTCCCGCCGTATTCTTGCACTGGCCCTGTCCCAAGATGGATATCTATTCCATCAGGCATACACCCTGTTCAATTCACAGAATTTGCCGGCCCAACGCAGAAAAGGCCGCTACAAGACGCTGGGCTACAACTATCCCAAGGCCTTTGTCCAGGGAGAAAACCTGTGGATTGGCCTTTCCTTCAATAAAGAGGATGTGGTGCTGGTAAAGATTCCTTACCCCAGCTTGTAAATCTCGCTCACGTGCGCAAAACCGCGCTTTTCGAAGAAGCGGTGGGCGGCGTGGTTGTTTTTGCCGCTTTCCAGGTAGATGTCCTTGACCCCGCGGCTGCGCAGCCAGTCGATGGCTGTCTGCAGCAGGGCGGCTCCCGCGCCGTGTCCGCGGTAGTCCTCCTTCACCAGGACATCGCATACCATGCCGAAGGGGGCGTCCCCGTCGTCTTCGATATCGGCCACGGTGAAACCGACAATCCTGCCTTCTTCGTCCACGACCTTCCATACCGCGGCAAGCGCGTTGTTGGTGATGTGCTCGTGGATGTATTTCATCCATTTTTCACGGCCGTCGGCGGCGGGACGTGCAACCAGGACGCCGTTTTCGATGACGCCCTCGCCTACTCCCATCTGAATTTCTCCGTGGGAGATGTATTCCGTGTGGGCCGAGATGTGCCCCATGAAGAGATCGGCCAGCGCCGGGGCATCGGTTAGTTGTGCGGGAAGTATTTTCATTCGTGTTGTCTAAAAAGGTTCGTGAAACGTTCCCAGACGCTGCGGATACTGTTGGTGAGCACCAGCAGCAGGGCGAATATGGTAACGGCGGCAACGATGGCTACTACTACGGCGGCCAGCCTGCTGCTCTCGAAGCCGAAGTAGGTGAGGAAGGGCATTTCGTCCTCCTGGAAGAAGAGCTCGAAGGTGGATGCGCAGGAGATGATGGCCAGCACGATATTGAGGAAAAAGTCGCTTTTCATGGACTTGTAGTCCGACATATTGTGCAGGCTGTTGTCCACGCTTTCCATGAGACCGGTGAGCCGTTCGTAGTCCTCGTTCAGTCCCAGGCGCGCCGTGGTGCGGTCGAACATCACCTTGTGGGAAGGGTATTTGGAGTATTTCACCACGTCCAGCTGGGTAACCATGCGGGTAAGTCTCATAGAAAGGGCGGCGTTCTTGCCGATGAGGTCCTCGGAGGAGTTCTTCTCGGCATCCAGCGTGGAGAGCACCACCTGGTCCGTGGCCAGGCCGATGACATACTTCTTGGCCAGGATCATCTGCAGGATGAGCAGGTACTCGGGCCAGGAAACATGGTAATGTGCACGTTCCTTCAGGTGTTCCACCCAGTTGACGCCTTCTTCTCCGGCACCGCGCCGGCCATACGTGCCGATGACCACGCACAGGCTGCTGCCCGCCAGCACCAGGTCGTCGGTGTCGATGGCGATATTCTGCCCGCACACCTCATCGTAGGCCTCGGGGTCACGGTACGGCCACTCTTCCGGATACAGGGACAGCAGGCCGATGAGCTCGTCCTTGTGCTCCTCCCGGATATGGTCCACAATCTGGGCCTCGGTAAGGCGGTCCGGCCGGTCATTGGCAAACAGGTCTGTTCCGTCCGGTTCCAGGTGCTGGATGTTTTCCCACACGTCCACCATGGCGTAATGAAGGTCGTGGTCTACCGAGAAGGGTGTCTGGGACCAGCGATAGGTGAGTCGCTTTTGCTCGGCAAAAGAAGTATCCTCCTTGAACTGCGAGCAGTACTTATAGATGTAGTTCTTATAGCGCAGGGCAACGGCATCAAAGCTGCGGCCGGTTCCCAGGTTGGGAATGGACTCCGGCTGCTCCAGCGGGTTGCCGTTGGCATCCAGCCAGATGGCGTCCACCGCAAAGTGGGTCTGGTAGTCGATGCTGGTCTTGTCCCCGCCCTCTTCCATGGACCAGAATTCGGCACTGAGCCAGTTGGACAGGAAAGCGATGATATGGTCCGTGATAACGGGTTTGCTCAGCGTGCAGGCGTGTCCGTCAAAGAGGAAACGGTAAGTGATGCTCACGGTGTGGCCGAAGAACAGGTTCATCTCCACGTTGCAGTGGCCCTTGAGGGTAACCTCGTAGATGGATTCGTCCGGAGCCGGAACGATGGGCATGGTGAAGTCGAAACCGCGCAGGCTGTACCGGCGTACATTGCCCTTCATGGGCACCCGGCGGGTTTTCCCGAAGAGTGTCTTCCTGGTTGCAGGTGCCTCCAGCGGGCTCTGGGCCGGCAGCACGAAGATCTGGTTCTCGATGTCCCGTTCCACCCACGCGATGGGCACCTGCAGGGCATCGGCCTTCTCTATATAAATATGGTGTTCTTCGTCATAGTCCTCATATTCGGCATTCATCTGCTCCAGTGCTTCTTCCGGCAGGATGAACTCCTTGGTATGGTGCACGGAGAAAGTCTGGATGAAGACCACGGAGAAACCGGGATAAGTGAGCATGTGGGACATAGGCCTGGGTTATTAACCTTCAAAGATAGTGATTTTTTGGATGAAAACAGCTAATAACGGAGCAGCGCCTTTACGGGATAATGGTCGGAAACGAAGGGAACGCCCAGGTAGGGCTGCCGGATGGCCTCAAACTTCTCACAGGCCGCGAAGCCTTTGTAGAAAATGTAATCAATGGGCGGTGTTCCCGACACCTTCCCCCAGCCATGGTAAGTGAGTTCGTTGTCCGTTTGGGCGGCCGTTTGGCGGGCATCGTCCATCAACGGGCGCAGGGCGGCCAGGCAGGGGTCGTCCGGGTATACATTCATATCTCCCGTGAGAATCATGGGATATCCTTCCGGGTTCATGGCGCCAATCCGTTCCACCAATAGGAGCAAACCGTTCTTGCGGGCCTCCGTCCCCACATGGTCCAGGTGGGTGTTCACAAAGTAGAAATGCCGATTAGCCTCCCTGTCTTTGAGAAGTGTCCAGGTGGCCGTGCGTTTGCAGGCGGCATCCCAGCCCATGGAAGGCGTGTCCGGCGTTTGGGAAAGCCAGTAAGTTCCCCCTTTCAGCAGTTCGATGCGCAGGGTATCATAGAAAACGGCCATGTGTTCCCCTTCATGGGCACCATCTTCCCGGCCAACGCCCACGCATTTGTAGACGGGACACATTTCCTGAATGTATTCCAATTGGAAATCCAGGGCCTCCTGCACGCCAAAGACAGCCGGGTGCTGTTCGTTAATCATGGTACATGCCGCTTCCCGCCGCAGGGGCCAGCTGTTGTCTCCGTCATCGGCCGCCCCATAACGTACATTGAAGGACATCACCGGCAACACGGGGTTGGGCCGGCAGGACGCCAGTGGCAGAAGGCACAACAGTAATAAGTGGAACCTAAATGCTTTCATAACGCTTTCGCTTTCCACAAAGATAGTGATTTCTTCCAGACAGGAACCTCTCATAACACGAAAACGGCCAAAAACGTGTAACGGGAGGTTCCAACGGGCGTTTTTAAATTTTTTTCTTGTAAATACCGCTAATTAATCCTAATTTTGTGTCCCGTATTGTTTTTAACAAGACGGGTAAAATGGACACAAAGTACATCTTTGTCACGGGAGGCGTGGTCTCCTCACTGGGAAAAGGAATTATCTCTTCCAGCATCGGAAGGCTCCTGCTAACTTGCGGTTACAGGGTGACCATCCAGAAATTCGACCCTTATATCAATATCGATCCCGGTACGCTCAACCCGTATGAACACGGGGAGTGTTACGTCACCGACGACGGAGTGGAAACAGACCTGGACCTGGGCCACTACGAGCGTTTCACCGGCATCCGCACCAGTGTGAACAACTCGGTCACCACCGGAAAGATTTATCAGGCGGTCATCGATAAGGAGCGCCGCGGAGACTACCTGGGAAAGACCATCCAGGTGGTTCCCCATATCACCAACGAAATCAAGGACCGGATCAAGGCTAATGCAGCCGGCGGGAAGTACGATTTCATCATTACGGAAATCGGCGGCACCATCGGCGACATTGAAAGCGCTCCCTTCCTGGAGGCAATCCGTCAGCTTCGCTGGGAACTGGGCGGGAACGCCCTGTGCATCCATCTTACCTATGTGCCCTACCTGAAGGCGGCGGGAGAACTGAAAACCAAGCCCACACAGCATTCGGTGAAGGAATTGCAGAGCCTGGGCATCCAGCCGGACATCCTGATCCTACGCACGGAAAAGCATCTTCCGCAGGAGGTTTTACGGAAAGTGGCGGCTTTCTGCAATGTGAGCAACGATGCCGTCATCCAGAGCGAGGACCTGCCCAGCATCTATGAGGTTCCGCTGAATATGCACAGGCAGGGCCTGGACAAGACCATCCTGGCCAAATTCGGCATGGAGCATGTGGCCGGCCATGAGCAATCCCTGTCCCAGTGGGAGGATTTTGTAAGGAAAGAGAAGGACCTGCACGCATCCGTAAAGATTGGCCTGGTGGGAAAATATGACCTGCAGGATGCCTACAAGAGCATCCGGGAGAGTTTGCACATTGCCGGAATCCATACCGGGAAAAAGGTGGAAATCCGCTTTGTGAACAGCGAAAACCTGAATGCCGACAACGTGGAAGAAGCCCTTTCCGGACTGGACGGGGTGGTCATCTGTCCCGGATTCGGCACCCGCGGGATTGAAGGGAAAATCGATGCCGTCACCTATACCCGAACCCACAACATCCCCACCTTCGGCATTTGCCTGGGCATGCAGATGATGGTGATCGAGTTTGCCAGGAATGTCCTGGGCCTCAAGGATGCACGCAGCTCCGAAATGAATCCCGACACGCCCCACAACGTGATTGACCTGATGGAAAGCCAGAAGGCCTTAAGCCAGATGGGCGGCACCATGCGCCTGGGGGGCTATGCCTGTGAGCTGGCCGCCGGAAGCCACGTGCGGAAGATTTACGGAAAAAAGCTCATCCGCGAACGTCACCGTCACCGTTACGAGTTCAACAACGCCTATCTGGACCGTTTCCAACAGGCCGGGATGGCCTGCGCGGGCCGGAATCCGGAAAACAATCTGGTAGAGATTGTGGAGATTCCTTCCCTGAAGTGGTTTATCGGCACGCAATTCCATCCGGAGTATTCCTCCACCGTTCTGGAACCGCACCCGCTGTTCATGGATTTTGTCAGGAGCCTGTAGAAATGACTGCGCAGATTCATGAAGAATGCGGTGTACTGGGCGTCTGGGGCATAGGAGATGCCGCCGAGATTGTGAGGACCGGCCTCGCTTTCCTTCAGCACCGGGGGCAGGAAGGATGCGGTATTGCTTATGCCGATGAAAACGGAGATATCCTGGTGCAGAGGGGCTTGGGCCTTATTTCCAGGGTATTCCCCAAAGCCTTTTCCCACGAAGGGAAATGCCGGAGCGCCATAGGCCACGTGCGATACGGAACCTATGGCGGAAACGGCGTGGAGAATGTCCAGCCCTTCGTATTCCGTCACCGGAACGGGGATTATGCCACAGCCCACAACGGAAATATCGTGAATGCGCAGGAATTAGCCACAGCCCTTTCGGCACGCGGCGTCCTGTTCCTCTCCTCTTCCGACAGTGAAATTCCCGGTGCCCTGCTGGGCTGTCATCTGAGCCGGCATGCCGATATTACCCCGCAGCTTCTCTCCCGCGTCCTCAATCAGGTGGACGGGGCCTTTTCGTTCCTTATCCTTACCCGTGACGCCCTGTATGCCTGTCGAGACAAATACGGGCTTCGGCCCCTTTCGGTGGGAACGCTCGGGGAGGGTTTCGTGGCGGCCAGTGAAACCTGCGCCCTGAACGCCCTGAGCGCAACTGCGGTCCGGGACGTGGAACCGGGAGAAATCGTAAAGATGTCGGCGGCGGGAATGGAGAGCTTCGTTTTCTCGCCGGGGATGCGTCACGCCATCTGCGCGATGGAATACATTTATTTCGCGCGGCCCGACAGCGACATAGAAGGAACCAATGTGCATGCTTTCCGCAAGGAAACAGGCCGGATTCTTTTCCGTGAAAGCCATGTCGGGGCCGATTTGGTGGTGGGCGTTCCCGACTCGGGGTTAAGCGCCGCCATCGGCTATGCCGAAGCAAGCGGCATTCCCATGGAGCAGGCCCTGGTCAAGAATTTCTATGTAGCCAGGACATTTATCCAGCCCACCCAGGAAATGAGGGCCAGCGGGGTAAGGCTGAAGCTCTCTCCGGTTGGCTCGCTTATCCGGGGCAAGCGCCTGGTGGTGATTGACGATTCCATTGTGAGGGGCACTACTTCCCGCAAACTCATCCAGATGCTGAGGGATGCCGGTGCCGCCGAGATTCACATGCGCATCACCAGCCCGCCCCTCAAGAATCCCTGTTATTACGGAGTGGATATCTCTTCCCGCGAAGAGCTGATTTCGGCCAGCCGGAGCGTGGACCAGGTGTGCCGCTATATCGGCGCCGATACGCTTGCCTTTATCTCCGAAGAGGGCTTAAAGCAAGCAGGCAAGAGCACCGATATGTGTCTTGCCTGTTTCAACTGCGATTATCCTACCGACCTTTACTCCCATTCTATAGTTGCCGGGGGTTTGGAGGAGATGTCGTAGACCACGCGGTTCACGCCGCGGACCTTGCGGATGATTTCGTTGGAGACGTCCCGCAGGAAGTCGTAGGGGAAGGGGAACCAGTCGGCGGTCATGGCGTCGGTGGATACTACGGCACGCAGGGCAACGGGGTTCTCGTAGGTGCGCTCGTCACCCATCACGCCCACGCTCTTGACAGGCAGCAGCACCACGCCGGCCTGCCAGATGGCGTCGTACAGGTTGGTGGCCATTTCGCGGGGGTCCGAGGCCGAAGGAAAGCCCATGCCGGTGCAGTCATAGGCCTTGAGGCCGCGGATGAAGATGTCATCGGCCTCCCGCAATACGGCCAGTTTCTCCTCGGTAACATCGCCGATGATACGGATGGCCAGGGACGGGCCCGGGAAAGGATGGCGGTTCACCAGTTCTTCCTTGATGCCCAGGGCGCGGCCCACGCGACGGACCTCGTCCTTGAACAGCATACGCAGGGGCTCCACAATCTTGAGGTTCATCTTCTCCGGCAGGCCGCCCACGTTGTGGTGGCTCTTGATTTTGGAGGCGATGCCCTCGATGCCGGCGCTTTCAATGACGTCGGGATAAATGGTGCCCTGGGCCAGCCAGCGGGCGCCTTCGATGCCCTTGGCATATTTGTCAAACGTCTCGATGAACAGCCGGCCGATGGCCTTGCGCTTGGCCTCGGGCTCGATGACGCCAGAGAGGGCCGAGAGGAATTCGGCCGATGCATCGGCCCCAATCACGTTCAGGCCCATATCCTTGTAGGAGGCCAGGACGTCGGAGAATTCGTTCTTGCGCAGCAGGCCGTTGTTCACGAAGATGCAGGTGAGCTGGCTGCCGATGGCCTTGTTGAGCAGCACGGCCGCCACGGTGGAATCCACGCCTCCGGAAAGGCCCAGAATCACTTTGTCCAATCCGATCTGCGCCCGCAGCGAAGCCACCGTTGTCTCAATGAACGACGAAGGCGTCCAGTCTCCGGCGCAACCGCAGATATCCAGTGCAAAGTTGGCCAGCATCCTGGAGCCTTCCGTGGTGTGGTACACCTCCGGGTGGAACTGCACGGCATAGGTGGGTTCCCCGGCAAACTGGAAGGCGGCGTTGGTCACATCGGCCGTAGAGGCAATGACCCTGGCGCCGGTGGGAAGGGCCGAAATGGTATCTCCGTGCGACATCCACACCTGGGTTTCGGCCGAAATGCCTTTGAGCAGCGGGGAATCGGCCACCACCTTGAGCATGGCGCGGCCGTATTCCCGGGAGTTGGAAGCCTCTACCTTGCCGCCGAATTTCCAGGACAGGTACTGTGCGCCGTAGCAGATACCCAGCAGCGGCAGCTTGCCTTTGTAGGGTGTGAGGTCAATCTGCGGGGCGTTGGCATCCCGCACGCTGCACGGGCTGCCGGACAGAATGACGCCCTTTACGTCGGCGTCGGGAAGCGGGGCCTTGTTGAAGGGATAGATCTCACAATAAACATTCAGCTCCCGGAGCCGGCGGCCGATGAGCTGCGTGACCTGAGAGCCAAAGTCGAGGATAAGTATCTTATTCACTGCGCGAATAGTTTGGCGTTTCCTTGGTGATGGTGATGTCGTGCGGGTGGCTTTCTGTCATTCCGCTGGCGGTGACCCGGGTGAACTTGGCCTTTTTCAGTGCGGCCAGGTTGGCGGCGCCGCAGTAGCCCATTCCGGAACGGAGACCGCCCATCAGCTGGTACACGGTCTCGGCCAGGGTGCCCTTGTAGGGAACTCGGCCAACGATACCTTCGGGCACCAGCTTGTTCAGTTCCACTTTGTCGTCCTGGAAGTAGCGGTCCTTGGAACCGGCGGCCATGGCGTCGATGGAACCCATGCCGCGGTAGGCCTTGAACTTACGTCCATTGTAGATAATAGCCTCTCCGGGGGATTCCTCGGTGCCGGCAAACATGGAGCCGCACATCACGCAGTCTCCGCCGGCCGCCAGGGCTTTCACCACATCTCCGGAATAGCGCAGGCCACCATCGGCAATGAGGGTCACATCCGTGCCCTTGAGTGCCTGGGAGGCGTTGTAGATGGCGCTCAGCTGGGGAACACCCACGCCCGCCACAATACGGGTGGTGCAGATGGAGCCCGGGCCGATACCCACCTTCACACCGTCGGCCCCGGCCTTCACCAGGTCCCGTGCACCTTCCTCGGTGGCGACGTTGCCCACCACCACGTCCAGCTCGGGATAGGAGGCTTTCACTTTCCTGAGGAGGTCGATTACGCCCTTGCTGTGACCGTGGGCCGAATCCAGCACCACGGCGTCCACGCCTTCGGCCTTGAGGGCGGCGATGCGGTCCAGGGCGTCGGGGGTGATGCCGATGCCGGCGGCCACTCTCAATCGGCCCTGGGCGTCCTTGCAGGCGGCCGGATAGCGGCGCTCCTGGAGGATGTCCTTATAAGTAATGAGGCCCACGATGTTGCCCTGGGCATCCACCACAGGCAGTTTTTCCACTTTGTACTGCTGCAGCACCTGCTTGGCATAGTCCCGGTCCGTACGGGTGGCCGGAATGGTCACCAGGCCTTCCGAGGTCATCACGTCCTTCACGGAAATGTTCAGGTCCTGCTGGAAGCGGACGTCACGGTTGGTCACAATACCCACCAGCCGACGGGTGCCGTCGGTGACGGGAATGCCGCCGATGTGATACTCCTTCATCAGGCGCAGGGCATCCCCCACCGTCTGGTCCTGGGAGATGGTGACAGGGTCTATGATCATGCCGTTCTCGGACCGCTTGACCTTGCGCACCTCACCGGCCTGGGCGGCAATGCTCATATTCTTATGAATAACGCCGATTCCTCCTTCCCTTGCCAGGGCGATGGCCATCGGCGCTTCTGTCACAGTGTCCATGGCGGCGGACACAATGGGGATGTTGAGGGAAATATTGCGGGAGAACCGCGTGTGGAGGTCTACTTCACGGGGAAGAACCTCGGAATAGGCCGGAATGAGAAGGACATCGTCAAAAGTGAGGCCTTCCATGGCAATTCTGTCATCTACAAAGGACATATATCAGTGTTTTTGCAAAGTTAGCTATATTTTCCTTATCTTTGTCTTCATATGAAGAGACTTTTGTTCATACTGCTGGGCACCGTCTTCTGCCTTTTGGGCAGGGCCCAGACCCGCACGTACTCGGACAATGCTTCCGGCACCTTCATCTTCGGGCTGGAGAGCTATTTCTACGGCCGCACCGGCTCCCTGGAGTTCCAGGCCGATGGCAAAACCTTCCAGGCCACGGTAGAGGGCGGAGACGTCTATGTGGACGGGGCTCCGCTGGAAGGCGGGCGCGGAGAAGTGGTTGTGGGCATCCACGACTTCACCGGAAACCGTATTCCGGAATTTGTGGTGGCCCGGCGCAACAGCTCCTGGGTGGCCCTTTCCTTATACAAACTGTCCGGCGGGAAATGGCTTCCTCTCACCCAGATAGACCCCGTGGACGGTAAGGAAATCCGCGTGTTCCGCCAGGTAGTATCGGTCCGTGACGGAGACAAGCTCCACTCCTGGACCTGGCACGGCAACCAGTTCGACTACAAATCCAACCGCTAACCCTCGGTCACGTGGATGAGGGACTTCACCGGGGCGATGCCTTCCAGGCGTGAGCGGCCGGGGAGGTCGTCAATCTCTACCAGAAATACAAAATCCTTTACTTTCACCTTGTAGGGTTTCCCGTCGATGGTGACGGTCTGGGCGTTCAGGCCTTTGGCCAGACCCAGGGAAGTTCCGCCGGTGGCCAGGATATCATCGAAGAAGGTAATCTCGATGGTGTCCCCTACGGGCTTGGAGGCGGCAAGGTCCGAGCGGCGGAAGTACACGTGGTCCGGACCATATTCCTTCATGATTTCCACCTGGACCAGGTCTCCTTCGGCAAAGGGAAGCTTGCCCTTCTTGCGCAGCGGAATCACGTTCTCCACGTGAGTCTGGGCATACAGCATGGGGGCTGCGAACAGGAAGCCGCGGGCCTCGGGGGCAGCCACGTTGGGAGCGTCGCACATGGCGGCCAGGTCGTCGGTGAGATGGCGGAACAGCTTTTTGTCCTGCAGGAAAGGGATGATGTCCACGAAGTTGACGCCCTTGATGGGGAAGTCGGGATAGAATTTGATGAATTCGTTGTAGTTCATGGCTTTATTCTATGGTATTCATGTCTATCAGGTTGTTCAGCAGGGCATACACCGTGAGGCCCGCCACCGTCTTGATGCCGGTCTTGCGGGTGATGTTTTTCCTGTGGGTGATGACGGTGTTGATGGAGATGTTGCAGGTATCGGCAATCTCCTTGTTCAGCATGCCCTTGGCTACGCACACCAGGATTTCCTTCTCCCGTGCGCTGAGTTCGTCACTCTCCTCCCGGCTGGCCGCCACCTGTCCCTCCAGCTTTTTGGCCGCGGGGATGAGGACATCGTCCTCGATGAAGGTGTGCTTCCTCAGGTCCAGTTCCAGCGCATACAGGTCATTGAGCACCCGGTTGGCGTCCTCCTGCCGGCATTCCCTGGGCAGGTACATGGTGATGAGGTTCTTGAGGTCGTCCAGTTTCTCCTGCACGTTGGAGTGGTTCTGCTCATATTCGCCGATGGAATACTGGCCGCTGTGGCGGTCATTGAGCATGGCCTCTATGTAAGGGAACACCACATTCTCCTCATAGGAAAAGTGGGTGAGCAGTTCTTCTTTGTAGTCGGAAAAAAACTTCCAGAACATTTCCCGCTGATGCTCCCGGCAAGGGGCCGTCATGCGCTCCAGGCTGGCCGCAAGGCCGGGCACCATCACATCCATGTAATAACGGTGGCCTTCACGCAAAGAGTCCAGGATGTCCTGCAGACGGTCTTTCTCAATGCTGAATTCGGCCGTCTTCATCGCCGGGCTTGCGACGGGTTGTTGGGGCAGGGGTTTCATTTGGGACACAAAGATACAATAAATTGCAATTCTTGGCAAGTTCCCTTTCCCTTGACAGTGGTTAAAGCACAGAAATCACGTTACAAGGCTGTTTTTGTGCTTTACACCCCTATTTCAACCCCGGCTAAAGCACAAAAACACCGATTCAAGCTGACAAGTGTGCTTTAAGCGCGAACAACTAAGAATATTTCCGCGGGAAACGCAGCAGAATAGAGGCAAACGCCATCAGTCCCAGGGCGAAGGGATAATACAGATTACCTATAATAGACAACGCCGACACCCCGGATAGACCCGCGGCCATGAGCATCTGGGCGCCGTAGGGCAGGATCCCCTGTACCAGGCAGGAGAAGGTGTCCAGGATGGAGGCCGTCTTGCGGGGATCCAGGCCGAAGCGCTCGGTGATGTGCCGGGCCAGGGGCCCCACGGTGATGATGGCAATAGTGTTGTTGGCCGTACACACGTTCACCAGGGAAACCAGCCCGGCGATGGAAAGCGCCGCTGCCCGTCGGCCCGCAATGCGCCGTGTGAGGCCGTCGATGATGAACTGCAGGCCACCGTTGTAGCGGATAATCTCCAGGAGACCGCCGGCCAGCAGGGACACGATGATGAGTTCGCCCATGGAGCCGATACCGCTGCCGATGGAAGCCATCCAGCCCACAAAGTCATAGGCACCGGTACTCCAGCCGATAATGCCGTTCACGATGGTTCCCACCACCAGCACGGTAACCACGTTCATCCCCGCCAGCGCCAAACCAATCACCAGCAGATACGGGATGAGCCCCAGCCACTGCACGGGCGCGGCGGTAGGATTGGCCTCCACGGAAAGGCCCATCACCACATAGATGATGGTGACCAGGATGGCCGCCGGAGCCGCGATCCACAGGTTCACGCGGAACTTGTCCTTCATGGAACATCCCTGGCTCTTGGTAGCAGCCACGGTGGTGTCGGAAATGAACGACAAGTTATCCCCGAAGAAAGCGCCGCCCACGATGATAGCCGTCATGAACGGCAGGCCGATTCCCGTCTCGGCCGCAATGCCGGAGGCGATGGGAACCAACGCCACAATAGTACCCACAGAGGTGCCGATGGCCATGGAAATGAAACAGGCCGCCAGGAAAAATCCTGCGTATATGAGGTTCCCGGGCAGGATGTGAAGTGTGGCATTGACGGTGGCGTCGATGGCCCCAATCTCTTTGGCAGTGGAGGCAAAAGCCCCCGCCAGCACAAAGATCCAGATCATCATGAGCACGTTCTTGTTGCCTGCGCCCTCGGAGAAAATGGCAATCTTGTCGTCGGTCTTATCCACCCCGCGCGTAATGAGCAGGGCATAGCCGGATGCAACAATGAAGGCCGCCGCCACCGGCACCTTGTAAAAGTCATGGGCCACCAGCGACCCGGCCAGGTACACGGCCAGGAATACGAACAGCGGGCTCAGCGCCAGCCAACCGTTCATTTTCTTACTGCTGGGTGTACGATGTTCCTGGGGTTCTGTCTTGATGGCCATAAGATACTGTTCGTCTATACTGTGCAAAGATACGAAATAAATCACCTATCTTTGCAAAGCCATGAAGACCAACGTTCAGATAGAAGTGCCCGGCGGCGCAACGCGCGTGCTGCTTCACGCGTGCTGCGCTCCCTGTTCCAGTGCCATTGTGGAATGCCTGATGGAACGGAGTATCCGGCCCACCATCTTCTATTCCAATTCCAATATTTATCCCTTCGAGGAGTACGAACACCGCTTGAACGAATGTGTCCGTTATGCGCACAAGTGGGGCCTGGAGATAGTGGACGACGTGTATGACCACACCGAATGGGGTGGTTGCACCGTGGGCCTGGAGCATGAGCCGGAACGCGGAAGCCGATGCCTGCAATGTTTCAAGTACCGCCTGTTACGGGCGGCGCAGTATGCATCGGACCATGGTTTCGAGGTGCTCACCACCACCCTGGCCAGTTCCCGCTGGAAAAGCCTGGAACAGGTAAACGAGGCCGGTATCTGGGCGTGCGAACAAGTTTCCGGCGTCACCTGGTGGCCCCAAAACTGGCGGAAGGGAGGGCTGCAGGAACGCCGGAACCAAATTATCAAAGAAGAGAACTTTTACAACCAGTTGTACTGCGGCTGCGAGTTTTCACAAGGTATCCTAGAACCCTAATCCCACACCCAGCTTGAAGCCGCCGCGGGAAGTGACGTGCTTGGTGGATTTGTCAATGTCCAGCAGGCTGTGGTCGTAGCTCATGTGGAAAACGACATCTCCCAGCTGAACGCCGACGCCGCCGCCCAGATAGATGTTGAAGCGGTTCATGGTGCCGTTATCGGCGTCGTAGTTGTTCACTTTGTCGCCCACATGTACATTGATGATTCCTAAATTACCCGACCTGCTTGCGATGGTCATGTTGGTGATACCCAACTGGAAAACGGGGCCAACGAAAGCAAAGACGGCGCGGTCGTTGCCCAGATCCAGGGTATAGGTGAGTTTCACGGGCAAGTTCAGGGCAAATTCACGGTCGCTGCCGATGGCGTTGTAGCCAATGATGGAGCTGCCGCCGTCGGCCGTCTCATTGTGAAACATGAAACTGGCATACAGACCCGGCGCCAAACCGAAACCGGCGCCCAGAGGCAGTCTGTAGTTGGCGCCCAGATAAAAACCGTGGAAAGGGGTTGTGCCGTCAATGCCGGTAGATTTCTCGGAGGAGAATGCATAACCGCCACCCACCACCAACTGGGCGTTGGCCTGGAATCCCAGAAGCAGCAAAGCCGCTGCAATGACAAGAATCTTTTTCATATTACAATTTGATATATATTTTGTTTCGATATAACGGAAGCACCAGGAGATAAACCACCAGTACTCCACAAAGGGCATAAAGGAGAGACGTCCATTCGTTATTGTCCAGGGCGCCCATGACAGCCCCGTGCCAGCCGGTCAGATGCATTCCCCACACCAGAACTTCACACAGCAGAAAGCACAGGATGGCGTTGGAACCAAAAGCTTTCCAAAAACCAGTATGTTGCCACACCCCTTTCTCGTCTATAAGCCAGTGGAACAGGCTCAGGAGCAGCGTGGCCGCGCCGCAGCAAACCAGCACAAAGGAAGGAGACCACACTTTTTTATTCACGGGCAGCAGGAAACTCAGCAGGAATCCGCCTGCCAGCAGGAGGGTTCCCACGGCATCCATCTTCCGGAAATCTTTCTCCAGGAGCATCTTCCCCACCAGGAAGCCGATGAGGGTATGCGCCACGGCCGGCAGCGTGGAAAGAAGCCCCTCCGGGTCCACTCCGTTATCGGCCTTGTACAGATGGTCAGAGCCCAGCAAAGCGGCATCCACCCGGGCCAGGATATTCTCCGGGCCGTGCACATAGCCGTTTCCCAGCAGCAGAATGGCCGAATAGGCGGCCAGGATGCCGCCGGCCACCCAGCCCAGCCAGCGGTGCTTCACCGTGCACACCAGCAGGGCGCACACTCCGTAGCAAAGCGCCAGCCGCTGCAACACGCCCGGGATGCGCAGGTTCTCCACGCCCACAATGGCGCCGTTCCACACGCACTTCCCTATCCAGTTGCACAGCAGACCCAGGCCAAACAGCAGAACAAAGCGCCGGAGCACTTTCCATGACAGCCTGAATTCCTGCTTGCGCAGGCTCAGGTACATGGACACGCCCATCACAAACACAAAGGCGGGGAACACAAAGTCCGTGGGCGTGAATCCGTTCCAGTCGGCATGCTCCAGGGGCGCAAACGCCACTCCGCCAGGATTGTCCACCACCAGCATGAAAGCCATGGTGAGCCCCCGGAGGACGTCTACGGATTCTACGCGCTTAGTCATGTTATATGCCGAAGTATTCGCGGTAGCGGTCATACAGATGCCCAGCCTGAAGATAGGCACTCTGAGGGCTCATGAAGTGACTGAATTCAAAAGTGATGGCCTTATCATAGCCACAGCGCTTGGCGGCTTCCAGTTTCAGGCGCAATTTGTCAAACTTGATGGGGAAGAAGCGGATGGGCATGTCCCGGTCAAAGCTCTCGGCATTGGTCCAGCACTGCATGCCGTAACGGTCGGCCAGTTTCTTGTTCACACTGAAGAAGGCATCCAGCTCATCGTAATCGATGTGACCGTCCTGGAAGGCGCAGGCGTCCACATATTCGTGGATGCCGTCAAAGATTTCGTTCCACTCGCGCTCGTGCTGCTCGATGCCCACGGCCTGCTCCTTGGTAAGGTTGCCGCCGGCGGCATCCACAGCTTTCTTGCCGTCAATCCAGGGAGAAATAAACGTGGGAAGACCACCGGAAACCTCCTTGCACTGGCGTCCCATGGTGCGGAAGCTCTCGATGGCGCCCTTGGTGGCACGGGAAATCTCGCCGGAAATATACCAGCCGCCGAAGCTCTTGTATTTGGAGCCGTAGCGTTCCCAGATTTCGTCAATGACATATTTATTTGCTTCCACTTCATAGGACATGTCGCCGGTATCCCAGTATTTGCCGGAATCATAAAGCCCCAGC
Source organism: uncultured Bacteroidales bacterium (assembly GCA_905234795.1). GTDB lineage: Bacteria > Bacteroidota > Bacteroidia > Bacteroidales > UBA932 > Cryptobacteroides. The sequence goes on along the minus strand of CAJOIQ010000017.1, from coordinate 2,119 downwards.
CAGAATTTCATGCCGTACTTCTGTGCCAGGCGGCAGAACATGTCAATGAGGTCCACGGAAGGCATATAGCAGCCCTTCTTGAGCAGATACGGGCTGGGATAGGTGATGAACTTGCGGTAACCGCAGCGGATGTCAATCACCGTGTCGATCCCCATGTCTTTCATGTATCGGAAATCACGGTCCCATTCGGCCTCTCCCCAATTCTGGTGCGGGATATCGTGGGAAATCTCGTCCAGGAAAGTGCCCGTGATGGGCAGGGCGTTCTTCTTGGGAACGATGAGCGTGCTTTCCAGCGACGTGTCCAGGTCGATGCCGTACTTATCCTTGCCGGAAGGCTTGCAGCCTGTGGCCAGCAGCGGGGCGGCAGCAGCGGCCAGAGCCCCTTTTTTCAAGAAAGATCTGCGGTTTTCCATATGTTTTATTCAATATTTCCGAGCAAATGATTTTTGGCCAGTAGACTGGAGCCGATGGCCCCTGCCGTCCTTCCCAGTTGCGATACTTTGATATGGGTGTCGTTATTGACGATATTCAGGGACAGTTTATTGACGGCGCTGCGGAGTGGTGGCAACAGGTATCGTTCCGTTACGCTGAGGCGTCCGCCAATAATGACCAGGTCCGGATTGAAGATATTGATGAGGCCGGCCAGGGAACGGCCCAGGATGGAGCCGATTTCCTCAATACATTCTATAGCCAGAACATCTTCCTTGGCTATGGCTTCCAGAATGCTGTCCAGTGTGATTTCCTCTCCTTTCCTGAAGGCGGGGGACAGAACAGACGTCCGGCCCTGGGAAAGCTTCTCTATCACCAGGCGGTGCAGGGCCAGGCCCGACGCCCCGGTTTCCAGACAGCCGATTTTTCCGCATCTGCAGTACTGGTTATTGTCCAGCAGAGGGAAATGGCCCACTTCTCCTGAAAAGCCCGATTTCCCGTAAAACAGTTTTCCGTCCAGCACCATACCCATCCCCAGACCCCAGCCTACGTTCAGGAAAAGGATGGTTCCTTCGTCGGCAGCCACACCGCAGACATATTCTCCCCAGGCCATGGCCCGGGAATCATTCTCCACAATGACGGTGCGGCCGAATTCCTGTTCCAGCAACGTGCGGAGCGGTTTCTGCTCACTGATGAAATAGGAATAACTGTAGCCCGTCTGGTGATTGACGCGGCCGGTAAGGTCTACGCCATATGCCGCCACTTTGGACATATCCACCTTGAGGGACTTCAGGCAAGACTGCACAATCTGGCACATCTGGTACACCGAAGCCTCTGTGCTTTCCAGGAAGAAGGGGATGTTTTCCACCATCTGCACCACATTTCCCGGAAAATCCGTAACGACAACTGTGAGTCCTGCGTGCCCCACGTGGATGCCCACAAAAAAGCCGGCATCGGGATTGAGGCCGAACAGGCTGGCGCGCCGCCCGCCGGACGATTCAATCTTTCCCAGTTCCACCAGATACCCGTCGGCCACCATCTCCGTCACGATGCGGGTCACCTTGGGGATGCTGGCATCCAGGTGTTTGGCGAGATCGGCAATACTATACCCTTTCCGGTTATTGCAAAGGGACAGGATGGCTTTTTTCTCGGCCGCATAATGACTGACAGAAATCTCGGGAAACGTTTCCATGTCGGATTATTTTTCGCAAAGATAGTGAATTGGGCACGAAAATGCAAGTATCTTTTTAATGATTTGTTAAAAAGTATTTCGCTAATCTAAATATAATGTGAAAAAGTTTGGTTTTTTTTATATTATCGTTATATTTGCAGCGTACATTAGAGCACAATAACCATGAACTTGCCTGATTTTAACCAAATGGCGCAGCGCTACAGCAAGGAACTGTACCAAAGTGTGCTTCCTTTCTGGCTGGAGAAATCCCAGGACCTGGCGTGCGGCGGTTATTTCACCTGCCTGAACCGGGACGGCAGTGTCTTCGACACCGATAAGTTTGTGTGGCTCCAGGGCCGGGAGGTCTGGATGTTCGCCATGCTATATAATAAGGTAGAGAAGAACGAGGCCTGGCTGGCCTGCGCCAAGCAAGGTGCCGAATTCCTGGAAAGGTTCGGCCACGACGGCAACTATGACTTCTACTTTTCCCTCACTAGGGAAGGCAAACCCATCATTGCC
>CAJOIQ010000016.1 GCA_905234795.1 uncultured Bacteroidales bacterium | reverse complement strand
CAGGGAGTTGATGTCACCGCCCGTTACGCCGTCGATAACGTACAGAGGAGCATAGGAACCGGTGGTACCCATACCACGGATGTTCACGTTGTAGCCCGAGCCCGGCTGACCGGAGGAGCTCATGATGGAAACACCGGGCGTGGAAGCCTGCATGGCGCCCAGAGCGTTGGTGGAGTTGAGCTTCACCAGGTCGTCTCCTTTCACCTGCACGGTGGAACCGGTTACGAGTTTCTTTTTCTGAACACCGTAACCGACCACCACTACCTCGTCCAGGAACTCGGTGTCTTCCTCAAGGACCACGTTGAAGACGCGCTGGTCTCCCACGGGAATGACTTGAGTTTTGTACCCGATGGAGGAAATTTCAAGGCTGGCTCCGGGTTTGACGAAGAGCGTGAAATTACCGTCCAAGTCTGTTGTGGTACCGTTCTGGGTGCCACTTTCAATGATGCTGACTCCCGTTGCGGGGCCCATGGCGTCGTTGACCGTTCCGGTAACCTTCACGGTCTGTGCCATGGCTGCCACTCCAAGGAGCAGGAGCACCATCGAGGCAAAAAACTTGCTTTTCATTTTGTTGGATAAGTTAATGGTTGATTATAGTTGTTGGTTAAACAAATATCCGTGGTTAAGGCAGAATACAGGTTAAAAACGGCATAAAGGTACACATTTTTTGGGGAATGACATACTATTATATAGAAAATGTTGAAAAAGTATCAGCAATTGAGAAAAACGTATAATTTTTGTGCTATCTTTGCAGTGATATGTCAACAGTACTCAGAGAAATAACCACCATTACGGACAAAGACTGCTTCTACATTGTGGAGCGTCACAAGAGCGAGTTCACCTGGCCCATCCACTCGCATGAGGTGTACGAGCTCAATTTCATCGAGCGCGGAAAGGGCGTGCGCCGGGTAGTGGGAGACAGCATTGAAGAGATTGGAGATTACGAACTTACGCTCATTACGGGAGATGGTCTGGAGCATGCCTGGGAACAGGGAAACTGCACGCAGCCCGACATCCGGGAAATCACCATCCAGTTCTCCCCGGGCCTGCTGGGGCCGGAACTGCTGGCCAAGAACCAGTTTGTCTCTGTGAGAAAGATGTTCGAACGCGCCCGGATGGGCGTCACGTTCTCCCTCCAGGCCATCATGAAGGTCTATGTGCTGCTGGACGGTCTGGCCAGCAAGGAAGAGCGTATGGAACAGTTCCTGGACATGCTCAAGATCCTGTACGAACTGTCCCAGGACCAGGGCTCCAGAACGCTGGCATCGCACGCGTTCGCGCCCAACGGGTCCGACCGCGAAGGCCGGCGCATAGACAAGGTTAAAGAGTTTGTAGCCAAGCACTATACAGAGGATATCAAGCTGGAGGATCTGGCTGCTCTGGTGGCCATGGCGCCATCGGCTTTCGGCCGGTATTTCAAGCAGCATACCGGGCGCAGCCCCCTGGATTATATCATAGATGTACGCCTGGGCGTGGCCGCCCGCATGCTGGTGGACAGCAGCCTTTCCGTGAGTGAGATCTGCTATGCCTGCGGCTTCAACAACCTGTCCAACTTCAACCGCAGCTTCAAGGCGCGCCGCGGATACACGCCGCGGGATTTCCGGTCCCTGTTCACCAAAAACCGGGTGTTCGTTTAGCGGTCTTGTTGAAATTGTATCAGTTATTGACAATTATCTGCTGGTTGACTATATATAAAAGGTATAAATTTGCATTGTGACAATTATGCCTCAATCAGTCAACCTGAACCATGACACTGAAACTCAAAGCTTTTGCCTGGACCGCTGCGGTTTTATTCCTTGCAGCGTGTAGCCAGGGCCCTTCCTTCGTCACTGTCAAGGACGGGCAGTTTATCCGCAACGGAAAACCCTACACGTACATCGGCACCAATTTCTGGTATGGCCCCATCCTGGCTTCCGAAGGCCGTGGAGGAGACATGTCGCGCCTGCAGGAAGAACTGGATGCGCTCAAATCCATGGGCGTGGAAAACCTGCGGGTACTGGTGGGCGCCCAGGGGGAGAGCGGGGTGTTCTCCCGTGTGGAGCCCACGCTGGAAACAGCCCCGGGCGTGTATAACGATACCCTTCTGGTGGGCCTGGACCGCTTTCTGGCCGAACTGGGAAAGCGGGACATGCAGGCGGTGCTTTTCCTGAACAACTCCTGGGAATGGAGCGGCGGCTACGGCCAGTACATGGAATGGGCCACCGGAGAAAAAGCCCTTATCCCGCTCATCGACGGCTACTGGCCTTTCATGCAGCAGATGCGTAAGTTCCAGACTTCCCCGGAGAGCCAGGAGCTGTTCTACAACCATATCCGCGCCATCGTCGGCCGCACCAACAGCGTCACCGGCAAACCCTACAGGGATGATCCCGCCATTTTCTCCTGGCAAATCGGCAACGAGCCCCGCTGTTTCTCCGACGACCCCCAGGTCCGGGACGGTTTCATCGGCTGGCTCACGGAGAGCGCCCGCCTCATCAAGGAGCTGGACCCCAACCACATGGTTTCTACCGGAAATGAAGGCCTGATGGGCTGCGAGGGAGATCCCGAACTGGTAGAGCGCGTATGCGCCATCCCGGGGGTGGACTACATGACCATCCATATCTGGCCCTACAACTGGGGCTGGGTGAAGGCCGAATCCCTGAGGGAGGACCTGGATACGGCCATGGAGAACACCCTCAAGTACATCGACATGCATCAGGAGCTCTCCCAAAAGTACGGTCTTCCCGTGGTGGCCGAGGAATTCGGCTTCCCGCGGGACGGTTTCAGCTCCTCTATGGACACTCCCACCACCGTGCGGGATTCCTACTATGCCCTGGTGTTCTCCCAGGTGGGTTCCACCCTTCAAGGCGTCAATTTCTGGGGCTGGAGCGGCTTTGCCGTCCCGGTGCATGAGCAGTGGGAAACCGGGGACCCTTATACCGGAGACCCCGCCCAGGAGGCGCAGGGCCTGAACGGCGTGTACATCACCGATACCACCGTGGACATCATCACCAATGCAATCAACAATCTCCAGTAAGATGAAAAAATACTTGTTCATGGCCGTGGCGCTGGTGTTTGCGCTGGGCTGCAGCAAGCCTTCACCCACTCCCAAGGACGTGCTGGTGAAGCGCCTTTTTACCTATGCCGAGAACGGGCAAATCGCCTACGGTCATCAGGACGACCTCGTGTATGGCCACTCCTGGTGTGTGACCGATGTAGAGAACGACCCTCTGGAGCGTTCCGACATCAAGGCGGTTTCCGGCAAGTATCCGGCCCTGGTGGGCTTCGACCTGGGCGGCATCGAACTGGCCGAAGAAAAGAACCTGGACGGCGTGCCTTTTGACCTTATGCGCCGGGCTGCCCTCAAGCACATAGAGCGTGGAGGAATGGTCACCTTCTCCTGGCATCCGCGCAACCCCCTCACGGGCGGCGATGCCTGGGACATCTCATCGGCCGAAGTGGTGAAATCGGTCCTCCCCGGCGGGGAAAAGAATGCCGATTTCCGCGTTTGGCTGCAGCGTGCCGCCGACTTCGTGGAAAGCCTGGGAGACGTGGCGGTCATCTTCCGCCCCTGGCATGAGAACACCGGCAGCTGGTTCTGGTGGGGAGAGAAACTTTGCAGCAACCAGGAATACCAGGAGCTGTTCCGCATGACCTGGCTGTATTTTGTGAAGGAGCGCGGGCTCACCAACATCCTGTGGTGCTACTCCCCGGGTGGTGACGCCGGCCCGCAGCGTTCTATGGACCGATATCCCGGAGACGAATTCATCGATATCATCGCCGTGGACAGCTATGAATTCTCGGCCCCCGGGTTCCTGGATCAGGCCCGCGTGCGGTATCAGGAGGAACTCAAGAGCGCCTTGGCTTTCCTGGTGGCCGTGGGAACGGAGCATCACAAGCTCATCGCCCTGTCCGAAACCGGCCTGGAGGGCCTTCAGGACCTCACCTGGTGGACCGGAACCCTGTATCCCGCCATCAAGGATTTCTCCATCTCCTACGTGCTCACCTGGCGCAATGCATGGGACAAGCCGGGGCACTTCTATGCCCCCTGGGACGGTTTTGAAGGCGCCGCCGATTTCAAAGCTTTCAGCGAATTGGAAGATATTGTATTATTGGACTAACCTATGACCTACAATGAAAGACTGGCCTGGCTGGTCGAGAACCACAGGCAACTGATTGAAAAGAGAAACCGGCCCATCGAGGGGAACGGCATATACGAACGTTGGGAGAATCCCATCCTCACGGCCGACCATGCACCGCTGGAGTGGCGCTACGACTTTAACCGGGGCAGCAACCCCTACCTGATGGAGCGCATCGGCGTGCATGCCACCCTGAACAGCGGCGCCATCAAGTGGAAAGGCCGTTATGTGCTGGTGGTGCGCGTAGAAGGGGCCGACCGCAAATCCTTCTTTGCCGTGGCCGAAAGCCCCAACGGCGTGGACAACTTCCAGTTCTGGCCGCGGCCCATCACCATGCCGGAGTGGGGAGAACCCGCCACCAATGTTTACGACATGCGTCTCACCGCCCATGAGGACGGCTGGATCTACGGCATCTTCTGCGTGGAACGCAAGGACCATTCGGCCCCCGGAGACCTCTCGGCCGCAACGGCAGCCGCCGGCATTGCCCGCACCAAGGACTTGGTGAACTGGGAGCGCCTGCCGGACCTGGAGAGCAAGAGCCAGCAGCGCAACGTAGTGCTGCATCCGGAGTTCGTGGACGGCAAATATGCCCTGTACACGCGTCCGCAGGACGGTTTCATCGACGCCGGCAGCGGCGGCGGCATCGGCTGGGCCCTGGTGGATTCCATGGAGCACGCGGTGGTCACTTCCGAAAAGATTATCAACCCCCGCCACTACCACACCATCATGGAGGTGAAGAACGGTGAGGGCCCGCACCCCATCAAAACCCCCAAGGGCTGGCTGCACCTGGCCCATGGCGTACGTGCCTGCGCCAGCGGCCTGCGCTATGTCCTCTATATGTACATGACTTCCCTGGAGGATCCCACCAAGGTGATCGCCCAGCCCGGCGGCTTCTTCATGGTGCCCGAAGGCGGGGAGTACATCGGCGACGTCATGAACGTCCTCTTCTCCAACGGCTGGATTGCCGATGATGACGGCAAGGTGTTCATCTACTACGCCTCCTCCGATACCCGCATGCACGTAGCTACCTCCACCGTAGACCGCCTGGTGGACTACTGCATGAACACCCCGGAAGATGGTCTTCGCACCGGTCTTTCCGTGGAAGCTCTTAACCGATTGATTGACAATAACTTATAGTTTTCTCTTGATCCCGTCTGGTATCAAGAGAAAAAGCTAAATATATGATTTATAACAGATTAAGCGCAAAGCGATGAGAAGACTTTTGAGCATACTTGTAGCCCTTGTGGCATTTGCCGCCGTGTCGGGCGCGCAGCCGCTGCAGTTGGCCAACATTTTCAGTGACCACGCGGTGCTGCAGCGGGGTAACTGGATTCCGGTGTGGGGTTGGGGAAAACCCGGAGCCAAAGTGGAAGTTACCGGATCCTGGAACGGTGTGACGCAGAAAACCACGGTGGAGGCCGATGGTTCCTGGCACGTGTCCCTCCCGGCCCGGTACTGCGAGGGAACGGATCTCCTTCTTACGGTCAAGTCCGGTAAGGAAACCATCGAACGCAAGGACATCGCCCTGGGTGAAGTGTGGATATGCAGCGGCCAGTCCAATATGGAGATGCCGCTGCGCGGCTTCGGTTTCCAGGAGGTGGAAGGTGCCACAGAGGCTATTATGGGCGCTCCCGCTACGTCCCGGAACATCCGTGTGTTCGATATCAAGACGCCCAAGTGCACGGAGCCCATCAAGGACGTGGAGGCCACCTGGAAATACAGCAGCTCCGAAGTGGCGGCCGAGACATCGGCCGTGGGCTATTTCTTTGCCAAACGTCTCCAGGCCGCGCTGGACGTTCCCGTAGGCATCATCGTGAATGCCTGGGGCGGCAGCCGCATCGAGCCCTGGATGACCAAAGAGACCATCAACGCTGCCGGACTCACGCAGCAGGAACTGGACGAGGTGTATGCCATCCAGGAACAGCCGGACCGCTGGCCCGAGACTCCGGAACTCATCTGGAACGGCCGCGTAAAACCCATCGTGGGTTATGCCGCCAAGGGTATCATCTGGTATCAGGGCTGCTCCAACATCGGCCAGCGCTGCTACGACAAACTGCAGAAAGCCATGGTGGAAATGTGGCGCAGGGAGTGGAATTCGGACCTTCCCCTCATCTTCACCCTGCTGGCTCCCCACGACCACGGCGATGCCGACGGCCGCTGGCGTCCCTTCTTTGTGGAGAATCAGCTGCACACAGAGCAAATCCTGGACAAATCCTGGGCCGTTTGCACGGAGACCATCGGCAATAAAGTGACCGTCCATCCTTCCCAGAAGAAGGAAGTGGCCGATATGATGGTGCAGCGCGCCCTGCAGAACGTCTACGGCGTGAACCCGGGCTTCTGCATTGAGCTTCCGCGCCCCCAAAGCGTGGAATATGTGCCGGATGGCAGCGTGAAAGTGCGCCTCTCCTATGTCTGGTCCAATCTCCAGAGCATCAGCGCCCGGGATATCGTGGGCTTTGAACTGGCAGGGGAGGACCGTCAGTTCCACCTGGCCCAGGCCGAAGTGGACTGGGACGGCCAGACTATTGTGATCAAGTGCCCCGACGTGCCCAAACCCGTAGCCGTGCGCTACAGCTGGCGCAACTGGATGGGGTCTAATCTCCATACTTCATACGGCATTCCCGTGCCGCCTTTCCGTACCGATGATTGGGATGAATAATCCCCGTGATGTGGAAGTGTTTGAATATAAGTAAGATACAAAAATCCTCCCGGGAAAAATAGGAGAGGAGGAAATTGATAAAATGTTGATAATATGAAAGTTATACATCACGCCGTTTTGGCTGCCCTGTGTCTGGTCGCCTGCACACCCAAGAACCAGGTGAAAGTAGCCACCGATGCCGGCACTGTGCGTCTGCAGGTGGTCACCCCTGAGATCGTGCGGGTAAGTGTGTCCCCCGACGGCAAGTTCAATGACCGCAAAAGCCTGATGGTGCTTCCGCAGAAAGGCATCAGTGAGTTTTCCGTGAAAAAGGAAGCCGGGGCCGTGAGCGTGGAGACATCAGCCCTCAAGGTGGAGGTAAATAGGGCCGACGGCACTGTGAGTTTCTTCCGCGCCGACGGTACTCCTTTGGCCCTGGACGGCCGCGCCGCCTTCGACCCCATCGAAGTGGAAGGCAAACAGGCCTGGAGCACCACGGTGAGCTATGCTTCCACCGACGACGAAGCTTTTTACGGCCTGGGCCAGCACCAGGCGGGCGAGTTTAACCACAAAGGCCTGCGGGAGGAACTGTACCAGTACAACACCAAGATCAGCGTGCCCGTGGTGGTGTCCAACAAGGGCTATGGCCTCCTGTTCGATGCCTATTCCCTGAGCCGCTGGGGCACTGCACAGGCCTACCGTCAGTTGGGAGAAGTCTTTGACCTGGATCTCACCGGCACCTATACTCCGGCCAAGGGAGAGCCGGTGGTGCAGCAGGAAGACAGCCTGTTCTATGAGAATGAATGGGCTATCAGGAATCTGCCGGAGGTGCCCCTGATGGGAGCCAAGGTTTCTTATGACGGAACCATTACGGCCCGCGAGACCGGGGATTACCACTTTATCCAGTACTATGCCGGCTTCCAGAGAACGGTGATCGGCTCCCGGGAAGTGATGAGCCGCCGCTGGCGTCCGGCCTGGAACCCCAACAGCTACAAGTTCACCGTCCACCTGGAAAAAGGCGTTCCTACGCCCCTGCACATCGACTGGGATCCGGACGGAGACGTGTCCTACATCGGCCTGCGTGTAGCGCCCCTGGAGACGCCCGAGCAGGAGAGCCGCCTCACTTTCTGGAGCGAGTTCGAGCCCATGGCCGACTATTACTTCATGGCCGGCGACAATTATGACGGCGTTATCAAGGATTATCGTCTGCTTACCGGCAAAGCGCCCGTGATGCCCAAGTGGGCGCTGGGCTTCTGGCAGAGCCGGGAGCGTTATTCCACACAGGAAGACCTGGTGGGAACCCTGGCCGAGATGCGCCGCCGCCACATTCCCGTGGACAACATCGTCCAGGACTGGCATTACTGGCTGGAGGACCAGTGGGGAAGTCACGAGTTTGATAAGGAACGGTATCCGGACCCGGAAAAGATGCTGGACGACGTCCACCAGATGGGTGCCCGCTTCATGATTTCCGTGTGGCCCAAGTTTTATACCAATACCGACCACTACAAGGAGCTCAAGAAGGCCGGCTATGCCTACACCCATGCCGAAGACGACGGCCTGGAAGACTGGCTGGGCCACAAGCAGAGCTTCTATGACGCCTACTCCCCCGGCGGCCGCAAGATGTTCTGGCGCCAGATGGACGAAACCCTGTACACCCGCTACGGCCGCAAGATTGACGCCTGGTGGATGGACGCCAGCGAGCCCAACCTGCGGGACTGCCTGCCGCTGGATTATATGAAGTGGCTGCTCACGCCCAATGCCCTGGGCTCCAGCACCGAGTATCTCAATGCCTACGCTCTGGTGAACGCCCAGGCCATTTACGAAGGCCAGCGCAGCGTGGACCCCGACAAGCGGGTGTTCCTGCTCACGCGCAACGGCTTCGGCGGCCTGCAGAGGTACAGCACCGCATCCTGGAGCGGCGACATCGGCACGTCCTGGACCGACATGCGCATGCAGATGGCGGCCGGCCTCAACTACTCCATGAGCGGCATTCCGTTCTGGGGCATGGACATCGGCGGCTTCTGCGTGATGAGCAAATTCTACGATGCCGCAGGTGCCGATGAATGGCAGGAGCTGCAAACCCGCTGGCACCAGTTTGGCACCTTTGTCCCGCTGTTCCGCACCCACGGCCAGTGGCCGCGCCGGGAACTCTGGAACATCGCCCCGGAAGGCTCCCCGGCCTACAACAGCATCCTGTGGTACATGCAGCTGCGGTATCGGCTGATGCCTTATCTGTATTCCCTTACCGGCGCGGTTCACTTCGAAGATGCCACCCTGATGCGCGGCCTGCCGATGGATTACCCCGAGGATCCCGAGGTTCGCGACCTTTCCGACCAGTGGATGCTGGGCCCGGCCTTCATGGCTTGCCCGGTATACGAGTACAAGGCCCGCAGCCGCAGCGTCTATTTCCCCATGGGTGGCTGGTACGACTTCTATACCGGCAAATACATGGTGGGAGGCAAGCGTTTCACCGTTGATGCTCCCTATGAGCGCATGCCGCTGTATGTGCGTGCGGGCAGCATCGTCCCCTTCGGCCCTGCCATCGAGTATACCGGAGAGAAGCAGGCCGATAAGATTGTCTTTGTGATCTACGCCGGCGCCGACGCCCATTTCACCCTGTACGAGGACGACGGCCTTACCTACGGCTATGAAAAGGGCGCCTGCAGCACCATTGACTTCTCCTGGAAGGACGACACCCGTATCCTCACCATCAGCCCGCGGAAGGGTTCCTTCCCCGGCATGCTCAAGGAACGCATGTTCTGCCTGACGGTGGTGGATCCGCAGAATCCGCAACCCTATGACGCAGAGGGGGAGAACGCCCTTTGCTTTATGTACGACGGCACCCTTGCCACCATTGGATTATAATTTTTACAGATATGAAAAAATACCTGCTACCCCTTGCCGCCATGCTTTGCACAGTCGCTTGCAACGCCCCCAAGCCTTCTCCCGCCATTCCCGCCGACAAGGCCGTTGAGGCCAAGGTGGAGAGTGTGCTCAAAAAGATGAGCCTGGAGGAAAAGGCCGGCCAGCTGGTCCAGCTGAACATCTCCGTGCTGGAAGATGACACCCACGAAGCCATCGATCCCGCTAAGCTGGAAGTTATCATCGGCCAGTACAAGGTGGGCTCCATCCTCAATGTAATGCACGACGCCGCCCATTCCCGGGAGGAAACAGCCGCCATGATCCGCCAGATCCAGGAGAAATCTATGGAGCTCATCGGCATTCCCTGCATCTATGGTATGGATATGATCCATGGTGCGTCCTACCTCACGGAAGGTTCCCTGTTCCCGCAGGAAATCAACCTGGGTGCCACGTTCAACCGCGGTTATGCCAAATGGATGGGCGATGCCATGGCTTACGAAAGCCGCGCCGCACAGGTGCCGTGGGTGTTCTCGCCGGTGATGGACCTGGGCCGCGATCCCCGCTGGCCGCGTCTGTGGGAAAGCTTCGGAGAGGATCCTTATCTGCAGGCCGAAATGGCCCGCGAGGAAACCCTGGCCCTGCAGGGTGCCGACCCCAATCACATCGATGCCTATCACGTGGCGGTGTCCCTGAAGCACTTCATGGGCTACGGTGTCCCGCACACCGGAAAAGACCGTACGCCGGCCTACATTGCCGAAAATGATCTGCGGGAGAAGTATTTCGCTCCGTTCCTGGAGTGCTTCCGTGCCGGTGCCCTTACCGCTATGGTGAATTCGGCCTCCATCAACGGTGTGCCTACCCACGCCAACGCCATCCTCCTCACCGGCTGGGTGAAGGAGCAGCTGAACTGGGACGGCCTGTTTGTGACCGACTGGGCCGATATCGACAATCTCTTCGTCCGTGACCACGTGGCGGCCGACAAGAAGGAGGCCCTTGCCCTGGGCATCAACGCGGGTATCGACATGATTATGGATCCCTACGATCCCACTTGCTGCACCGCTATCGTGGAACTGGTAAAGGAGGGTAAGATCTCCAAAGCCCGCCTGGACGACGCCGTGCGCCGTGTCCTGCGCCTGAAAGTGCGTCTGGGTCTGTTTGACAATCCCGTGTGGGATAACGAATATCCGGACTATGCCTGCGACAAGTTCGCCCAGACTTCCTATGCCGCCGCGGTAGAGAGCGAGGTGCTGCTCAAAAACAACGGCATCCTGCCTTTGAATGAGCGCGCCAAAATCTTTGTGACAGGCCCCAATGCCAACAGTCTGCGCGCCCTCAACGGCGGCTGGAGCTATCGCTGGCAGGGATCGGCCGATGAATTCGCTCCCCAGTACAATACCATCCTGGAAGCCTTGCAGGCCCGTTTCCTGCACGTGACGTATGAACCCGGCGTAGTGTACGACGAGACTCCGATGGCCTGGCAGAACGAGGATGCCTCCGGCCTTTCCAAGGCCTTTGCCGCCGCCCGCGGGGCCGATGTCATCGTTGCCTGCGTAGGTGAGAATTCCTACTGCGAGACGCCCGGTAACATGGACGACCTCAATCTGTCGGCCCATCAGAAGGCGCTGGTCCGGGGACTGGCCACCCTGGGCAAACCCATCGTGCTGGTGCTGAACGAGGGCCGTCCCCGCCTGATTGGCGATATTGAGCCGCTTTGCGCCGCCGTGGTGGACGTGATGCTGCCTTCCAACTATGGCGGCGACGCCCTGGCCTCGCTTCTGAGCGGCGACGAAAACTTCTCCGGCAAGCTGCCTTTCACCTATTCCAAGCACATCAACGCCTTGCACACCTATGATTATAAGGTGAGCGAGCACCGCGAGACCATGGAAGGCTCCTATAACTACGACGCCGTGATGGACGTGCAGTGGCCCTTCGGCTATGGCCTCAGCTATACCACTTTTGCCTATTCCAACCTGCAGGTTTCTGCCGATTCCTTCAAGTCCTCCGATGTCCTCCGCGTCTCCGTGGACGTGACCAACACCGGCAAGCGCACCGGCAAGGAAGCCGTGCTGCTGTACAGCAGTGATCTGGTGGCCTCCCTCATCCCGGATGTCAAGCGCCTGCGTGGGTTTGAAAAGATTGAACTGCAGCCCGGCGAGACGCATACCGTTACCTTTGAACTCCCGGCCAGCGCCCTGGCTTTTGTGGGAGCCGACGGCAAGTGGCGTCTGGAGGCCGGAGACTTCCGCCTCTCCTGCGGAGGCCTGGGTGTGATGGTCAAATGCACCGAGACAAAAGTTTGGGAAACGCCTAATATCTAATATGAAAAGTAGGACAGAATTGTTTCTAGAGGAGGTCAGGGACAACCTGACCTCCAATATCTTACCTTATTGGTTGCGGCTGAAGGACCCCCGCGGAGGCTTCTACGGGGAAGTTTCGGCCGATGGGACCGTGCAGTATGACGCTCCCCGCGGCGTTATCCTGAACGCACGCCTCATCTGGAGTTTCTCCGCGGCCTATGCCGCTTTGAAGGACTCGCAGTACCTGGTGGCGGCCGTGCATGCCCGGGACTGGTTCCTGGACCATTTCTGCGACCATAAATACGGCGGCGTCTATTGGAGCGTAACTCCGGAAGGGGAGCGGCTGGATGCCAAAAAACAGCTTTACGCCCAGGGCTTTGCCATTTACGGGCTGTCGGAGCTGTACAAGGTGACCAAGGACGACGAAGCGCTGAAGGCTGCCATTAACCTGTACCGGGTGGTGGAGAAACATTTTGCCGATCCCGTGAACGGCGGCTACATCGAGGCCCTGGCCCGGGATTTCTCCCCGCTGGAGGATATGTCCCTGTCGGCCCACGACATCAACGCCGACAAGACGATGAATTCGCATCTGCATGTGTTGGAGGCCTATGCCAACTTGTACCAGGTGTGGCCCGATCCTTCACTCAAGGAGGCCGTGGAGGCCCTGCTGGATATCATCGGCACGCGCGTGATGGCGCCCTCCGGCCACCTTCAGCTGTATTTCAAGCGGGACTGGAGCGTACTGCCCGGCGGCCTTTCCTACGGGCACGACATCGAGACATCCTGGCTGGCGCTGGAGTGCGCGTTTGCGTTGCGCGACGCCGATGTGGTGAACCGCGTGCGTCCCTGGGCGCTGGCCATGGGCCGTGCCGGCAACGAGGGCCTGATGTCCGACGGCTCCATGCGCTATGAGCAGCTACCCGACGGATCCTTCGACGACTCCCGCCAGTGGTGGGTACAGGCCGAAACCGTGGTGGGCAACCTCTGGCTTTGGAAATACCATTCCGACGATGCCGCCTTCGAGCGCGCCCTGGCCTGCTGGTACTACATCCGGAAACACCTGGTGGATCCGCATGGCGGCGAATGGTGGTGGGCCGTCATCCCCGACGGCTCCCTGGACCTTTCCCAGCCCAAAGCCGGCTTCTGGAAGTGCCCTTACCACAATACCCGCATGTGCTTGCAGGTGTTGTCGGTTTTTTAGTATATTTGTAAGTGCACATTAAGTCCCCTTTGGGGACATGTGCACCCCCGCACATGGGTACATAAATAATAGATTATGGCAAAATTATCAGAGAAAATTGGATACGGTCTGGGTGACGCCGCGGCTGGCGGTATTACCTGGAAGGTGATGTCCATTGCATTTCCGTTCTTCTTTACCAATATCTTCGGCCTTACGGTGGCCGATGCCGGCGCGCTGATGCTGCTGGCCCGCCTTTTCGACGTGGTCACGGACCCGCTGATGGGTGCCATTGCCGACCGCACCAAGTCCCGGTGGGGCACTTATCGGCCCTGGCTCATTTTTGGCGCCGTTCCGCTGGGCGTAGTGTTCGCCCTGCTGCTGTACACGCCGGACCTGGGCCCCGAAGGCCGCCGTGTTTATGCCTATGCCCTGTACCTGCTGATGATGGTGGTGTATACGGCCGTGAACGTGCCCTACGGTTCCCTGCTGGGAGTGATGACCGACGACGCCAACGAGCGCAATCAGTTCTCCTCCTTCCGCATGGTGGGCGCCTATGCCATGGGCTTTATCACCCTGTTCTCTTTCCCGTATCTGCAGAAGCTGGTGGGCGGTACGCCGGCTCATCAATATGCGGTGTTGGGTGCGGTGCTGGGTGGCCTGGCTGCCCTGGGCACCCTGGCCTGCGGCCTTCTTACCAAGGAGCGCCTGGAGCCGGTGCGGGCCGAGAAATTCTCCCTCAAGCCCTTCGCCGACCTTTTCCGTAACAAGCCCTGGATTTATCTTACACTCATCGGCATCTGCACCAATTTCTTCAACGGCTTCCGCTATGCCGTGGCCGCCTATCTGTTTGAATACTGCATGCACGGGGACGTCACGGTTTCCGGGCTCATCATCAATTATACGGTGTTCATGATGTTCGGAGAGGCCGTGTGCATGATCTTCGGCGGCCTGGCTCCCCGCTTCACCCAGTGGGTGGGTTCCAAGAAGAAGGCCTTCGGCTGGGCTGCGCTGCTGTGCGCCGTTTCTTCCATCCTCTTCTTCTTCATTCCCATGGATCCCGCGTGGATCTGGGTGATGGTGGCCAATGTCATCATTACCTCCGTGGGTATCGGCATCTATTCTCCGCTGCTGTGGTCCATGTATGCCGACGTGGCCGACTATGCCACCGAGAAAAACGGCACCTCCTCCACCGGTCTCATCTTCTCCTCCGGTACCATGGCGCAGAAGTTCGGGTCGGCCATCTCCGGCGCCCTCGTCGCGCTGCTGCTGGGTGCCGCCGGTCTCCTCTCCAGCCAGGATCCCATCACCGGGGACACCGTGGTCACCATAACCAACGAGGCCTCCGTCCAAACCATGGTCTGGTCCCTCTTCTCCCTCTTCCCGGCCGCCATTGCGCTGCTAATCCTCCTCCTCCTGCGCCTCTATCCGATTAAGAGGTAGTGATGCTGGTGGTTTAATTGTTTGATACATAGCTACTTGTGTTTTTCTCTTGATCCCCGTGGGTGTCAAGAGAAAAAACTATTTTGCTGATTATCAGCTTGTTATGTGGTAAGCGTGTAATCTTGCATCCGATAAGATGATTATCTTTGGAACATGGAAAACATAGATTGGGGCATATTGGCGCTGTATTACCTGCTGGGGCGCGGCGGCAGCCTGGAGGAACCGGGGGTACCGTACAGTATCAACTGGGAGGAACAGGAGACACGGGACCTTATCAGCTTCGTGCGTCTTGCCAGCGAGGAGTTGCGGCGCAGGGAGGCCGAGAGGAGGGCCGATGCCTGGGGGCCGATGTACGGACCGGCGCCCACAAAGGTACGCATCACCCGCAGCCTCAGGGTGTATATCGGCACCCAAGAACTGAGGATCAGGCCCATGGCCAAAGCTGTACTTCTCCTGTTCCTGAAGCATCCGGAGGGGATTCAGCTCAAGTGCATCGCCGATTACAGGGAGGAATTGGCGGGGTTCTACCGAAAGGTGAGCCGAAGCCAGGACAAGGATGCTATCGAACGCAGCATTACCCGGATTCTGGACTGTTTTTCCAACGACCTCAACGTGAGTATCACCCGTGTGAACTCTGCCCTGGGAACGCTGATGGGAAATGCCGTTTCTTACCGGATTGAGGGTGCGGCCGGAGAGGCAAAACACATCCTATTGGACCGCTCCCTGGTCGTTTGGGAGTAGTTCAAGCGGCTAAATAATGAGCAAAACGGCTAAAACATATGGAACTTCGGCTAAAACTTAAATACTTTTAGCCGATTCTTTTTTTCTTGACGCCAATTCTCTACCTTTTCCGCAAAAAAAAGGCATGAAAAAAAGGATCGTTTACTCAGGAGAAGTGCACCACGTGTATCAAAGGACGCGTAACAGAGGCGTGGTATTTTACTCCGTCCACGACTATCTGGTATTTTTTACCATCTATTGCAGTCAGGCCAGGAAAAGGGGCGTCGAGGTTCTGTCCCTGTGTCCCATGCCAGATCACATTCACCAGACTCTGGTTGCCAGAAGTCCTATCCAGCTGGCGGATTTCATCCAAACTTATGCGCATCTGTTTGCCTGGGAGTGGAACCGCTATAGGAAAATAAAGGGGGCTGTTTTCCATCACCGATTTGGAAGCGCAGCAAAGTTGGGCAACAAACAAATACGCACTACACTGGCCTACTGCAATAACAATCCAGTGGAGCGGAAGTTGACAGAGAAAGCCGAGGAATACAGATGGACGTTTCTTTCCTATTATAAGAATAAGTCACCTTTTTCATGTCCTCTCAGGACCTCACAGGCCAAAGGTTATATGCGTTGCGTTTTACAGGAAGTCAAACGCTGTTTCGAGGAGGGGAATTATCTCCGCTATACTCAGCTGGAACGCTGGGAGAAACATTTATCGGCCCGAGAGTGGCAACAATTGACAGACCATATCATCGGCCTATGGAATGTCATCGACTATGAGCAGGCCATCAGTTACTACGGTAGCTTCAACGCCATGATCCGGGCCTTTCACGACAATACCGGCAGTGAGTTTGAAATCAAAGAAGACCGGGACAACTATTCCGACGCTGTATATGCCGACTGTACGCGAATCCTTCTGTCAGAGGGACTCATCCATCGGCCGGCCGACATCCCAGCCCTTCCCGACGACAGCAAAAGGGAATTG
The DNA here is from genome assembly GCA_905234795.1 of uncultured Bacteroidales bacterium. GTDB lineage: Bacteria > Bacteroidota > Bacteroidia > Bacteroidales > UBA932 > Cryptobacteroides. The sequence continues at coordinate 30,103 of CAJOIQ010000016.1, read as the reverse complement.
TTTGCCTATCTGCAACCCCGAACATCGGCCCGCCCCAAACAAATCAAAAAGTACCTGCATCTTGCCCTTGACGCAAAGTGCTGAATATGAGCTAAATAAGTTTTTCTCTTGATACCTGGTGGGATCAAGAGAAAAACCTAACTACTTGATACACAAATAAAAACCCGCAAGCACTACCAAGTACTTGCGGGCTAGCCTGTGGGGCCAACAAAAAACTACCAGCGGTCTTCGTCGGACACGGAGAGTTTCTTGCGGGCGTGGCGACGGCGGGCGCTAAGGACGCGACGGCCGTTGGCGGAAGCCATGCGGGCGCGGAAGCCGTGTTTGTTCACACGCTTGCGGCGGGAAGGTTGAAATGTTCTCTTCATGATATCTCTTTTTTACTATTTTTCGCGTAAGGACTGCAAAGGTAGTAATTTCAACTGAAACCGCAAAATTATTTTTAAAGATTCTCCAGATAGCCTTTCCTGAACCACCAGGAACTGGGTGCGCCGCCTTCCACCACAAACTTGATCCGGTTGTTCTGAATGAACAGCAGGGTGGGAACCGTGTGGGTGAAGTGACTGAGGCTGTTGCCCACGTGAATGACCGGGAAAGTGATGTTGTAGTAGTTGTGGATGGCGTTGTCCTTGTCCTCATTCACGGCCAGGCCGATCACTTTGTCGCAGATAGCCGGATCCTGATACTCCAAAATGGCCGGGAGACTGTTGATGCAACTCACGCAGGAATAGGAGAACACGTAGACGGCGTAAGTGGAGTCCGGACTGGTCTGGATAAACTGGGGCAGGGGGGTGCGTTCCACCTCCAGGCCCAGCAGGGGATGCTTCATGTCCACCCTTTCCTTATAGAACTGGGGAAGCTCAAACGTGTATCCGCCGAAAAACAGGGCTGCGGCAACCCCCAGCGCCCAAAGGCAGATGCTCCAGCGGGAGACCTCCGGGTTTGCAGCATCGGCCTTCTCCCATCCGGCAATAAGCAGCAGGAGCAATACGGCATTGCGCACATAGGTGGCCCAGACGGGCATGCTCACGATGTCCAGGTTGCCAAAACAGCCGCAGTCCTCGATGCCGTGAACCACATTGCCATAGAAGAAAGCCCCGGTAAAGACGAGCAGGACTCCCAGAGTGACCGGCACCGTGATGCGGGGAAACAAATCCAAAACAAGCGCAAGGCCCAGCGCCATTTCCAAAACGGCGATGACCGGTGCAAGAATGGAAGTCCAGGGAAACCCGTACGAGACGATGAGTTGGCCGAAAGCTTCCGTGTCGGTCAATTTCCCCACACTGGAAAACAGGAACAGGATGCCCACCAGCAGCCTGAAAACATATCTTAGCGTGGGAGAAACGACGAAGGTCTTTCTCATTTTAGTCCTCTAAGTGGCAGGTGCTGCAGGCATATCCGCTGGAACGGCAACCTTCCATGGTCTTCCAGCAAGTACCATGATTGTCGTTGTATTGGTAACCACAGCAGGATTTAGCATTGGAGCACCAGTAAGGTTTGTCGGGGTTGGTGCAATGTTTGGACTTGGAGCAGCCGATGGCAGTGAGAGCCAGGACCAGCAGGATGCCAAGGCCGATGAATAGTTTCTTCCGTTTCATAAGCATGGAGTTTTACTGAGAACAAAAATACGAAAAAACTCTTTATATCCAATAGGTTGAGCCTATTTTTCAAAATGTATCACCAGCTTCCCGTCGTAGTAGGGATCCTGCAGCCAGGAAGAGACCGGCCAGGTGTGGACGGAGCCCGCAGGGAGCCGATGCCGGCCCATTACGGTGGCCATCTCCTCCACTACGTCTCCGCCTTTCAGATAGAGGATCCCCCGGCGGAACTTGCCCTTGACCCAGGGATAGAAATCCACCAGAGAGGCCACGGCGCGGGACACCACAAAGTCGAACTGCTGCGGCAGATTCTCGGCCCGGGCGTTCACAACCTCTACATTGGAAAGCCCCAGAGAAGACGCAACCGCTTGTGCCACAATGGTTTTCTTGCCGACGGAGTCGCACAGGACAAAGCGGGCCGATGGAAACAGGATGGCCAGCGGAATACCGGGGAACCCGCCGCCGGTACCCAGATCCAGCACGGAAGAAGAGGCAAACTCGTCAAAAAGTCCCGGAACAGTGAGCAGATACCGGGCGATGGCCAGAGAGTGCAGCACATGGTGGTCATACACGGCGTCGATGTCCTTGCGGGAAATCACATTGATTTGCGCGTTCCAAGAACGGTACAGCCCGTCCAGGGCCTCAAATGCCGAGATCTGCTCCGGCGTAAGGGAGAAATCGGCCTCCAATATAGATTTCCAGTTCATTCCACTTCCCCCCGGAGCATCATTTGGGCCAGGTGCTGCTTGCCCCGGCGGATGCGCGTGCGGACCGTATTGAGCTCCAGGTCCAGCTCCTTCGCAATCTCTTCGTATTCCAATTCCTCTATCATGTACTTGATCATCACGTCTTTATACAGGGAGGGGAGTTCCTCGATGAAGCCCATCAGGCGGCTGTGGACTTCGTCGTTGATGATCTCTTCCTCCGGGGTGAAATCCGTGAGCTGTGCACTGCCTTCGGCCCCCTCCGAGGAAGCCTTGTGCAGGATGCCCTCTTTTTTCTGGTCCTCCCGCTGGATGGTGGAGAGGTGGTCCAGAGCCGTGCGCGTGGCGATGGTCAGCAGCCACGGCCGGAATTCCCGCGAGGTGTCGAACCCCGGCAGGGCGGCGAAGGCTTTCTGGAAACTCTCCAGCACCACGTCGTCTATATCGGCCTTCCAGTGAAAATAGCCGCTCACACGTCCGCGGACCGCTTTTTCGTACACCTGGTACAGCATACGGTAGGCCGTCTGGTCTCCGCCAATGGCCCGTTGGATGATGTCTTTTTCGTTTACGTCCATATCAATGAGCCTCCAGCCAGTTGATTCCCGCGCTGCATTCCACCGTGAGCGGAACGGAGAGCTGGATCACATTTTCCATCACGTCCTTTACCAGGGCCTGCAGGGCAGGGACTTCCTGGGGCAGGGCGTCGAAGAGCAGTTCGTCGTGAATCTGCAGCACCATCTTGCTGCGCAGCCCCTCTTCCCGCAAGCGTGCCGCCACGCCAATCATGGCCAGCTTGATGATATCGGCCGATGTCCCCTGGATGGGGGCGTTTACGGCGTTCCTTTCGGCCAGGGCACGAACGGTGGCATTGCGGGCCGATATGTCCGGCAGGTACCTGCGCCGCCCGAAGAGCGTCTCTACATAACCGTTCTCCCGCGCGAAGGCGATGCTGTCGTCAATGAAGGAACGGATGGCTGGGAAAGAAGCAAAATATCCGTCAATCAGCTCTTTAGCTGCGCTGCGGGACAGGTGCAGCCGCTGGGCCAGGCCGAAAGAGGAGATGCCGTACATGATGCCGAAGTTGGCGGTCTTGGCCATGCCGCGCTGCTCCCGCGTAACCTCCGAAACGGGGATGCGGAAGATTTTGGCGGCCGTGGCGGCATGCACGTCCACGCCGTCCCGGAAGGCCTGCACCAGATGGGTGTCGCAGCTGAGGTGCGCCATGATGCGCAGCTCGATCTGGGAGTAGTCGGCGCTTACGATGACCCCCTCCGGCGTGCCCGGAACAAAGGCCTTGCGAATCTCCTTGCCGCGCTCCGTGCGCACGGGGATGTTCTGCAGGTTGGGGTTGGAACTGGACAGCCGCCCGGTGGCCGTAAGCGCCTGATTGAACGTGGTATGTACACGCCCGTCAACCGGAGAAATATAGGACGGGAAGGGTTCTATGTAAGTGGACAGCAACTTTTTCACCGCCCGGAATTCCAGGATTTCGTTCACGATGGGATGGCGGTCGGCGATGGACAGCAACGTGGCTTCGTCGGTGGAATACTGCGTTTTGGAACCGCTCTTCTTGGCCTTGGGGTCCAGCTTCAATTTGTCGAACAGTACATCGCCCACCTGCTTGGGGGAGGAGATGTTCAGTTCCGGCTCCCCGGCCAGTTCCCGTATACGGGCTTCGCGTTCCACCAGCTCCTTTCGCAGGCCATCGGCAAACACTTTCAGCTGGGCCATGTCCACTTTGACGCCGTCCCTTTCCATCTGGGCCAGCACTTTGGCCAGCGGCTCCTCCATCTGGTCATAGAACGGGGGCAGTTCTTCCCGCAGACGTTCTCCCAGCGGAATCATCACCGCCGCCTCCATCAGGCGCGGGGAGTCTTCTTCCTCGGGGGCATCGTCAAAGAGGGATCCGGTTGTAGCCGGGGCCGATGCTTCCAGCGACACGCCCAGATACGTCTGCGCCAGGGCGCCCAGCTCGTGGCTGCGTTCCGGGTTCAGCACATAGTGCATCAGCTGGATGTCGTTCCACTGCCCGCTCAGGGCAATTCCCTCGGCCGAGAGCAGGTTGGCCGATTTTTTCAGATCCACGCCGAATTTGGCAATTCCGGCATCTTCCAGCACAGCCTTTGCCTCCTGCAGCGGCATCTGGGCCACTTTTCCGTCGGCCGACAGGATAATCTTGCTGCCGACCAATACCAAACCAGTTTTGCCGCTTTGTTTTGCTGCTTTCAGTACTTCTCCCGCCGGGGAAGGGGTCAGGTTTTCTGGCGCTAAAATTTGGGCCGATGCGCCAGAAAACCTGACGCCCTTACCGTCGGAGTTAGTCGCCGAAGGGGTACCTGTATCCGCCGGAGCATCGGCCATCTTTTTAGCGACGGCGGATACAGGTGCCCCTGAGGCGACAGGTAAGTATTTCTTCAAAGAAGCGAACTCATAGTAGTTGAAGAGTTCGGCAAGGCGTGGGGTAAAAGCGCCCGTATAGCGCATGTCTTCCAGGGTGACGGGCAGGTGCATGTCGGTCTTGATGGTGACCAGGGCCTTGGAGAGGGCCATGTGGGGCTGGGCCTCGGTGAACAGCTCCTGCAGGCGCGGGGTAAGTTCGGCCAGATGCGCGTAGATGTTCTCCATGCTGCCATACTTGGCGATGAGCTTGGCGGCGCCCACTTCTCCCACGCCCTTCACGCCGGGCACATTGTCGGCCGTGTCTCCGCAGATGGCCAGCATGTCAATGACCTGGCGGGGCTCGGAGATGCCCCATTTCTGACAGAGGGTGGCGGCGGTCACCAGCTCGGCATCGGCCCCGGATTTTCCGGGCTTCAGCTGGAAGGCGTGCGGGCCGATGAGTTGCCCGTAATCTTTGTCGGGCGTCACCATATAGACATCCAGTTCCGGGGAGGCGAGCTGCGTGGCGGCCGATCCCAGCACGTCATCGGCCTCGAAACCGGGCAGCATGAGCACGGGGATATCCATGTTCTGCACCAGCTCCGTGAGGGGCTCCAGGGCATCGATCACCAGCTGCGGGGTAGGGGGACGCGTTCCCTTGTAGGCGGGGTACATCTGGTTGCGGAAGGTGCCGCCCGGGGGGTCGAAGGCCACGGCCATATGCGTGGGCTTTTCCCGCTCTACCATCTCCAGCAGGTACTTGGTGAAGCCGAAGAGGATAGACATATCGGCCCCCTTGGAGTTGATCATGGGCCTGCGCAGGAAGGCGTAGTACATCTTGAACACCAGCGCATGCCCGTCTATGAGGAAAAGTTTGTCCATAGATTTCAAAGATACGAAAAATATCTCAGAAGTATTACCTCTCCCTCTGGATTACCCGTCATTACGGGGCGGTATTGTATTGAGGTTTTGCTTTATTCATCCTTGACGGGTCTCACCAGCAGGCCGAAAACCTTGTAGGTTCCGAACGTCCGGAGAGGCCCAGGTCCACGCCCTTACTCTGCGCCGAGTTCCTACAGAAGGGAAACAGGGTAATAATTACTGCGAGGGTGATGAGTGCCGGAATGTGCTTTCTAATCATATGTCAAAGCGGTTCTACTTGATGGCCCTGATGAAATACATCAGAAAACCCAGGATGAGGGAAGCACACAGGGGAACCAACCAGCCCCATTTTTTTGCCTCCTTGATATCGGCACTCCGGCCCTTTCTGACCCGTGCGTAGCCCCATAGAGTCACGAGGGGGATAGATACCACAATGAAGGTCCAACCCGGATATTCGGCTCCGAAAACCATTTCCACCAGTCGGTTCACTCCCTTTGCGACCTGGTAGGTGGCCGATGAGAAGAGGAGGACGAAGAAGACCACAATACGCCAGAGGTTGTAGTTTCCCGGGATGGCGGGCTGGTACCGGCTTGTAATGCGTGTAATAGAGGTCAGGAACGCTACCATGGGGATAGAGATGGCGGTTCCTGCCGCACCGGGTTTACCTTTCCATATGAGGAAGGCGGCAAGAACGAGGAAAAACAGTCCAAAGAGGACGGACCAGAGGATGACATGACGGTTATTGTCTTTCCTCTGCTGCTCCTTCTTCTTCGCCATGTCCTCCGGCCGCTTGCTGACAAGAGGCGTGGTCTCCAGAGTCTCCATCGCCTTGATGTCAATCTCGTCCAAATCCTTGTAGGGGACAGGCCGGCCGTGGCTCCGCAGGAACTCGTTCCGCTCATGGATGGCGTAAACGATGGGAGGGGTGGTGTTCACATACGGATTGTGCTCGAAGAGGTAGTGCTCCAACCGGGTGGGGTCGTAGATGGGGTCTTCTGCGGTAAAGAATCCGTCAACTGAACCCATATGCGCCTGCGCCGCATGGATCTCCTCTAAGGGTTGGAAAAAGAGAAGTTCAGCGGGGATAACATAGTCTGAACGGTCGGGCACCCCGTAGGGGACATCAAGACCATGCTCCCGGTAGTACTTGTTGCGCATCTTGGAGGCGTACTCGAAAGGAGTCCCGTGGACGTACCTGGGGTCATAATAGAAGAGGTAGTGCTCCAGCCGGGTGGGATCGTTCATGGGATCATCGGCCGTGACAGTCCCGGTGGTGTTCATATGGCGGCGGGCTTCGTCGTACTCGCGCTTGGCTTCGCTCACGGAGAGACTGAAGACCCTTATGGGCGCCCCTGCAGGGGAGGAACTCTTCTTTGCGCCGATGACGGGAAGGTCCCCGTTGTCATCCCAGGTCAAGTCTACGGGAATGCGGGAAACGGGAATCTCGGCCACGATCTTATGCTTGTAGATGTCGTAGACGCACAGTAGCGTGGGCTTTCCGGGGTCGGATTCGATGTCAATGTCCGGAAGGGTACCGTCAGGCAACTTTTGGGCAACGAAGCAGGCCCTGTCTTCCCGGGGGTTGAGGCTCCTGCCGTAGGTGTGGAGCAGGAGGTAGTTGTCGAAAGATTTAACCTCGGTTCCATTGAACAGGACCTTAAGGCAGTCGGTTTGAATGAGTCCGCTTTCACCGAGGCCTCTTTCGCTTTGTATGAAGGATATCGTTGACATATATTCGCGAGGTGAAAGGGTTAGTCGTCATACAAGCTATATGGGACAGATGCTCTCTCCCAAGGGCTTGTGGGAATATGAATGCCTTCCATCTGGGCATTCTGGCGGATTTGGCGCATCTGCGACTGGGCGTTAACGAAGTTCATTCTGACAGAAACACGTGCTCCACCCTCCCGCATAGTGGTGAGAGTTTGCCAATGTCTCTGTACTGTTCTTTCCCAGACCTCATATTGGTTTCGGTACATCATTTCCCTTCCACTGTTGTCGGGAACGATATTCTGGGGAGCATTATTGTATTGCTGGGCGGGGGCGGTGTTGTTGTATGAACCGGCCGGGACAATGTCGCAATTCCAGGTATAACCGTCCGATTCCATTTCAACATAGAAGGAATTCTCCTGTGGATTATAACAAATCCAAGATTTGGAGCCAGAGGAGTTCCGATATTTCCTATATCCCGTCTTGGATCCTTCTTCATCGAAATCATACTGTCCATAAGATCCGTCGGAGAACGTTCGGATCAAGACCTTCTCATACATTGAAATGTGGTAAGTGTAAGCGGGTGCAGAAAAACTGGCTCCGAACATGCCAATCCCACGATGGTAATTACCGGTCTCGGTGAAATTCCCGTCAATGAGCAGTTTTCCGTAGGATGAATCGGCGAAAGAAGTATCTTCCTCCACGGCCTCCTCCGGTACAGCCACGTCTTCGTACGATTGTTCAGGCTCAACGGCCTCCTCTGGAACGGCGACCTCATCTGTCGGGAAGGCATAAGGCGGGAAGAAAATGGCTTTGTCCAGGACCTTTTTAATGTTCTGAGCCGTTTTCCTGTCGGGGGAGTATTCCAGCTTGGAATCGGAGGAGAGAGTTGCCCAAATGTAGGGTGCCTCTCCGCAGCCCAGTTCGACAGATTTATTCCCGTCGCGGAAAAGGTAACGCGCACCGTCCTGATAGTACTCGTGTTCTGGACCTAGAGCAATCATGTCAATATTGGGAATCTCCAGGCGGAGGTACCAGTAACCGTCAACCTTACGCTTGGAAAAAACCAGCCATCCGGATGGCATGGAAGGTATGGCGACGTTTTCCACCCCGGAAGCATCCTGCAGGTCAACGCGAAAAACCTCTTTGAACTGGGAGTCGTCACATGCGGAAAAGATGAGGGAAAGGGTTGCGAGGAGGAAAACGAATCTTTTCATACGGGAAGGACTCAGGTACTTTCTTAATTATAAGTGAAATAAGCGAAATCGCTCTTTGCTGTTTGACCGCCAATAACGACCTCAACCTGCACCATGCAGTCCCAGTGGCCGCTAAGATGCAATTCCGTATACGGCATGAAAATGACAAAATCATTGAAAGTGGTGTTGTCATATTGAGGGATGAAGCTGTCGCTTGCCACTACCTGACCATACAGGCTTCTGTATTGGAAGTTGGTGTCCATAATCTGGCGTCCGTCCGAAAGGTAAAATAATGCGTTGCATACACCCAGTATACCCCGCTGGTTGAAGGTCTGGAACTTGACATGAACTTCCATTCCCTTGAGAACTCCCATGTACCATTTGTTGTGCTCCAACCAAATCTGATCTACAGAAGCAGTGGGCTCGGGTGGTGCGGCTACAGGTTTATCCAGTCCAAAGAAATGCCGGAAAAACGCACCTGTTTTGTTGTTAAAGTCGTCCCGTAAAGTGAAGAAGGCCGATTGATTCGCGGTATCGCCTCTCGTTTTCATGTTGAGTGTGAGTTGGATGCCACTGTTTTCGTCGGTATAGAAGCCCACAGCGCCTTGACCCGTGATACTCATCAGAGGGTATTTCTTTCTTTTTTCCCGGTCTTCAGCATCGTCGGAATAAAATGTAAGAATACCACCCCCTGCATTTGTTGCGAAAAGCTGGCAATAAAAGGTGAAATAAAAAGGGCGGTCTGTTTCTCCATAAACGACGACAGAACAGTCGTCGTAAGCAAGAACTGTTACCTCTTTGGCATAGGACTGCTTTCCATCATAGACCTGGCCATATTTAAAAACATAGACAAGATCGGCTGCACGAAGAGAAATAATACCGAGTAGCAGGAATGCGGTGAGGATAATAATTCTTTTCATAGGCGTTATTGATTATATGGACGTTTTGTCTACAATAGCCTCGGGTCCATGCAAATCTAATTATTTAAATGCATAAAAACAAACTAACATTTTCAAAATCACATAGTTAAGTTTTTCTCTTGATGCCGCTTGGGGTCAAGAGAAAAACCTAAGTTGCTGAAATACAGTAGATTATGCAAAAGCGCCCACGATACAGTTCAAACGGGTTGCCGCCACGGGACTGGCTCACTACCCATCGGAGGGCATAAAACAAAAGTATTTTTTACGTATCTTTGTACAAATACGCAACGTTTTATGGCCGACGAAAAGATTATCTTCTCCATGAACGGGGTGAGCAAGGTGCTCCCTCACAACAACAAAGTCATTCTCAAGGACATCTACCTGGGTTTCTTCTACGGGGCCAAAATCGGCATCCTGGGCCTGAACGGGGCGGGTAAGTCCACGCTGCTCAAGATTATCGCAGGCGTAGAGAAATCCTACAAGGGAGAGGTAGTCTGGGCCCCGGGTTACAGCGTGGGATACCTGGAGCAGGAGCCCTGGATGGCCCCCGGAAAAACCGTGCTGGAAGTAGTGCAGGAAGGTGTCAAGGACGTAATGAACATGCTCACCCGCTATAACGCTATCTGCGATGAACTGAGCCGTCCCATCGATGACACTGTGATGTACTCCCTCTTTGAGCAGCAGGCCGAACTTACCGAAAAAATTGAGGCGGCCGGCGGCTGGGAGATAGACGCCAAACTGGAGCGGGCCATGGATGCTCTCCAGTGTCCCCCTCCCGATCAACTGATCAAGGAGCTCTCCGGTGGTGAGCGCCGCCGCGTAGCCCTGTGCCGTCTGTTGCTTCAGGAGCCCGACGTCCTCCTGCTTGACGAGCCCACCAACCACCTGGATACCGAATCCATCCAGTGGCTGGAAGCCCATCTGCAGCAATACAAGGGCACCGTCATTGCCGTCACGCACGACCGTTATTTCCTGGACAACGTGGCCGGCTGGATCCTGGAACTGGACCGCGGGGAAGGCATCCCCTGGAAGGGCAACTATTCCTCCTGGCTGGACCAGAAGACCAAGCGCCTGGCGCAGGAAGAGAAAGCCGAGAGCAAGCGACGCAAAACCCTGGAGCGGGAACTGGAATGGGTGCGCATGGCCCCCAAGGCCCGCCAGGCCAAGCAGAAGGCCCGTCTGGGTGCCTACGAGAAACTGGCATCGGCCGATACCAAGCAGAAGGAAGCCAACCTGGAAATCTATATCCCCAACGGACCGCACCTGGGAAACAAGGTCATCCAGTTCAAGGACGTGTCCAAGGCCTATGGGGACAAGCTCCTCTTCGAACACCTGACGTTTGAACTCCCGCCGGCAGGCATCGTGGGTGTCATCGGCCCCAATGGCGCCGGTAAAACCACGCTCTTCCGCCTCATCATGGGGCTGGAAAAACCCGATACCGGCAGCATCGAGATTGGAGAGACCGTGAAGATTTCCTATGTGGACCAGCAGCACCGCAGCATAGACCCGGAAAAGACGGTGTATGAGACCATCGCCGGCAATTCCGAGTGGGTGCGTATGGGCGGCAAGGACGTGAACGCCCGCGCCTGGGTATCCCGGTTCAATTTCTCCGGGGCCGACCAGGAGAAAAAGTGCGGCGTGCTCTCCGGCGGTGAACGCAACCGCCTGCACCTGGCCCTTACCCTCAAGGACGAGGGCAACGTGCTACTGCTGGACGAGCCCACCAACGACGTGGATGTGAACACCATCCGCGCCCTGGAAGAGGGTCTGGACGGCTTTGCCGGCTGCGCCGTGGTGGTCTCCCACGACCGCTGGTTCCTGGACCGCATCGCCACCCACATCCTGGCCTTTGAGGGCGAGGGAAAGGTGGTTTTCTTTGAAGGCAACTACCAGGAATACGAGGAAAACCGCAAGCAGCGCCTGGGAGCCGATGCCGCTCCCAAGCGCTTCAAGTACAAGAAGTTGATGGAGTAGGCTATGAAAGAAATCTACTTTGCCGGCGGCTGCTTTTGGGGTGTCGAGCACTTTTTCAAGGGTGTGGATGGAGTGGCCGATGCTACGCCGGGCTATGCCAATGGCCGCACCGAGAATCCTACCTATAAAGAAGTTTATACAGACACCACCGGCTTTGCCGAAACCGTGCGCGTACGGTATAACCCAGCCCGGGTGGACTTAACCTTTCTCACCCGGTTGTTCTTCACGGTAACGGACCCTCTCACGCTGAACCGGCAGGGCCACGATGAAGGCACCCGCTACCGCAGCGGCGTATTTTACACCTCCGAAGAAGACCGCCCTGTGCTGGAGGCAGTATTTAAAGAGGTGGCCGATAAACTGGGCGTTCCGCTGGTAACGGAGCTGGAACCCTTACGCAATTTCTATCCCGCCGAGGAATACCATCAGAACTATCTGGACAAGAATCCGGAGGGATACTGTCACCTGCCCCTGAAAACTTTTGCTTACCTGCGTCTGTACCAGGATGCCCGTCTCTATCTGGGAGAGGAAACGGACACGGTTGCCCGCATGGCCAACCTGGCAGCCCTTATTGCCAAGAAGATGCACTTCTTCTGGACCGGCTTCTACCGGGTCATCGATAACCAGCTGGTCCTGGGCCCCTTCCAGGGCACGGCGGCCTGTTTCCGCATCGGTTTTGGAAAAGGGGTTTGTGGTACGGCCTGGAAAGAACGCCGCACAATAGTGGTTCCCAATGTAGAGGAATTCCCCGGACACATTGCCTGCAGCAGCGAGTCCAAGTCGGAGATTGTGGTGCCGGTATTCCATGCCGACGGTGATGTCACCGCGGTTCTGGATATTGACGACAATCAGTACGCCACCTTTGATACCGTGGATGCCGCCTGGCTGGAACTGCTGGCGGCGCTGGTGTAAATTGTGAATTCTATCTAATTGGCTGTATATCAATCATTTGACTTTTTCTCTTGATACCAACGGGAGTCAAGAGAAAAATATAACCCCGGCCGAAACTATTCCCTAAACAAATCCCGGGCGGGGAGTTGGGCCGAGAAGCTGCTGCGGAGGTTGCGGAAGAGGGTGGCGGTATTGCGGGTGAAGCGAGAGCCGCGCCAGGCGCTGGTGTTGGTGACCATGATCCAGGATTCGCCGTCGGGGTACACTTTGATGAGGGCCGATGTCCCGGAGAAAGAGCCGGTGCGGGTCCACTCGCCCTCGGGAGTGCAGTCCACCCAGCCCAGGCCGAAAGTATCCTTGTCAAAAAAGTTGGTCATCTGCCCTACGGAGAACGGATCCAGGATGTCCGGCAGGGGACCGCGGCCGTCGACGGCGCACACCAGGCGGGCCAGTTCCGGCACGGAGCCAATCCATCCGCCGGCACCGTACAGGCCTTCGATGTGATTGCCGCCGTAACACTTCACGGCCGAGGCGTATTTGCCGTCGAAGGAAGGGGCTTCCTCGGCCTCCGGGTGCATGAAATACTGCGTTTCCATGGGAAGACGGTCCTTGAGGTAATTGCCGCCCAGGGCAAAATGATGGCATCCGGCGGGCTGGAACACCTCTTTCTGCATGAACTCCTCATAGGGCATGCCGGATACGTTTTCAATAATCAGGGAAAGCAGCAGATACCCGAAGTTGGAGTATTCCTGATAGGTGCCGGGCTCGTAGGCCAGGCGCCTGCCCAGCTCTTTCTGCACCAGATAGGAACTGATGGGCGGTTCGGTGAGCCCGTATTGCTGCATAAAACGCGAAGTGCCGAACATTACGTCCCCTCCGCGGGTGGTAAAACCGGCCTGATGACGGAGCAGATGCTCCACGGTGATCAGGTAATAATTGTCGTCGCGGATGTATTTGTCGTATTCCTTAAGTACGCCGAAAGGGCCGAAGACCGGCGTCTCCAAAAACACCTTTCCCTGCTCCTGCAACCGCATGATGCCCACGGCCGTGAGCAGTTTGGAGACAGAGGCCAGACGCAGGCGCATGTCCGGGTTCATGGGCGTGGTGGCATCGGCCTTTCCATAGCCGCGCGCATACAGGAGGGAATCGTTGCGCACAATGGCGAGCGATGCGCCCTGCAGGCCCCAGAAGTTGAGGAAACTGTCAATGGCGTGGTCCATGCGCGGCAGTTGGGAGAGCGCATTGGGAAGCGTGCCCTGGAGGTCGGTTTTCCAGGCTACGGGTACCTCCGGGACGTTTTCTTCCCGGGGTGAAGGCCGCTGGCCGCACAGCAGCACCAGCGGAAGCAGACAGATTATGCTTAAGACCGGCCTCACTTGATAAGGCCGGCGCGTCGGCCGAAGTCAATGATGTAATCGGCCGTGCCGTCGATGCCCAGTACAGAGCTGTCCAGGCAAAGGTCGTAGTTGGAAGCCTGCCCCCAGTCTCCAAAGGTGTAGTAATTATAATACGTCTGACGGGTGCGGTCCTTGCGGCGCATCAGTTTCTCGGCGTCGTCCTCGGAGAGGCCTTCTTCTTTCATCAGGCGCTGGATGCGGTATTCCTCGGGGGCCGAAATGAACACGCTCAGGCATTTGTAGTCCCGCAGGATGTAGTCGGCACAGCGGCCGATGATGACGGCGTCCCCTTTTTCGGCAATGGAACGGATGACCTCGCTCTGGATCTTGAACATCACGTTGTCGTTCACATAGCCGCTGTCGATGACGCCCAGCCGGCTGGTGGAGAAGAAGCTGCTCATGGAGAACAGGCTGCGGCGCTCTTCACCGTCGGCGAAGAGGCTCTTGGAATAGCCGCTTTCCTCGGCCACCTTGGAGATGAGTTCGTTGTCGTAGAAGGGAATGCCCAGTTTTTTGCCGACGGCCTGGCCGATAAAGCCGCCGCCGCTGCCGAAAGACCGGCCGATGGTGATGATGGTGCTCATATCAGATTTTACTGCCTAAGATGGATGGATCTTCTCCGTCCTTGAGCCGTCCCAGCTTGATGAGCAGGCGCCAGGCAAGGATGCCGGTGATGATGGCGGCAATGGTGTCGGAGATGGGGAAACTGTACCACACACCGCTCTCGGACTCCATGAGGGCCGGAAGGATGTAGATGCAGGGGAGGAGGAACAGCAGCTGCCGGGACAGGGAAAGGAAAATGGACTTGTTCACCATGCCCAGGCACTGGAAGAGGTTGGTGGTAACCATCTGGAACCCCACGATGGGGAATACGATATTCATGATTTGCAGGCCGTGGGCCGCTTTGTCAATGAGGATGGGATCGTTGGTGAAGATCCCAGCGGCGGGCCGGGCCAGGAATTCGGAGACGATGAAACCCAGCGTGGTGACCAAAGTGGCCCACATGGCGGTTTTCACGTACACTTCCCGCACACGGGCATATTGCCGGGCCCCATAGTTATAGCCGGCGATGGGCTGCATGCCCTGGTTGAAGCCGAACACAATCATCACGAAGAGGAAGGTGAGCCGGTTCACAATGCCGTATGCGCCGATGGCCATGTCTCCGCCCCATTTCACCAGCTGCTGGTTGATGAACAGCACCACGATGCAGCTGGCCAGGTTCATCAGGAAGGGTCCCATGCCAATGGCCAGGGAGTCCTTGGCAATCTTCCAGTCCACCCGGAACATCCGGAGGGAACGGGGAAGGTGCAGGAAACGCTCCTGGTTCAGGAAATAACGCAGGGTATAGGCCAGGGACATCAGCTGGCACAGGACGGTGGCGATGGCCGCTCCCTGCACGCCCATGCCCAGGGCAAAGATGAAGATGGGGTCCAGGATGGCGTTGGAGATCACGGTAAACAGCGTGAGCCCCATGGCCAGCTTGGGATTGCCGGACGACCGTACCACCGAGTTGAGGCCGAAGTACAGATGGGTGACCGCATTGCCGATGGCGATGATGGTCATGTAGCTGCGCGCAAAGGGGAGGGTGGCGTCGGATGCGCCGAAAAAGCGCAGGATGGGATCCATCCACAGCAGGGTGACCAGGGTGAAGACCAGACCGGTGATGATGTTCAGGGTTACCTCGTTGGACAGCACCTTGCCGGCCACCTTGTAGTTTTTCTGGCCCAGGAGCACGGAAATCATGGTGGCGGCGCCCACGCCCACCAGCGTGCCGAAGGCCGTGGAGATGTTCATGAGCGGGAAGGTGATGGCCAGGCCGGCGATGGACAGGGAACCCACGTCGGGGATGTGGCCGATGTAGATGCTGTCCACCATATTGTACAGCGAAGACGCCGTCATGGCAATGATGCCGGGCACGGCGTATTGCCTGATGAGGGCGCCTATCGGCTTGGTTCCCAGCTCGGTAGGGATGGCGGTGGAGTTACTCATCAATCGGCCAGGATTTCCAGTTCAAAGACAAGCGGCGCGAAGCCGGGGATGGTATTGCCGCTGCCGGAGGAGGTATAACCGTGCTTGGAAGTGAAGATGACGGTGGCTTTCTGGCCCTTCCATTTCATGAGGGAGATGCCGCCCTTGAAACCGTTGATGATGGAACTGCTGGTGCCCATGAGGACATTCCCATAAGTGGTGGAATAGTTCATGGTGGCCGATGTATAGGTTTTGTCGGAGCTGTAAATGCCGGCATCCTTGGCCACTTTCTCCAGCGTGGTGTCGAAGACGGTACCGTCCAGCAGTTTTCCGGTATAGTTTACCTGGATGCTCTTGCTGTCGTCAATGGTTTCCACGTCGTCGAAGGCGCTGGTGTCGGAGATAAAATAGAAACTGCCGTCGGCGGTTTCTTCTGTATTATAGGAAACGGGCTGAACGTCCTGTCCATAAACCGCTGTGACATATTCTCTGAGGGTGGCGATGGCATCTTCATCGGGGTCGTCGGTCTGCCCCACCAGGGTGATGGAATAGATGAGGCTGGTGCTCACGGTGCAGGCGTCGATGTATGCCTGCTGGGTGTTGTACCGGCTGGTGGTGAGCATCCAGGCGGGGACCACGGCCGTGCGGCTGCCGCCCATTTTCATGCCTTTGAGCAGGGCGTCCACGCCGGCATAGCTGATGCCGCTTCCTATGGCCTGGTATTTGGGACCGTAATAATTGCCCACGGCGTAGGTGCCCAGCTGCTTGGCCAGGGTTTCGTCGGTGGTGGAGGAGATGGTGCCGCTCAGGCTGCGGATGGTGGCTTCCGTAAAGATGTACGCTTTTTCGCTGTTCCAGTCTTCCCCGGTACCGGGAATGTCTTCCAGGATGTACAGGCCGTCGGCATTGGCATTGATGCCGGGATGGAACTTGTCCATCCACAGCTGCAGGTATTCCTTGGCGTCGGCGCCGGTGGTGGAAGTGGTCTTTTTGGCGCAGCCGGGAGCCAGCAGGCAAAGGAGCGCCAGGGGAATCAAAAGTTTCTTATTCATTGAAAATCTCATCTATCCAAAAGTAATAGGCCAGGGCCGATAATGCAGGAATCATGCCCCGCTCGTTTTTTCCGTAACCATATTTGCCTGTAAAGAGGATAAATCCCTCATCTTTGGGCTGTACGCCCACCAGGCCGTCGGCAAGACCCGTGAGCAGGGAACTGTCCAGCGTAAGGGTGTCCAGCTTGAAGCGGGTGGTGTCCGATAGCGTCCATCCGGCCTGTTTGGCCAGCTCCTTGAGGTTGGTGGCCACCAGGTTGGAGGTGCTGATGGATGCCGATGTAAGGGTATAGCATCCGTAATACAGGGAAACCTTGCAACCCCGCTGCAGGGAATCCCGCTGGGCGGGAAGGGTGTCGTGCAGCGTGAGGCGGTATGCGCTGCCGCTGATGGTGAGCGTGGCGTTGGTATCGGCCTTCATGCGGGCCGATATGAAGTTCTCGATGTAGGTGGTCTGCTTGTCAAAGGTGGTTTGCAGCGACTGCTTGGTGCAGGCTGCTACCAGGGCTGCGGCAAGGACGGCCGAGAAGATGAGGGTGCTCCGTTTCATCCGAGGAAGTCTTTCAGGATTTGTTCCACAAAGGCCGGAGCGGCTTCCGCTGCGGGAATGTCTTCTCCGATGAAAAGTTTGCCGCCGGCGGCATTCTCGTGGCCGCCGCCATGGAAATGCTGCTGGGCCAGGCGCTGGGCGCTGGTGCCCTTTTTGGAGCGCACCGACACGCGGAAATGACCGTCGTCTTCCTTGAGCAGCACGCTCAGTTTCACCTTGCCGATGGTGAGCGGGACGTTCACCAGGCCCTCACTCTCTCCCTCCTGCATGTCGAAGCGCCGCTGGATGTCCCTGGTGAGGATCATGTAGGCAGTCCCACCCGGCAGGATGTGCAACTGTTCGCTTTGCATATATCCCATCAGCCGCACCCGGTTCTCCCGGTAGCTGTTGTAAATCTTCTGGAGCAGGGCGTCCCGGTCCACGCCGGCTGCAATGAGCTCCGACGCCATCTGGAACGTGCTGGGGAACACCGAATTCGCAAAGTTGTTGGTGTCCGTAGTCATTCCTGTCAACAGCGCTTCCCCAATCGCTTGTTCGGCATCCATATCGGCCTCCGGAGGCCATGCCTCTTCGGTCGCTTTAAAGATTGCCGATGCTCCCTCAGAGGCATGGGCCTCCTCCGGCCGGATAGCTTTGAGGACCCAGAAGACGACCTCCGAGGCGGAGGAGATGTCGGGGGTGGAAAAGACCAGGCCGAAGCTGTCCAGGTCCGGATTCAGGTGATGGTCCATCAGGACTTTGGGGGCGGGGGAGGCGGCTGCGGCCTCCTGGAGGCCTTCGATGCGGCTGAAGGCGTTGGCATCCACCAGGAAGACCAGATCGGCCTCACGGATGCGCCGGACGGCGGCATCGGCGTCTTTGTCCTGGAAGAAGTAGGGGACGCTTTCCGGAAGGATGAAACGCAGGTTGTCGGCGGGGGAGTCCGGAAAGACGCAGGCGGCGTCCTTGCCCAGGCTGCGCAGGTACAGGGCCAGCGCGGCGGTGGCGCCCAGGGCGTCTCCGTCCGGATGGGTATGGCCCAGCACAACGGGGCGGGCGGCACGGGCCATCCACTCCTTGAGCGCGCGTATGTTTTCTTTCCGGATGAAATCCATGGGCATATGCAATTCTGCACGGCAAATTTACAAAAGATTATTGCTTTTGAGAAATCATTTTGTTAACTTTGTCGACAGTTTGAAAATTATAAAACACTAAAATAATGAACAAATCCGTCAAAATCGCCGTAGAGATTGCTCTCGGAGTCCTTATTTGCCTGCTGGTCTGGCTCACCGTAAAGAGTGTACAGAAACCCGTCCAGTTCAACAAAGAGGTTGCCGCTCGTTCCCAGGTTGCCATCCAGCGCCTCAAGGACATCCGCACCCTCCAGGAGGCTTTCAAGAGCGTGAACGGCCGTTTCGCTCCCACCGTGGACTCCCTCAAACTGTTCTACGAGACCGGTAAAATGGAGATCGTGATGCAGATTGGCTCTATGGACGACTCCCTGGCCGTTGCCAACACGGAGGCCATCAAGAAGGCCAACAAGAAACTCAAGCCCGCCGAGATGACGGCCAAACTGGCTGCCGCCTATGCCGCCGGCCAAAAGGTTGTGTTCTCCACGGTCACCGAGATTCCCGTGAAGGACACCCTGTTCAATCACCGCACGGACTTCTGCGTGGACTCCCTGGCCTACATCCCGTTCTCCGGTGGTCAGCTCACGGAGATGGAATCCACCATCAAGATGGTTTCCGGTGTTCATGTTCCTCTGTTCGAGGCCCGCATGCCCTACAAGGCTCTGTGCAAGGGTCTGGACAACCAGCTGCGCATCAATCTGGATGCCGAGCGTAAGGACCAGAACAAGTACGAAGGCCTGCAGGTGGGTAGCGTGACCGCTCCTAACAACAACGCCGGTAACTGGGAATAGTCGTCCCGATGGACCGGACTTTCACAGAAAACAAAGAAATATCCATTCAAGTTTCCTTGAGTGGATTTTCTTTTAATGGGTCTCCCTGGCACCCGGCCGAACAGGTGTTCACTACACCGGAGCTCCAGCGCAAGTGGGAGCATGTAGAGATTTCCATGCTCACGCCCAAGGTGGCGCTGGTGCCCGATGTCTTTCTGGATCCTTCATCGGCCCGTAAATCCCTGGCCGAGGT
This sequence comes from uncultured Bacteroidales bacterium, assembly GCA_905234795.1. Taxonomy (GTDB): domain Bacteria; phylum Bacteroidota; class Bacteroidia; order Bacteroidales; family UBA932; genus Cryptobacteroides. Next base: position 10,756 of record CAJOIQ010000016.1, on the reverse strand, counting down.
AGTGAAACTGCGGGACGACGACTTTGTAGAGACCGTTCCGGTGCCCGCTTTCGAGGCCACGCTGGTGTATTCCCTGTCCCTGGACGAATCCCTTTCCAGGGTCATATCCCAAACCGTCATTCCCGCATCGGGGGAGGCTGTCCGCGTGCTGCCGGAGATGTATTATCTGCTGCGGGAACTGGACCATATCCAGGAATACAATAAGATAGTGGCGTCCTGGCACGCCGGTCATCTGCATCTGGTCATCGCTCAAGGCAAGAGCCTGTGCCTGGCCAATGTGTTCGACGCCCCGGACTTCACCACCGCCGAATACTTCCTGTTCCTGGGCCTCAAGCGCCTCCAGCTCAATCCCGAGGTCTCTACGGTGTACTTCCGCACCCCGCTGGACCAGGAAGCCGAAATGTCGCTCTACCGCTACTTCAAAGCTGTGGTTCAGCTATGAGGATCATCGGCGGAAAACTGAAAGGCAAGACCATCCTGCCGCCGGCAGGATACAAGGCGCGTCCCACCACGGACTACGCCAAGGAGGGCCTCTTCAACATCCTGGACAACGAATACGAGTTTGAAGACCTCAAGGTGCTGGACCTCTTCGGGGGCACCGGCTCCATTGCCTTCGAGTTTGCCTCCCGTGGCGCTGCACGGGTATACTGCGTGGAAATGGCCCGGGAGAACGCCTCTTTTATCAAAACGGAAGCCGCGCGACTGGGGCTTTCCAACGTGACCATGGTGCGGGACAACGTGTTTGATTTCCTGCCCATCTGCCGCGAAAAGTTCGACATTGTGTTTGCCGATCCTCCCTATGCCCTGGAAGGGCTGGCCGGGATTCCGGACCTCATTTTTTCTCTGGACATCCTGCATCCGGGCTGTTATTTCATCCTGGAGCACGGAGACGATTATTCATTCAAGGACCATCCGCACTTTGTGAAGGAACGCAGCTACGGACGGGTTCATTTCTCTTTTTTTGAATAGGTATGTTTTCATTCCTCATCAGTATCGTCGCCCTGGTGCTGGGCTATTTCGTTTATGGTGCGTTTGTAGAACGCGTGTTTGGCCCGGACCCCAAACGCCCCACACCGGCCATCTCCAAGGCCGACGGTGTGGACTTCATCGCCATGCCCAACTGGAAAGTGTTCATGATCCAGTTCCTGAATATAGCCGGTACTGGCCCCATCTTCGGTGCCATCATGGGCGCGAAGTTCGGCCCATCCAGCTTCCTCTGGATTGTGCTGGGCTGCATCTTTGCAGGTGCCGTTCACGACTATTTCAGCGGCATGCTCTCCGTGCGTCACGGCGGAGTCGGTCAGCCGGAACTGGTGGGAACCTACCTGGGCAGACGTACCAAGACCGTGATGCTGGTATTTACGGTGCTGCTGCTCATGATGGTGGGCTCCGTATTTGTGTATTCTCCCGCCGTTATCCTTGGAGACATCGCCGGTGACGGCAACCGGATGGCCATTATGATCTGGGTGGTGGCGGTATTCCTCTATTATATAGTAGCCACGCTGCTTCCTATCGACAAGATTATCGGCCGCATCTATCCCATCTTTGCGGTGGCGCTGCTGTTCATGGCCGTTGGGCTCATGGTCTGCCTGTTTGTCAAGTGGCCCTCACTGCCGGAATTCTGGGACGGCCTCTCCGGCTGGACGGCCAAGACCGGCATCCAGGACCAGCCTATCTTCCCCTGCCTGTTCATCACCATTGCCTGCGGCGCCATTTCCGGCTTCCACGCTACGCAGAGCCCGCTGATGGCCCGCTGCATCAAGAATGAAAAGATGGGCCGCCCCATCTTCTACGGTTCTATGATTACCGAAGGCCTGGTAGCCCTGGTATGGGCTGCCGTGGCTTCCTGGGTGTTTTATGACGGTGGCGCCGCCCAGCTGGGCATTCCTGCCAACTCGGCCGCTCCTTCCATCGTGACGGCCGTCTCCAAGAGCTGGCTGGGCGCCGTGGGTGGTGTGCTGGCCGTGCTGGGCGTGGTGGCAGCCCCCATCACTTCCGGAGATACGGCATTCCGCAGTTGCCGTCTCATCATCGCCGATTTCCTCAAGCTGGAACAGAAGAGCATCGCCAAGCGCCTGTACATCGCAGTTCCGCTGTTTGTGGGATCGGCCCTGCTGCTCTGGTACAACATTGCCGATGCCAACGGCTTCAACACCATCTGGCGTTACTTTGGCTGGAGCAACCAGACGCTGGCCGTATTCACGCTGTGGGCCATTACCGTATACCTGGTGCAAAGCAAGAAGGGCGCGTGGTACTTTGTCACCCTGCTGCCTGCCCTGTTCATGACGGCGGTATGCACCACCTTCATCCTGGTGGACAAAGTGGGCTTCCGTCTGCCGCAAACCCTGGCACCCTGGATTGGAATCGGCACCTTTGTAATAGCAACCATTTTGTTCTATCTTTGGAAAAACCGTAAGAACCATGTTAGATAAAGAAAGAGGCCTGTATGTGGCCCATTCCCAGAACGGCCCCATCTCCATTACCGGCAAGATGGCCTGCCGCCACGGACTCATCGCCGGTGCCACCGGTACCGGTAAAACCGTTACGCTGCAAGTGCTGGCCGAGACTTTCTGCCAGGCTGGCGTCCCCTGCTTCATGGCCGACATGAAGGGAGACCTCAGCGGTATCTCCCAGGTGGGTAAGCTTTCCGGCTTCATCGAGAAGCGCCTGCCGGAGTTCGGCATCCAGGACCCTCAGTTCCAGAGTTGCCCTGTGCGCTTTTTCGATGTGTACGGAGAGCAGGGCCATCCCATGCGTTCCACCATTTCCCGCATGGGTCCCGAGATGCTGGGCCGTCTGATGGACCTGAACGAGACCCAGACCGGCGTGCTGAACATCGTCTTCAAGATTGCCGATGACAACGGTCTCCTCCTCATCGACCTCAAGGACCTGCGTGCCATGCTCAACTTCGTGGGCCAGAACGCCGCGGAGTTCACCACCAAGTACGGCAATGTGACATCGGCCTCCGTGGGCGCCATCCAGCGTGCACTGCTGAGCCTGGAAAACCAGGGTGCCGACAAATTCTTCGGAGAGCCCGACTTCGATATCTACGACCTGTTGCAGTGCGAAGGCGGCAAGGGCATCATGAACGTGCTGGCGGCCGATAAACTGATGCTACAGCCCAAGCTCTATTCCACCTTCCTGCTGTGGCTGATGAGCGAGCTGTATGCCACGCTGCCGGAAGTGGGAGAGATGGACCTGCCCAAACTGGTGTTCTTCTTTGACGAAGCCCACATGCTGTTTGAGGGCACTTCCAAGGCCCTTACCGACAAGATTGAGCAAGTGATCCGCCTCATCCGTTCCAAGGGTGTGGGCATCTATTTCATCACCCAGAGTCCTACGGACATTCCGTCCAATATCCTGGGCCAGCTGGGCAACCGCGTCCAACACGCCCTGCGCGCCTACAGTCCCCAGGACCAGAAGGCGGTGAAAGTGGCGGCCGATACCTTCCGCCCCAATCCCGCGTTCAAAACCTACGACACCCTGCTGGAACTGGGTACCGGAGAAGCCCTGGTGTCCTTCCTGGATGAAAAGGGTACGCCCGCCGTGGTGGAGCGCGCCAAGATCCTGTTCCCCCTGAGCCAGATCGGCGCCATTACCGACGACCAGCGCGCCGACCTCATCAAGCGCAGTCGTCTTTATGGCCGCTATGACCATCCCATCGACCGCGAGAGCGCCTACGAGCTCATTACCGCCGCCACCCAGGAGGCCGAGCGTCAGAAGGCCGAACTGGAAGCCCAGGCCCAGGCCGAGAAAGAGGCTGCCGTGAAGGCCAAGGAAGAGGCCAAGGCTGCCAAGGAGGCCGAAAAAGCCGCCAAGGCCAAGAAGCCGGGAATTGCCTCCAAGGTGCTCAAGTCCGTGCTCACCGCCGTTACCGGCGTGGCCGCCGCCGCTGCCGCCGATGCCGTTACGTCCAAGGTGACCGGCAAGAAGAAGACGTCCAAGACCTCCACCGGAGAGAAAATGGTGAGCAAGGCCACACGCAGCGCCACCTCCACCATCACCAAGGAGCTCACGCGCAGTATTCTGGGGAATCTGATAAAGTAGTTAATTAGACAGACAGAGAGAGAAGATTCCGGGGGCTAAAATGATTGCCGATGCCCCCGGAATCTTCTCTTTCTGTCTGTATACAATGAGTTACAGCTTTCTGAACCGGCGGATTGATGCTTATAATGATAGAAGCATATTGGGGGCAATGCTTTGAATCATTCCCTCTGGAACTCCGCAGTTACGAGCGATACTAATCCATCTAGAAGCCGCATCACATACTTGATCAATGATTTCTCCTCCATTCTTGATGTTGTTATCTGCTGCAAAAGCCATAAGGTCTTTACGGGAAATCCCGTCAAACTTTCCGTTTATTGACATCTGATGTGTTGATGTCCACGCCCCGTCTGGATTGTAGGCATATCCCATGTCGTAGGCTGGAGAAAGGCGCCATTTTCCATCTTCCCCCATTAAGAAAGAAATGTTCTTGGTATGGTCGTCCTGATTTCTGACTACCACGTTAAAAACCATCCTTCGGAACATCTCGCTTGCCTGTGCATATGATAACTTCAGACTTCGCATAACATTGAAGGCCTGTTCATATGAATAGGCCCTATGAATCCTATGGTCATAATGGGCTATCCCACAAAGAGTTTGCATATGGATTTTACGTCCGTTCTCTCGATCAAAACGTTTTGTGAGGAAGTGCGCGCGTCCGTTTTCTTCAATTAAATCACAGTAAGTCATGTCAATACCGCTCGCTTTTACCAATTCTGAAAAAGAGAACTCCAGCCGACCATAATTCTCTGTTTCCCTAAATCCGGCTTGCGCTGATACTCCGTCTAGCTTAATCAAGTAATAATCAAAGCCTGCGGGAGCGTCAATCTGTCCAGACCGCACCTCTCCGGTTGACTTATTAAAAGCTATCACTGCCTTTGCCCGTTGTCCTCCTGCGGAAGTTCCTAAGCGAAGAATCTCCGCAATAGCTGCCTTCTTGTCGTCTTTAAGGTTGGTTGCAAATGCCTCTTTTACAGCAAGTGCTTCGCGAGCCACCTCTACCAAGGTATCTATTTCTATAGTATGATTGGGGTCAGATTCCGGGCCTGTTGCCGGCTCAAATTCCAATGCTCCCATACAACGTTTGCCCAAATAGCACAGGGATTCAACAGGATTAGCTGATGTTCGTCCCGTAAGGGCCAACCATCTTTCAAACAGGGCACGTCCATATGTGTCGGGCAAAGAATCGGCCAGCATTCCTGGAAGGCCATTGAATGTATCCCAATTAAGCCCGCCGAATGAATATACTATACCTGGACGGACGGGCATCATAAGCGGGGAAGGCTCAATGTTCATATTGGCAAAGCCGGGGTCAAATTCAAACCTGGCCAAGTTATACTCACTATCCCAATTGAACGCCCCGATTCTTTTCCCGAATAATCGTACTATTGCCGCGTCTACCATTCCGACTCCTCCCTGGATAAAACATTTACTTGCCCCATAGCGCGTTTTCTTGTATGTCGCTTAGCAGATTCTTGTATTGAATAATATTCCGACGGGCTCATTTTTTCTTCTTCAACGAGAGTGCGGATGGATTCAAGATAACCAAGCGTGCGTAAGCATCTAAGCAGTGATTCGAAAGTGCCTATCTGCCCCTTTTCTATTTTTTTAATAGAAGAGAGGGAGATGTCGGCAGCTTGTGCCAGGCTTTGTTGTGTGATGTTTTGCTTGAGCCTTGCTGACTTTATTTTTTCGCCAATTCTTTTTTGAATCAGGCTGTCTGACAAAGCATATATATTGTCCATAATGGGTTAAAATTAAACTATTACTATGCAAATATAGCAATTATAGTTTAAATTTAATCCATTTTTTCACTCTTTTTGGCCTCGTCCCAGATGGCATCCATCTGGGCAAGGCTTAAGTCTTTAAAATTGAGCCCCTTGCGCAGGGTTTGCTCCTCCAGGTAGGTGAAGCGGCGGCGGAATTTCTCGCTGGAACGGTTGAGGGCGCTTTCCGGGTCTACCCCATAGAGCCTAGCGGCATTGATGACGGCGAACAGCAGGTCTCCGAATTCCATTTCCAGGTGTTCGGTATCGGCGGTCTGGGATGCCTCGGTCACTTCTCCCACCTCCTCCTGCACTTTGTCCCAGACGTCCTCCTTCTTTTCCCAGTCAAAACCGCAGCCACGGGCTTTTTCCTGCATGGACAGGGCCTTGAGCAGCGCCGGCATGGCCTTGGGAATGCCTGCCATCACGCGCTTGTTGCCGCCTTTTTCCTTGGCTTTCACCAGTTCCCAGGTATCGGCAATCTCCTTGGCAGTGGTCTGTTTCCCGGCCTCGGGACCGAAGACATGGGGGTGGCGGAACACCATTTTGTCGCACACTTTGTTTATGGAATCGGCAATGTCGAAGGCGCCTTCTTCCTGGCCGATACGGGCATAGAAGACCATATGGTACAGCAGGTCTCCAATCTCCTTTGCGGTGGCGCCACGGTCTCCCTCCAGAATGGAATCGCTCAGTTCATAGACCTCCTCCTCCGTGAGCCGTCGGATGGAATCCATGGTCTGTTCCGCATTCCAGGGGCATTGTACCCGCAGGGCGTCCATGATATCCAGCAGGCGGCCGAAAGCCTCTACTTTTTCCTGTCTCGTGTGCATAGAAAAACTGTTTGTCTGTACAAAGATACAACAAATTATATTATCTTTGTGTGGATGTCAAAACTGGAATTCATATCGGCCGACCAAGCGGTTTGCGCGGTTCAAAGCGGGGATCACATCCACCTGAGCAGTATCGCCAGCGTGCCGCACATCCTTATTGAGGCCCTTTGCAAGCGGGCCCGGGATTTGAGGGACGTCCACTTCCACCATTTCCATACAGAAGGTCCTGCTCCCTATGGCAGCAAGGAATTCCGCCGCTCTTTCCTGGACCAGGGCTTCTTTGTGGGGCCCAACCTTCGCCAGAGCGTGCAGGATGGCGTGGCCGACTATCTTCCCGCCCATCTGTGGGAATCCCAGCACATGTACCGCAGCGGCGTGCTTCCCTGCGACGTGGCCATGGTGCAGGTGTCAGAGCCCCGGGACGGCATGGTGAGCCTGGGCACGTCCGTGGACTGCTCCATCGCAGCCCTGGAAGTGGCCCGGGAGCGCATTGCCGTGGTGAATCCCCATGTTCCGTTCGCCTACGGAGACCTCATTCCCATCGAGCGTTTTACCGCCCTGGTCAAGGACAACCGCCCGCTTTTCACCAAAGACTATGTGAAACCCTCGGAGGTAGAGATGGCCATCGGCAAGAATTGCTCGGAACTGGTGCCGGACGGCGCTTGCCTGCAAATGGGCATCGGTTCCCTTCCCAACGCCGTGTGCGCATCCCTGAGCGGGCATCGGCACCTGGGCTTGCATACGGAAATGTTTGCCGACGGCGCCCTGCAGCTCATCCGCAGCGGCGTCATTGACGGCTCCCGTAAAATGATTGACAAGGGAAAGGTGGTTGCCTCCTTCCTGCTGGGCTCGCAGGACGTGTATGACTTCATTGACAACAATCCCGCCGTCCAGATGCGGGACATCGCCTATACCAACGACCCCTGGATCATTGCGCGCAATCCGCAGGTAGTATCCATCAATTCGGCCACCGAGATAGACCTCACCGGCCAGGTGTGCGCCGACTCCATCGGCCAGCGCATCTATTCCGGTACGGGCGGTCAGCTGGACTTTGTGCGCGGCGCCAAGATGTCCATGGGCGGCAAGGCCATCATCGCCCTGGCCTCCCGCACATCGCACGGGGAATCCAAGATTGTTCCCGTGCTCCGGCCCGGTGCCGGCGTGGTCACTCCCCGGGCCGATGTCCAGTGGGTGGTCACCGAATACGGCGCCGTGAATCTGTACGGCAAATCCCTGCAGGAAAGGGCCAGGCTACTCATCAGCATCGCCCATCCCCAGGAACGTGAAAACCTGGAACGTGCGGCCCGCCGCCGGTTCGGAAGACTGTAAGACTATGTACCGTCCCGGCAGCATCATTTCTTTTTTCACCGCTCTGTACCGGGACGGATTCCGCAACATGACCTGGGGGAAACCGCTGGTGTGGCTCATCGTGCTCAAGCTCATCATCCTTTTCGCCGTTCTCCGCGTGTTCTTTTTCAAGCCGCCTCATCCGCTCCAAGGGTGTGGGCATCTACTTCATCACCCAGAGCCCCACGGACATCCCGTCCGACATCCTGGGCCAGCTGGGCAACCGCGTCCAGCACGCCCTCCGTGCCTATAGCCCGCAGGACCAGAAAGCCGTGAAGGTGGCGGCCGATACCTTCCGCCCGAACCCGGCCTTCAAGACCTACGATACCCTGCTGGAACTGGGCACCGGCGAAGCCCTGGTGTCCTTCCTGGACGAAAAAGGCACCCCCGCCATTGTGGAGCGTGCCAAAATCCTGTTCCCGCTGAGCCAGATCGGCGCCATCACGCCGGACCAGCGCGCCGATTTAGTTAAGCGCAGCCGTCTGTATGGCCGGTACGACCATCCCGTGGACCGTGAGAGCGCTTACGAGCTCATCACCGCCGCCACGGCCGAGGCCGAGCGCCAGAAGGCCGAAATGGAAGCCGCCGCCGAGGCTGAAAAGCAGGCCGCCATCCAGGCCAAGGCCGTAAGCATCCGATAAAGTACATTAGCCGCCACTCTCGGGTAGTACCGGGCAGTGGCGGCTAATAGTAGGTATTGGCGTAGTACTACCGGGTAGTAGTCGATACTGGCGTCCAGTTACCAGGTAGTAGCTGATGAAGGTATTCTTTTCAAGACATCCTCCAGCCAGGTTCTGGTCTCTATCTTCGCTGCTTTGCAGCTGCTGAACAAAGAGTAGACAATGGCTGCGCGTACAGCCGCATCGTGATTGCCGGCAAACAGGAAGTTTTTGCGTCCCAAAGCCAAAGGGCGGATTGCATTCTCAATGCCGTTGTTGTCAATATTGTACCGCCCATCCAGGACATAGCGGCTTAGGCGCGGGAGAGGCGTATAGGTATAGACCAGGGCCTTGCCCATCCTGGATTTGGGCGTGAACGCGTTGGCAACCGAGTCCATCCACTTTTCGAACTCTTGGATGACAGGATAGGACTCCTTCTGGCGGCGCTCCTTGATCTCATCAGGAGTTAAGCCAGCGTCACGCATCTCCTCCTCTATCTTGTAGAGTTTGCCAATGTAGACGATGGCTTCGCTTGCGTACTTCTTATTCTCGTCCAAGGCTTCTACGAACTTGCGCCTTACATGGGCCCAGCAGCCAATCATACGTTTCCCAGGCGTGTTCTCGAAGGACTCGTACACTTCATAGCCATCGGTCTGCACGGCGCCACGGTAGCCACCGATGAGTTTGCGTGCGGTATCGCCGCTGCGGGAGCCCATATCATAGTGGAAGTATACGTCCCCGGTGAGCGCGTTGCGTACGGCCCACATATATCCCTTCACGGCACGGTGTTTCTCGTTGTCAATCACTGGCAACGTGCTCTCATCAACCTGTATATAGTCACTGGACATGATTTGTTCTCGGAGTTTGTCGTACAGTGGCCGCAGCCTTTCACATACCGACGTGAACCAATCATTGATAGTAGCATCGTTAAGCAGGACACCCAGTTCCTTGTACTTCTGGATTTGCCGGTAGAACGGCAGGTGGTAGATGTACTTGTTTATCAGGATATCCGCCAGGAGGCTCGCATCAACCATGCTCTTGGGCCGTATCGTTTCCGGCAGCGGGGCAATCAGGAAGGTCTGCCTGTCAGGATCTTCAATCTGAAGTTGAGAACGAAGAACGAACTTGTGACGGACAATGCGCTTGACATACATCTTGGCGGGCCGGATGGCCAGGGTGTCGGTATTCTCCACTCCAATCTCCACATAGTCAGGGTTGCCCTGAACGCCTTCAGGATAGATGTGGGTCTCTTCAATAGGGAGATTGCCGGAAAGGATGGGCTTACGAACCTCACGTTTGTGGGCCTTCACCTCAATGAGCTTGGCGTTCTGTTCCTCCATAGCCTTAACCTCCGCATCCAGTTTGGCCTGCTCCTCTTCAGAAAGATGCTGGTCGAACAGTGTGGGCTCAAGAACATTGGGATCAAGAGGCAGGTGTTTCTCGCTCATGGAACCGAAGAGCTTCTTACGGAACCAAGCCATCATGGAACGCAGGTCATTGATCACCTGCTGCATCTCCTCCTTCTCTGCGCGGAGCTTGTTTACGACACCGGCCATTTGTGCCAGTTCAGACTTGAGTGTCAGGAGCTGATTCTTCTCCGCCAGTAGCCGGGCTTGCTCTTCCAAGAGGTTTTCATTCTTGGTAGAAAGTGCAGCTAGCTCTTCACGAAGACGTTGTATTTCTAGGTCCTGTTCCGACATCTTTTTCTATCGTTTCCGGATACAAAGATATGGCCTCTCAGGCACTTCTGCAAGGGGTTTTACTATTGCAAATGTCGATTATTTTACTTATCTAAAGTAAAGATTCACAGACTCTTAGCCATTATTTTCATCCGCCTTACATACGGACTGTCAAGAGCTGATTTCACCATTCCAATGACGTTTTCATATGCAAGATTGGTGGAGATTACATCTTCACTGTCGACGGAAGGGATCCTCATCCTGCCCATGTCCAGACGGATGGCGTATAAGACCAGACCGCCTTCTTCCTGACGGAGAAGTTTCATCATGTTCCGGCTGGCATTGGCAAAGATGAACACATCCCCGCTGCGGAGTCGCTCACACATAGCGTTCGTCACGATGCCGCTGAGCCCGTTGAAGCTCTTGCGCAT
>CAJOIQ010000015.1 GCA_905234795.1 uncultured Bacteroidales bacterium | reverse complement strand
GCGTTGTCTTTCCGGGCCAGTTCATTGATGCAGGCCCGGATGAACGGGCAGTTGTAGCAGTCCTTTTTCCGGTCATAGAACATGGATGCAAGGCGGTTCCTGACGCTGGCGTTGTAGAACCCACAGTGTGCGCAGTCAGACGGGAAGTAAGGATGATCGTCCGAGAACACTTGGCCGGTCTTGGCCGGATTGCCGCCAAGGCCCGGAGACGGCGGGGCGATATCATCCCCTCCAAGGCCGGTGTTATCAGTCACAGGGCTATCGGTGGACTGCCAGCCGCATTGGCATCCCCATTCATCTCCGGGCTTGTGCTCCTCCCAGAATGGGTCGTCAATGGGCCATATGTGGTTGTAGAACGGCATATGTGACTCCCGGGGATTGACGGCGGTACTGGGCAGCCATTCAATATTCGGGAACACGTCGGCCTCCTCTATGAACTGCCGCATCTCGGCGGCGCGGTGCGCCCGCCGGATGGCGGTGTCGTACTCCGTCCGGAGCCAGGCGTTGACGTGGTGGTCCACGATGCCCTCCGTGTCCTTTTTGAACTGTTGGAAGGTCTTGACGTTTCCGTTTTCGTCCAGCAGCTGGGATGCCATGTCACGCCCCATCCTGTGAGCCTTGAATGCGGCGAAGACCTCGGTATTGGTGCGGAGTTCCTGCAGGAACCCGCTTTCCCCCGATGGGGCTTGATAGCCGGTTTCCACACCGCCCACCATAATGCGGCTGACCTCCCGGAAGAGGCCGGCATCAATCTGGGTGCGGGTGTTCAGCTGCCGGCTCTGGATGTTGTGAAGAGCCGTTTCTATGATGCTGGAGTCGAAGGTGAAGGGAACGGACGTCTTGTGGTCATCCGTAGCCTCGCTGTAAAGGGCATCTACTACCAGTCTAAATCCGCCCCGCTGCCCTGCAGGGCTCTTACGAAAAAACGGGCCATCCGGTTGAAGGCATTGTCCTTCTTTCCGTCCTTGCCTTTTCCGGGTTTTGCAGGATCCTGCTTTTTCCCGGTACCGTCCGGATCATCGTCATCCCCGCCGGCCTTCCCAGGATCCTGCGGGTCATCGTCATCATCGTCGGGAGAAAGGTGGCTTGGTGCCTGGTGGGCTTTCTTCAGTTCCTCCTTCATTGTCTCGTAATCCTTTGGTTTCGGGATGCCGAACTCCTCATAGAGATAGTCATCATCAATGGGCAGGAGCAGGTCGTTCCGGAGGGTTTTGAGGACGTTGACCTTTTCCTGGCTGTTCTTGCTCTTGGGCGGGACAAAGAAGAATTCGCCGCCCTCGGTGTTAATGCCCAGACGGGCGAAGGTCTCCGTCATCTCATAGTTCAGGATGTTCAGGATGGCCTGCTTGACAAAGAAGTTGATATCCTCCTCTCCCTCCTTCTGGACGGTGCCCAGGGCCTGGGTGCCTTTATCCCCGGCTTCGGTGGTAAGGGTGTTGCCGGTAACGGTCTTGGATATCTCATTGTTGCAGTAGGTGCCGAGTTTCTCGTACAGGTCGCCGCCCCCGGCCACGTTCTGTGCCTGGATGAGGTTGAGTTCCGTGCCGCTGGGGTGGACGATCACGCCGGCGCCGCCCATCTCGGAGATATCCTTCAGCAGCTTCTGCCGGGCTTCCTCATCCCAGGCGTCGTAGGTTCCTTCGCGCACCGGCCGGCCGAAGATCTCGGCGAAGTCTGCCCAGTCGCCCACGTTATTCCGTTTGAGGACCACCCAGAAGGCGGCAACGGCAAGATTTCCGATCATCCGGGGCTTTCCGATGTACAGGAGGTCATCGAACTCATCCCAGCTCTCGCCGGTGATATCGCCCTGGTGGTGGAGGATAACGCGGTTGATGGCGTCCACGTTTTTACGGGGGATGAGGTCGTAGTTGATCCATCCTTTATCATCGCGGTAGAACTGGAAGAGGGAACCGCCCACGCCCTCCCATTCGTGGTCGTACAGGTCGCCAAGGAACTGGAGGAACCATGGGGACTTGATGTGTTCCTGCATCGCCTCATCCACCTTGCCGTCCCGCATGAACTGGATAGGCGTGGAGAGGACCGCCGCCTTCTGCTTACGGAGGACGGAGAAAAGGTGGCTGTCGAGCTTGACATCCTCATACAGGTCGATGAGCTTTTCCCGACGGGGATAGTCGATGACCTCGGCCGAGCGGATGGCATTCATATAGACGCCCACGTCCAACCCTCCACGCCTGGTCTGCCGGAGGATGATGGTCGGGGCCGTGACGTTTCCGGCGTATCCGCCGGAGGTAATGCGTCTTTTACTTTTCTTTGACATATCAGAAATGGTTTACTCTCTTACGGTCGCTCCGCATCTGGAATTCCGGGGCGGAGGCGGAGCCATCCTCCTGTGTGAGCCTGTCGAGCCCCTCCACGGTGACTTCCCCCTTCTGCACCCCTTTGAGCCACTCCACGGCCCGCTCGTAGCGATCGATGCGGGTCTGTGTCATCAGGCCCTCCCGGATGGAACAAAGGTGATAAACGGCGATGTCCTTTGCGAACATCAGCAGGAGATTGTGCCGGGCGTCGCCTTCTGCGGAGAAAGCCTTCTCGCAGTCGTATCGGGCGGACAGGTAGCCCTTCATCTCGGAGATGGCCTGGTTCTCGACGATCTCCAGTATGTTTTCATCCTCCCGGATCACGCGGTCGAGGAACTCGGTGCGGATGGAGGATGGGTAATCGGCTTTGGTGATGAAATTCGTTGCTGCCATGACTATTGTCTGTTTTTGCTCTTGCGAGCGATTGTCTTGTATGATATGTAGGAGGAGGGCAGGAGTTCCTGGATCTTCTGGTCTATAATCCAGTTGCCGCCTTCAAGGCAGTCCATGCCGTCCGCGTGGAATTTCAAGGCCATCGTGAAGTATTTGAACTCATCATCCAGCAACTTCATATTCGGGTCCTCTTTCTCTGCGGCATTCAGGATAAGCAGGCCTTCCCGGTTCAACGGTTCAAGGTGAGCTTCAATGCGGGTGGCTTTGTCGCCTTTGTCCCGGGTATCCGGGGTCACAGACAGTTCAATGCCCGTGCGCCTGCGCTCCTTGGCGATAGCGGGACGGAAAACCTGCTGGAAGACAGGATCCTGCAGGGAGTTGTTTTCCTGATATATGTAAACCGGTTTCCCGGTCTTCATACGCGCCAACTGGAGGAGGGCGAAATAATGGCCGACGAACTCCGCCGTGGTCATCTTCCCAAGGAACCCTTTGATTACATACAGGGTGGAGTCCAGTTTGCCAAGCAGAAACATTGCTTTCTGGGAGCCTTTCTTGTTTGCGGACGGTCCTTTGGATTCGCTGGTGGTGGGGTCGGCATAGATGACCAGGAACGGGAACCGTGACAACGTGGGCACTTTTCCCCATTTGGTCGAAGGGAAGATCTTCCCCTCGGTGAGCGGGTTATTGAAGTATTCCCCTTCCTTGGCCTTCGTGCTAATCTTGGAGAGGACCTTATCAATCATCTCCTCCGTGTTCTTTTCCGGCCAAGTGCTCTTTCCGTGCTCATCCCGGATGTTCACGATATCCCAGTGGTCGGCTTTCTTGCCGGCACGTGTAATGCAGCAGTCTTCGGCGATGATATTCCCGCACCAGAGGATAAGGGTAGGCGTGGAGATGGAACGGGTCGGATAGACGGCCTTTTCCCACCAGTCCCAGTTTTTATCCAGGACATCGATGTTCCGGCAAGCCTCATCGGTATCAAAGTCATCCTGATACAGCACGTCCGGGCGGACGGCCTCGTTGCGGAGGCCTCGGGGAGCATTACCGGCACCAATGGCCAGGAACATGGCCCCGCCCTTGGTCTTGAAACACTTTTCCTCCCAATCGCCCAGGGACTTTTGTTCCCCGTAATACTGGATGATGCGGCGGTTCGCCTCGAAGTTGGCCCGGTACGGGGCGAGCAGGCGTTTGGCAGCATCCTCCGTGGCAGAACAGAGCAGAATCATCTTCCGCTTGCCTGTCAGTACCAGGAACATGATGATCATCATCACGACGGTACTTTTTGCCAGTTCCCGGGACCAGGACAGGACCTCGTACCATTCGTCGTTGTTCAGGATCCGGTTGATTGCCCTGATATGGAACTTGGCAAACGGCGCTTTGGCGTAGCCCGGGAAAAAGAACTTCATCCATTCGACCGGGTGGGCTTCCAGGTAGAGGCGGTGCTTCTCAATCTCGGCCGGGGTCATCGACTCATCAATCGGCGTATCCTCGTACACCGATTTCTTGATTTCCTCCCACAATTTGAGAGCATCTCTTTCAATCTGCTTCATGGGCTACAGGAGGGATTTGATGAACTTATCGAAAGCCCCTACAAAGGTCTTTGTCAGGTCGGGGTCGACGGGACGGAGCCATTGGATGAAGCGGTTGCCGACGGATACGACGTCGTGGATGCCCACGTCGTTCTCCAGTTTGTTGATGGCATCCGTCAGTTTGCAGATGATGTCCGCTTCCCGGGCGGTCGCATACCTGGGCCCGTCCTCCGGTTTGCGGTCCCGGATGGTGTTGTTGATTTCGGAGAGCTGCCGCTGCAGGTTCTTGATCTGTTCCTCGCGGGTCATCGTCATCGATACCTTGAGTTCATCCCACTTGCCTTTCTGGATCCAGCGGATGACGGTCTGCCTGGACACGCCGACGGTGTCTGCGATTTCCTGCTGTGTGCGGTTCTCGTAGAGATACATCGACTTCGCCCACTGGAGACGGGTGTTGTCTTTATTGGTTTGCGTGCGGTCCATAACCTTGTTAATTGATTCACTTGCAAAAATGACCGATTAAGGCGGGTGGAGCAAATTCCAGTTTTATGATACCCGATAAAAACGACATGATAACGCTCAGGAACGGTATGATAAAACCCAAATTTTCATAGGTCAAGATAACCCCTCATTTTTGCGGAAAACAGACGCGAAATGAAAAATATCTTCAACATCATAGCGAACCCCGACAAGCAGGGATGCACCATCCTCCTGTACGGGGAGATTGGCGATTATGCGGAGGTCAAGGCGCAGGACATCCTTACGCAAATCATGGAGGCGGAGGCCAAGTACAAGAGCATAGACGTCCGCATCAACTCTATCGGCGGGCAGGTCGGGACCGGTATCGCCATCTTTAACGCACTCAAGGCATCGAAGGCCGATATCACTATTTATATTGACTGCCTGGCGGCATCCACCGCCTCCATCATTGCCGCCTGCGGACGCACGGTGAAGATGAGCCGTTATGCACGGATCCTCATTCATAAGCCCACCGGCGGAATCTGGGGAAATGCCGATGAGATCAAGAACTACCAGGAACAGCTGGTGGAGATTGAGAATACCATCTGCGACATCTACTCCAAGCGCACAAAGATGTCTGTGGAAGATATCCGTTCTACTTATATGGACGGGAAGGATCACTGGCTGGACGCGGAAGAGGCTCTCCGGCTTGGTTTCGCCGACGAAGTGTACGATGATCTCCCCGTTAAGGCGGAAGATATCCTGAACCTGCCAGTTGACCAGATGTGCGGCCTGTTCACCGACCGGTATGTGGAAACCTTTAATCATCAACATAAATCCCACAACAAAATGTTTGAAACGATCAAGAAAATGCAGCAGTTCAGCGATTGCGCTGACGAAGCTGCCGTAATTGCCAGGCTGAACGAAATCAGCAAGAAGGCAGAAGCCTACGACACCCTCAAGACCGAGAACGAGACTCTCAAAACCGAGCTCGCCGGCTACAAGAAGGAAAAGAAGGAAGCAGAGGATGCGGCCATCAACGCCGAGGTCGATGCCGCCGTCAAGGACGGACGCATCGATGAGACCCAGCGTAAGAAGTTCGTCAAGATGCTCCACTCCACCGAGGCGGAATCCGCCCGCGAGATCCTCAATGCCATGAAGCCCAAGCGCCTCGTGAAGGACGTCATCGCCAACGGTGCCGTCGCTGAAACCGGAGCCTGGGAGCAGCGCCAGAAGGAAATCCGCGACAACTACAACAAGACCATCTAAACATTTCACATTATGGCAATCGTAGTAAAAAACACCAATTACAATGGCGAGGTCCTTGAAAGGATCCTTACCGTTGCGGCGACCGGCAACGAGATTGTTGCCAAGGGACTGATCCATGTCATCCCCGGCGTCGAGAAAAAGATTTCCATCCCGCGCCTGCACACCGGCAAGATGCTGCAGAAGCGCAAGGAAGATCCCAAGGTCGAAGACTCCAAGGGTAACTTCAACTACAGCGAGAAATCGCTGGACCCGAAGGATTTCATGGTCTTCACCGTGTTTAACCCCCGCACCTTCGAGAACATCTGGCGCAAGTGGCAGCCCAAGGGTGACCTTGTGTTCGCCCAGCTCCCGCCCGAGGCCCAGAACGCCCTTCTGGACGCCCTGTCCAAGCAGGTCCAGTTCGAGCTCGGCACCCACTATGTGACGGGCGTCTATGGTGACTCCGACGATGAGCTCTTCGACGGTATCCTCACCCAGGCCGCCAGGGATAAGGACTGCATCATCGTGACGAGCGATGCGACCAAGCAGACCGACCGCCTGAAGGCTGTCCGCAAGGCTATCCCTGTGGCCATCCGCAACAATCCTCACCTCCGCCTCGTCATGAGCGTCAATGACTTTGACGAATACGACGATGAGCTCACCGCTCGCGAAGGGAAGAATGCTTCCGAGACCGAGACGAACCGTCAGGCCTACAAGGGCATCAAGATCGAGACACTGGCTGCCTGGCCGGATGATCTCATCGTGGCCACCCTGTGCTCCCCGGATGCCATGACCTCCAACCTGTTCGCCGCCGTGAACCTCCAGGACGATGAGCACGTCATCCAGATCGATAAGGTCTCCCCGATGTCCGAGCTCTATTTCTTCAAGATGCTCATGAAGGCCGACACCAACATCGCCTTCGGCGAGGAGTTCGTGGTTCTGGACAAACGCCAGTCTCCCGGCTTCGTGGATGGCGGCGCTTTCGACCCCGAGGCCCCGACCTTCAAGAGCGGCGCCCGTACCGTCAACCTGAAGGCTGACAATACGCCGGTCAACCGTACCTACGCCACTTCCAACGGTGCCGATGTGACCGCTGAGGTTGACTCCGATGTGGACTGGCTCGATGTGGACGTGGACGGCAACAAGGTGACCTTCACTCCGCAGGCCTTCGCCTATGACGAAAACGCCAGCGAGTCCACCCGTTCCGCTACCGTAACCATCGGTATCGAGGGCGCGGATGCAACGATTGAGGTAACCGTTAACCAGCCTATGGCTGCCCAGGCTTAATGATTAGCCGGCAACCAGCATCAACTGACCTTTTGTTATGGATTTCGAGATACTGAAGGATTTGCTCATGTTTCTGCTCCCCGGTGGCGCAATCGGGTCCGTCGTGACCTGGTTCGCCACTCGGAAGGAGCGGAAGGTGGATGTCCTGACCAAACTGCAGGAGTCTATAGACCTGCTGACGCGGAAGTACTCGGAGGCCCTGGATGAGAACGTCCAACTGAAGGCGGACAATGCGAAGCTGCTGGCAAACCAGAAGATCCTGGAGTCGAAGATCGACTACCTCACCGAACAAGTCAGAATTCTTACACAACAATTAAACAAGCAAGGCAATGAAAAATCTTATCAGGGGAAAAACCCTAATTCTGCTGGCAACCGCCGCCCTTCTGTCCGTGGCGTGCGGGCCGGCAAGCAAAGTGACATCGTACCAGCAGTCGGAAACGGACAGCCAGGTCCTGTCCCAGAATCAGTTCGCACAGGCAGAAAAGGCCGCGTTCGACAGCCTTCTGTACAGATACCAGAATCTCCAGCAGGAGATGACGGACCTGAAAGCGACCTTCGCGCAGCAGATCCCGGCGGTCCAGGCGCAGCTGACGATTCCGATGCAGAGTCTCACTGACCTCCCGGAGGGGGCCAAGTTCGGGGACTCCAGCGGCAGAGCAACCATCGAGGCCCAGCGTCAGGGGGACAATATCATCCTTACCGGTCGATGTGACAGCGTAGCCCGACAATGCACCATTTATGAACGCCAGACATTCCGACAACAGAGTACCATCGATTCCCTCAGGCGTGAACTGCAATCCAAAGATAGTAAGCTGTCTCAAATGGCATTAGAACTCGCCTCTAACAGCTCTCAAATGGTAGCAGCCACTGAGGAAACGAGGAAGCCTCCACGAAAGGTCGGCGGCTGGTTTGCAGCCGGAGCAGTCCTGGGACTTGCCGGTGGGGCCGGAGTCAACCTCCTGTGCAAGCGCTTCCACGTGGGAACCATTATCAAATGTTTATTCACCAAATCACGCGTATAGCTATGGAAGGATACATTCACGGAAGTAACATGATCGTCTTCGTGGGAAGCAAGGCCCTGGGCCACTGCTCTACCTGCGAGATTCAGGACACGGCTGAGACCAAGTCCCGTTCCATCAAAGTCCTGCCGGACTACAACGGCGGTTCGCAGCAGACCGATACCGATCTCCAGCCTTCCACTGGGGAAGACACCTCTAAGGACGGTCTCTGGGAGGAGAAATCTGTTTCCAAGCGGACCGTATCCATCTCTGCCGAAGGATTCATCTGCGAAGGGGAATCCGGCGAAGGATACGAGGACCTCTTGGCAAAGATGGACGCCGGCGAACCTGTCAAGGTCAAGTATGCCCACCAGGGCGAGGAGAACACGAAATACCGTGTCGGCATGTTCCTCATCACCTCCCTGAAGAGGAACGACCCTGCCAACGATGACTCCACCTACTCGATTTCCCTGGAGAATACCGGGAAGGTCCGTACCAAGGTCATCCAGTAGATACTATCTGCTGTCCGGGGCCATCCCGCCCCGGACGGCTTTTAACCCACAAACAAAGAACAGACAATGAGCAAACAGCAGAAACAGCAGCCGGCCAACCGGCCGATTGAAATCGAAATTAACGGAGAAAAATACCCTTATATCGAAACGATGGGGGCTATGGTGGGCTTCAAGCAGGAAACCGGCCTTGATGCGCCGGTGGACATGGAAGACACCGTCAAATATATGTATCACGTCGTCAAGGCGGTTTGCCGCCGGGAGAAGAGGCCTTTTGATCTCTCCTTCGAGGAGTTCGCGGACGGTCTGGACGGCGAAGAATACCTCCGGGTCACGGCCGCTCTTGCCGCCAAGACTTCCGGCAACGCTAAGGAGGGTGACGGAAAAAACGCGTAAAGCCCACCCCGATAGAGAAGATCCTTGGGGTGGCCGTCGGCAGGATGGGCCTGTCTGTCCATGATTTCTCCATTCTGACACCTTCTGAGTTTGATGCCATTTACACGGAATGGCGCTCCGGAAAGGATGCGGAGGTGCAAGGAGAATGGGAACGCTGCCGGTGGATATGTTACCACATCCTCAAACCCTATGCGGCCAAGACGCTCCGTGTCACCGATGTCCTGAAATTCGAATGGGACAAAACCCCGGCCAAGGAGACCGGGAAGATGACAAAGAAGCAACGCACCGCTGAAAACAAAAAATTCAAAGAACTGTTGGAACTCTGGAAAGACGATGAGTAAGAGAGCGGAATACGAGATACTGCTTACAGGGAAGGAGTCGGTTACCACCGTCGCCTCTAAAATCGTGTCCGCTGTTACCCAGGGGCAGAAAACGGCCTCCGCTGCCATCCAGAAGGTCAATAGCAACTTGCAGGCGCAGGGGACCGCCGCCGCTGCGGTAGCCTCCAAGAGCAAGGCGGCGCTTGACACGGTGGCATCCGGCGCCGCCGGTGCCGCCTCCGGCATCAAGGCCGCTGCGGACGGTGCTACGCAGTCCGTCGGGAAACTGGCCGGGCAGAAGGCCGGCCTTGCGGAACTCAACCAGGAATACGCCCGCCTCAAGCAGCTGCGTGCAGAAGCCGCGCAAGCCGGGGACGGAGAGCGGGTGTACAACCTGGATGGGCAGATACGCCAGGTCGGGTTCCAAATCAACCAGGCCAAAAAGCTGCAGGCGGAGACCGCCGCCCAGCAGAAGGCCAACGAATCCCTCGCATCCTCTTATTCCAGGACCTACAGTCAGGTGAAGAATGATCTGGAGACCGGTGCCGCGAGCGTTGATTACTTCAACGAGCGGATGGAGATGCAGAAGCAGACCATCGCGGATATGACGGCCCGGTACCAGCAGATGAAAGCGGCGAAAGCCGACTCCGGGGAGTCATCGCGATACCTGCAGTCATTGAACGAAGAGAAAGGCGCCCTTGCCGGTATGCGGGACGCCGTCAATCAATACAAGCAGTCCGATATCAGCCTCCGGACGCAGATTGCTGCCGTCCGTAACGAGATGGCGAAGATGCGCCTTGAGGGGAAAGAGAACACTGCTGAATACCGGCAGTTACGCCAGGAACTGGAGCGCCTCGGCACGACCTACCGGGAGCTGCAGATGGAACAGACCGCCCTTTCCACCGGCGCCCCCCAGATAGTCGGTATCATCAACGGTGTTCAGGGGCTGATGGGGGCCTATTCCGCCGGATCCGGCGTCGTGTCTCTCTTTGTTCGAGACAATGAGAAACTGATGCAGGTCCAGACGAAGATGCAGTCCGTAATGGCCGTGATGATGGGTGTGCAGCAGATGGCAAACACCCTGCATTCCACCAGCGCTTTCCGGATGGTCACCTGCCGGAAGGTGACGGAACTCTGGACGGCGGCTCAGAACCGGCTGACGGTCTCCATCGGGATGACCACGGCGGCGGCCAAGGCATCGATGGCGGTAATGACAATGGGAGTATCCCTCATTGTCACGGGAGTAATCACGGCCATCAGCAAGCTCATCTCCAAGAAACAGGAACAGCGCCGCAAGGAGGAGGAGGCCAAAAAAGCCGAGGAGGATGCCCTGAAAGCAATCCGGACCCAAGTGGCGAACAGTATTGCATCGCAACTGGTCTCCTACCGCAAGTTGCAGGCGGGGTGGAAGGCCCTGAACGGGAATGCCCAGAAGCAGCAGAAGTTCATCAAAGACAACGCCAATGCCTTCAAAGATCTCGGTGTGCGGGTCACGTCCGTCAAGGATGCAGAGAATGTGCTTATCAGCAACGAATCTGCCTTCATTGAGTCCCTCAAGCGCCGGGCTATGGCCGCCGCTGCGATGGAGCTGGCCTCAAAGAAATACCAGTCTGCCATCGAAAAGATGCTGCAGGCGGAGGATGCAAAGAAAGTCACGAAGGATGACCGGAAAAAGGCCTCACAATATGCTGATGATGTCTATCTCGGAAAGGTTAGCTCGGCCGATGGGATCCTTGCCCGTGGCGAGGTCACCGGACAGCGTGACCAGATTCGGAGGGAGGCTTTCAATAGCAAGATATACACCTACGGGGAGGCCCGTGCCAAGGAGTATAACGATGCTGCGAATAAGGAGATAAAGGAGGGCGACCGTTACTTTGCGCTCGTTGAGAAATATAATAAGCAGGCGGATCAGCAGCTCTCCAACCGTGGCATATCTCCGGCCTCCGGCGGTGATCCCGGTTCCAAGGCCGGGAGTATTGACGCCATCGAGAAGCGGATTCAGGCGCTGACCGCCCGGATGAAGTCCGCCGGTGCCACCGAGCGGGCGGAACTCCAGAAGGATATCAATGCCTGGCAGAAGAAACTGGATGCCGTGAACCTCGAACTGGAGGCGCTCAGCGTCCCGGCCGACCCGCAGACCATCCAGGAACTGGAAACGGCCATCACTTATTACGGGAAGCTGCTGAAGGTTGCCGGCGCCGATGAGCGTGCCGAAATTCAGCAGACCATCAACAGTTATACCAAGAAAAAGACGGCGATTGAAGACGGCTTGAAGGCCCTTTCAGTCCCGGTCAACCCGAGGAGCCTGGAGGAGTATTCGGACGTTTTATCTGCCCTTGAACGCAAGCTGCTGACGGCATCTACTGCGGAGCAGGCAGGTATCCAGGCCACCATCAACGCCTACAAGCGGGAGGAGGATGAGATGCGGGCAAGGATCGCCCTGGCATCCACCCCGGCCGTTATGGACAGCCTTGCCGATTATGAGCAGGCTATATCGGCCTGCGAAGCGGTCCTGCAGTACGCCGGTGAGGAGGAGAGAGCTATCATCCAAAAAACCATCAACGAGTACCGGCGGAAGAAGGAGGCTATCGAGAGTGCTCTGGATACGCTTGACGTACCGTCCGACCCGGAAAGCCTGGAGGATATCGGCAAGGTCATCTCGGCATTGGAAGCGAAACTCCTGAAAGCCGGGGAATCTGAACGCGCCGAAATCCAGAAGGAGATTTCCCTTTGGGATGCCAAGAAAGATGCCATCGAAGAATCCTTGCAGCTGGTAGGGATGGAGGATCTCGCATCGATGGTCCAGAACGGGCTTGGCACCGGGGGAGAGCTTGAACTGAAGTTGCGTGCCCGCATCACCGGAGCGGAGATTGCCCGGCAGAAGATTCAGGAGCTGCAGCAGATGGCTGCCGTGGCACAGACCGATGAGGAGAAAGCCTCCATCAAGGCGGCTATTAAGCAGTGGCAGCAGTATGCTGTTCAGTTCAATAACACGCAATCCGCTGGGGAGAAGGCCACGGGGATGCTGGAAAACATGTCTGCCATCGCCAACAGTATGTCCGGCGTTGTCGGGGAGAATGCTTCCGGCTGGCTGTCCTGGGGCGCCAATGTCCTGTCGGCGGTTGCCGCCGCACTGCCGGCCATTGCATCGGTTATCGGCGGGAACATTGCGCAGGCCTTCGCTGGTGCCACGGCACAGTCACAGTCCGTCCCGTTCCCGTACAACCTCATTGCCTTGGCAGCGTCTCTCACCGCTGTAACGGCGGCGGTTGCATCCATCCCGAAGTATGCGGAGGGCGGTATCGCTTACGGTCCGACCATCGGCCTGTTTGGTGAGTATTCCGGTGCATCCACCAACCCGGAGGTCGTGGCTCCGCTGGACCGTCTCAAATCCCTTATCGGGAACACCGGTGGCGGTGGAACGGTAGAGTTCCGCATCGAGGGCCGCACTCTGGTCGGCATCCTCAAAAAAGAGAATAAACGCAGTTCACGCATTGGCTGATGGCACTCGGAGTAAGATACAGAGGTTCTTTCCTGTCAAAGGACGGGGTTGCCTGGAGGATGGATATCCTTCAGGAAGGCTACGGTGGTGTCGAGCCCGGGGGGCTGGAGCTGCCGGCCGACTGCCCGCTGGAGATCGAATGGGAAGAGACCGACAAGCTGGACCCCGTGCAGGGATCCTGCGCCACGCTCAAGATCATCAGTGACCGTGACCGTCAGTATATTGACCTTTATACCGTGCAGGTCGGGGAAATATGCCTCAAGGTATACCGGAACGGGGTTCTGTACTGGACAGGGAGCCTTGATCCGGAACTCTACGAGGAACCTTTCTCTTACACGACCGGGTATGACGTCACCCTTACCTTCTCTGACTTTGCCTGCCTGGACCGCATCGACTGGACCCGGACTGGCCGGATGACCATTCACGAAATGATTGTCTATTGCCTGGGCCTTTGCGGTCTCCAGCACCTGGACGTCGAGAAACTCATCAGCACAAAACTTGGCCTGTATTATTCCTCGCCGATCACGCTTGAGGAGATATATGTGAACCAGGAGAATTTCTATGATGAGGACGGGGAGCCGAAGACCGCCCGTGAAGTCCTCGAAGCCATCCTGCAGCCGTTCGGCCTCCGGATTGTCCAGAAGGCCGGCACCATCCATATCTACGACCTGAATGCACTATACGCCCAGACTGCCCGCAATCTTGAATGGGGTTACAACGATGACGCCGTTCTGGGAGTGGACAAAGTATATAACAATGTCAAACTGACGTTCTCTCCATACGGCGATGCCGAGATGATGAAGGGCACCGTCGAGGAGGACCCGTCACAGACGGTGGACTCTGGCCCTAACCTCAAAGCTACCATCAAGCAGAACTACGAGAGGAACAATTACGGAAGCCTCATCGCCCTGGACGGGTTCAAGCTCTACTATGATGAGACCCACAAGAGCAACATGGAGATCAGCGGTGGCGCCAAATTCTTCCAGATGCGGGCAATTTACAGCGGGCAGGATGAAACCGGCGTTATAGCTTCCTTCAAAAAGGGAGACTATTCGGTTGCCGAGGAAGACGGGGCAAGCAGCAAGGTGATACAGCAACTCCTTGCCGCACGAGATTGCGGAACCATCGCCGGCGGGAATATGAATTCAACTCTGCTCGTGACGTGTCCACCGGTTTTCCTTGGCTACGTATCATACCTCAGAAGTAACTACAGGCTTCGCATCAACCTGGACCTTCTATTTGATGTCCGATACAACCCTTTTGAGGCAGAGGGAGACTATAATGACAATGCCAAGTGGTATAACGGATTGTTCAACTGGTCCTCGCACGATGGCCCCTACCAGAATATGCAGGACTGGTGCAACCAGGGTTATGTCCCGATCAAACTGACTCTGGTTGATGAAGAAGGGAACACGCTTTACCATTATGAGAACCGTCGTGTCCTTGAGAGCAACGGTTATGACAATTCCGGGAAGGCCCTCTGGAAATCTGGGGCGGCCTCCTGGGGAGATGCCTACCTATGCTATTATGACTTCGAGGACCGAAAGTCAAAAACCGGGTTTGGAGGTTGGAAGACGAATAAGCAAATCATCGGTTATTACCGAGACGAATTGCCTGACAAATGGAAGACCATTGATGACGGGGAATATATCGACCTCCCGTCGTGCGGAGGATATCTGGTTCTGCAGATCGGCAGCGGCATCCATCAGTTCGACTACAAGCGCGAAGTGAAGAATATCTACAAGTTCGTCCGCTGGATTGCCTACAAGGAACCGTCCATCACCCTCTGCAAGAAAAACTACAAGGAGGCAGAGACGGAAGATATTGAGGATACGGCCTGGCTGAACCGCTCGGCCAAGGAGAAACTGGAGATAGATACAATCCTGGGGACGCTCCCGCAGAACCACGGCGTTCCCAACGCCAAGGGGCAGCTATTTACGAGCCACAACGAAGCCTACTCGAAGTTCTCCCGGGCCGGGGTGGAAGACCGGCTTGAGCGTTTGCTGATAGGCACCATTTACAGCCAGTACGCAACCAGGCACGACACTCTCTCCGGGACGGCCAAGCTGCAGCCCGCTTTCGGGATATTCAGCGAGAGGGTCACCGCCGGGAAGTTCATGCTCCTTTCTGAGGTGCAGAACTGCAAGGAGGGTGAGTCCACGGTGAAAATGGTGCTGCTTACCGAAGAAGAATATCAGGGAATAGAATACAACGGATGAAGAATTACAATGTCATAACGACCGGCCGGACTGCGGTTCCCCGCAGCAAGAGGCTCCGGGATGCTGGCGGTTACCAGGGTTCCGGTGGCGCTACCGTTGTGACCACTGGTTCCGATTCCGGGGCCTCCTCCAACTGCGACGGCCACTCCCACGCGAACAAAGCGGCCTTGGATGCCATCAGCATCGACAACGCATTCTACCTTTGGCTGAAACAGAAGATCGACGGGGAAGATGACTCTACCCGGCAGAAGGTCAAGGCCGGTTATGCGGATAATGCCGGCCATGCGGCCGAAGCAGACCACGCGCTCGATGCTGATACCTGGGAGGGGCATCAGTTCGGCCAATACTTGGACCAGGCTGTCCGGACAACGGATATAGTGAAGTTTGCCAAGGTCATTGCCGGCCTGTTCAGAACCCCGGACTTTGTGTCCGGCATTGAGACCGGTTCCGGTGCGGCCATCGATGAGAGAGGCAACGGTGAAATGAACGGTTTAACCCTCCGTTCCTTCCTCAAGGTCCCGATGCTCATCTATAACAAGATCCGTGTGACCGGCGGTGAGATGTGGAACACGGAAGGGGCTACCATTGCGGATGTGACTCAGGATCCAGGAAGTGAAACTGCTTTCACCCTGCTTCTGGACATAGAAGACGGCGACCATGTGGAGCTGGCAGTGGATGACATCTGCAAGGGCCACTACAACAGTAACGGTGGCTTCATCACCTCCTATTTCCGGGTTGTGGCTGTAGATGATGCGGCCAAGACTGTCCGCGTGGTACTGGGGGCAGATTCGGAGGTCCCTGGGGGCGTGAATGCTGCCCCTGTGCCTTACATGAACATTGCCCGCTATGGTAACTTTACCGATACGGGCCGCCAGCAAAGCCAGTATTTCAGTTCATCGGAGCAGCGGATTGCCATGCTCTATGGGGTGGATCAATACATCATCCAGCCCAGGAACTATGCCACCGTCTGGGGGAATGTGCCGGAATCGCTCATCCCTACCGGTATCCCCGTCAATAACAGGGCGGCCATATATCTTGATACGGTCATCGCCCGGGACTTCCACCAGATTGACCCTTCCGGGAAGGTTATCAAGACCATCCGTGACCGGGGCCTTTGGGATGCTACCACGGCGCAGGATGCGCCATATCTGTCCAATGCCAAGTATCAGGATGAAGTTTATCACAAGTCCTGCAAGTACCGTTGCATTGTGGAAGGGACTACCCAGGAACCCCGATATGATTCGACCGACTGGCTTCTGGTCGCCGGGGATACGTCGCTCTCCCTTGACATAGAGAGCAGCGACGGGGACACTTTCCTGTTCGGGGAACTGAATACTACCCTCCAGGCGGTGGTCAAGCGTGGGGTGAATGACATCACTTCTGAAATCCTGGCCACGGACTTCTCATGGACGCGGGACACCGGGGATGTAGTGGAGGATTCAACCTGGAACACCAACCATGCAGGTGCCGGCAGCTCCATCACCTTGACCAATGAGGATCTGCCCATCAACCACCGGGCCGGGCGTTTCATCTGCCGGGCCTATGTCCGGGACGGCGCCGAGACTTTGAGCGCTTCAATAGCGTTTTAGAACCGTTTGAACAGTATTTGAATGATATGAAAAAGATTAAGAGACTGAATGTCGTTTATACCCCGCTGAATGTGTCGGTGTCCCTGCTTGTAAAGGGCGGGAGCCTGACCCAGACCCATTGTGCGGAGACGGATGAATTCATCCCGGACCGTGGCATAACGCCCCTGGTACTTACCCCGGAAGTCATTATCCAAGATCCGGATGGTATCCTCCCGGGTGGGGTGGCCGCGTTGACCGGCGTCTGCTGGTATGCCCTTCCGGAGGATATTGCGGCCAGCGTCCCAAATGGCTCATATATTGGGGCAGAGCTGTCCCAATACCTCATCTCCGCCGCCACTGATGGCTATTCCATTGATGCGGATGGTTCCCTCCGTGTGGAAGCCAATATCCGCTACCCTTCCAGGGTGGTGCTGGTCTTCACGGCCAACATCCCGGACAACAGGAGCGGGAAACTTATCAAGGTGCAGGATTCCGTCCTGTTGAGCACCACGTCCATTGCCGTCCCGGCGGCCTTGACCCTTGACAAACCGGCATCCTGGAAGTTCAACCCTATTGAGGACACCGGTGTCAGGACCATCACGGCCAGCCTCAAGCTGGGCGGTGTTTCCCCCGACCCTACGAAGGTCCGGACGGCCTTCTGGTGGTATGTGGCCTCGGGTAATACGGAAGTGCTCATCAACGGGGATGACCATCTCTTCTATGAGTCCGGGCAGAACTCTTCTGCTCTGGTCATCGATCCGGAGTATCTTGATGAGGCAAGAATCATCTGCAAGGCGGAATACGCGCTGGACGGGGAAACTCTCCCTTCCGCCCCCACGGCCAACTGCCTGACGGCCGAAACGGTCATACAGCGCAAGTACCCGGCGTATGATTTTGAGAACTACATACATGGTGGCGTGGAGGTCTCTCCGACGGCCAGCCATGTGAAGAATGAATGCGTTGTTACGGTCGGCCAGAAAGTCCTGGCATCGCCCTCCAGATACTTCACTGTTATCTGGTCAATCAAGGATGCCGTGTATGGAGCGGAATGGCGCATTTTGGGCTATGGGGATTCCATTATGATTCCCACATCGGAAATTGAACAAGGGGCCGATATCGGGCTTGAATTGGAGGAATTTGAGCCGCTGGGTGCCTTGGCCGATGACAATGATGACATCCTGACGGATGATGACGGAAGCATCTTAACACTTTAGCCATGAAATACAGTTACGCAAAAATACCTTACGCCAAGGCCGTTTTGGTCGGCGTGGACAAAATCCGGAAGCGGACCGCCACCGGGGATGTCATAATCAACGAAGGGGACCTCTTGACTTACGGTAAGGGGGATGACTTCAAAAAGAAAGTCAAGCAGCTGGGAGGCACTGTCCTGACCGCTCTTGAAGCAAAAGCAGAATTAGAAAAGACCTTGTAATTATGAGCAATGTAAGCGGACTGACTACAATCAAGTATGTCAAACAGGGCGACACCCTGAGTTGTGCCTTGAGAAGCACGTTCCCTCTCAAGCAGTTCATCACCAATGGCACCAATGCCATCACCCCGTCCTTTGCGACGAATAAGCCTTGTATCTATCCGGTCATCCGGAGCAGCCTCACGGCCACAAGGCTTTCCCCGCTAACCACGGGTGTTGTCTGGAGCTATAACGGTAGCGTCATCAGCTTCGGCTCGAATGGCCTTTCCACGGCAATGGGCGCCATTGCCGCGGGGACATTCAAGTCTGAGGTGAAGACTATCGACGGCATTACCGTCCCGACGCTGACCATACTGAAAGATATTGCTTCCGCAAGCAATATTGATTCCGATACCATCCTCTTCCAGGCAGTGGTCAATACCGGTTTCCAGACCAGTGTATCTGCATCCATTGAGATTGGGATTGAGCAGACGGACGGTGAGGCCTTCATCCCTTACATCACCGTGAACAATGGCGGCGTGATAGATGACAATGTGGCCACCCTGACGGCCAAGGCCCATTTGCTGGTGGGCGGATCTGAGCAGACCACGGGGGTTGCATACAAATGGTATAAGATGGTGGTGACCAACGGCGTTGACGGATGGGTGGCCATCAATAAGACTACCCAGCAGATTACCCTGGCGGCATCCGACATCAACGCATCCGAACTTTACAAGTGCGAGGTGACTTTCTCCGGCAAGACCGCCGATGCTGTCCTGGAAGTGGCCGATGAGACGGATGTCCTCATCATCTACCCGAACCCTACAGACGGGCACGGGAACACTGTCCCGGAGGAATTGAATGCCGACGGCCAGACACAGATTGTCTATGCCCCCGAGGTGCGCAAGAGAGAGAACCAGACCGTCCAGTCAGGCTTCACCTTCAACTATCTCCTGACCAACTCTTCCGGGGATGAAATCCATTCCCAGGACGGGGGCAATACGTTCACTGTCACCCTGACCCATGCCCAGACTGCACAGGGAGATCTCACGCTCATCATTACCGCTTCGAAGTAATGTGCCTTAAAACACTGTTTGAACGCATGATAAAAGCAAAACACATAACGAGGATTGCTTACAAACAGCCGCCTGAAAAGGGGGATAAAGGTGACCGTGGGGCCATCCGTCGTGTATCTGAATGGGTCTCAGGGACCCAATACTATTCGGGGGCAGATGGCGAACCTTATCAGGATGTAGTCATCTACAATGGGGTTCACTACCTCTGCGAAAAGACCAATAAAAGCACTGCGACCCCCTATCAATTAGTGGGGTGGGGTGCCGATTTATGGAGTGTAGCATCGGAATATAAATTCGTATGCACAAAGGGCCTTTTCATCGGGACTGAGGCTCAAGGATGGATTGCGGATGAAGGGCGAATTTATCACACCTCCGGGAAGATTGAGCTGTCAGCAGACGGGTCAATAAAGACCAGCAATGGTAATTTCAAAGTGGATGCCGAAGGAAACCTCACCGCCGTTTCCGGGACGTTCTCAGGGATACTATGTTCAAGATTTACCACCTTAAATGGGAACGTAACGCTTGGTAACCAAATGAATGTCCTTAGTGGTGGGTATTTGACACTGACCCTCCCCGTAAATAATGCCGACTTCGCCGGGCGGAGGCTCTTTGTTGTTGATGCGAATTTCCCACCTTATACGAAATCCGCCTTGGCAATGTACACCGATATTCAGGTTCCGAGTGGGGCCTATCTGCGCGGGCTTGGAGAGTATAGCGGGGAAAACACACAGGCATATAGTCATATAGGCATTCGCGGAGGCTCAATTGAACTTCTCGCGCTGCCTGATTACCAAAGCGGGGTAATTTGGGTTGTAACCGCTGGACATGAAAATATAATCAGTAAATACTAAGTCATGGGAAAGAAACTTCTTAAAAACCTTGACGTCAGCCCATCAATGACTGACGCAGACTTCCTGTATGGAAGATCCACTTCAGCAGGGAAAAATGTCAAGTTCCCTGTGAGCCTCCTTCTGGGCGACGGCTATGCCTGCCGCCGCTGGAACCAGGACCACTCCACCCCGGTAGGTGAAGCGGTGGGTAATATCGACTATCTGAGAAACCTGCCATCCCTCCTGGGCCTTGGCTGTTATCTGGTGGATGATGCCCATAACCGCCGGAAGCTGGACCCTACCAACCATTACAAGCTGGCCACCGGCGAGACGGCCAAACTGGATGGCTCCATGGGGCAGTATATGTGGGGAACCAGAACCCCGTTCTATATCGCCATCTGGAATGAGGGCTCCTATCTCTACAAAGCGGCAAGTTTGAAGCCCATCCCGGGGAAGGAGAACTACCGCATTCCTATCTTCTCAGTGGCCGCCGGTCATGCCGGCATAATGGACCGGACCAATGACAAGCTTTGCTCTGTCATCAATACCGCCGCCCAGTACCGGGGAGGCAATGGCGCCGCCTTGACATCCGGTAACGCCTCTGCCGACAATCTCTCTATGCTGGGCTATCCGGCTACGCAAATGGGCACCTCCACCTTTGAGGCTAAAGCTGCCAAACGTGGTACCGGATGGGGTGCTGGCTGGGGCTGGATAGAGACCGTGATTGAGATTCTGTTTGAAATCATCATGGGCACCCAGCATTGCCAGACCGCATACAACGCCACGAAGGATGCCAACGGCCTCTATCAGGGCGGCCTTGGCTCCGGCGTAAGCGGGATGCCGTCCTGGTCAGAATTCAACGGCCTTTATCCGGTTGTGCCTTATTCCGCTGGCGTGGAACTGGCTGACGGCGTTGGGGTAGTGAATTACCCTGTGAAGAATTCCGCGGGCACGACAGTTTACACGGCCCCCATCCCGGTGTTCTTCGGTCTCAAGAACCCTTATGGCCATCTTTGGGTGGGCAAGAACCGCATCATTGCAAAGAAGGCCTCTGACGGCTCCTATGACTTCTATGTGGCCAAATCCTCCAAGACAGTTTGGGACTATTCCGATACGGCCAACATGCTCTATGTGGGCAGCCTGGCCGCTCGTGCTGAGGCCGGTTGGGATTACATCTCCAAGATGAATTTCAACGGCCTTGCGGGTGTCCCTTCCGAGTGCGCCGGAACCAGTTCCACTTTCTATGCGGATGGTGTTTATCGTGATGTCGCCACTTCGGGTTTCCGCTCGCCTCTTGGCTCCGGCTATGCTTACAGTGGTGGCCATGATGGCCTGGCGTACTTCAATGGTAACGGTGCGCCCTCGACTGCCCATGCGCACCTGTCGTCGCCCCTCTGCGAAACTCCCGATGATTTTGACCCGGTTCCCTTTGTCGCAGCAGCTTAGCCCGGAGGGATGAGGGGCGACGCGCAGGCAAAGAACCCGCGCAGCCCTGAAAGGGCGAGCAAGAAACCCGGCCCCGCAGGGGCCTCAAGATAGTTCTTTGAAATACTGTTCTTTCCTTTCCGTGGAAAACGGCCACGGCGGTATGATTTACACACCGCCGTAAGGCGGATTTTTATATTGAGATTTTTGGAGTTTGCTGGAAATTCGTAACTTTGTGCTGCCTGAAAGGGTGGGTTTACTCTCTAAGGCGGTAGGTTTCGGGTTTCCGCTCGCCTCTTGGCTCCGGCAATGCTAACAATGGTGACAATGATGGCCTGGCGTACTTCAATGGTAACAATGCGCCCTCGAATGCCAATGCGAACCTGTCGTCGCCCCACTACTTGGGCCGGGTGTTTTGTGTTTGCATCCCCGGTCTATTTGAGGGTTGACCCCGGCTCTTGCCGGAAAACATATCATCAAAACGGGTTCCGGTAGGTCCGCAAGGATTCGACGGCGCTTGTGAGAAAAAGCAGACACAGGACACTGTAACACTTTATGACACTCGTGACACTGTGACACGCAGACATGGACATTTGTCTGATGTGGTGGGCACAAAGGAGAATTTCAAGGTTGCCCACTATTGCGCCTCAAGGCGTAAGAAGCGACGGAAGGAGGTGAAGGCCTTTGAATCCAATCTGGATGAGAATGCTGAAAGCCTCCTTCAGCTTTTTCTGACGGGCACCTATCAGATACGCCCGGAAGATTACTCCTATAAGACCATTCTGGAAAAGAAGGGTAAGAAGGCCCGGTTCCTGTCCATGCTCCAGTATGAGCATCATGTGTTCCACTGGGGGATACTGAACCCGGCTGAACATATCATCTGCCGGAGCTTCGATGAGCGCACTTTCGCCTGTGTCCTGGGACGTGGGCAGCATCAGATGGTGAAGATGATTGCCGCTGACATCGCAGCCCATCCGGAACTCAAGGCCTTTGCCAATCTGGATGTATCGAAGATGTATGCCAATGTTCCCATCGATGTGCCTAAGCAATACCTTCGTCGGCATATCAAGGATCCTCTCCTGATGAAGTCCTTTGATGCCGTCTTGGATAGCAGCATTGGGACCCCGATGGGGAACGGTGATCTGGAACACCCCGCCGGGCTCGCTATCGGGCTCAAAATCTCCACCATCAATGCCAATATGGCACTTGCCCAGTTCACCCACGACCTGCGGCGGCTCTTCGGTTTGCAGGGGAATGAAACCCTCATCCGGATGATGGCCGCCCAATATGTGGATGCAAAGCGGGCAACGGCCAAGACTGACGAAGACCGGGCGGAGCTGGCCAAGGGGGAAGATTACCTCATCCGGAAGTTCCGGGGCTATGTGCTGCGGGGCATCAAGTTCCCGTATTGCTTCATGGACAACCTCCTGATTCTGCATGAGGATAAGACTTTCCTTCACATGGTCACTGATTGGATAGCCCTATACTGGGGCGCAGAGCTCCGGATGACGATGAACGAGAAATGGCAAGTCGGAAGCATAGCCGGGGATTGCCCCGAAAAGGGCCCTTCCCGCTATTCTGACGGCTTTACCATTGTCGGGTACCGGATATTCAAGGATGGCCATATAAGGGCAAGCAAGATGGTAAAAGAAGACATCAAGCGGAAGATCCGGAAGGGCCTCAAAATGGGGCTCACTTATGACCAGATCCGGAGGGCCATTTCCTCCCAACTGGGCACCATGGTACACGCGAATTCTATCAACTTCATAAACAAATATCACATGGAAAAGAGAGAACGTTTGGGCGCAAAAATCAACAAGCGCAAGAGTCAATGCCCATTTGACATCCCCCACACTCAGAAAAGGCAGTTTGAACGCCTTCTGTTTGACCCGGAGGTGGAAGCCAATGAAGATGACTTCCTGATGGAACTCAGGGCCTATTCAGTGATTGACTCCATCCAGGAGTTCAACGATGACGGGTCCCCGAAAAAGTGCCTTGCCATCATGTTTGAATGGAAGGGGAAGCAGTTCACCTACCAGAATGAGAAAGGGAAGGATGTGCTTGTTGAGCCCGGTCAGGTCTATTATGCCTATACTGGTTCCAAGGTCTTGATTGAACAGACTGAAACGGAATTCAGCGAGGAAGACTTACCGGCAGACACGGTCATCCAGGTGGCCGTCAACCAGCGAAAGAAGAAATTCTATAAATTCACGTAGAAATGAAAAAAGTCTATTTGAACCCGCAGCGCCCCACTCATTACGATGGGGCGCATTTTATTGTGTATCTCAATGCCCGCCCGGCCCAGTACCAGGCGGACGAGAACTCTGAACCCGTGGAAGGTGTGGAATACACCGGTACCATGGAGGATGGTGGCACCCTCATCGAGTGTGATGAGTGGAACCGCGATAAGCTGATCAACGGCATTATCCGGACCAAGTATCTCCAGACCGAAGAGGACGCCATCAAGACCCATCAGATTCAGCTGCTCCAGGCGAAAGCCGGGCTGGAGGAAGGGGCGCTTTCCGAAGAAAAGCAGGCTGAGTATATGCAGGAATGGGCCGACTTCCAGGCTTTCCGTCAGGAGGCCATCAGCCTTGTGAACTCCTGGGATAACTGGGAATAGGAGGGACAGGCCATGAAACACGACATTAAACCCTTTGTGGCTTGGCTCAAATCCTGGGAAGGCGGTTTTGTCAATGACCCGGACGATAAGGGCGGCGCCACCAACAGGGGCATCACCCTGGCCACCTTCCGCTCCGTCTATGGCCAGCACAAGACCGTCGAGGACCTGAAACTCCTGACGGACGCCCAGTGGGAACACATTTTCCGCACGAAGTTCTGGGACCGCTGGAAAGCGGACCAGATCCAGGACATCAGCGTTGCATTCTTCCTTGTGAGTTGGGTGTGGGGAAGCGGTGTCTGGGGCATCAAAAACCCGCAGAAGGTCTTGGGGGTCGGCGTTGACGGCATCGTCGGCCCGAAGACCATTGCGGCGGTCAATGCCCGGAACGGTCGTGACCTCTTTGAGGCGTTGAAGGCCGAGAAGAGGGCTTACCTGAACCGTATCTGTGTCAGCACACCCTCTAATAAGAAGTTCCTGAAGGGCTGGCTGCGCCGGCTGGACTCCATCAACTATGGGGCGCTGACCCTCAATACCAGACCGGCGAAAACTCTGACGTTCTGATATGGCAAAGGTAGCAGAATTAAAGGGCCACCCGTGGGGTACCGGCCGGGCTTTCATCTTCAAATGCCCAGGATGCGGCGAGCATCACATCTTTCAGACCCATTGGAACGATGGACGACCTGCCTGGAGCTGGAATGAAAATTTCGATAAGCCGACAGTCCACCCGTCCATCAAGGTGACTACTCCGGGAGGAATCCCCGGGGCGGTCTGCCATAGCTTCATAACTAACGGCAGGATCCAGTTCCTGACCGACAGCACACATCACCTCGCCGGGCAGACGGTAGAGCTGCCGGAACTGGAGGATTGATTTGAACGGAGGCCCAACGGGAGGGGCTTATAAAAAAACTCCCGACCTGTAAGAATTAGCATCACCCACTTCTTACACAAATGCGACACAGCGCAAAGTCGGGAGTAAGTCTCTCGCTTGTGCTGTGTCGCTTTGTGCGTATGGGTGATGCACTGCAAAGGTAGCAATTATTTTTTATTCAAACGATATGAGAACACCGATTTCCTACTATGGGGGCAAGCAAACGATGCTGAAACACATCATGCCACTCATCCCCTCACACCAACTTTACACCGAGGCCTTCTGCGGCGGTGCGGCAGTCCTTTTCGCCAAGCCACCGGCGGAGGCTGAAATCATCAACGACATTAACATGGAGTTGACAAACTTCTACTGGGTCGCCCAGGTCTATTACAGGGACCTTAAGACCGAGATTGACAAAACCCTTCACAGCCGGGACCTGCACGCCCACGCCGCCCACATCAACGCCTACCCGGAGTTTTTCTCACCGGCGCAACGCGCCTGGGCGGTCTGGGCCCTATGCAAGATGTCCTTTGCCGCTATGATGGACGGCTCTTTCGGTTACGACTTCGGCGGCGGAATGCCAAAGAAGATTCAGAATGCCAAGGACGAATTTACCGAGCAGATATGCCGGCGCCTGGAACACGTGACCATTGAGAATAGGAATGCGCTCGATGTCATTGAGACGTATGACTGCGAAGGAGCCTTCCACTTTGTGGATCCGCCCTACATCAACAGCGATTGCGGGCATTACGAGGGCGTGTTCTCTGACAGGAACATGGAAGAGCTGCTGCGTCTGCTGGAGACGGTCAAAGGGAAGTTTATGCTGACAATGTTCCCCTACGAGCCAATCGAGAGGTTCGCCGATAGGAACGGCTGGACTATCCACCGGGTTGAGAGAATGATTACGGCATCAAAGACGGCCCGTCGGAAGCAGGAGGAGTGGATGGTCTGTAACTATGAGGAACAGCATCAGTGCTCCTTGTTTGACCTCCCGACGGAGGATGTAGTAGATTCCGAATGAGGACTGTTTCTGGGCTTTTTGGCGAGCTCCCAGCCGCATTATGTATAAACCCTTAAACACAACACAAATATGAACAAATACCACGATATTTTAACGCGGATTCTGCGGGACGGGAAGACCCAGCAGAACAAGAAAGGTGCAATCAAGTACCTGCTCAACCAGCAACTGTCACTGACCCCGGGTGACCTGCTTGACATCTTCGAGGGGCACAACCTCGCCCGGAAGAAACTAAAGAACGAACTTGAACTGTTCACGCACGGGGAGAGGAACGTGGAGAAATACCGAGAGGTCGGCATCTCCTGGTGGGACTACGTCGGCCCTATCCTTGTGAACTCCTACCCCACCTATTTCGAGAAGCTGCCGCCGCTGGTGGCGAAGATTAACAGGGAGAAACGGAATAGTAAGAACTATGTCCTGTTCCTGGGGCAGACTGACGCAGAAAGCAACCAGGCGCCGTGCCTCTCTCTTGTTCAGTTCCAGATTGACGAAGGCGAATTGGTCTTGACTGCCTACCAGCGCAGCTCTGATGCGAGCCTTGGCCTGCCGTCAGACATCTACCACTTGTACCTCATCTCCCGGCAAATTGACCTCTCTTTGAAGTCGATAACCCTATTCCTGGGCAATGTCCATATCTACGAAAACAACCTTCCCAACACGGAAAGGTTGCTAAATGGGGAGGAGGTGAAGTTTGAACTGAACGTCTGATTAGCCTGCCGTGTATTTGAAAGGCCCTCAAGTTCCGTTTGATTGGAGTTTGAGGGCCTTGTTTGATGGGCGTGCGCAAAATTCCCGTCGCGTTTCGTTTTGGTCTTTTCCGGGTGCGATTTTATCGCATTTGGTTTTGTTTTTCGCCGCGATTCGTTTTGCCGATTATACGCAGGCCTCGAAGGTCATCTTGAGGGCTGGCTGGGTGAGCGGCTGGTCATCGTCGTCCACCAGGATGGCGCTGCGGAAGGTTTCCATATTGATGGGCTTGGTATATTTGACTACCACCTGTTTCTTGTCCCATACGCCCAGGCCGTTGTGCCAGGGGCTCTCGTAGTCCAGGTATTCATCCACGCCGGCAAAAATGTAAAACATCCCCTCATGCGGGAGTTTTCCTTCCGGATCAAACGGTGCGATGTCTTCACAATTGATCTGGCAGATGAACGTGAGTGGATAGTCGAAGGTCTCTCCGTCTTCCTCGGCCGGAGCCGTGGGGTATTCCATATCGGCCGGAAGGTCGGGGTCTCCCCACCATTTGGAGGAACAGAAGAGTTCGGTTTCGGTTTCTTGCAGGTTGATTATGATGGCCATGGCTTGAGAGTTTTCCCAAAGGTAGCAAGAAAAAACTAAAGATTGAACAGGGTGTGCTCAATATGGAAGTAATCGGCGGTGACGGCCCCCGTGAACAGGGTGACGCTCAGCACCACCAGCACAATGAGCCAAAGGATAAAAATCACCAGCCCGGGCCGCCAGGAGGGCGATTTAAAGCCGAAGACCATCATCACGCCGGCATAGAGGATGCCGATGAGGGGCAGGAGGATTGCCAGGGACAGCAGTGCAGGAACCCAGGGTTGGGCCAGCCATTCACTCATCCAGGGAGCCCAGCCGTTTATCTGGTCCATCCAGCCTTGCCAGGACAGTCCCAGCACCGGCAGGTTGTTCAGACTGATGATGGAGATGGATGCCAGGCCCGATGCGCCGGCTACCAGAAACACCACGCCGATAACCAGCAGGAAGGCCTTGCCGAACTTCTGGAAGAAGTCCGAACGGCTCACTTCGCGGGCGGCATTGCCCATCTCGTGCAGGCCGGCCTGTACATTGCGGCGGATTTCATCGGCCGTTCCGCCTTCTCCGTTCATGGCCCAGCGGTCCTGGGCCGTGCGGGCGGCGGGCATGGCCACCCACAGGATGCAGTACAGCAGGGGCACGCCGGTAGTAACCACGCCGTTGTTGGTGACAGCCAGCAGTCCCAACAGGGACAGAACTACGAATCCCAGACGGATCCAGGCCACGTCAATCTGGAAGAAAGTGGCCAGACCGGCGCAGACACCGCCCAGACGTTTATTCTCCATGTCCCGGAACAGTTTGCGGGGTTGTTTTTCCCCGGCCGATGCTCCCATCCCCGGGTCATCGGCCTCTATGCGTTCCGGTCGGCCTACGATGTTGATGACTGCGTTCACATGGTCCAGAGTGACCACTCCGCCGCGGCCAACCTTGTCCAGCAGAAGCTCGGCCACGCGTTCCTCGATGCCGTCCATGATTTCCTTTCCGCCTTCCTGGGACAGATAATGCTGCTCCAGGGCGCCGATATATTCCTGCAGGGCTGCTGCAGCGTCTTTCTCCACAGTAAAGGCGTATCCGCCGATACTTAATTGTTCCGTTATCTTCATTTCTTTAATGTATCAATACTGTTAACCAATTCCTGCCAGGCGGCATCCATATCGGCCAGCTGGTCCCGGCCTTTGTCTGTAATGACATAGTACTTGCGGGGAGGACCCTGGGTAGATTC
This sequence comes from uncultured Bacteroidales bacterium, assembly GCA_905234795.1. GTDB lineage: Bacteria > Bacteroidota > Bacteroidia > Bacteroidales > UBA932 > Cryptobacteroides. The sequence continues at coordinate 16,912 of CAJOIQ010000015.1, read as the reverse complement.
TTCCCAGCGGTAACTCAACAGCCCCTGGTTCTTCTGCCGGATGAGCAGGGGGTACAGGGTGCCCTCCACCACCAGCATGTTGGCGTTTTTCAGTTCTTCCAGGATGCTGGACGCATAGGCCTCCTTTTGGCTGAGGATGCGAAGGATGCAGTATTCCAGCACCCCTTTCCGCATTTGCGAGCGGACATTTTCACTGGGGGTATCCATGGCTTATCGGGAATAAGTGGTGAAACGGGACATGTTTTCCGGAGTGGGGGCCAGGCCGCGAAGCTGACACTTCTTGGCGGGAGTATCGGCTACGGGAACGGCAATCCAGAAGATGATGTAGATCCAGATGCCGGCTGTGCCGAAGATGATGGCCACCAACATGAGGATACGGATGAGCGTGACGTCTACGTCCAGGTAAATGGCCAGGCCACTGCAAACGCCGGCAATCTTTTTGTCGTCCGGGTCTCTGAACAGCTTCCTCTCCACGCCGGGGTCCGCGGTATTCGGCCGGGGCCCTTCCTGGGAGCCGTCCGGCATGCCCAGGGCCCGGGCCACTTGCTCCACCAGTTCCAGGGATACCACGCGGTCTCCTGCTCCTACGGACTGGTAGAAAAGTTCGGCCACCCTGCCCTCGATGTCTTCCATAACTTCGGCCTTCTGGCTTTCCGTCACCGTCAGGCGGGCTTTATAGTGCTCCAGATAGTCTGTGAGCCGGTTGTAGGCATCTTCCTCCAGCGTGAAGCTGCGTCCTGCCAAAGAAACATTCACTACTTTTTTCATATCGCAAAGTATTTTTCACTGCAAAGATATAAATAATTTTTGGTACTTTGCAATACATAGTAGTATAATTTATAAAATATTTTTTGCGCTTGCGGCTTAATTTGCTGTGTATCAAGAAGTTAGGTTTCTCTCTTGATGCTGATTGGGATCAAGAGAGAAACCTAAACTATTGATAATTAGCCGATTAAGCGCAGCGCGCCCGGCGGCCATTTACAGGCCGATGCTCTTAAAGAAGTCGTTGCCTTTGTCGTCTACCAGGATGAAGGCCGGGAAGTCTTCTACGGTAATCTTCCAGATGGCTTCCATACCCAGCTCGGGGTATTCCACGCACTCGATGCTGCGGATGCTGCTCTGGGAGAGTACGGCAGCCACGCCGCCGATGGTACCCAGGTAGAAGCCGCCGTGCTTGAGGCAGGCGTCGGTGACTACCTTGGAGCGGTTGCCCTTGGCAATCATTACCAGGGAAGCACCGTGGTCCTGGAATTCATCCACGTACGGGTCCATACGGTTGGCCGTGGTGGGACCCATGGAACCGCATGGATAACCTGCCGGCGTCTTGGCCGGGCCGGCATACAGGATGGGATGGTCCTTGAAATAGGCGGGCATCCCCTCCCCTGCGTCCAGACGGGCCTTGAGCTTGGCGTGGGCGATGTCGCGGGCCACAATGATGGTGCCCTTCAGGTTCACGCGGGTGCCCACCTCATACTTGGTGAGTTCGGCACGCACAGAGTCGATACCCTTGTCCAGGTCAATTTCAATGCCCTTGGGGCCTTCGCCGGGACGACGCAGCTCATCCGGAATGAGCTCGGAAGGATTGGAGTCCATCTTCTCGATCCACACACCGTCGGCGTTGATCTTGGACTTGATGTTGCGGTCCGCGCTGCAGCTAACGCCCATGCCGATAGGGCAGCTGGCACCGTGGCGCGGCAGACGGATCACGCGGATGTCGTGGGCCAGGTATTTGCCTCCGAACTGGGCGCCCAGGCCGATCTTCTGCGCCTCTTTGAGGAGCTTCTCCTCCAGGTCGATATCGCGGAAGGCGCGGCCGGTCTCGTCACCCGTGGTGGGCAGGGCATCGTAGAACTTGATGCTGGCCAGTTTAACGGTGAGCAGGTTCTTTTCGGCCGATGTACCGCCAATCACAAACGCGATGTGATAGGGTGGGCAGGCTGCGGTGCCCAGGCTCTTCATCTTCTCCACCAGGAATGGGATGAGAGTGCCTTCGTTCTGGATGGTGGCCTTGGTCATGGGGTAGAAATAGGTCTTGTTGGCGCTGCCGCCGCCCTTGGCCACCATAATGAAGCGGTATTCATCGCCCTGCGTGGCCTCAATGTCAATCTGGGCCGGGAGGTTGCACTTGGTGTTCACCTCGTTGTACATATCCAGCGGGGCGTTCTGGCTGTAGCGCAAGTTCTCCTGGGTGTAGCAGTCGAACACACCCTTGGAGAGAGCTTCTTCGTCCTCGAAGTCTGTCCACACGTGCTGGCCTTTCTCTCCGTGGATGATGGCCGTTCCGGTGTCCTGGCAGAACGGGAGCACTCCCTTCACGGAAGTCTCGGCATTGCGCAGGAACTGCAGGGCCACGTATTTGTCATTGTCGGAGGCCTCGGGGTCCTTGAGAATCTTGGCCACCTGCTCATTGTGGGCGCGGCGCAGCATAAACTGACAGTCGTGGAAGGACTGCCGGGCCACCAGCGTCAGGGCCTCCGGCGATACCTCCAGGAGGGTTTTTCCACCGCATCCGCAGTGTCCCCCCAATTTAACGGTTTTCACCAGCTTCTCTGAACCGGGAATCTTGTAGTACTCTGTTGTGTCAGGGCCCAGCTGAAACATGGGCGCGTATTTGAATTCTGCCATATATATTAGATTATTAGATTTCTTACCGCTTCGGCCACTTCTTCCAGGAGCCATTTGGGGGTGGAGGTGGCGCCGCATACGCCAACGGACTGGCTGTCGCGGAACCAGGAGGCGTCCAGGTCTCCTACACCGCCTACAAGATAGGTGTGGGTATTGACGCGGCGGCAAAGATTGCTGAGCACCTTGCCGTTGGAGGACTGTTTGCCGGACACGAAGAGGATGACGTCGTGGGCGGCGGCAAAGGCCGTCAGTTTCTGATGGCGGGAAGCCACCTGCGCACAGACGGTGTCGTGTACCGTGAGATGGGCGCCGCGGGCGGTGAGGAAATCACAGATATCGGAATATTCCCGCGGACTCTTGGTGGTCTGGGAGAAGATTTCAATGGGCTGCGAAAGGTCCACGGTCCCCTTGGCCAGTGCCGATTCCAGCATGGCGACGTCCTCGATGACCAGGGCGTCCCCGTCTACCTGCCCCAGCAGGCCCAGAACCTCGGCGTGACCCACCCGGCCGAAGATGAGCACCTGGCCGTGGCGGCCGTCGCTGTGCAGGCGGGCATATGCCTCACGGATGTTGCGCTGGAGCAGCAGCACCACCGGGCAGGAACAGTCGATGACAGAAAGGCAGCGCCGGGCAGCTTCCTCATAGGTAGAAGGAGGTTCTCCGTGAGCCCGGATAAGGACGGTCTCCCCTTCCGGCACCTGGGAAAGCTGATTAATGGTAACGAGCCCCTGCTTTTTAAGACGGGCCAGCTCTTCCTCATTGTGTACAATGTCACCCAGGGAATACAGTTTGCCGATGTCGGACAGCGTCTGTTCCGCGCAGGTAATGGCGCGGATCACTCCTCCGCAGAAGCCGGAGCCGGGATCAATCTCTACGTTTAACATGACAGGCCGGGGCTTTCCAGAAGGCCGAACTTCCCTTGCAGCAGGCCCAGCATCCACACCAGTTCTTCATGGAGCGTCATGTGGGTATTGTCCAGGACATAAGCGTCGGCGGCCTGTCTCAAAGGTGAGGTGGGCCGATGCGAATCCCGGTAATCCCGGTCCTTCAGGTTGGCCACAACCTCTTCCAGGGTGGTTTTTTCTCCCTTGGCCAACAGTTCCTCATAGCGGCGCTGGGCGCGCACCATGGGATCGGCCGTCATGAAAACCTTCAGTTCGGCATTGGGAAAAACGGTGGTGCCGATGTCCCGGCCGTCCATAATCACTCGGCCGCCGGCAGCGAAGGCATGGAGTTTGTCATCCACCCAGGCACGTACCTGCGGAATGGCGCTCACGGGAGAAACGTACTGGGACACCTCCCAGCCACGGATTTCCTTTTCTATGCAACGGTCCCCCAGATACAGTTTGGTGGCACCGTCGTCCCGGCGGAAGTGAAGGTCCAGCGGACCCATCACCGGCAGCAGGGCTGCCTCGTCAATTTTACCGTCGGCAATGACCCCGGACTCCAGCCCCGCCAGCGTTACGCCTCGGTACATGGCACCGCTGTCCAGGTACAGAAAACCGAATTCTGCCGCCACCATTTTGGCAAAAGTGCTCTTGCCGGTGGAAGAATAGCCGTCTACGGCGATGATGATGTCCGGAATGGTCATAGAAAGCGTGTGTTAGGTTTACAAATATAGTCAATTTTATTCAGAAACCGTCATGATGGGAAACTGGATGGAGGGGACAGACACCAGCGTTTCGGCCGATTCCTGAATAAGCTCCTCCAGAAGGAAAGGCTCCGGATAGGTTACGGGAATGAGAATCTCTGTCCCGGCGGGATCGGTGAGACAGAGGGGAAAAGCGTCAAAAGTAACCGTACCTCCTGGCGGCAGCAGCAACTGGGGGGTCTCCGTGAGATAGGAAGTATAGAGGCAGGGGTACAATTCTCCGGCCTCGTCCTTATCCAGCACGCTCACAAACAGGGGAATATCGCACATGTTGGTTATCCTAAGATAGACACACTGTCCCACGGGCAGGGTGGTTCCCATTTCCTTCCGGCTGGAAATATCCACCAGAGAAAGCCGGACTTGGTATCGGCCCAGCGAAGCAAGAATGTCCCGTAGCTGCTGGCTGTCCCGGTAAACCGTCCCGGAATTGCCGGTGTTTTTCTCTTCAATCCTGCCATTCAGTGCCAACCAGAAATACTCAGAAAAACGCTTAGCAAGAGAAGGTGCTTTCTTCTGTGAACGGGCCAGGTCCCGGACACTCTTCCACTCGGTGGACTGCGCCACAATGAGTTTTTGCGCATCCCTGTCATAGATGCACAGGCTGGCATCGGATTCGGTTCTCACCTTCGAATCCCAGGTGAGGGGGACTCCCCGGGAGAGTATCTGCACATTGCCATCGGCCGCCGTCATCTCGGCCTTTCCCGTAACGGAATAGACCCAAAGGGACTGCGCCCCGGCCAGAGGCGACATCAAGGCAAGAAGGAATGCAGCCCAAAGACCTGTTAACGCCAGTTTCACTGTTTTACCCGGAACAATTCAAAATTGACACCCCGATTGTTTTCCACCACCACAGATTGCAGTCCATCCTTAGCGTTGTGCACTTTGTCGGACAGGAACGAATTCAGGCTGTTCACGGAAATGACACCTTTTTCGGCTGCTCCGCCTTTGAGGCCCTCTACCAACGCACGCGTAAACACGCCGTTCCCGTTATTTTCGGACGACAACTGGTTGGCCGTGCTGGAATAGAAGCCCACGACATCCGGGTCCGACAATTGGATAGTGGGGAGACTTCCACGCGTGTCCATCATGGCTCCGGCATGGCAACTGTCCATGAACAGGACGGCGTTGGCTTTGCGGTCCACAATCTGTCTCACACACCCCCGGATTTCGGAATAAGCAACTCCGGTCCAGCGTTTATCGGCATCGGAATTAACGGCCATGAAATACCCGTCATTCTTTCCGGCAAGGATAGAATGGCCGGCCAGGAAGAGAATTACCACATCTCCCTGCTGGACAGTGGTAGCCAGGTGGTCCATCTTGCCGATAATCACGTCCCGCTCGGCCTGCTCCTGGCTGATAATCTCGGTGTCCACGTGGGCATAATCCGACAAATCCAGTTTCCGGATGGCCTCCACGAAGTCATGAGCATCCTTGACAGCACTTTTCAAGGGATCCAGGGTCTTGGACCGGTAGTTGTTGATGCCGATAGCCAGAATGTGAAGGTTGGATTTGTGGGGAGCGCCGGCATAGGTCAGCTCCACTTGATCCTCGTTATAGCGGTATCCACCGTCCTCCACTGTCATGCGCAGTACGCAGGACTTCCCCACCTCGTCCGGCAGTGTGATTTTCACTTCCTTATAATCAGCCTTGATGGAACGCGTGTCATTGTCCCATTTCACGTCCTGCTGCGCGCCGTTCACGTAAAGCCGCAGGCGGGGATTAGACCCGTCGAAGGTTTTTGCCTGATACCGAACGACGGCTTCGGCCGATGTATAAGGCCCCGCTGTGGGGGATAGAATCTTCACTGTTGGCCGCTGTGCCGGGGCGGGCTGGGTGACCACCGCCACCTGAGTGGAAGCCTGCGTCTTTACATCGGTGGGTGCAGACGGCTGCTCAACCTTGGGTTTCAGTTTCTTTTCCCGAATGGCATCCAACTCTTCAATCTCCTTATAGTAAGTGTGCTGACCACTCACCAGGACTGCTTGGTAACCTTGAAAAAAAGTATTGGAGTAGATAAACGGGATAACCTCTCCATAAGGGTCCAGGCTTATAATACCACATCCGCCCTGAAGATATTGTTTGCGGCTGAGGCACAGATAGCCATCCGAGAAAGGCTGCTGGGGAGGAAGAAAATAAAACTCGAAATCGCTGAGTTGTTTCCCTTTGCTGTTGAAAATGGCATATTTGTCTCCTTTGTATATGCAGTAATATTCAACCCCTTTATAGGTTCCTATCAATTCCCCTCGGGTGTATCTTGCCGGAATAATCCAAGTTCCGGTTTTGGAATCGTAGACTCCCGTATAGAAACCACCCCGGACATTCACCGTCTTCAAGCTCTGTGCCCACACAGCGGCACAGGCAAGAAGCAAAAAGAACAGCAGAGAAACAATCTTTTTCATTTGCAATGGGATTTAATCCAGTAGAACAATTCTCCGGCAAAACCGGCGAACCCCAGGCCGATGAGCGTTGCTCCCGGCGGAAGCCAGATACCTGCACGGAAAAACAGCATCCAGTCCACAAAGAAAAGGACAACAATGAATAGCAACTGCCAGAAACCTACCAGGAGGCCGTTAAAAGGCTTTCCCTGGTCAAAGATACGGCAAACGACAAACACCAGAAATAGATAAACCAGCAACACAGCCAAAACCATATCCAGCCAACGGGAAGGCTGGCGGTAATAGTTTCCCTGGCTAAGGGTGTAGATTTCCTGGGCGAACAGTTCCACGCCCGAAACGCGGGTTTTTCCGTTGATGGGGACCGCCGCCCTGTGGCTGTCCCGCAAATCCCCAATGTCTCCCACCAATACCACCTTACCCTGAAGGCCGGCAGCCGTAAGATGCTCTGTGGAGGGATAGGAATACAACTCGGCCTTTCTGAAGTCGATCAGCCGCTCCTTATTGGAATAAATGTCCGTATATCCTGCCGCCGACAGGACCTCGGCGGAAAAACTGCCCTCCGAAGGAACGAAACTACGCAGAACGCCGTCCGGCAGCCGCACATCCCCTTCACGATAGGATCCGTCCGAAAAGAAAGAAAACTCCGGCACAGGAGCAGTACGATTGGCTGCTATTACCAGCCGGTCTTTCATCCGAACTAGCACACGGGACAAGGAATCATCGGCCCGGCGGTCTACGCTGGAAGCCTGCGCAAAGATAATGTCCAGCCCCACGGCAGCAGGCTGACAGGCCTCCACCTGCGACAAACGGGCTGCGATTTCTTCCCTGGATTGCAGACCGCTCAGATCTACGATGACCAGGTCTGGAACAGGTTCTCCCACATTGACACCGATATTGTGGGAATAAAAGAAGCCGTCACTGAAATGCAAATCTCCAAAAGCCTCCCCGATTGGGTTGAAGAACGCTACGGACAAGCCAATCCATCGCAAAAGGCATGTAAAGACAACAATGAGCAGTAAAATGGCCCCGGCATGCCACCAATGAGCGCGCCGATACCCGCCAGAAAGCCAGGAAACAAAGTCTGACCAGTTCCAAGTAATATTTATCCTACCCATCTTTTTTATCCTCTGTGCGAAATTACGATTTTCTGATGACAAAGCCAAATGGAGCCATGCTTAACTATATCCCTTTTTTTCGTATATTTGCATAATAAAGTTATACCCGCATGAAAGTTCTGATTGTAGACGATGAGCGCGCCATCCGCTACTCCCTCAAGGAGATTCTGGAGATGGAGAATTACCAGGTAGAAACGGCCGAAAACGGCCTGGAAGGCTTGCAGAAAGCCCAGAAGGAGAAATACGACGCCATCTTCTGCGACATCAAGATGCCGGAAATGGACGGCACCGAGATGCTGGTCAAGCTCATCGAGGAAGGCATCGAGTCCCCCGTGATCATGGTGAGCGGCCATGCCGATATCACCACGGCCGTGGACTGCATCAAGAAGGGCGCCTTCGACTTCATTGAGAAGCCCCTGGACCTGAACCGCATCCTCATCACCCTCAAAAACGCCACCGACAAAGCCAATCTGGTGAAGGAGACCAAAATCCTCAAGAAGAAGATTTATGGCCGGGAGATGGTGGGCCAGGCAACACCCATCGCCCACCTCAAGGACATGATCGGCAAGGTGGCTCCCACCCAGGCCAGCGTACTCATCACGGGGCCCAACGGCTCCGGCAAGGAACTGGTGGCCCAGAGCATCTACCAGATGAGCGACCGGTCCATGATGCCCTTCGTGGAGGTGAACTGCGCCGCCATCCCGTCGGAACTCATCGACAGCGAACTCTTCGGCCACAAAAAGGGCTCCTTCACGTCGGCCATCAAAGACCACAAAGGTAAGTTCGAACAGGCCGACGGCGGCACCATCTTTCTGGACGAGATTGGAGACATGTCCCTTCCGGCCCAGGCCAAGGTGCTGCGCGTGCTGCAGGAGAAAAAGCTCACCCCGGTGGGTGGAGACAAGGAGATCACCGTGGACGTGCGCGTGATTGCCGCCACCAACAAAAACCTGCAGGAGGAGATTGCCAAGGGCAATTTCCGGGAGGACCTGTACCACCGCCTGAGCGTGATTGTCCTCCGGGTGCCAGCCCTGGACGACCGCAAGGAGGACATTCCCCTGCTGGTGAACCACTTTGCCGAGAGCATCAGCGCCGAGAACGGAAAGCCCGTGCCGGAATTCCAGCCCGAAGCCATCAAGATGCTGCAGGAGCGTTCCTGGCCGGGCAATATCCGCGAGCTTCGCAACGTAGTGGAGCGCCTCCTCATCCTGGGCGGCAGCCCCGTCACGGCCCAGGACGTGAAAGACTACGTCATTTTCTAACGGATGAAGGCGGGGAAAGTCATACGGAATGTGGTTCTGGCCATCATCGGCCTGGTGCTGGTGCTGCTCGTAGCCCTGCAGGTTGTGCTGCGGCCCAAAGTGCTCACCGGAATCGTGAACAGCCTGGCGGCCGATTATGTGGAAGGCCAGGTGAACTTCCAGGAAGTGCGGGCACACGTAATCAAGAGTTTTCCCTTTGTCACGGTGGATGCCAAAGACTTTTCCATCACCTATCCCCATGAAAGATATGCCCGCTTCGACAGTGTGTACACGGACAATGCCCGCCGGTTCAGCCTGCTGAGGGCCGGGTGGCAGAAGGACGGCGCCATGGATACCCTGGTAGCCTTCAGGAAACTGAGCGTATCGCTGGACTATATGGCGCTGGCGGGACGCAAGACCATCCACGTGCACAAACTGGAGCTGGAACATCCCCGCATCTTTGCCCATTATTACGACTCCTCGGCGGCCAACTGGGACATCCTGCCCATCGGCCGGGGAGAAAAGGATCCCCTCAAAGAAAGCAAGCCGCTGCCGCCCATCGTAGTGGACCGCATCGGCCTCACAGACCGCCCCCTCATCGTTTTCACCAACCCCCGGGACACCCTGCACGGCATGTTCTCCATGCGCCGGCTGGCCCTGGACGGCAAATTGAAAACCGAGGGATTATACCAGTCGGAGGCCGAATTCGCCATCGATTCCCTCATGGTTTCCGGGCGCATGCCCTCCGATACCGTCTCCCTGCGCCTGCAACGCCTGCGCGGAACCGCCAAAGACCGGCACTTCACCCTGGACGCCGACGCCCGCGTGAGCCTTCGCACCCGTTCCTTCGGCCGGGTTCGCCTACCCGTCCATCTGGATGCCGACGCCCTGCTCCCGGAGCGTGATTCCGGAGAGCTGGAAGCCATCGTCAACAGCCTCCACCTGAGCCTTTCCTCCCTTAACCTGGAAGGCAAGGGCAACCTCCTGGTGCACAAGGACGGCGTAACCGACATGGATGTATCGGCCGCCATCAAAGACTGCCCGCTGGGCAAACTGGCCGATGAATTCCAGGAGAACATCCCCGCCCTCAAGAAGGTCTCCACCAACGCCATCCTCAGCCTGAACGCCACGGCAAAGGGCAGCCTGGGCAATGGCCTCACCCCCGCCATCAACGCCCGGGCGCAAATCCCGCAGGCCTGGCTGGATTACGAGGGTCTGGGCCGGCGCGGGCAACTGGCGCTGGATGCCTCCGTCACCACCAGCGACCTCAAGGAAGTGGACGGCGTGGTGAAAAAACTCTTCGTAGACATCGTGGGTGCCCGCCTGGACGCCACCGCCAGCATCAGGGATGCGCTGGGCAAGGACCCTGTCATCGGCCTGGACGGCAGCCTGCATGCCCGTGTGGATTCACTCACGCAGGCCTTTACCCGCGAAATGGGCATCACCGGCACCGGAGCGCTGGACGCCCGCATCAGCGGCCGGGCACGGCTCTCCCAGCTCAATGCGTCGGCCATCGGCAACACCAACCTCAAGGCCGATATCCTGGCGAAGGACCTGGACATCCGGGATGAACGGGATTCCCTCACCGCCCTCATCCCCAGCCTGGCGCTCAACGTGGAGGCCAAGGGCAACAAGATTGACCGGAATCTCCCCCGGGGCGCCCGTGTGCTGGCCCTCAAGGCCGACATCGACACCCTCAACGTCACCCTCAAGGATATGTTCGTCCGCGGGGGAAAGGTTGAGCTACTGGCCCAGAATTCGGCCGATATCCTCAAGGGCGGCAAGGATCTCACTTCCCTGATGGGCATCCTCAAAGTGGCCAGCCTGCGTCTGCGGGACGCCGACGGCATGGGCCTCAGCCTGCGGGAGAATACGGAGACGTTCCGCATCGAGCCCGCCTCCAAGGACCGCCCCACCCCCAAACTCACCCTCCGTTCCAAAAGTGGCCGCGTACGCGGCAGCCTGGGCGCCAACCGCGTGGGTCTGAGGGACTTCAGCTTTGACCTTTCTGCCAGCCGGCACGTCCGCCGCACCCTGAATACCGCCCGCCGGGACCGCATGCTGGATTCCCTGCAGCGCATCTATCCCGGCGTGCCGCGGGATTCCCTCTTCCGCCATGCCCGCCTTACCCGCATGGAGCAGGAATCCCGGGATGCCTGGGCGGCTAAAAACGTGAAAATCAGCCTTTCCGGCGCCGTGCAGGAGTATGCCCGCAACTGGGATGTGGAAGGCAATATCGGTCTGGAAAGCGGCCGCCTGATGCTGCCCGCCTTCCCGCTGGCCACTTCGCTTTCGGCCGTCAAGGGTTCCTTCGACAACGACACCCTGGACCTGAAGAACATCACCGTCAAGGCCGGAGAATCGGATATTTCGGCCAGCGCCAATCTCACGGGACTGCGGCGCGCCATGATGGGCAGCTCCCGCAGCCTGCTCAAGCTCAAGGCCGATGTCACCTCCAACTACATAGACGCCAACGAGCTGATGCGGGCCTACGCCTACTATACCACCTACCAGCCCGCCGACACCCTTTCCCAGGCCTCCGACGAAGCCGTGGAGGAAGCCATCGGCCAGGCCGAACTGCCCGATTCCACGGGCAGCAAACTGCTGGTGATTCCCGCCAACCTGGAGGTGGACTTCACCCTGGAGGCCGCCGGCATCAAGTACGACAGCCTGCTGGTGAGCTGGGCGGCCGCCGATGTGGCCATGCGCCAGCGCACCCTCCAGATTACCAACGCCCTGGCCGCCTCCAACATGGGCGACATCTACTTCGAGGGCTTCTACTCCACCCGCAGCCAAAGGGAAATCAAGGCCGGATTCGACCTTAACCTGGTGAATATAACGGCCGAAAAAGTAATTACGCTGTTCCCGGCCATCGACACCCTGATGCCTATGCTTTCCACTTTCCAGGGGGACCTGGACTGCGAGCTGGCCGCCACCACCGACATCGACACCCTGATGAACGTGGTGCTGCCATCGGTGGACGGCATCATGAAGATTTCCGGCAAGGACCTGGGCCTCCAGGAAAGCCCGGAACTCACCAAGATTACCAGCCTCCTCAAGTTCAACAACCAGAAAGAGCTGCGCATAGACAATATGTCCGTCACGGGCATCGTGCAGAACAATATCCTGGAGATCTTCCCCTTCGTGCTGAATATAGACCGCTACCAACTGGCCGCTTCCGGCACGCAGCACCTGAGCCAGGAGTTCGACTACCACGTTTCCGTGATCAAGAGCCCGATGGTGCTCAAATTCGGCCTCAACGCCTGGGGGCCCGACTTCAAGCACATCCACTATGCGCTGGGTAAGGCCAAGTACCGCAGCGCCAACGTGCCGGTGTATACCAAGGAACTGAACTCCGTGCAGTACAACCTCATCGGCGCCATCCACAATATCTTTGACGCCGGCGTAGAGAAAGCGCTGGAAGAGAACCGCACCGGAGCCTTCTTCGGCCAGGTAAGCGTGGGTGAGGCACCCGTCCAGGAGGAGGAGGAATTCAAGGAAGAATCCCTGCAGGGCATGGAAGTGTTCCTCACCGACGTCCTGGAACAGACCGCCACGCGCCGGGAGGCCATCAAGGAGGAAGTCCTGCGCCTGGAAAACGAAGCCGCCAAGAAAAAATGAACACCTTTGATTACCTGGAAGTGACCGTGCGCCTGGACCCTTTCACCCAGGAAGGGGCCGATATCCTGATGGCCGAACTGTCCGAGCTCCCCTTCGATTCCTTTGTCACCGAGGAACCCCTCCTCAAGTGCTACATCCAAACCGAGCAATACCGCGCATCCGACGTGAAAGTGGTGTTGAGCGGCTATCCCTTTGTGGCCGATATCAAGGCCGCACCCGTCCAGGGACGCAACTGGAACCGCATTTGGGAAGAAACCTTCCAGCCCATTGTGGTGGACGGCAAGGTCACCATCAAGGCGCCGTTCAATAAAAACGTGCCGCACACCCGCTTCAACATCTGGATAGACCCGCAGATGGCCTTCGGCACCGGCTATCATCAGACCACTTATATGATGATGCAGCGCATGCTGGGCATCGAGGGGGTTATCAAGGGGCGTTCGGTGGTGGATATGGGTTGCGGAACCGCCATCCTGGCCATCCTGGCCGCCAAGATGGGCGCCCGCAAGGTATTTGCCGTAGACATCGACCTGGTGGCCGCGCAAAGCGCCTGGGGCAACTGCCGATGGAACAAGGTGGGCACCCGCGTGGAAACTGCCTGCGGGGACGCTTCCCTGCTGCAGATGAGCACCTACGACGTCCTGCTGGCCAACATCCACCGCAACATCATCCTGGAAGACCTCCACACTTATGTGCGGTCACTGCGCCGCGGCGGGCACCTGCTCCTGAGCGGCTTCTATGAGGCCGATGTCCCCGCCATCCGCACGGCCGCCTCAGACCTGGGCCTGACCTTCGCCGGTCAGTCTTCACGCGAAGGCTGGGCGTGTGTGGTATTTGTGAAATAACTAACCAATTACCAAAATTACTAAGCCTATGTCCCCAAAAACCATTAAAAGGATCTGTCTGTTCGGTGCCATAGCACTGGGCGTTGTGGCCATCGTCCATTTTGTCCCCAGTTTCATTGCCAAGAACAAGCTCCGCGCAGCGCTCAAGGATATTCCCAGCGTACAGATTGATTTCAAGAAGCTGGACCTTTCCCTTGTGGCCGGGAATCTGGTGATTAAGGATATCGATGTCGCCGTCCGGGACAGCACCCATGCCGGCCCGGACATTACCGGCAGCATCGAAGCCATCAGGCTGGAGGGGCTGCGCTGGTTCAAACTGCTCCGCGGAGAGGCCCTGGCAAAGCGCCTGGTAGTGCGGGGCGGGACCATCGGCATGGCCAATCCCAAAAACTCCCTGAAGCTGGCCGCACAGGGGATTGACATTTCGGTCCGGGATATCGGCTACCTGTTTGAAGAAGAGCGGCTTGTCTACAACGACAGTCTTTACCGCGTAGCGCTGGACAGCCTGGATTTCATAGACGAAAAAGGCCTTTCCCGCATCCAGGTGGGGCATCTTTCCACGGCCGACGCCGGCGCGGTGGAAGCCCTGGGGATGCACCTTTACAACTGCGTGCCCCAGGAAGCCCTGGCCGAGAAAATGGGCAAGGTGTCGGTCATGTGGTACGATGTCAAGCTGGACAGCCTTACCACCAGCCCTGTCAACATCCCCCGCATGGTTTTAGCCAAGAGCGTGGATATTGACCGCATTTCCCTGTCGGGTCCCGAGATTGTCATTTTACAGGACGACCGCTATGCGCCGCCGGTCCCCTATCCCACTTTCCAGGAGAGCCTGAATACCGTGAAGATGCCCCTGATGATCAAGGAACTGGACGCCAGCATCCGCGCCTTTACCTTTATCTGGGAAATCAAGCACGAGAACCGCGGCGTGTTCCCCATGCACAACCTGCGCCTGGCCATCAAATCGGCCAGCAATGCGCCCAACAACCAGATGGAACTGGGCATCAAGTCCGGACGTAAGGGGAAAGGCCGGCTGGATCTTTCCGTGCTGGTGCGCAACGACAAACGGGAAAGCACCCGCGGCCGGATGCAGATCTTCGATTTGGACGCCGCCACCCTGGATCCGTTTATGCGGCCGCTCTTCGGCGCAACGGCCAAGGCCGATATCCACAAGGTGGACTGCCAGTTCAAGGGAGACAAGAAACAGATGACCGACGACTTCTGCATGCTGTACAGCAACCTTTCCCTACATGCCTGGGACGACACCACGGCACCCTTCCAGATTGTGGCCAAGAACAGCGGCGCCATCAATTTCCTGGCCAACCTGGCCGTGCCCAAGTCCAATCCGGTCGTTGCCGGAAAGGAGCCCAAGAAGGTACAGGTCACCTTTGAACGGGACCCCTGGCAGCCTTACCCGTCCTATATCATCCAGAACCTCACCCAGGGCATGTTGCACACCGTCCTGCCCGGCGGTTCCGTGAAAAAGCCCAAGAAGAAATAAGATTTTTTCGTATATTTGCAGTCCCAATTGCGGGTGTGTTGGAATTGGTAGACAACCCAGACTTAGGATCTGGTGCCTTACGGCGTATGGGTTCGAGTCCCTTCACCCGCACAAAAGCAGCCTGGCTTAATTGCCAGGCGCTTTTCGTATGCGGGTGAAGGGACTCCGTCTGTCTCAACCCCCTGTCGCTGCGCGACATCCCCCTATTCAGGGGGAATGCCGGAACCTGTCTCCGCTTCGCTCCGCCAGAACCCGGGTGGCTCCACTGCTTCAACTTGCTCCGCAAGTCTCGCTGACGTTCCGCCACGGCGCCTGATGGCGCCTTCGGCCCGTTCCGGGCCTCGTTATCCCTCCGTTTCACAGCTTTCCCGGCTTTCACCGAACATAGGTGTCGTTGATGTCCCATTTTTTGGACCATCAGCCGCATTTTGGGGCTTTTTTGCGGTTGATGGGCCAATTATGGGGACATCAACCGCACTTAAGCATGTTTTCTCCTCCCCACTGCGGGTACTATTTCAATCTTCCATTGCTCGAGAGTCCCAATACCCTGATTTCGGGACATAAAACTTTCCATTTTTGATCTCAATGGATTTATCTGATGATTCCTCGCTTTCTAAAGTGATTTCAAACTCTCCCCTAATGGAACAATAGCCCTCTCCGTTAAAAGTAAGGTCCCCTGTTTGATTGAACTCTGTAAATAATACCCTTCCTGCAATAGCTCTCTTGCCTTTAATAATAGCAAATGACTCCCAGACGTTTTCTGATTCCGCTGACGGCAGGCTGTACCACTTATTAAGTTCGAAACCTTCACCAGAACTAATCAACATTTTTAGCGACATCATCCCACTTGAAGTAAAATACGTTCTAATATAGTAACTGAACGAATGTTTCCTAAGGTAGAATTTCGAATTAGTCCATTCAGGATTGTCTTCTTCCATAAAGACGCCGTCATATTCCATCGAAACAGGAATAAGATAAGGTTCCTTCTCTGTAGACTGTCCAAAACCCAGTAATTTTGAACAACTGGAGAAAAAAAATGCTATGATCAGGACAAGTATACTGACAACTCTACTCATAAAATATTGCCAGTTTTAACATCAAAATTTCCACCGCTAACAGAAACACTTTTTACGCTACCATCATACTGAGGGGCCTCGCAATCAAATCTAAAATTACCAGAAAGGATACCTGCCTGCTGATCCCACTTTCTGAAACTTAACTCTCCGCTCTTAAATATTGTATATGCCCGTTCTATTCTACCTCCTCCCTCGGAATATTCATCTGGAGGTAAAGGTGTTACCCTATAAATGTAAGTTAAAGTGATGTCAGGATCCGTGATTTCATGTGTAGTACTGATTTCCGAAATAGCAATCTTTATCGAGATTTCATTATAATAGTAGTTGTCAAGCAGAGCAATGATTTCAAGAGAATCAGTATTGAAATGTTTTGTATAAACGCAATGTTCATATGGATACTCTGATGGGAAACCTCCACTTGTTTGATATGATACTTTTTTACCATCCAGATAGAATCCCAACACATTTTTCCCTTCGTCTGTTTCTACAAACGGATCAATTTTCTCGCAACTAATTGTTAAGAGAATCATTGAAATGAAAAGGAGTAGTTGCTTCATAATGCGTATAACTACTTGATACAACTTGTTGCAAAGATAACTAATCTTCAGTGCATAAACAAACAACCCCATCAGTCAACGTAGAACTCTTTCAGAACCATCTGCGATAACAATTTATTATTTGTAAGCCAAATAGATACACGGCTCTAAAATCGTCAAGAATGGTTAGATATTTGTCCCGTTGCCCGCACAAAACTCTCCATTTCAGGGAGTTTTTCGTTTCATTTGCGTATATTTGTGAAGATATGTCAAAGAAAGAGTGCATCCAGGGTTTTTCGGACTACATCTTC
>CAJOIQ010000014.1 GCA_905234795.1 uncultured Bacteroidales bacterium | reverse complement strand
GCGTATATCGAGGCGGTGGTGCCTGCTCTTGGCCTCCCAAATGAGCTCGCCAGAACTCACTCCATTTTTATTTTGGTTTCAAACATAGGAACTATTTGAACAGAAGCTGTGCAAAAGTATTCAGGTACAGGCGCCAGTTGGCCCACACATGGCCGCCGTCGGAGGCAAAGAGGGTGTGCTCCATGCCGTTGCGGGTAAGGGCCTTGTCCAGAATCTCGGTGCCCTGCCAGGCAAAGTCGGCGGTGCCGCAGCCAATCCAGTACAGCTTGTAACCGGCTTTCTTGATACCCTGCAGGTCGGCGTCCAGATGGTCGCTCTCGCGGATGCCGCAGCTCATGGGGCAAATGTAGTCAAAGGTGCCCGGGAACAGGATGGTGGCCGATGTGGTGTGGCCGCCGCCCATGGAGAGGCCGGCGATAGCGCGGCCGCTGGCCTTGGCGATGGTGCGGTATTCCTTGTCGATGAAAGGAACGATTTCCTTCACCAGGGAGGTCACATAGGCGTTCTGCCACTTGGGATCCTGACGGTCCATTTCCTCGGCGGCAATGCCCAGGGTGTTGGCGGCCTTCTGGTTGGGGTTGCCGTTGGGCATCACCACAATCATGGGCTTGGCCAGACCTTTCTCAATAAGGTTGTCCAGGATTTGGGCGGCGCGGCCCATGGAAGTCCAGGCTTCCTCGTCTCCGCCGCCACCGTGCAGCAGATACAGCACAGGCAGCTTGGCCTTGGATTTTTCATAGCCGTAAGGGGTGTACACCACCATGCGGCGGGCATAGCCCAGGGACGGGCTGTCGTACCACCGGGTGGTCACGGAGCCGTGCTGCCCAGCCTCATAATAGTTCTCGCTGCGTTCTCCGGGGACAAACAGCATGTTCAGGTAACGGGTACCGTCACGCTGTACTTTGTCGTTGAGGGGGTCGTTCACGGAAACGCCGTCCACCACAAAGTTGTAAGTGTAAATTTCCGGTGAAGGGGCGTCCATGGTATATTCCCAAATGCCACCCTCTCCTTTGGTCATGTCCACCAGACCCGTCCAGGGATTCTCCATCCAGTTGCCGGAGATCTGTACGCGGGTGGCGTAGTTGGCGTTGAGGCGGAAGGTAACCTTGCCGTCCTTAAGTTCGGGGGAAACGATGCGGGGACCGCGGTTGCCAAAGGCAAAGTTGGTGAGCTCCTGACCGCAGAGGGTGCCCACTGCCAGTGCAGCGGCCGCCAGAAGGGTAAAGATTTTTTTCATATCGGTGTTTTGTAAAAAGGGGCCAGCCGCTACGCGACCGGCCCCGATTCATTGGTTCAGGTTTTTAGAGACTACTGAAGAGGTCCGACGTATTTGCACTTGACAGCGGTGGATTCCACAACGATGGTGTAGGTATCGCCATCAACAGAAACTGTCACCGTACCATCGGTAATGTGGGCGGAAGTACCGGCACCGCCAACGACGGTGAACCAGTTGGTTCCGTAGTCCTTGCCACCTTCGGGGTCGTAACCAGCCTTGAACGTACCGGCCGGCACATCATCGGTTCCCACGGTGTTGGGAACATAAGTCCCCGCTGCAGGACCGTTACCTGACTCTGCATAAATCTCCAGTTTCAGGTAGTTACCGTCACCAGCATAGGTGGCGCCAAAGAAACCGGCAGTAGGAGTAAGACCATCCGTGCAGAATTCAAGGGCAATCATATTCATTCCCCAACCGGTATAGTCCGTCTTGTTGGCAAACTTGGTGAGCGTTACCATATCACCTTCACCACCTTCCTCGGGCACATAGTTAGGGCCGGCTGCAGGGAAGTCGAAGCCCGTG
This sequence comes from uncultured Bacteroidales bacterium, assembly GCA_905234795.1. Lineage (GTDB taxonomy): Bacteria > Bacteroidota > Bacteroidia > Bacteroidales > UBA932 > Cryptobacteroides. Next base: position 43,879 of record CAJOIQ010000014.1, on the reverse strand, counting down.
CTGATGAATTCAAAGGCTCCGGTACCAATCTGGGCGACGGAAACAGTCTCGCCCGCGCCGATGTAGACCTTTTCTTCACCAGCCCAATAGTAGGAACCGCCGGCAAATACACCCCATTCACCAAAGTCGAGGTAGTAACCATTGGCCAGCTGACCGACTTCGTGAGCGTACTCAGTAGAAACATAATCTCCAGGAGTCACATCATTGGCACCATCGACGAGAACAAATTCCAGATAAGCAACTTCATTGTCGTTGGCATCGGTAATGGTGAACGGATACTTCTTGACACCCTCGACCACCGTGGTATTGTCGCTGAGCATGCAGGCCTGAGGTTCGCCAATCGTATACTTGTGGGTAGGAGCCACAGGACCAGCGGGTTTCTTGGGCTTGGTAAGGGCAGGGATAGCACCTTCGAAGACATACTCCTTGGGATAGTTCTTACCCCAGAAGATGGTCCAAATGGTCACATCCTTTCCTTCAACACTTTCTTCACGGCTGCTCACAGTAACCAGACCGTCGGTGATCTTGGTGGCGGTTGCAGCGCCATCCTTCACATCCCACCAGCAGGTTCCCCAGTTTTCTACGTGATAAACGGTTCCCCAATACTCTACGTCGGTATCATAGCCAATGCCGAACTCACCGGTATTGACCACGCCACCTACGGCGCAAGCCTTATAGTTGCCATCGACCAGGTATTTGTCACCGGTATTCAGGTCCAGGGCCAGATAACCGCCTTCGCCTTTCCAAACATTCTGGTAGGTGGTCATATCAAACTCCTGAGAAATACCCTCAGTGGCCAGATTCAAGGTAAGAGTTGTAACTTCACCAGCATTGGCCTTGGCGTCCATTACCACAGAAAGTGCCACGGGAGCGGGATCGGGCACGAAGGGCAGCGTACCGGTCCAGGTAAGGATTTCGCCGTCGATATGGGCGGTGATGGCATACTTGCCGTCGGGAAGCTTGCCCACGGTGATGTAGCCTTCCTTGGCGGCCTGGCCGTTCAACTTGGTCTTGGCCAGGATGGCGTTGCCTTTTTCATCCCCACCCAGAACATACTGGCCGGGGGCAAGGAGGGCATCGTAACCCACCAGCGTAGTGCTGAGGGCGGAGCCGAAGGTAAGGTCAAAGTAGCGGCGGTCTGTGGACCAGGTGGACTTGGAAGCAGTGAGCTCGGCCATCGGCACAGCATCGGCAGGAACAGTATACAGGTCTGTAATCTCGTTGATGGAACCCGACGAGGTATTCTCCTTTTGGCAGGAAACCATCAGCAGGGCAAGACCCAGTGCTAAAATGCTAATTACTTTTTTCATAATTCATTCTGTCTTTAGGCATTACCACACCATGTCATCCCACTTGACTTCCTCGATGGTGGAGAAGTCAGCGGATACCTTGAAAATGGGAGAGAAGTTGTAGTACTTATTCTTTTCCGAATTGTAACCGTTGCCTTCGGCCATGGCGCCAATGCGGAAATAGCGATCCTGCGTACTGTATTTGAACAGGTTGGCATTCTCGGGAGCGGTGGTGTCAATCTCCAGGGTGACAAGTTCGCCCGGGTTGATATTCTGAGCCTTGGCAGGCTTGTGGTCCTTGGCAAGATTCAGGTTGTTACCACCGACGAACATCTGGGTGTTGGCGCTGAAAATCACGTTGGAAATCTTATTGGCACGGGAAGGATCTCCCAGTTCCACATAGAATTGGGCAATCATCTTCTTGCTGGCGGAATCGTAGGTAATCTTAGGATCCTTGACACGGCAGAAAGGCAGTACGCCGATATCCAGCTTGTTCTTTCCCTCTTTCAGGACAAAGGTGTCTTTGCCTTCTTCGGGATCGTAGCAAGGCAGAAGCTTCTGCAGAGAGTACTTGTACGTGCCGGCAAACACCCTGGTGTTGGTGAACTGTCCGTCGAAACGGACCAACCATGCCTGGCCGCTATCTTTACCAGTATAATCTTCGGGGTTTCCGGCCCAGGTGGGGGGAACATAACCCTGTTCGTAAACTACGAGAGCACCGTAATCGGTGGTAGTAACATAAGACCAGGTGGTCCAGCTGAAGGTCTGGCTCTGGGCTGCTTCCAGGCTCACCAATTCACCGGTCTCCATATCCAGCAGTCTGCCGGTAACCTGTGCGTTGGGGCCATCGAAATTGTCCAGCTTAAACATGGAGCAGGACACCGTAACGGAAAGCGCTGCCAACAGAAGGGCAATAGATATAATAAACTTTTTCATCGTTCAAAAATTAATTATTCTCCGGGAAGTCTGTTGTTATCCACAATCTTGTCGTTCTTGTAGTTGCTGATCTGGCTGTAATAGTTGCCATTGTACGACAGAGTAGGATTGGAGCCCCAGTATTTGGACATGGAAACCACCGGAAGGGCGCGGAGGAAAATGTAAGATTCCTTGCCACCGGAGAGATCGGCCAGCGGGATCAGGGTGAGCTTCTTGCCGATATTTCCCTCTTCCTTGTTATTGGTGCTATTGGGGTTGTAGTAGCCACGACGGCGGTACAGGACATTGGCCCATCTGTTCTCGAAGGCGAATTCCACCTTCCACTCGTGGAGGATGTTGTCGATAGTGAGATCCACATCGTCGGTGAAGCCGGCGCGTTTGCGCACCTCGTTCAGGCACTTCTTGGCCAGGGTCTTGTCACCCAGGCCGCTTTCGCACACAGCCTCGGCATAGGTAAGGAGCACTTCGGCATAACGGATGTCATAGTAAGGAGACTGTACGGTTGCCGTTGCCTTCTGGGCCACGAATTTACGGGGAGTGAAACAATAGGCGTTGCGGTTGTTGGAGTTCTTGTCGCTGGTAAGACCCATGAACGAAGAGTTGTTCTGGCCCTTTCCGCCATAAGCCCATACAGTATCTTTCTGGGCGGCATCCTTCTCATTGGCACCTTTGACATAATACTTGTAGTTACCGTCACCATTGCCCTTGGACGGAGGATATACTTCCACAGTACCATCGGGTTTCACCATACCACCCTGGGCGTAGTGGAAGCCGTCGCGGAATTCAGCTCCGGGATAAAGGACCCAGGCCTGGAAACGGGCATCTTTCAGGAGGAAGGGTTCGTCCACGGTGTTGTAGTGCTTATAGGAAGCAACCTTGTCAGCCGTAAACTCTACCTCAGGATCGTTCAGATAGATGTCTTCGTTACCGCTTACCAGCGTCTGAATCTTACCGTCCTTGCGGGTACGGTCACTCTCAGAAGCATAGTAGTCATACTCGTCGGCCAGATTCAGGGTAACGGCATAGCTGGCTACGCCGGTTCCGGTATAACCGGATGCCCACTGGTTGGGAACCCAACCTGCCGCAGCGTTGGAATCATCACCACCCGTAGCATAGGAGCGGCCGAAAAGGCCTTCTTCTCCCTTCCAGGTCTGGAAGAGGTCTGTGAGGTTGGTGATAGCAGATTTAATGTCGTTGGGAACGCCGCCATAGAGTTTGTAACCGGAGCCGTCTATTACCCTGGCAGCGGCATCGATGGCCTTCTGATAGTAGTCCTTGGCATAGCCCTTTTCCATATAGGAGAGCTTCAATTGGACAGCCTCATAGGCGGGATTCAGAGAAGCACGCTCCCAATACTGGCTCACGGAAGCAGCCCAAAGGGCAACGCGGGCTTCCAGGGCATAGGCCGAATACTTATTGGCACGCATTTCCTGAGTCTGGGTGGCAGGCAACAGAGCGGCTGCATCTTCCAGCTGCTGGATAACCCAATCCCAAGTATCCTTTTCGGTGGAACGGGGAACATAGAGTTTGTCCTCCTGGTCGGTACCATAGTATCCGCTCAGGTCTTCCTCCACGATGGGGACACCACCATAAACACGGACACTGCCAAAATAATAGTAGGCACGGATAAACAGGGCCTCGCCCTTGTAGCGGTCGGCCGTTGCGTCATCCAGGACACCATTTGCACGGCAGTCCTCGACAGCCTTAAGGAATACGTTCACAGCACGTACGGCCTTGTAATTCCAGAAACCGGAAACCGTATTGGCGTAAACGGGGAGATCCCTGGCGCCGGCGCCAAACATCTGGTATTTATCATTGTCGGTAAGGCTCAGGCCCGGCAGGTTGCTGTACAGGTCGGCCAGCAGAGCTAACAGACCGTTCTCCGAGTTCAGCAGGTCTTCGGCGGCCACCTTGTTCAAGTCGCCCTCCATGGAGTCGAAGAACTTGTCGCAGGAAGAGAGTCCGAGGGTAAGTCCGGCAATGAGGATATATGCAAATATCTTTTTCATTTTCATGCAGGATTAGAAGTTGAGGTTGAAGCCGAAGCTGTAGGTCTTGTTAATCTGGAATTCACCACCGGCGCGGCCGCTGTCATTGGATTCCGGATCCACATACTTCAGGAGCTTGTTGCAGATGGTAAGGAGGTTACCACCGTTAAAGAATACGCGGGCGCTCTTGATGCCGGCCTTCTTGAGGAAGTTGGGGCTGAAGCGATAACCCAGTTCGATAGTCTTCAAACGCAGATAGGTAGCGTTCACGAAGTCGTAGGGCTGGTTGGCGCCATAAGTGGAGTTGGGATAGGAACCCACCTGGCTCAGACGCACCAGGGCAGGCCAGTAACCGGCGGTCCACTCGGTGGCGGGATCCCAAGGATCGGCACCATAAGTGGTCACATGATAGGCATTCGTATACTGCGAAGGCAGGTAGTTCAGGAAACCGTAACCGGAATAGGCGCTGAGGCCGTAACCTTTGTATTTCATGGTTGCGCCGTTGAAGATGAGGCTGAAGTCAAAGTTCTTGTAACTGCCGCTGAAGGTGAGACCGAACTGGAGCGGAGGGTTGCCGCCACCCCAGGTGTAATACACATCTTCATTGTCAATATATCCGTTACCGTTGCGGTCGACCAGCTTGTACTGGCCCACAATCAAAGCACGGTTACCCTCGTTGCTGCTGAGGGCGGAATACAGGATCTGGCTGGTGCTGGCATCGTTAACGGAAGTGAAGCGTTCGCCGGTCCAATGATAGGTGCTGCCACCATAGTAACCGTTCCAACGATTCAGATAACCGTTTTTCCAATAGTCCATCTGGGAGCCATAGTTAGTGTTGGTCTTCTCACTCTCCACATAAGTTTGACGGTTGCGGGAGAAGGTAGCGGTACCTTGGATGCGGTAATTGAAGTTACCGACGCTGTTGCGGTGATACAGGGAAAGCTCCAGACCCTGGGTCTCGCTGCGGTTGAGGTTCTCGTAAGGGATATCAACGGCATAGAAATCCGGGAGGGAGACATCACGCTGAGCCATGGTTCCGATCATTGCGCGCTTGAACCAGTCGAAGGTACCACCGAACTTGCCCTGCCACAGTTCCCAGTCCACACCAAAGTCCATCATACGGACTTTAGCCCAAGTGAGAACGGTGTTAGCCACGGAGCTGTTGGCATAAGCCGTGGTAGTCTTACCATCGGAGAATACCCAGGAGCCGCTGGAGGTATAACCATTAATATAGGCATAAGCACTGCCCTGAGGAGCGCCGGTGAAACCGTCGGACCAGCGGAACTTGAGGTTGTTCACCATGGGAAGGATATCCTTGAAGAATTTCTCTTCGGAAATACGCCAACCCAGGGAATAGGAAGGGAAGAAGCTCCAGCGCTTGCCCTTCTGGAACATATAGTTACCATCGTAACGTCCCATGACCTCGATAAGGTACTTACCGGCGTAATTGTAGTTGAGACGGCCGATATAACCGGCGGTACGGGAAGTACCGCGGGTACCCTGGTTGTCGTCTCTGGATTCAAGACCCTGATTGATTACGTCGTGCGTATAGAGGAACTGGGATTTGTCCGGTCCATAGAAGCGGGAAGCACCCACCATGGCGTTGGTGACGCTGGTGAGCTCGGCGCCCAGCATGGCAGACACATTGTGGCGGCCGAACGAGCGGTCGAACATAGCCTGGATACGACCATAAATGCGGGAGTTGTCGTTCCACATTTCGGCGTACTCAGTTTCATTACGGGCATTATCCCACTTGTAGGCAGGCTCGTCGGTTTCATAGTCATAGAGCATGAAGCTCTTCACCAGAGTACGCTGCTTGCTGCGACCGAAGTCATAGGCACCGGAGGCCTGGAGCTTGAGGCCCTTCAGGAAAGGAGCTTCATAGATGAAGTCAATGGTGTTGCTGAAGTCCTTGCGGTCAGTCTTGGTGAAACCGGTAGTTTCGGTATCCAGCAGGGCCACAGGGTTCAGGTGTTCTTCCACATCCGTGTAGTGGGCAGGATTGTTCTTGGGACGGACGCCCACGGTAGGATTGGACTGATAGATATAGTAGAAAATGTTCCAGTCCAGGTCGAAGTCACCCATACCATTGGTGGTGCTTTGACGGAAATTGGTGGCAAAATTCATGGTGAGTTCCGGAAGGAGCTTCACGGAAACGTTACCGTTGAAGTTGTAGCGCTTGTAACCGTAGGAATCACCCTTCAGAATAGGGTTATCGTCGGCAAAACCGCCGCCGAAGTAGTAGTTCACCTGCTCATTACCACCTCTGATGGAGATGTTATACTGCTGGTTTACAGCTACTTTCTTATAAATCTCATTATACCAGTCGGTATAGATGGCATCGTGGACATTGCCCATGGCATCGGTCCAGGTGGGATCGCCGTTTTCATAAGCGGCAATCTGGGCATCGGCCCAGCGATGATCCATCTTACCCACGTCGGACATGGCATTCTCCCATTTCATGAAGGAGGTCCAGCTTTCCACCTGACGGGGAACCACAGGGGCGGCCAGAGTCAGGTTGGCGCTGAAGTTCACGCTGGGCTTCTTGACCTGTCCCTTCTTGGTGGTGATGAGGATCACACCGTTCTGGGCGCCCAGACCATAAATGGTAGCGGAAGCGTCCTTCAGCACGGAGATGCTCTCGATGTCCTCAGGGTTCAGTTCCTGGAGAACGGAGATGTCGGTATAACTTTCCACAGCGTTGGGGTCCTGGTTCCAGGTGGTGGACTTACGGGTACGGGTGGTGCTGCGCACAACGCCGTCCACGACCACCATAGGGGTACCGAAACCACGCAGGCTGATATCAGAAGCGAAAGCACCGGGCTTACCGCTGTTCTGGGTGATCAACAGGCCGGGAATCTTACCCTGGAGGGCAGCCACACCGTCGGCCGTCTTGGTGGCGGCGATATCCTCGGCACGGATCTGGGTGATAGCGCCGGTGAGGGACTCCTTCTTCTGGACGCCGTAACCCACGACCACGGTCTCGTTCAGCATTTCGGAGTCTTCTCTCAAGATGACTGCCATCTTGGGTTCGGCCTTCAGCGTAACGGTTTCAAAGCCGATGGAAGAGAACTCGAGGATTGCGCCCGCCGGGACGCTGAGTTCAAAGTTACCGTCCAGATCGGTGGCAGTACCAACGGTGGTACCCTTCTGCATAACTGCCGCACCGATGATCGGTTCCTTCATGGCATCCGTGACCGTGCCGGTCACCGTGATGTTCTGTGCCAGCAACGCCGAGGCCCCCAGGAAGAATCCCAGGGCCACGGACATCACTCGCTTTAGCAAGTTAGATTTTCTCATGTTGGTTTGGTTATTATTTAATTAGGTAGTAACTCCTATTTGAAGAGCTTCTGGGCGAAGGTGTTCAGGTACAGGCGCCAGTTGGCCCATACGTGACCGCCGTCGGACACGAAGTAAATGTGATCCAGACCCTGCTCATTGAGTTTGGCGTGCATTTCTTCGGCGCCCTGGAACAGGAAGTCGGTGTTACCGCAAGCCAGGAAATAGAGCTTCACGCCGGCCTTCTTGAGGGTGGCAATCTGCTCGGGCGTAGCGGTGCCGGCAGCGGACAGGGGGCAAATGTAGTCAAACATTTCCGGATACAGGATGGAAGCGGAAATGGTATGACCACCACCCATGGAAAGGCCTGCGATAGCGCGGGAAGCGGGTTTTGCGATGGCGCGGAAGTTCTTTTCGATGAAAGGAACAATCTCCGTGCAAAGGCTCTTCACATAGGCGTCGCGGTTGGCGGGATCTCTCCAGTCATAGGCCTTCTCCGGGATATTGAGGGTGCGGGCGGCTGCCTGACCGGGGTTGCCGTTGGGCATGACCACAATCATAGGCTCGGCCAGACCTTTCTCGATAAGGTTATCGAGGATCTGGGCGGCACGGCCCATGGAAGTCCAGGCTTCTTCGTCACCACCGGCGCCGTGGAGGAGATAAAGAACAGGATACTTCTTGTTCTTGTTGGCCTCATAGCCGTAGGGGGTGTACACCGTGAGGCGGCGGTCCATACCCAGGATGTTGCTGTGATACCAGGGATGGCTCACCGTGCCGTGCTTGGTGGCCTCACCGTAATTCTGGGTGCGTTCACCGGGAACCAGGAGCATGGGCAGGTAACGGGTACCGTCACGCTGGACCAGCACGTTCTGGGGATCGTTCACGGCCACACCGTCCACCACGAAGTTGTAGGTGTAGATTTCCGGAGACGGAAGCGGAATCTTCACAGACCAGACGTTGTTCTCGCCACGGTACATGTCGATGGTTCCACCCCAGGGGTTGGGCATCCAGGATCCGCTGAGCTTCACAACGGTAGCGTAGTCGGCCTTGAGCCGGAAGGTGACGCTGTCGTTCTGAATCTCGGGGGAAACGATGGGTTTCATGCCACGGCCAAAAGAGAAATTGGCCAGTTCCTGTGCGTTCATTGCACCGGCCACGGCCAGGCAAAGAGCAAGGGTAGTAAGAATACGTTTCATTGGGTTAAAAATATTGTTGGTTGTTTAGTGTCTTTTTATCAATGCAAAAATAAATACTATGTATTTGTTTCACATTCTCACTTGTTCAAATGTTTTTCTATTTGAACGAAGCCCCGGCTTTTTGCAGGGCCTTGGGCAAACAAACCTTCCAGAAGGGCCAGTCGTGGGTTCCCTCACGCTCAATCCATTCGCAGGTTAATCCATTATTAATCATGGAATTATACAGAGACTTGGCCTTACTGTTGTCTACGGTATAATCCTGCAGGCCCACTTCGATGGTAAATGCGGGGAAAATACTCTTGTCTTCCTGCGCCCCGATATAGGCTGCCATGGAAGCGTCGGCCGCCGGACTCATGGCATAGGCATAAGTGAACTTCTCGGGATACTTGAGTGCGTGGTACAGCGTGCCAAAACCGCCCATGGAAAGACCGCCGATGGCCCGCTTGCCATTACAATGGAATTCCTCCTCAACTTTGGCCATCAGTTCTTTCTCAAAATAATCCTCATAGTCTCCCATATAGAAGGAACTGAGACCATTGGGCATTACAATCACCATGGGTACGCCACCGGTCTTTTGATAGTCCAAGGCTATTCTGGCCGCATTGCCTTTATCCAGCCAGCAGCGGTCCAGACGGCTCTGGTCTCCGTACTCGTAGCCATGAAGCAGATAAAAGAAAGGATAGGTCTTGGTCTCGTCGTATTCCTCGGGAATCCAAACAGAATAGGTCATGGATTGTTTCATATACGTGCTCTGCATGGATAACTCCAGTACTGCAGACTTTTTGGCCGCATCACTGGGGTCTACTTTTCCCCAGGGATCGTTGTCCTTGGTGGCAGAAGTGCCGCAGGCCACAAACAGGGCCAGGGTAGCGCTAAAGAAGATGATTCTTTTCATTTATCGAGTTTCGTTTCTAAGTTAATTCTCAGGTTGGCGGGCCAGGGCTCCCATTCGGGCATGCCCTCGGCGGCGGGTTTTCCGGTTTTGGCAAAGGAAGTCCACAGCCGGCTCACGCGGTGGCCCAGCTGCACGGCATCCTCTCCCCCGCCGGTGAAGGTGCGGTGCACCAGCACGTTGTCGAACACAAACGGAATCTCAAGGCAGTGCGTGCTGCCCAGGGCGCCGTCCAGTACGGGGGAAGCCCAGTCAAAACGGTACATGTACACCGGGGCGCAGCCGGCGGCCGTGCGGTCCTGGGCCTGCTGCAGGGCAAGCGGACGGAAGATAGCGTCCTCCTGGCCCGGAGTAAACTCATTATATACCGTACCTATAATGGTAGGGACATCTTTGGAAAGGGCCAGGGTCTCCGGCGTGGAGGGCTGGAAAGGAATGACCTCACCGTCCACCACGGGAGCCTGCCCGAAGAGGATCATATCCAGGAAATTGGTGGGAAGGGCACCGTCCTCCCGGGCCTCGGCGGCCACTTCCTGCACGGCCTCGCGGTAAGCGGCCAGCAGTTTCTCATAGGGAACCGTTGCCATCTGGTCAATCTTGGACGGGCCGATACCCAGCTTGGACACGGTAGCGGCGCCCACCCGGCGGGAATATTTGGGGCTCATCAGATTGAAGATGGAGCCGCTCTGGACAATAGCTTTGTGGAAAAGACCTTTGGCCGACGGCATGGCCATCACCGTGGTCACTTTGCCGCCGCCACCGCTCTGGCCGAAGATGGTCACGTTGGAAGGGTCTCCGCCGAAGTTGGCGATGTTGTCCCTCACCCACTCCAGGGCCTTCACAATGTCCATCATGCCCACATTGCCGCTGTGGGCGTATTTGGCACCGTAGGCACTCAGATCCAGATAGCCCAGGGCGTTGAGCCTGTGGTTCAGGGAAACAACCACCACGCCATGGTCACGGGCCAGGTTGGTGCCGTCGTAACCGGCCTGCTCCTGGGAGGATCCTTCGCTGAAACCGCCGCCATGCAGCCACACCATCACGGGCAGTTTGCTGCCGCTGCGCAGGCTGGAAGTCCATACGTTCACACGCTGGCAGTCCTCTCCGGGATAGCCGTCGTCCCAGTGCATGGTGAAAGCCTGGTTGTCGTCACGCCAGCCCATGCGCTCTCCATGGGGCGCCACCGGGCCGTAGGAACGGCTGGCACGCACCTCTTTCCAGGGATCGGGATCCGTGGGCGCCATAAAGCGTCCGGCCTTGGCATAGGGAATGCCCTTGTAGATGTATACACCGTTGTCTATGTAACCGGCCACCGGACCGTTCTGGGTTTGCACGGTGGTGTTTTTGGCCGATGTCTCCAGGGCCGACAGGCATTGCTCGCTGCTGCGGCGGCTGACAGGCTGCCCGCAGGAAGCCAGGAGGAGAGTGATTCCAATAAGGGAGGCGATAGGTTTCAGTGTCATGCGTTTGCGTTTTTTAGCACTGCAAAATTGCAAAGAATTAACAGCACGCCTTTTCCCTTTATTTCAAATCCTTTCATCAGCGTTTTTTAAAGAAATTTATTTGTTCAAAAAAATTTCCCTCTGTTCAAAACCCGCAATTATTATTATATTTGTGGTATGAACCTGAGAACGATAACCTTCGCGCTGGTCCTTCTGGCTTTCAGCGCCTGCCATACGCAACAACCCTCTTTCGTCACCCCGGAGCCGGGAAGCATAGTCCTGTCGCCCCGCATCTCCAACCAGCAGGTGAACTGCTTTGCCGAGGATGTGCACGGCCATATCTGGATGGGAACCTTCCGTGGCCTCAACAAGTACACCCCCGGTGAATTCCAGCAGTACTTCTGCACCGACGACACCCTGGGGCTGCCGGACAACCGCATCATCGGCCTGCACAGCTCCAACGACGGCCAGCTGTGGATTGCCACCGAAAACGGCGTGGCCGTGCGCACAGAGACCGACGGCTTCCGCCGCATTCCCATCCTGGGCAACAGCAGCAGCTTTTCCCAGATGATGGAAACCCATGCTGGAGAACTGCTCTTTTCGGCCGGCACGGAACTGTGCGTCTATGACCGCGGCAAGGATGCCATCCGCCCTGTCATCCGGGACCTCAACGCCTTTGGCACACCGTCGGCCATCATTACGCCCGACGACCGTCTGTGGGTGATTTCCGGCAACGGATTCGTCCTCAACTGCTATTCCACCCAGAACTTCACTCTGCTGGAGAGCTTCCCGCTGCCATACCAGACCTATCATATCTGCGACGCCGGGAAGGGAGAGATCTGGCTGTCCGGCATGGGCCGGCTGAGCATCCTGGACGCCCGCAGCGGCAGCTGGAAAACGCTTCCCGCCGCCATCAGCGCCCACAAAAACCTGATGGGAGGAGACATCGACATCCTGTATGCCGTAGACGACAACAACCTCCTGATGAACGTCATCGGCAAGGGATTCTTCCTGTACAGCCGCTCCCGGGAAACCGTCCTGTTCCAGGGAGACACCAACTTCCCCTATTCGTTCCCCGATTCCGAGGTACGCACCCTTTATCAAGATACTCACGGCAACATGTGGATCGGTACGGAAGACCAGGGATTCAGCGTTTCCTACCAGGATCATGGCCTGTTCGGCAACAACAAGTCCCTCACATCGGCCTTCCGCAACAAAAACGTCATTTCCCTGTGTCCGGACCATGCCGGTAACCTTTGGATCACCACGCAGCGGGACGGACTGTACCGCTACCACGTTGCCACGCGGGAGTTGCAGGAGGTGCCCATCGGCCATCTCATTCCGGACAGCGAGGTGGGTTATATCCGCATCTCAGGCGTCTTCTGCGATGCCGACGGGGACCTGTGGCTCATCTTCACCAACAAGATGCGCGTGATTTGCTGCAGCTGGGACGGCAAACGCCTCAAAGCCAAAGACATGGTCTTTGCCTACAACCCCATCGCCATGGAGCAGGACGACCGTGGCGCCATCTGGATCGGGGGATTCGGCAATTCCCTCATCCGCTATGACAAACGCGACAAAAGCCGGCAGGACATACCGTTTACCAACAACGGAGAATGGACCTTTGTGTCGGACCTGATGCTGGAGGAACCCGGCCGGCTGATGGTGGGCTGCTACAACCAGCGTCCCACCCGAATCAACACCTATACGCTGGAAACCAGCCAGCGCACGATATCGGCCGAAGAAGAAGCCGCCTGCGTCCGCCGCTCGGTGGTCATTCCCAACTGCCTGTTCAAGGACAGCGCCGGCAACATCTGGATGGGAACCATCGCCAACGGCATCATCGTGCGGGATAAGGAGACCGACCGCCTGTACCCGATGGAGAACCTCCCCTGCCAGGATATTTGTGACATCCAGGAAGACCGTCAGGGCAATATGTGGATATCTACCATGCACGGCCTGGCCAAGTACGACCGCACCGTGAACCGTTGCATCCACTTCTTCGAGGCCGACGGCATCGGCGGGGACCAGTTCAACAACCGCGCCTCCTGCATCCTGCCCGACGGCACGCTGGTTTTCGGTGGCACGCACGGCATCACCTGGTTCAACCCGCTGGACGCCCCTGCCAAGCGCACGGTTCCCCTGGTTTTCCAAAATCTTAGCATTCACAACCAGCTGGTGAAACCCTCGGCCGACGGCCCCATCCAGAAAGAGCTCTGCGACAAGCCTCTGGTGACCATCCGCCCCGAGAATAACGCCTTCAGCATTTCCTTTGCAGCCCTGGACTACAGCGAATTCGAGCAAATCCGTTATGCCTACTGGCTGGAAGGATTCGATAAAGACTGGGTGCGCATCAATACCCAGAACAGCGCCTACTTCGCCCAGGTTCCGCCGGGCAAGTATCGGCTGCGCGTTAAGATTACCAACGGAAGCCACACCATCACAGATACAGAGGAATCGCTGTCCATCCGCGTTTTGCCGCCCTGGCAGCGCACCTGGTGGGCCTGGATCCTGTGGATTATGCTCGGCGGTTTTGTCCTGGGCATCCTGTACACCTTTGTGAGTCACGTCCAGCGCGTGCGCAAGGAGGCCGCCCGCCGTATCTGGCAGGTGCGCCGGGAACGGGAGAAGGCCGAGGAAGCCCAGCAGGCCGAGAAAGAGCTGAACAAGATTCAGATGAACTACTTCTCCAACGTGGCGCACGAGTTCCGCACGCCCCTCACCATGATTGCCGGCCCGGCGCAGCAGCTGAGCGAGTCGGAGACCGTCAAAGGGCAGGACCGCAAGCTGGTGGACATCATCCGCCGCAACACCACCTGGATGCTGTCCCTGGTGAACCAGTTGCTGGACTTCAACCGCATCGGCAACAGCAAACTGCAGCTCAAGGTGGCCAAGATGGATATTGTGGGGCCGCTGCAGGACACCGCCAGCCTGTTCCGCTTCAACGCCCAGTCCAAAGGCATCGAGCTCAACACCTACGGTCTGGAAGAGCCTTTCACCATGTGGGTGGATGCCGACAAAGTGCAGAAGGTGGTGATGAACCTGCTGTCCAACTCCCTCAAGTTCACGCCTTCCGGCGGAAAGGTTTCCCTGGCTTTTGACGTCATCTCCCGTGCCGACGCCGCCGCGCGCTTCCCGCTCACTGCAGCCGATACCGACGGCCAGTACGCCTGCATCAGCGTCTCCGATACCGGCCCCGGCATCCCCGAAGACCAGCTGGAAAAGATTTTCGAACGCTTCTACCAGTCCGAGGCCGGGAAACAGGTCACCGGTTCCGGCATCGGCCTGTACTATGCACGCGCCCTGTGCGGCCTGCACCACGGTTACATCAAGGCCTGGAATCGGCCCGAAGGCGGCGCCGTCTTCTCCCTGGTGCTGCCCGTGAGCGCCGCTTCTTACTCTGAGGATGAGCGCACTGCCGAGGCTCCCCAGCTCTCCACCCACACCCTGGCCGAGAGCATCACCGCCGACACCCCCGAGGACGAAGCCTCCAAGCGCCACGTGGTGGTGGTGGACGACGACATCGACATCGCCAACTACCTCAAAGTGATCCTGAAACCGCAGTACAAGGTTTCCCTGTATTTTGACGCCGAGAGTGCCCTCAAGGGCATGGAGGAGGATGTGCCGGACCTCATTATCTCCGACGTAGTGATGCCCGGCATGGACGGCTATGAGCTTTGCTCCCGCATCAAGGGAGACCTCCAGCTGTCCCACATCCCCGTGGTGCTGGTCACCGCCAAGGTAGCCGTGGAAAGCCAGGTGGAAGGTCTGCACAAGGGTGCCGACGCCTATGTGACCAAGCCCTTCCAGCCCGCCTATCTCCTGGCCCTGGTCAAGTCCCTGCTGGACAACCGGGAAAAGCTGCATCGGCAACTGGGCAGCGTCACCACCACCGAAGAACTGGCTCCCGAGGCCCTCTCCCCCCGCGACGCCGCCTTTATGCAGGAGCTGTACGAACTCATGGAGAAGGAACTGGCCAACGCCGACCTGGACATCGTGCGCATGACGGAAATGATGAAGATCTCCCGCACCAAGTTCTATTATAAGGTAAAGGGCCTCACCGGTGAAAACCCGTCCGTGTTCTTCAAGCGGTATAAACTGAACCGCGCCGCCGACCTTTTGAAGGAAGGCAAGCACAACATGAGCGAAATTGCCTGGATGACCGGCTTCAACACCCTCTCCCACTTCTCCACGTCGTTCAAAAAGCAGTTCGGCGTCCCTCCTTCGGAGTATGTAGGGTAGGTGCTAGTGGTTTAACTACTTGATTACTAATATATTAGGTTTTTCTCTTGATCCCAAATGGTGTCAAGAGAAAAACTTATATTGTTGATAATCAATCAATTATACCATATTCGCAATCCCTAGATATTTTTGCTGAAACTGTTCAAATGTTTTAGTCATTGTTTAATAATTTGGAAGTAAAAAATAAACCCATTACATTTGAGTCATAAAGACTATAACCAATTCTATCGATATGAGAAAATTCCTGTTTATGGCCGCAGCGCTTTGCTGCACCCTTTCCGTCTTTGCCCAGCCCAAACTGCGCAAGGACAACATTGAAGATATCCTCAAGGCCATGACCCTGGAGGAGAAAGCCACGCTGGTGGTGGGCTCCGGCTGGGGCTCCATGGTAGCCGGCTCCATGACGGCCAGCGACGCCACGCTGGTACCTGGAGCCGCCGGTACCACCCGCGCCATTCCCCGTCTGGGCATCCCTCAGACCGTTTTGGCCGATGGCCCTGCGGGTATCCGCATCGAGCCCATCCGCAAAGGAGACTCCCAGACCTACTACGCCACCGGCTTCCCCGTGGGTACGGTAATGGCCAGCACCTGGAACACAGACCTGGTGAAGGAACTCACCACCGCCATGGGTGAAGAAGTGAAGGAATACGGGGCCGATGTCCTCCTGGCTCCCGGCCAGAACCTTCACCGCAACCCTCTGTGCGGCCGAAACTTCGAGTATTTCTCTGAGGATCCGCTGCTCTCCGGTAAGATGGCCGCCGCCTATGTGAACGGTATCCAGAGCAACGGCGTGGGCGTGAGCGCCAAGCACTTCGCCTTCAACGACCAGGAGACCAACCGCATGGAAGACGACGCCGTGGTGAATCCCCGCGCTGCCCGTGAGCTGTACCTGAAGGGCTTCGAGATCATGGTAAAGGAATCCGACCCCTGGACCATCATGAGTTCCTACAACAAGGTGAACGGCACCTATACCCAGCAGAACCGCGACCTCCTCACCACCATCCTGCGCGGTGAATGGGGCTTCAAGGGCATCGTGATGACCGACTGGGGCAACAAGAAAGGCACCGAGAACGCCGTGGTGGCCGGAAACGACCTCATGGAACCCGGTATGGAAAACGAGATCAAACGCATTGTAGAAGGTGTTCACGCTGGCATTATTCCCATCCAGGATCTGGACCGCAACGTTCGCAAGCTGCTGGAATACATTGTGCGTACCCCCCGTTTCAACGGTTATAAATACAGCAACAAACCGGACCTGGCCGGTCACGCCAAGCTGGTGCGCGCCGCCACTCCCGAAGGCCTGGTACTCCTGGAGAACAACGGCGTGCTGCCTTTCTGCAAATGTGTGAAGAAAGTGGCCCTGTACGGCGTCGGCTCCTATGATTTCATCGCCGGCGGCACCGGCTCTGGTAACGTGAACAAGGCCTATGTGCGCAACGTGGCCGAAGGCCTGCGTGCCAATGGCCTGGAAGTGAACGAAGGCATTGAGAACTGGTACAAGCAGTACATCGCCCTCCAGAAGACGGAAATCGCCAACAATTCGGCCGGCGGCTTCATGGCCATGCTGGGAGACGCCGTGGTTCCCGAGATGGAGGTGAGCCGCAGCTACTTCGAAAAGATGGAAAAGGCCACCGACATTGCCATCTTCACTATCTCCCGCAACGCGGGTGAGGGCGGAGACCGCAAAGCCGTGGACGGTGACTGGACCCTCACCGGTTCCGAGCGCCGCATGCTGCAGGAACTGGCCGATGTCTACCACGTGGCCGGCAAGAAGCTGGTGGTGGTGCTGAACATCGGCGGTGTCATCGAAACCGCTTCCTGGAAGCAGATTCCCGACGCCATCCTGCTGGCCTGGACGCCCGGCCAGGAAGGCGGTTACGCCGTGGCCGATGTCCTCTGCGGCGCAGCCAACCCCTCCGGCAAGCTGCCCATGACCTTCCCCGTGAACTACTTCGACATCCCTTCCTCTTTCAACTTCCCGTACAACTACGTGGCTTCCGGCTCCGGTTCCTTCATGGGCCTGGATGCCGAGACCATGGCCCTCTTCGGCATTGTACCGCAGAAGCAGGCCAATGTGGATGAAACCCAGTACAAGGAAGGCATCTGGGTGGGTTACCGCTACTTCTCCACCGTCGGCAAAAAGGTGAGCTATCCCTTCGGCTACGGCCTCAGCTACACCAGCTTCGAGTATAGCAAGCCCGTGGTGAAAGTGGCTGCCGATGGTTCCCTCACCGCCTCCATCACCGTGAAGAATACCGGCAAGGTAGCCGGAAAGGAAGCCGTCCAGCTGTACGTGAGCGCCCCCGACGGCGGCCTGGTGAAGCCCGAGAGCGAGCTCAAGGCCTTTGCCAAGACCCGCGAGCTCAAGCCCGGAGAGAGCCAAACCCTTACCATGAAGGTGGACGCCTACACCCTGGCCTCCTTCAACGAGGAAACATCGGCCTGGGAAACCGCTGCCGGCAACTACACCGCCAAATTCGGCGCCTCCGTGGCCGATATCCGCGCCACCGCTTCCTTCAAGCAAGCCAAGGCCCAGAAGTGGCCCGTGAACAAGGTCCTGCTCCCCAAGGAGCCTGTGAAGGAGATCGCTGTTAAATAGCTGATAATCAGCATAAAAGAAAATTCTCTTGATCCCAAATGGAATCAAGAGAATTATTTAATATATTGTATATCAATTAGATAAAGATATACTTGCAAATAAACAGAACAGCCAGGACCCACATGGTGATGGAGATGTCCTTGAACTTGCCGGCTACGGCGTGGCACAGCACGTAGGAGATGACACCCAGGAGGATACCGTCGGAGATGCTGTAGGCCAGGGGCATCATGATGATGGTGATGAAGGCGGGGATGGCCTTGCAGTAGTCGTCCCAGTGGATGCGCTTGATGGAAGGCATCATCATCACACCCACCACGATGAGGGCGGGAGCGGTGGCGGCACCGGGAATGGCCAGGAACAGCGGGCTGAAGAACAGGGCCAGCACAAAGCAGATCACGGTAGAGAAGGCGGTGAGACCGGTACGGCCACCCTCCCCTACGCCGGAAGCGCTCTCCACATAGGTGGTGGTGGTGGAAGTACCCAGGCAGGCGCCGAATACGGTGCCGATAGAATCGGCCAGGAACATCTTCTCCATGTCCGGAACGTTGTCGCGCGGACCGTCCTCGGGGATGAGGCCGGCGCCCTGATGCACGCCGATGATGGTGCCCATGGTGTCGAACATATCAATGAACAGGAAGGTGAAAACAACCACCAGCATGTCCAGGGAAAGCACGTGGCTCCATTCGAACTTGCAGAAGATGGGGTCTACGCTGGCCGGCAGGGACACCACGCCGCTAAACTTGGTAATGGCTTCTCCGGTGGCCGGATCCTTGATCACCAGGCCCAGGAGGGTGGTGGCCAGGATGCCCCAGAGGATGCCGCCACGGACTTTGGCCATCACCAGACCGGCGGTGATGAACAGGCCGATCATGGCCAGCAGGGCGGTACCTTCCGTGATGTGGCCCAGGCCCACCAGGGTGGCGTCGTTGTTCACGATGATACCGGCGTTCTGCATGCCGATGAAAGCGATGAACAGGCCGATACCGGCGCCGATGGCCTTCTTCAGCGTACCGGGAATGGCGTTGAGCAGCCAGCTGCGAACCTTAGTCAGGGTGAGGATGATGAAGAGAATACCTTCCAACAGAACGGCGGTGAGGGCGAACTGCCAGGTGTAACCCATGCCCAGGCAAACAGTGTACACGAAGAAGGCGTTCAGACCCATGCCGGGAGCAAGGGCGAAAGGCTTCTTGGCGTACAGGGCCATGACCAGCGTGCCGATGATGGCGGCCAGGGCGGTGGCGGTGAACACGCTGCCGGCAGGCATGCCGGGCAGGGCGCTGAAGATACTGGGGTTGACGGCCAGGATGTAGGCCATCGTCAGGAAAGTGGTAATGCCCGCCAGGATCTCTGTGCGGACATTATTCACTTTCGAATCAAAGCCAAACAGCTTCTCGAAAGCAGGTTTCATGGACGGTAACTCCTATATTAGAAAGTCCAGCGGAGACCTGCGCAAGGGTTCACCATGAAGCCCTTGTTACCGGCAAAGTTATAAGAGAGCTCTACCTCGCCACCCAGATCCAGGTGATAGTCGAAGAGCTTGCCCAGGTTCATCCAAAGCTGGGGTTCGGTGAGCACGGAGAACTTGGCGGTGCTGCCATCGGCAAAGGCGCTGTTGTTGCCCCATACATCCATGAAGCCCTTGAAGGTGAGACCTTTCAGGCCAAAGAGGTCTCCCATGCTCCATACGGCGCTGAACTTCACGGGGATATCGGCCTTGCCTACACCGATGTGAAGGTCATACATGAGGTAGAGGGTGAGCATATTTCTGTAGTCCTGGGAGTGGAAGAAATACTTGGCACCGAAGCAGAAGATGCCTGCACCCCAGCTGCTGCCGTCGTACTCGATGTGGGCGCTCAGGTCCTTGAGGGCGGAATCCTGCCAGAAGTTGAGGCCACGCTCAATCTCGAAATAAGTACCGTTCACAGCGCTGGCAACACCGTTCTTGCGCTGGTCACCATTGGCAAAATAATGGTCGATGAAGAAGAAGGTGTCACCAAATTTGTCGGCCTTGAACATTTCGAAGGTGGTGGTGATGTACTGGCGGTCCTTACCGAAATCGTAGAAGACCTGGAGGTTCTGGGCCTTGGCCATCTGGGCAAAGCCGAAGGTTGCGATAGCAACAGCGAGAATAGTTTTTTTGAACATAAAACGTAGTTTATGAGTTAATTATATAAAGTTACTTTCTAAGGGACGGGTTCATTTCAAAGTCAACAGCCTTGTCACCCTGAGGATTGGCGCCGAACTCATAGTCCTTGCCGGGGAGCACGGCGTTGAGGATAACGCCCACCAGGGCAGCCACGGCCAGGCCGCTGAGGCTGGTGAAGCCCAGGGAGATGGCGTCGTTGGCGCCGTACTTGATGCCGATGGCCAGCACCAGGATGAGGGCGGCGATAATCACGTTGCGGCTCTTGGTGAAGTCCACCTGATTTTCCACCACATTACGCACACCCACGGCGGAAATCATACCGTAGAGCACCAGGGACACACCGCCGATGGTAGCGGCCGGCATGCAGCTGATAAGGGCGCTGAACTTGGGGCAGAAGCTGAGGACGATGGCGAACACGGCGGCGATGCGGATCACGCGGGGGTCGTAGACCTTGGTGAGGTTCAGGACGCCGGTGTTTTCACCGTATGTGGTGTTGGCGGGGGCGCCGAACAGGGAGGCAACCATGGTGGCCAGGCCGTCACCCATGAGGGTGCGGTGCAGACCGGGGCTCTCCAGGTAGTTGATGCCCGTGGTGGAGGAGATGGCGCACATGTCGCCGATATGCTCCATCATGGTGGCCATGGAAATGGGCACGATGGCGATGACGGCGCTCAGTACCAGACCCCAGTTGGGATTCTCGAAAACGTGGAAGGCGGTGTTGTCCCACTGGAAGGGAACACCCACCCAGGCGGCGTCCTTCACGGCGCTGAAGTCGCACAGGCCGAAGCAGGCGGCTACCAGGTAGGAACCCAGCACACCCAGCAGGATGGGGATGATCCTGATCATGCCCTTGCCCCAGATGTTGCACACGATGATGATGGCGATGGCCAGGAGGGCGATCCACCAGTTCTGGTTGCAGTTGCCGATGGCGCTGCCGCTAAGCGTGAGGCCGATGGCGATGATGATGGGGCCCGTCACGATGGGAGGGAAGAACCGCATCACCTTCTTGGCGCCGAATGCTGCGAAGAGACCCGCCAGGACGAAATAAATAATGCCTGCCGAGAAAACTCCGATGCAGGCATAAGGCAATGATTCCGTGAGGCTGAGTCCTTGGGCTTCTCCCATCGAGACTACGGCTGCGTAGCCACCCAGGAAAGCGAAGGACGAACCCAGGAACGCCGGGACCTTCATCTTGGTGAGCAAATGAAAAATGAGTGTACCCAGACCAGCGAAGAGAAGGGTTGCACTCATGGAGAGACCGGTGATGACCGGGACCAGAACAGTGGCTCCGAACATGGCGAACATGTGCTGAAGCCCCAGGGTTAACATCTTGCCTGTACCCAGGGTACGGGCGTCATAGATGGCCTGCTGATTTTGTGTCATATAAATATAATAGGTTAAAAAGTGTATCGTCTAACTAACGCCTCTGGCCTATTATGACCGGACAAAGGTAGATATTAAATTTTTTTAATACAAATTTTAACCGTAAAATATTTACAAAAGTTATCAACAGGGGGTTGTTTATCGGTCTACGTAGTATCCGAAACGCGTGGAAGATTCCCCGCTCTGGTTCAGATACTCCTTGAGTTTGCTGGTGCTCTCGGCCTTGTCGTACATTTCCTCGTAGTCGTGGTGGTAGTTGGCGTCGGGCACTACGTTTACGTCAAAACGCATCTCGGCCATACCGGAGGGCGAAATATTGCCCCAGAAGCGGATGGAATGCTCTACCCGGCCCACATTCTTGCGGGAATCATAATGCAGGGTCACCGTCATGGAACGCTCCGGCGGCACCACGAATTCGTGGTCGTTTTCCAGCACGATGCAACCGCAGGAAGGCTGGATGTCCTTCACCACCAGCGGCACTTTTCCGGTATTGCTCATGCGGATATTCACGGTAAGTTCCTGCCCCTGCAGAATGGGATAATAGTGACGGATGGGGTCCCGGATTTCCACAGTAGTATATTGTACGCGCGTAGTGCAGGCCCACAGGACCGGCACCAGAGCCAGGAGAAGGAAGAGTCTTTTCATCAGCGGAAGAAGATTTCGTCAATGGCAAAGTTACGGGCATAGGAGGCTTTCAGCTTCATCTCTACCTTGCGGGGCATGCCGAAGCCGATGTCTCCCTTGAAGATGACGCGCTCCCCTTCGTCGAAGTAGGTGCCGAGGCCTTCCCGGCGCAGGGTTCCCAGCAGACGGTCATCGGCCCAGATTTCCACGGCAGCCGGCGGAGCCATGCGGTGACGCTCGCTGTTGAGGAAGGCGATGCTCATCTCTCCCGTCTTGCCGGAAATGGCCTCTACGGGAAGCTCGATGGAACAGTTGTCCTGCGGATAAATCTGCCAGCCCCAGTGGTAGTTCTGGGAAATGCCGGCCACGCCGTCGGTGAGATAATGCGTGGTAACGGTCTGGTTCCCCGCCGTCACCCGCAGCGGCTGACGCAGCAGGTAATCCTGCGCCCACTGCTGGCCGGTGAGCCACAGTTCCACCTCATTCTCATAATCGGCCACATACACACCGCTCTCGTTCACGCGGTCCATATGGTCCATGGAGGTGTTTTCGTTGCCGGTGAGCAGGTACACGTCGTCCTCGTCGGTCATCATCTTCAGGTCCTCCACGGCGGCCCATACTTCCGGCTTCACCACCCATTCGTCACCCACCTGCTCGGCAAATCCGCCGGGCTTGAGGCCGTTCAGGCGGCACATTTCCAGGAAGGAGAAGGACACAAACTGGCGCGTCTTTTCATACAGCACACGCTCCCGGTGCGTCATTTCCATACTGGACGCCCGCAGGAACACGGAGTAGAATTCCCGGAATTCACGCTCGGACAAATACGTCTTCACAGCCTCCTCCATACCGCCGTACAGCGGGAGCTCCTTCCCCGACCGGCGGGCACGGTCCTCCTGGGCCAGCACGCTGGACGCATAGAAAGAACCCACGTTGGGCATCACATCCTTATAATAATCCTCTACCAGACGGCGGATATCGGCGTCGGGATTGATCATGAGGTCGGCCAGTACATAGGAGTACATTTCCTGCTGGTTGGAGTAGAAATAGCCGCTGCCGTTAAGGAAGAGGCCCTTCACTCCCCTCTTGCGGTACTCCTGGAAACGCTGCTGCATCACGTACAGGATGGGATAGGGAGACAGATAGTCGTCAAAGTTACACACATAGTCCCAGATGTATACGTGACCCGTAATCTTCTTCCAGTCCTCCAGCAGATTGAAGAAAGCCTTGCTCTGCGGCATGTCCCCGTTGTTCCAGGCACGGGGGTAGTCGATGGCCGACAGGAAAACTCCCACATTCCCCGGCAGTTCATGGTCCGGAAGGGCCGACGTGGTGGAATAACCGGGGATGAAAAACGTGTGATGGGGAAAACGGGCGGCCAGTTTTTCCACAAAACTGATCACGGCCGGAGTAGCGTTGGTGGGCGTATTGCCGGCCAGTTCGCAGCGGCGGCACATGCACACGACGCTGTTGTCGTTGGGGCCGATGGTCATGCGGTACGGCGTGGCCTCCCCGTCTCCGTAGTTGTCCTGGATGTACTGCACGGTGAGGTCCAGCAGTTTGTCGGAGGAGAAGCAGAACTGGTTGGGATGGGCCAGGCCGCCGGTACGGGCCAGCATTTCCTGGTCCATGTTCTGGTAGCCGAAGGTCATGTCACCGTTGGAACCCAGCACGCGGGACAGGTTGTGTCCCCAGATGCCCCAGTCGTATTCCAGGTTGTGCATGCCCAGCAGATAGGTCATATCCGGATTCTGGTTGGTGGGCATGTACAGGTCCCGGTATTCGAAGGGGAAGGTAACTACCGTATCCCGGCCGCTGAGCATCAGCGGAGGGAGGTCGTCGGTGATGATTCCCGGGTCCTCCCGGCCGATCATCTTGATGAACTGGTAGGCCAGCCAGGTAAAGTTACGCTCGTCGCTGGCCGCCAGATAATATCCCTCCGGTGTGTGCTGGAAGGCGAAATCTCCGTCCACATCGGGCCCCACATGCACCGTCACGTCTATGCCCGTCTTATCCACGATGATATCCGACGTACGGTTTTGCAAATGCGCTTTGAGATAGTCCGACATCTTGGTGTCCAGCGTGCGGCCGGGCAAATCGGGATGGATATAATACTGGTGCAGCGCAGGCTTGCTGCCCACGGTAACAGAACCGCAGGAAATGACCAGCAGGAAGCACAGCACCAGGCTAGAAATAAATCGCGACAGAGACATGGGCCATTAACATATTACGGTAAGTGACGGCGGTTCGCTGGTCGTATATGGTGTTCCAGGTGCCCGAGACCTGCAGCGCCAGGTTGTAGGTCACCGCCCACTGGGCCGACAGCGACACAAAGGAGTTCAGCTGATTATAGATGCTGGAACTATAATAGTAGTTAAGGAAAGAGAGTTCCGGGGCCGTACCCGCACCGCCCTGTGCCTCGATGTAGGAACGTCCGCCATCCACGGGATAGAAGCGGAAGCGCGCCAGCGTGTTGTAGAAAAACATGTCGTGCAGGGCGCCCACGGTGACACGGCCTCCCGCATAGAAGTGACCGAAGGTCTTGTATCCGCCGCCGTGCAGGGCATACATGGAAGAGCCGTCCCGCATGAAGCGATAGGAGACCGTGCTCTCCACATCCCAGTCACGGGGCAGATGCCAGTCGAAGTTCACGTCCACCGTCCAGCGCGGGAAGAAAGCGTTGGCCAGGGCCGACGTGGCCTTCATGGTGACGATATTCTCGAACTCGTGGGTCCAGGTGGCCTGCAACTGCAGTCCCTGACCGCCGGTGGAATCGTACATTTTCTCCTCACCGTCATAGTCGGCGTCGCGGCCCGTATAGTTCAGGCGGGCCTCCAGGGCGTCGTTTGCCCAGCTGTGGGAATAGCCGATGGTGGCCAGGCCCAGCAGATGCGTGTTGTCCGTGAATCGGAACAGGTCCATCCCCGCATCCACGCTGTTGTGCAGCGTACGGGCGCGGAGCGTATTCATGCGGGCCTTGTACTCCCCTTCTTCCAGCACGGACGGCGTGTACTTGCTTTGGAAAACGTAGGCCGAATCCCACTGGTGCCGTTTCTCGTACAGCAGGCCGCGGGTATAGCGCACCTCGGGATCCATGGGCCTCACGGCCAGGGCAGAATCCAGCACGGCCTCGGCGCGGTCGTAATCCTTCTCCTTATACAGTTTATTGGCGATGTGGCCGGAGATGCCCGCGTACACGCGCTGCAGGTCTTCATCGGCCGGGAAATCGGAGAGGTAGGCCCGCAGGATGTTCAGGGCCCTCTCGGAATGTCCCCGCTCGTTGAGCTCATTGGCTGCCTTGATGGGGAAAGTGAGATCGTCGGGATACAGCTGGATACCGCGCAGGGCATACGGCAGCGGATCGTCGGCCGTCCTCAGGGAATAGCGCAGGCCCCAGTAGTCGGTGTCGTCAATGACCAGCAGCATGTCCGTGATGCCCTGCAGGCCTTTCACGGCGCCGCTCGAGAGCTTATCTCTTAAATAGGTATAGGCCGTCTCTTTGTAGGCATTGCCCAAAGCACGGTAGGCCACAGAATCCCGGGCGTCCACATAGGATGCTTCCAGGGCCTGCAGGGCGGCCTCCGGCTTGCCCTGCTTCACCAGCAGGGACGCATAGTCCACCGTTACCTGATACTCGGGATCGGTCTTCAGGCGTTCCCGCAGCATCTGCACGGCCTGGTCCATCTGGTTGGTTTCCCGGTAGCAGGTGGCCAGACGGCGGATACCCAGGGCTTTCTGGTCCGGGTCTACGGCGCGCTTGCGCACATATTCCAGCAGCGGGATAGCTTGGTTGTAGGCGCCCTCGGACATCAGTTCACTGGCTTCCTTCAGGCGCTGGCGGCAGGCGGCCAGGGCAAGGTCGTAGTTGTTGGGATACTTGAGCAGGGCGGCTTCCAGCACCTTGGATGCGGCGTCGCTCCGGCCCATGCGGTCATATACCTCATATTCCATGGTATACCAGCGTGCCGAGTCTCCCCTCAGCCGGCGCGCCTCCCCAATATAGAAGAGGGCGTCGTCGTAATAGCCTTTCTGCATGGAATGCGTGAGCAGGTACTGAAGGGATTCGTCCGTATGTTCGGTCTTGTACAGGCGGGTGTACATGGAATAGGGGTCGGACTCGTCCTGGATGCGCGCGCTCTCGGAGAGCACAAAGTCGTACAGGTTCTTCAGCTCCTTGGTCTTATGCTCCTCATACTGGGCCCGGGCAAGGGCAAGGGCACTGGAAACTTTGCCGTCGGCCAGCATGATATCGGTGGCCTTGCTGATGAGCGTCACATTGCCCGGAGAAGCGTTGATGGCATAGGCCAGGTTGTCCAGGGCGTCTCCGGTACGGCCCTGACGCACCAGGATATTGGCATAGGAAAGCTGATAGTCTACGTCGGACGGGGTGATGCGCACAATCTCCTTCAGGGCGGCCTCGGCGGCGTTCATGTCACCGTCCAGGCGGGCCTGCTGGTAGGAGGATTCCAGCACGTCAAAGTAGTCTCCGGTAATGGAAGCGTCGGAAGGGTAAATCTGGGACAGACGCTGCAGCAGGGTGTTGGCTTCCTCGAAGTTGCCCATCTTCTTGTACAGGTCCACTTTGCGCAGCCACAGGCCCTTCCAGTACGGATTTACCTCCAGGAGCTCGTTCACGTAGCAGATGGCGCTGGAGTAGTTTCCGGTAATTTCCTCAATATTCACCAGCAGGGTCTTGGCGTCCACGAAGTGGTAGTTGATCTGGCAGGCTTTCACCAGATGGTAGCGGGCCCTGTCGTAGTTCTTGCCGTTCCACCAGTAGCGTCCGGCCAGGTAATGCAGGTTGGCGTCTTCGGGATACAGGTCCAGGGCCTGGTCCAACAGCTCCTTACCCTTGGCCCAGCGGTGCTGGGAGAACAGGTTGGTCACCTGGTCCACATAGTATGACGGCTGCTGGCGCCGTTTGAACAGGCCGTTCTCCGATTCCCTGGAGGAAGACGACGTAGTCTTCCTGGCAACGGCAGACCTGGAAGGCTGGGCCGGGCAAACGGCCGTGGCAAGCAGCACGGCAACTATGAGCATCAGGTATTTACGCATCGGTCTTCTCCTCCTTCTTTTCTTCTTCTACGGCCGATTTAATGGCGGCGACGGATGTGGCGGCATCGGCAGCGGCAGTGGCACCGGCCTCTCCGGGAGGCGACTGCTTTTTGTCGGCATTGGCGGGTTTGGCGGCGCTCTGCACACCTTTTCGGGTCATGTTACCCCAAACCATCTGGGTACCCAGGATCTGCTTCACATAGCCGCGCAGGCTAAAGTAGACATTGATGGGATGGTAGAAGAACGGTTCCAGCAAGGAAGCCAGCACAAACCACAGGTAATCCTTACGGTCCTTGAAGGAGGTTCCCACCCACAGGTCATAAGAGATGATGACAACAGTAAGCAGCTGGGCAAAGATATACAGGCCCACGAACGCAATCCAGATGGTGCTCCAGTTGATGGCCCACTCCACCAGAAGCCCCAGCACCATGAGGTAGCCCAGGAACTCGATGACGGGAGCCGTGAGCTCGAAAATGAGGATGTACGGCAGCGTGAGCATACCGTACTGGCGGTAGTTCCGGTTGAACAGCATGTCCCGGTGGACGGTGAAGAACTGGAACAGGCCGCGGCCCCAGCGCGTACGCTGGCGGTTGAGCACCTTGAAGTTGGGCGGTCCCTCGGTCCAGCAGCAGGTTTCGGGAATCTGCACCACACGGTATTCTTCTCCGGCATCGCAGCAATAGCGGATCATGCGGGCCACCATGTCCATGTCCTCGGCAAAGGAGTCTCCGTCGTAGCCGCCGGCCTTAATCACCACTTCCCTGTCGAACATGCCGAAGCCGCCGGACACGTTCTGCATGGCATTGATGCGGCTGAGGGCGGTTTTGCCGATGAGGAAGGAACGCGTGTACTCCAGGTCCTGGAACAGCGGAATCATATCGTGCGGGGGATGCGTCTCCACCATCTTACCGTCCTCCACGATGGAACCGTTGCTCATACGCATGGTGGCGCTCACGGCAATGACGCGGCGCGTGGATGCCATGGTGGGCCAGATCATGCGGTAAAGGGCGTTCTTTTCCAGCACGCAGTCCACGTCGGTACATACGAAGAACTTGTTGGACACCACGTTCACGCCGGCGTTGGAGGCATCGGCCTTGGTACCGCCGTTCACCTTGTCCACCACGGTGAGGCGCTTGAACGCGGGATTGTCGCTCTTGGTCTTGTACAGGCCCTTGAAGGGCTTGGTTTTAATTTTCTCTACATAGGCATACGGGACCTTCACCAGGTCGAAGTTCTCGATGAGGAGTTCCAGGGTCCTGTCCTTGGAACCGTCGTTCACAATGACTACCTCGAAGTCCGGATAATCCAGACTCAGAAGGGATTTCACATTGGTGATAACGGTTTTTTCCTCATTGTAGGCGGGTGCCACGATGGATACGCCGGGGGTGTATGGACTTTTCTTCAGTTCTCCGATGGTATAGGCATCGTCATGGTACGTGTAGTGCTTCCTGTGTTCCAGGAAAGCCAGCACGGCCATGGCGATATAGCTGGATATCACCAGGGTGGAATAGACCACCACAAAGTAACTGAACCATTGAATCACCCACTCAGGCATATCTTCTGCTGTCTATCAGGTCACACTCAATATGCTCGAAGTAAATGGCAAACTCCTTGGGAGCATCCTCCTTGAGGCGCTGGTAGGCCTCCTGGCCGATGGTCCCATAGTTATGGATCACGCGAAGCAGCATCATGCGGGTCACATAATCGGTGGTCTGCATGAAGTCGTCCTCCAGGAACTGCAGCACCTTGGGGTTGCCGGAATTGATGGCACCCAGGGCTTCGGCCAGCTCCTGGCGCTCGGTATAGGAGGCGCTCAGGTAGCGGCGGCAGAACTCTTTTTCGGCCGGAACGTATTCCATGGCGCCCAACGCCTTGATGAGGGCGCAGGAAAATCTCTCATCACGGCTGTTGATGAGCATGGACAACATTTCTGCGCAGTCCTCACGGCGGTGGAAAAGCCGGATTTCGTTGATGGCGAAGATGCGGAGTTCTTCGTTGATAGGGGTACGGTTGCACCAGTGGATGAAGTTGGGCATGGACATGCCGTTCTGCTGACGATATACCAGCACGTTGTGGAACTTTACCACCATTTCGTCGGTGAACACCAGATTAGGGTCCTCCAGCAGCACCTTGAAGGGATAGGAGGTGCCAAAGCGGGCCGCATGAAGACGTGCGTTGTTCTGCAGTTTGCGGTCCTTGGCAAAAAGGTAACGCGACGCGACGGCTTCCTTCAGGTTGGCGTCCATATCGGCCACATTCTTGAAAGCCACTATACGTTTGCGGGTATTGCGGGAACGCACCTGTTCCTCGAAGTAGATGGGCATCTTGAGCACCTGGAGCATACGCTGCCAGTTGATCTTGTTCATCTGTTCTCCGAACTGCCGGTACATGTCGATGAGCATGGGGACGTAACGCCGGTGGGTGTATTCGTGCATCTTGAAGTTCTTGGGGAGCTCCAGGGCTGCCGATATCTCCAGCGGCTCCAGTGTACGCGGTTCCAGGGCAATCTCCTTCATCTTGTCCCAGTATTGCTTATAATTGTGCTCGACGCCACGGGCATCGGCCACAGTGCGTACCGAACGGGCCAAGTTGCCTATAACGATGGCTACTATCAGTACCAGGCTGATGGCACCGAAAATCACCCAAACCCGTATTGCCGGCGGGTATTCGGCCAGCCGGTAATACAGGATTAGGAAGTAATATTTCCAGTACGCGTAGCGCGACAGTACGTAGTAGTCCATCACACGGGCTTTCGCACAATATCTTTTTTCTTAGGGTAAACCTTTTACCATTGACAGGTGAGGTAGGTGTAATCTACGTCTTTCTTGTACCAGTCCTGAGCCTGGGCGCCATTGGAAAGCACCCACTCCTTGAAGTGAGGATAGGCGTTGGAGAAGTACATTCTCTCCCAGGTGTGACGGGTGAGCGTGGGGCACTTGAAGGCCCAGATCTGCCCGTTGGAAGCCTGATAGGTGACATCGGCGCTCAGGTGGTCGGCATTCTGGTTGAAGAACTTCTGGTACTCGGTGGCATAGACGTGGTTGTCCTTGGTCTTGTAGTCCAGGGGCTCATAACCCTTGAGGCCGATGGGAGCGAAGTCCTGTTTCACCGCGAAGAAGTTCTGGGCCATGTTGTTCATCACGGCTTCGATCATGTTCTGCTTGGCGGCTTCACGCTGGGCGGGTTCCATATCGGCACGGGATTTCATGTGATAGACGACGGTGTAGGTGTACAGACCGCCGGTCACGTTCACATAGCCGGGCACGGTGTTGTAGAAGGTGAACTTCTGCATGCTGGCCAGGGTTTCGGGTTCCTTCACATCCTTCAGCTTTTCGCTGTACTGATCCTCATGAGGGCCACCCCAGGCGGCATACATCTTGAGGGCGGGATTCATCACATGCTCCTGCTCCAGGCCATGTTCTCCCTTATAGATGTAGGTATCCTTACCGGCGCCGGCGTTCCATTTGGTGCCGTTGAAGCCACCCGGCAGCTGGCCGATCTCGATGGCCGGACGGTTGGTGTTGCGTTCAAACTCGGTACCGGAAACGGCATCGTAGTGGATGGAATTCTCCTGGAAAGCCTGGGCTCTTGCATAGGCAGGAAGTTCTCCGTGCGGGTTCTGCCAGCTGTCCAGGGTCTTGTACTCGCTCACAGACTGCACATAGTCCGTGTTGAAGTTGTCCAGGGACAGACCCACGCGGTAGATGCTCTTGCTGCCCAGGGCACGCACGTGAAGGACCACCTTCACCTGCTCACGCCAGGCTTCGGTGGCCAGGCGGTTGTCGCTCACGGTGACAGCCTCGATGTCATAGTCCACCACCACGTCGTTGTAGTCCATGATGGCTGTACCGTCAACACCCACCTGAGGGAGGGCCGGCCAGCTGTCGTCAAACATCACGACGCCGCTGGAATGGTACATGGTATAGTCTCCGTCGGTGGTCACATAGGTGGCGGGCTCGGGATAGGCGCCATCACCAAGGACTACCTCCGTGGCGTCTTCATTGACCTCGGTCTCTTCCACAGCACCATCGGCCACGGCCTGGTCTACCAGATTGCCGTTGCTCACAAAGTTCGGGTTGGTGCTGCCACAGCCACAGGAGCAGCCCCAGGGCATGCAGAACTGGCAGCCGGAGCAACCGTTGCAATAACTGTATTTGTAACCCACGGCTACATGGTCCACAATCTCATAGGCATCCTCCAGGACATAGCCCATGGGAGCCACGCTGTTAGCCTCGGCATACACAAACACATAACGCAGCGTATGGTTGTGAGCCTGGTCATAAACCACCACGTCGGCGGGATATCTCTTGGTTTGCCAGTCGGCCCAGCCAAAACTCCAGGGCATCACCACATAACGCTCCGTCCCGAATTTACCGGTGACGGTATTGTCCACGTAAACGTCGTCGAAAACGGGAATCTGGGTCTCGGACGAAGCCTTGGTT
The DNA here is from genome assembly GCA_905234795.1 of uncultured Bacteroidales bacterium. Taxonomy (GTDB): domain Bacteria; phylum Bacteroidota; class Bacteroidia; order Bacteroidales; family UBA932; genus Cryptobacteroides. The sequence continues at coordinate 12,369 of CAJOIQ010000014.1, read as the reverse complement.
GCCGCTTCATCGGCGATGTAATAGGCACTCACCGTGGTGCGCACCTTGCTTTTGATGAGCAAATCCACAACGCCGAAGGGCTCCTGGTCCTTGCCGTCGGTGGAGGCCTGTACCTTAGGGGTTACAGACTGGGGCACGGTGACTTTTTTGCCGTCGGCACCCTTGTACTCCAGGTAAATGGTGCTGGTAGAGGCGGGCACCGTCAGCTGGACAAAAGTGGAATACCCGTCGGGAATGGCCTTGGCAAAGACGTCCAGGGCTTCCTTCTTGGTGTTGTTCTCGGGAACGGGATCCAAAACGCAGGACACTGCCATCAGGGCCAGTGCCCCTGCGAGAAACAGTTTTAAATTTCTCATGATAGATTATCGATTTTAAATTCTATTTCAGCAACGCGGCTACGGAAGAGCTCAATTTATCAAATTCGCCTTCCTTGAGCACTTTACAGGAGCCAGTGAAGCGGGAATCCAGTTCCACCTGGAAACGCTGGAAAAAGAGGTCGCCTTCGATGGTGCAGCCAGCCTTGAGAGACAGGGTTTCCCGGGCATAGATATTTCCGCCGGTCATGGTGCCGCTGAAGTCAATGTTGGCGCAGAAGAAGTCGCCTTTGAGCACAGCCTTTTCACCGACCACTACCCGGCCGGCACAGTACAGACGGCCTTCGAATTCGCCGTCGATGCGGATATCATTCCCGCTGGCCATGTCACCAATCAATTTGGTGCCCACAGCGATACGGTTCACGTCGTTCATATTGGAATTGGGGGTTGGAATGTTTGCCATAATCTGTTCGTTTTTTTCTGTTTCTACGGAAACGTTATTCTTCTTTCCCAGTCTCATTGCTCTTCTCGGCTTTAACCGGCTGTTTCTCGGCCGCTTTCGCGAATTCATTCTCGTTCAAGGCACGCAGGGTACCGGAGATGCTGGCATCCAGTTCCACCTGGAGCCGTTTGTAGCGCAGGTCACCGGCCACCGAGCAGCCGCTCTTGAGGGACAGGGTATCGGCCACATAGAAAGTACCCTTGGCCATTTTGCCGCTGAAGTCTACGTTCTGGCAAATGACATCTCCGTTCACCACGGCGTTCTCTCCGGCCACAAGCCGGCCTTTGGAATTGAGGCGACCGTCAAATTTACCGTCGATACGGATATCTCCGGTGGTAACGATTTCACCCTTGAAGGAAGTGCCCGCCGAAATGCGGCTGACATCGTTCAGATTTACATTGTTGTCCATATGAATTGATTAATAATAGTTTCGTATTAAACCGTGCCTTTTCCGTGGCAGTTCTTGTATTTGAGGCCGCTGCCGCAGGGGCAGGGGTCGTTTCGGCCCACCTGCTTGTCCACGCGGACGGGCATGCGCGAACGCTGTTCTCCGTTGGTGGAAAGCTGGGAAGGGTCGGTCTGGTGCATCTGGCGCAGGTTGCGGTTGGGCTGGCTGGCCGGACGGGCCTCCCTGGCGTCGGAGGCGTCCCGCAGCGGGATGAAGGCGCGCAGCAGGAAGGTAAGCACTTCCTCGTTCAGCTTCTCCAGCATCTCGGTGAACAGGTTGTAACTCTCCAGCTTGTACACCACCAGCGGGTCCTTTTGCTCATAGGCGGCGTTCTGGACGCTCTGACGGAGGTCGTCCATATCGCGCAGGTGCTGCTTCCAGTAATCGTCGATATAGAACAGGATGATGTTGCGGCTGAGGGCCTTGGCAATCTCCCGGCTCTCGGTTTCGTAGGCTTTCTTGAGGTTCACGCTCAGGGTGAGCTGTTTCTTGCCGTTGGTGATGGGGATGGCGATGTTCTCGTACATGCTCCCCTGCTTCTCGAACACGGTCTTGATCACGGGGTTCACTTTCTCCACCATGGTGTTCATTCGGCGCTCATACACCTCCTGCATGTGCGCGGCCAGTTTGTCGGCAATCTCGCGCGGCTTGGCATTGGCATAGAAGTCGGCGTCGAAGCCCAGGTCGATGGACAGCTTGCCGATGACCATTTCCTCGAACTCCTCATAGCTCATGCCCTCGGCCTGCTGGGCCAGGATGGTGGCGGTGTCCTCCATCATGTTCTGGACATCGATCTCGATGCGTTCACCGGAAAGGGCGTTGCGGCGGCGGGAGTACACGGCTTCACGCTGGTAGTTCATGACGTCGTCGTATTCCAGGGTGCGTTTGCGCCAGCCGAAGTGGTTCTCCTCCACTTTCTTCTGGGCATTCTCGATGGCCTTGGACAGCATGGAGGCTTCCAGGGCCTCGTTTTCTTCCATGCCCAGCTTGTCCACGATGCCGGCAATCCTTTCGGAGCCGAACTTACGCATGAGGTCGTCTTCCAGGGAAATGTAGAAACAGGAGGAACCCGGGTCTCCCTGACGGCCGGCACGTCCGCGGAGCTGACGGTCCACGCGGCGGGAATCGTGACGGGTGGTGCCGATGATGGCCAGGCCGCCCGCCTCCTTCACCTCCGGGGAAAGCTTGATATCGGTACCACGGCCCGCCATGTTGGTGGCGATGGTCACGTGGCCCTTGAGACCCGCCTTGGCCACAATCTCGGCCTCACGGGCATGCTCCTTGGCGTTGAGGACATCGGCCGTAATGCCGCGCAGCTTCATCATGCGGGCCAGCAGTTCGCTGGTTTCCACGTCGGTGGTACCCACCAGGCACGGCCTTCCGGCGGCCGAGAGCTCCACCACTTTGTCGATGACGGCGTTGAACTTGGCCTTCTTGGTCTTGTAGATGATATCGTTTTGGTCGTCACGGATGACGGGACGGTTGGTGGGGATGACCACCACGTCCAGTTTGTAGATGTCCCAGAATTCGCCGGCTTCGGTTTCGGCCGTACCGGTCATACCCGCCAGCTTGTGGTACATGCGGAAGTAATTCTGCAGGGTGATGGTGGCGAAGGTCTGGGTGGCGGCTTCCACCTTCACGTTTTCCTTGGCTTCCACGGCCTGGTGCAAGCCGTCGCTCCAGCGTCGGCCTTCCATGATACGGCCCGTGGATTCGTCCACAATCTTCACTTTGTTGTCCACAATCACGTAGTCCACGTCCTTGGTGAACATGGCGTAGGCTTTCAGGAGTTGGATTACCGTGTGCACGCGCTCGCTCTTGAGGGAGAAGTCCTCCATGAGGGCGTCTTTCTTCTCGGCCTTTTCGGCGGCGCTCAGGGAGGCGTCGTGGGTGATTTCGGCGATGGCGCTTCCCATATCGGGCAGCACGAAGAAGTTGGGGTCGCTCACGCTGCCGGCCAGGGTGTCGTGGCCTTTATCGGTCATATCCACCGTGTTAAGTACCTCATTGATCACGAAGTAGAGGTCGTCGGTGACCACGGGCATCTCCCGCTCGTTGTCCTGCATGTAGTAGGCCTCGGTCTTCTGCATGAGGGCTTTCATGCCGGGCTCGCTCAGGAACTTGATGAGGGGCTGATACTTGGGCAGGCCCTTGAAGCAGCGGTACAGGAGCTTGCCTCCTTCGGCCTCATCCCCGGCGGCGATCAGCCGCTTGGACTCGTTGAGGGTGGTGTTGATGAGGGCGCGCTGCTTGTTATAAAGGTTTTCCACATAGGGCCGATATTCCATGAACTGCTCGTCTCCGCTGGCCTTTTCCATGGGGCCGGAGATGATCAGGGGCGTACGGGCGTCGTCGATGAGCACGGAGTCCACCTCGTCCACGATGGCATAATGGTGCTTGCGCTGCACCAGGTCCGTCATGCGGGAACACATGTTGTCTCGGAGGTAGTCGAAGCCGAACTCGTTGTTGGTGCCGAAGGTGATGTCGCATTCGTATGCCTTGCGGCGGGAATCGGAGTTGGGCTGATGTTTGTCGATGCAGTCCACGCTAAGGCCGTGGAACATGTACAGCGGGCCCATCCACTCGGAGTCACGCTTGGCCAGATAGTCGTTCACGGTAACCACGTGCACGCCCTTGCCCGCCAGCGCGTTGAGGAACACGGGAAGCGTTGCCACCAGGGTTTTACCCTCACCGGTGGCCATTTCGGCAATCATACCGCGCTGCTCCTTGTTGGTCTTGACACCGCCGTTGAGGACGATGCCGCCGATGAGCTGCACATTGTAGTGCACCATGTCCCAGGTAATCTCGTTGCCGCCGGCCACCCAGTGGTTGTGCCAGATGGCTTTGTCTCCATCAATCTCTACGAAATCCCTTCCCTGTGCGGCCAGGAGTTTGTCGAAGTCGGAGGCCGTCACCTCCACGTTCTCGCTCTGTGCAAAGCGGCGGGCCGTGGATTTCACGATGGCGAAGGCTTCGGGAAGAATCTGGTTCAGAACCACCTCGATGGCCTCGTCCTCGTCCTTCACCAGTTTGTCGCTCTCGCTGGCCAGGGCCTCTTTCTGGGCCACGGGAATATCTTTTTCAAGCTCCAGCTTGATTTCGGCGATACGGTCTTCGAACGGCTTTTCAACGGCGGCAATCTGCGCCTTCAGTGCCTGAGAGCGGGCGCGGAGTTCGTCGTTGGAAAGCCGGTCAATGTCCGGATAGATGTTCAGGATTTGGTCCAGGACAGGCTGGATGGCCTTCATGTCCCGGTCGCTCTTGGAGCCGAAGATGGTTTTCAGTATATCTGCAATTGCCATAATGTGTATGCTCTGTTTTTAGTGTAAATCGAACAAAGATACACATTTTTTCGCACCCGCGCAAATAAATACGCGCTCTATGTGCGTGTACGCGAGATTTGCCGATGCTTTCTTACCGCAGGAAGATCCTTGAGGATCTGGCGGAAGTATTTGAATGGCAACAGGCTACGGTACTTGACAGCCTTCACCATAGTGAACAGAATAACGAATAAAAAACTTGCCCATACCGGTTTTCGGGGATCGGCCAGCCGCACCAGGCTTCCGGTATAGTAATTCCGCCGTACCAGCGTCTCTTTTTCCTCCTTCCTGTATGCCCTGTCATGCACGGCACGGGCCTCCGGAACAACCCCTATTTTTAGTCCGCAAAAGTCCAAACGATGACACCAGTCGTCGTCCTGGCCCCAAAGGGGGAAAAGATCCTCATCGAACAGGCCGATTCTTTGGATCACGGCCACTGGAACCAGCCAGTGAGCTGCCATAATGAATTTAATATCTTTCTTCTTATAATACTTACCAAAGTTCTTATCTAATGAAAGATATCCATCTGTCATCTGCAAAGGACTTAGCAAGCCATACTCGGGATGGGCATCGGCGGTGGCAACCAGTTTATCTAAGGCTCCGGATTCCAGCCAGGCATCCTGATTCAGGAGGTAGGCATAGTCGTAGCCCTTGTCCAGGGCATATTGCATGCCCTTATTATTTGGAATGGAAAATCCTAAATTTTCGGCGCTTCTGATGAGCTTGGCGCCGGGATATTTTTGCTGGATATAGTCCGCCGATCCGTCGACGGAATCGTTGTCCCATAAATAAAGGTCGGCATCGGCATACACGGAGCCCAGGCACCGGTCCAGCCAGTGCATGCCGTTGTGGGTGACCACTATGACCAGAACCCGTTTCATTTCTTATGCAAAAGTTCTTTCACACCCATCCTCAACTGCCAGCCCAGAGACTTGGAAGCTTTCTCGAACTTCCGTTGCAACCTACGATATTCAACGGTTTCGGTAGGATTACAGAAGTACTTGCCATACAATCCTTTATGCTTTTCCCAAAGCATCCGGCGAATCTCTATGAGGACTTCGTCGGACACGCCCTTATTGCGGGATTCGGGCCGCGTACGGTAGTGGAAATACACCTCCGGCAGCTGGAGCACCTTGGGTTCCCGGGGCAGAGATTCGAAGAAACTCAGCCAGAAATCCCAGTCCTCAAAGCCATTTACAAAAGCGGTATCGAAGCCCCCTCCGTAATATAGGTCATGCTCCTGCTTGCGGAAGAAGCAACTGATATACAAGCAGTTGCGGGCCAGCATAGTGTTCATGTCAAAATCCGGAAGATCCCAACTGGTTTCCTCTCCAAAACGGTCGGCCTTGGCATACACCACATTCAGTTCCGGGTCCTCCTCCAGAGCCGTCACCGCCGCCTCCATGTAGTGCGGGTCAATGAGGTCATCGGCGTCCAGGAACAGGACGTACTTGCCGAAACAGCGCTGCAGGGCCCGGTTGCGGGCCGCCGCCACGCCGATGTTGCTGAGCAGCGGCATCAGGGAAAACCGGCTGTCCATGGACACAAACTCCCGGATGATGTCCTTGGAGTTGTCGCTGGACCCGTTCTCCACCACAATGCATTCCCAGTCCTGGAAGGTCTGGTCTTTCACGCTCTGGAGGGTCTCTCGTATGTATTGTCCCAGGTTATAGCTGGGGATGATGACACTGACGGCAGGCATAGCTATCGCTTTTTAAACAGATGGTCCCGGACTTTGAGCAGGAACTCCAGCAAAGAGCCCTTTCCGGCTATGTAACGGTCCCGCATCCAGCGGTAACGGCGGGTGCGGAAGAAATGGATTTCCTTTCCGGCAAACACTTGGGTGACAGGCGCATAACCCTTGATGGGATTATCCAGCACTTCCTGGACTTCGGGGGTGATGGCACCGGAATGCCGTACGCGCAGCAGCACATCCTGGCCGTTGAGCAGGTACAGTTTGTCCAGCTGTGAAGCGCTCACATTGGTCACCATATAATGGACGATATAGGCATCCTGCAGGTAACGCACGCCGTTCTGCACCTCGCAGTTCCACTCGTCGGGCAGGCGCCGGACCAGTTTGCCGGCATAAGTCTTGGCAAAGGAGGGTTGGTCGGGGCGGATCCCCTTTTTGTACCCCGCCAGATAGTTCTTCTGCCACTGTTTGAAGAAGTCGTGGGCCGACGGCGTATCCCGCACCAGGAGCACGCCGGAATTAAAATACCAGTCGTCCCCGGAGGCGTCGTAGCGCAGTTTCTTGCACATGTTCAGGGTGGCCCGCCGATGCGGATGGTCGGCAAAGGGACAGTGAAGGTCGGGCACCGCAGCCATTTCGGCCGGGAAATCGTCCATCTCGTCCAGCGGACGCGCCACAATGGTATCGGCATCGATGAACAGGAAGTCCCCTTTCACATACTCCCGCATGCCGGTTTTAAGCATGCGGCTGCGCTGCATGGCCGGTAATTCGGGATCCAGCGGCGCCACGATCACCTGGGAAAAGAGGGCCTTGAAGGCGGCCGAAAGCGGATTTTCCTGCAGCCAGCCATCGGCCGTAAGCTGGTCTGTGAGAAGCACCAGGGCGGCATGGGGATTGTGCCGAGCCGCGCTGTAGGCGCTCACATAGGCCTGTTCCATATAGACATCGGCCGGTCCGCTCACCAGGACATATAAGAGTTGTGTGTTCATCTGCGTTTCAATTTAGAAAGGACAAAGGCCTTCTCCCCTTCCGTCATGCCGTAACGCCACACGGTCACGGCCATGGTGGCCACGCCCAGGGCGATGGAAATGAGGATGCGCCACCACTGCGGCGGGAACAACTGAGGGATGCCGGAGATGACCAGCAGGGTCATCAGACCGGGGCACAGCGCCGGCCAGAGGCCTTCTTTCCAGTATTTCTTGATGGGGAGGCCGGCTTCCTTATTGGCCACCCGGATCATCACATAGGCCTTGATCAGATAGACGCCGAAGAAGGCCACATAGCCCATCCACGCGGGGGCGCCCAGCTTGTAGGCCGCATAGGTGATGGGGAAGGCCAGGACGGCCACCAGGCTGGTCCAGATGTAATAGCGGCGGATGCGGCCGCAGGCCTGTACCAGCACATTGAGCGTGGCGGGCGTGAAGTCCACCACAAAGCAAAGGAGGGTGAGCTTGGTGAAAAAGGCGGCCTCCGGGGGCACTTCCCCCAGCCACAGGCGCAGGAGGGTATCGGCATCCGTGAAGAAGGGCACCCACAGCACCCACAGGATCCAGAAATAGTATTTGGAGCCCTTGCACACCAGTTCAAAGGCATATTCCTTATTGTCGCTCACATAGGCCTTGGTAAGGGCCGGATTCAGCGCCAGGGCGATGTTGGTGGCAAACTGACGCACCACCTGCTCCACTTTGTCGGCCACTCCCCTGGCGGCGTTCATGCCCACGCCGAAGAAGAGGTTCATCAGCTGGTTGATACCCTGGGTGTTGAGCATATATGCCCCGCTTCCCATGAAGTTCCAGCCGGCAAAGGCGCCCATCTCTTTTATCAGGGCTTTTTCGGCCTTCCAGGGGCCCCGGGCCTCGGGGAATTTGCGCAGGGAATAGGCCGCATAGGCTCCGCGGGACAGCAGCGCCACCGCCACCAGCATCCAGGCGTACACCACCAGTTTATCGGCCGATGAAAACCATACCGCGGCGGCCACGGCCAGCTTCAGGACAGCCTCCAGGATGGAAATCCAGGCGTACGCGCCCATGTGCTCGTGCGCGTTGATATCGGCCGTAAAGGGGATGCTCATCAGGTTGATCACCAGCACCAGCAGCGAGGTATGCAGCACCACTGCAGCCGCGCCCATGCGCTCCGGCGGAATCACCATCTTGTGGTTCAGGTACCACAGGCCGATGGTTTCCGTGAGCAGGGCGATGACCAGGCAGAAAGCCCCCATCACCACCAGGGACGTGCCGAAGATGGTTTTCAATCGGCCCATGTCCCCCTTCCCCAGCCCCACGGTAATGTAGCGGCTGATGGCGCCCGCCACCGTGTTCATCACCAGCATGAAGAGGGTGACCACCCCGCCCACGGCGCTGTATACGCCGTAATCCGTGACGCCCAGCGCCCGCAGGATAATGCGATAGGTAAACAGCCCTATCACCATCATCACCCCCATACGGAAATACAGAAGGACCGTATTGCGTGCGATCCTTCTGCTGCTTTCCGATATAACAGGTTTTTCCGGCATACTTGTCTATTCTACAAAGTTAGAAATAATCTTTGTAACAGGCAAGCGGTGGGGGGCTTGGGAGGGTGTGCGATGTGAGGTGCCGGGGGGCTTGGGCACCCCCGCACAAGAGTAGGGGGAGGGGCCCGCCGGAGACAAGCCCCAAAGGGGCGCAGGAAACGGTGGGAGGGGCCGGAGGGAGCGAAGCGACCGGAGTCCCCCCCGGCACCTCACATCGCACACCCTCCGGCGCAGGCTTAGGGTGCGAACGGAGCAGGTTCCCGATCTAAGTGGCGCAGGCTCCCACTACAAGTGGAGCTAGCTTCATTTTAACCCCGGTGCCTGCGCCACTGAAAATGCTTTCTACGGCCCTGTAGGGCAATAATGATGGCGCAGGCCTCAACCCTTTTTTGAAGCCTGCGCCACTTTGATTGTAAACTTGTGCCTACTCCGGTTTGTAGGAGTCTTTCAGGGCCGTGGTCTTGTTGAAGACGGGGTGCTCCGGGGTGGAATCCTTGTCCATGACGTAGTAGCCGGTGCGCTCGAACTGCACGGCAATACCGGAAGCGTCTTCCAGCAGGGCCGGCTCTGCGTAACCCTTGCCCAGGACCAGGGATTCCGGGTTCAGGAAGTCCTTGTAGTCCTTGTCTTCGGGGACCTGGGACATATCGGCCAGGGTGAACAGGCGGTCGTAGTTGCGCAGTTCCAGTTCCTTGGCGTGGGAGGCGCTCACCCAGTGGATGGTGCCCTTCACGGGACGGTATTCGGTGGAAGGGTCGTAGGTGCACTTGAGTTCCACAATCTCTCCGTTCTCGTCCTTGACTACCTCGTTGCACTTGACAATATAGGTATACTTCAGGCGCACTTCTCCGCCGGGCTTGAGGCGGAAGAACTTGGCGGGGGCGTCCTCCATGAAGTCGGCACGCTCGATGAGCAGGTCACCGGTGAAGGGAACGCGGCGCTTGGCACCCTCGGGATCGGCCGGATTGAGCGGGCAGTCGAACCATTCCACCTTGCCGGCAGGCCAGTTGGTGATGGTGAGTTTCACAGGGTCCTGGACCACCATGTAGCGGTTGGAACGCTCGTTAAGGTCCTGACGCACGCACCATTCCAGGAGCTGGATGTCCATGAGCTGGTCACGTTTGGAAACGCCGATTTTGTCGCAGAACATGCGCAGGGCCTTGGCGGTATAGCCGCGGCGGCGCACACCGCACAGGGTGGGCATGCGAGGGTCGTCCCAACCGGAGACCAGACCCTTCTGCACCAGTTCCAACAGCTTGCGCTTGGACATCAAGGTATACGTGAGGTTCAGGCGTGCAAACTCGTACTGATGAGAAGGATAGATGCCCAGGGTTTCGATGAACCAGTCGTACAGCGGCCGATGCACATCGAACTCCAGCGTGCAGATGGAGTGCGTGATATGCTCGATGGAATCGCATTGGCCGTGGGTGTAGTCGTACATGGGGTAGATGCACCATTTGTCTCCGGTGCGGTGATGATGCGCAAACTTGATGCGGTACAGCAGCGGGTCCCGGAACATCATGTTGGGGTGAGCCATGTCAATCTTGGCGCGCAGCACCTTCTCTCCTTCGGCATACTTCCCGGCCTTCATTTCCCGGAAGAGCTTCAGATTCTCCTCCACGGAGCGGTCCCGCCAGGGGCTGGGGGTGCCGGGCTTGTCCACGGTTCCGCGGTTCACGCGGATCTCCTCCTGCGTCTGGTCGTCCACATAGGCCAAACCCCTCTTGATGAGGTCCTCGGCCCACTCATACAGCTGGTCGAAATAGTCGGATGCATACAGCTCCTTCTCCCACTGGAAGCCCAGCCACTTGATATCCTCCTTGATGGAGTCCACGTACTCGGTGTCTTCCTTGGTGGGGTTGGTGTCGTCGTAGCGGAGGTTGGTTTTGCCACCGTATTTCTGTGCCAGACCGAAGTTGAGGCAGATGCTCTTGGCGTGGCCCAGGTGCAGGTAACCGTTGGGTTCCGGCGGGAAACGGGTCATCACGGAATCTACCTTACCCTCGGCCAGGTCTTTTTCTATGATTTCTTCGAGAAAATTTAATTTGCGCTCTTCCATAGTTTCTCAATAATAACTTTCAAAGTTACGAAAAAAACCTTAAATTTGTGAGACCTAATGGATATTTTGCTATGATTGTAAAGTCTTTTGTGCTGAAGCAGCGGTCTGTAGAGCAGATTGCAGCCCTCATTGACAAGAATACGGTGGCGGTGATCCGGCCGCAGAGAAAGATTGAAGCGCTGTTCCGGGAAGCCATCCGGAAAACGCTGCAGGAAAAGAAGCAGGCCGACGACGAGCTGGCCCTCATCCAGGCCTATTTCCTGGAAATGGCCGATGATGCCGCCTACCAGGAAGCCGTGCAGAACACCGTGGAAGCCGTGGCTACCTACCTGAGGGAAGGTATGTACGTGCAGACAGCCGCCTATGCCGTAGAAGACTATGTAATGGCCAAATGCGCCCGCATGTGCGCGCAGGCAGTGAATGCCAAGGTAAAGGCCACCTTTATCGACGGTACTGAGATCATGCTGTGCCGGGCCGATGCCAAGGGAGATCAGCACTTCGACTGGCAGGCCAGCCGCCAGCAAATCAAGGCCCGCTGTGCCGATGCCCCCAAGCCCATCATCATCTCCGGCGGCTACGGCCGTCTGGACACCGGCTACATCGTTCGCGTGGGCAAAGACGGATCCCACCTGATGGCCACCCTCATTGCAGAAGTTCTCAAGGCCGATTCCATCGAATTCCACATCGAAGACCACGGGGTCAACGGCCTGGGCGCCATGACCTACGACGAAGCCGCGCACTACTGCGCATCGGCCAAAGCGCCCTTCTCCTCATCGGCCATCTGGCCCGCCAAGAACGCCGGCATCCCCATCCTGGTCAAGGATATTGCCGACGACGCCTTCCCCGGCACGCTCATCAGCACCGGATCGGCCCACAAGACGGCGGTCCTCTCCGATAAAGACCTGGCCCTCATCACCGTTTACGGCACGGGCCTGCTGGGCCGCGTGGGTATGTCCGGCGCCATTTTCTCCTCCCTGGCCGCTGCCGGCGTGAACGTGCGTTTCATCGCCCAGACGTCCTCCGAGTACAGTATCTCCTTTGCCGTGAAGGAGGAGGACGGCCTCAAAGCTCAGGAAGCCATCAAGGGGCTGTTCCAAGACAATCCCCTGCTACCCCTGGACGACGTTGTGGTGGCCAACCAGGCCGTGGGCATCGTCACCGTGTTCGGCAGTCGCATGCGCAACCTGCCCGGTACCTCCGGCGCCGTCTTCGGCAAGCTGGGTGCCGCCGGCATCAACATCATCGCTTCGGCCCAGGGCGGCGAGGAACTCTCCATCTCCCTGGTAGTAGCTGCCGATGACGTTGACAAAGCCGCCGCACTGCTGCAATAGGCGCAAGTTTACGATCTAAGTGGCGCAGGCTTCAAAAAAGGGTTGAGGCCTGCGCCATCATTATTGCCCTACAGGGCCGTAGAAAGCATTTTCGGTATAATTGACAAAAACGGTTGGTAACCTTGACAAAAGTGGTTGGTGACGGCCGCCGCGAGGAGGGCCATTTTCCGGAGCCCCCCGCAGCGGTGAG
>CAJOIQ010000013.1 GCA_905234795.1 uncultured Bacteroidales bacterium | reverse complement strand
GGCCACCCGCCACCAACTCTATCAAGAATCGAAAAAAACTTCCTGGTGCAAAAGTAAGAGATACAGGTTTTCCAGAATATTTTTTGTTAAATTTGTAGCAATATGGCCCTATTCGACTTTTTAAACAAGCCCGGTCAGGGATATGACCGTCCCGCCCAGACAGCTATCATCTATCAGAGCGAGCTGGATTACATGTCCCGGTGCATCCTGGATTACCCCGACATCGAAACCGGCGGGCAGCTGTTCGGCTTCTGGACTGCTACGGGAGTCCCCGTTGTGGCCTACGTGATCGGCCCCGGACCTCACGCCCAGCACAATCCCACCTCCTTCATCCAGGACCAGGATTATCTCCAGAAGGTGGGCCGGGAATTGCACCGGAAATATCGGCTCCAGCATATAGGAGAATGGCATTCCCATCATCAGCTGGGTCTGGCCCATCCCAGCGGAGGAGACGTGGGCACCATGGAATACGGGGTTGGAAAACCGGGGTTCCCCCGCCTGCTCCTTTGCATAGGCAACTGCACCCGCACAAAAGCCACCGTAAATGCGTTCAATTTCCATGAGAGTTCCCCCCGGGACTATGTTCACGCGGCCTGGGATATCGTGGGCGTGGAAAGCCCCTACCGGCGCCTGGCCGACCAAGACCTGCAAGGGCTGCTCATCCACCCCTCCACGCTGCAACCGGCCATGAACCCGCTTTACTCTTCGGCCGACACCTTCAGGGGAGGCAAGAAGACGCACTGGCTCACGGAGAGCCCCCAGAACGTGGAAACCATGAAGACCTTCGTGGCCATGGTACAGTCCATGTTCCCCGATAATGCCGTAAAGCCGGAAATACTTGCCACCGGAGAACCCCAGATCTCGGTAAAAGGCCGGGACCTTTGCATAGCCCTGCCTTTCGGTTTTCCTAGAAAGGGACCCGTGCTCCTGAAAGAGAGCGGAGAACCCTGTTACATGAACAGCGACGACGAAACCTGGAGCATGGGTGAGGGAAGCCTCGCCGACGCCTTCGGCCAGTGGCTTTCCCAAATGAACGACAATTTGAAATACTATGGATTACCAGAGGAAACAACTTGAGGAACAAGTAATTGCCCATTACATGGGCGGCACCAAATCGTTTGCCTTCGGAGATCTCCAGACCTCCCGGCCGTATCTGCGCATAGCCGCGCAGACCAACAGCGGGAAAGTATATGTGATCCGTATGGAGCTCATCAACTACCCCAACCAGAAACCCGACGCCTATGTCGAATGCATGCTGCGGGACTGCCATGGGGAGCCGATGAATACCGCCAGCAGCACCAACCACACGCTGGCACCCCATCCCACCTATAACTGGACCCAGATCTGCCACTATCATCCCGACGCCTGGAGACCGGACATGTCCCTGTGGATGGTGTATGTACGCTGCGTCCTGTGGCTCAACATCTATGAACAAACCCTCCGCACCGGCCGTGACATGGAGTACTATCTCAAGCACATGGGCAGCGACGGATCTAGAGTATAATTCATAACACTGATATACAATGGCACAAGAACTCAATCTGGACCAGCTCTCCGACGCCATGCGCAAACAGCAGGAGGGTAACACCAGCGGTAAGAAAATCGTTTGGGACAAGGATAAGATGACCTTTGTGGAGCTTGGCAGCGCCGAGGAACCCACCGACGCCCAGAGCCCCGTGAACGACGTTTCCAAGCGTCCTTTCTTCACCGCCTAGCGTTTATGGTAACGGAAAACGACTTCGGCAAACCTGTCTTTTACATCAACGGAGAACAGGTGGACGCCTTTTTGAAATCCCCGGACAAAACCGCCGTGGGATATGGCTACGAGTGGGAAGGGGAAAACGTGACCCATCTGCACTTCTCTCCCCTGGCCCACGCGTTCGGGAAGGTACACAAGGTGAGCTTCGCCAAAAAAGGCGGCGTCCATCCGGCCGATGCCACCATCCGGGTGGACATCCACCCTGACGGAGCCGCTTTCGTCGGTGACGTCGAGGTAACCACCATCCCGTCCCGGGAAAACCTGTACAAACGCAACAAGGGCCTCATCGAGCTGGACATCCTCGCGAACAGGCGGGTGCTGGTCATCGGTCTGGGAAGCGGCGGCTCCCCCATCGCCCTGGACCTGGCCAAAGCCGGCGTGGGTCAGTTCGCCCTGGCCGATTTCGACCGCGTGGAGCTGCACAACCTGTCCCGCCACATCTGCTCCCTCAAGGACCTGGGCCGGCTCAAGACCGATGCCGTGGCCGAAGCCATCCTGGGCAAGAACCCCTATGCGCAGGTGGACAAGTTTCCCATAGACGTAAACAAGAATCTGGATATCCTGGACGACCAGATTACCAGGGCCGATGTGGTGATGGTGTGTACCGACAACAACCTGTCCCGGTACCAGATCTCCGAGCTCCTGGTCAAGCACCGGAAGGTGGGCATTTTCGGCCGGGCCATCACCCGGGCCGAAGGCGGAGACGTCTTTGTCTACCGTCCCGGCGGTCCCTGCTACATCTGCCTGCTGGGCAACGACTGGTACGACCAGACGGCCGAGGAAATCACCAACGAAGCGTCGGCACGCCGTTCCGGCCGCATCGCAGCCTATATGTCGGCCGAGGACGCCGAAGCCTTTGTGCAGGTGGGACTGGCCTCCGACATAGAGCCCATCAACAACATGATGGTCAAACTGGCCCTGGTGGAACTGTCAAAGGGAACCGAGTCCGGCATCTCCTCGCTGGAAGACGAATTCAAGGCCAACTACTACATCTGGGCCAACCGGCGGGACCGCCAGTATGCCAACTGGGGCAGTTTCCACAACACCGACGGCATGCCCACCATCATGAAGTGGTATGGAATCGATATCTCCAGGGACCCCAACTGTTCCCTGTGCGGAAAGATAGAGTCCCTGACCACCGACGACACCTACATGGAGTCCCTCAAGGCCATGGGCTCCGGAGATTTCTCCGGCCTCAACCTGGACGATTTACCGCCAATCGATAACCCCGACACGTAATGGAACTGGATTTCTCCCGTTTTTCACCCGACTTGCTCCATGCCATTGAGGCGTCCGCCAGGATTGCCTCCAGCTACGGCAGCGGCCTGGTCATGCCCTGCCACCTGCTGGTGGGCCTGGCATCGGCCGACGGCGGGCAAGTGTGCTCTTTCCTCCAGCAGCACGGCTATGACCCCGACGCCTCCATGCAGGCCCTGGCCCAGGGCGTTTCCCAGCAGGTGAGCGGGAACGCCCGTCAAGGCGTGACGTTCCATTCTACCGTGGAAGAAGTGTTCTCCCGCGCCTCCCTGCAGGCCAGCCCGGTCACCATCCCGGCCGTCCTGGAGCAACTCATCAATCCCGAAAGAGGACTGGTGAGCCAGTATCTGGTAGCGGTGGTCACCCGGGATTACCGCAAGGACAATTCCTCTACGGGAGAGACCATCAAGCGGTTCTGCGTGAACATGCTGGAGCAGGCGGCCAAGGGAAAATACCACCGTGCCATAGGAAGAGGAGAGGAAGTGAAACGGGTCCTGCTCATCCTGGCCCGCAGTTCCAAAAACAACCCGGTCCTGGTGGGAGAACCCGGAACGGGAAAAACAGCCATTGCCGAAGAACTGGCCATCCGGCTGCTGAACGGAGAGGTGCCCCAGGATTTGGCCGGCCTCAAACTGTACAACCTGGACTTCTCCACCATCAAGGCATCGCCCGATGCCGTGGGAGTGATGAAAAGTGTCATCGAGGAAGCGTCCCAGGACCCTCAGCTGGTGCTTTTCATCGACGAGATTCACATGCTCATCAGCGCCCATTCCGGGGCCGACAACGACATTGCCAACCTCATGAAACCGGCCATGGCCCGGGGTGACGTGAAGATTTTCGGCGCCACCACGCTGGACGAGTACAAGCGCATAGAGAAAGACCCCGCCTTCGAAAGGCGTTTCCAGAAGGTGATTGTGGACGAGCCCGATATCGAATCGGCCATCCAGATCATCGTCGGCTCCAAAAAGAGGATCGAGGACTACCACCACATCCTTATCCCGGACGACGTGTGCGAGACCGCGGTCAAATTGTCGGCCCGGTACATCACCAACCGCAAGCTCCCCGACAAAGCCATCGACCTCATTGACGAGGCCGCCGCCAACCTGCGCATCATGGGCGGGGAAAGGCATGAGCTGGTGGCGAACGACGTGATGAAGGTAGTGACGGAATGGACGGGAATCCCGGTGGACGACATGAGCGCCGACGAAAAACACCGCCTGATGAATATCGAGGAGGAGCTCAAGGCCTCGGTCATCGGGCAGGACAAAGCCGTGAAAGCCGTGGCCGATGCCATCATCCAAAGCCGGGCCGGATTCAGTGATCCCAACAAGCCCATCGGCTCCTTCCTGTTCCTGGGTACCACCGGAACCGGCAAGACCGAACTGTGCAAGGCGGTGGCCAAATTCCTGTTCAAGGACCCCGCCAACATGGTGCGCATCGACATGAGCGAATATCAGCAGGAGTATTCCTCCCAAAGGCTGTTTGGCGCACCTCCCGGCTATGTGGGTTATGAGCAGGGCGGCCAGCTCACGGAGGCCGTTTACCGCAAGCCCTTCAGCGTGGTGCTCTTTGACGAGATTGAGAAAGCCCATCCCAAGATCTTTGAAACGCTGCTTCAAATCCTGGACGACGGTCGCATGACCGACGGCAAAGGCAAGGTGGTCAACTTCAAGAACACCCTCATCGTCATGACCTCCAACATCGGCCAGCAGTACATCCTCAACAGTCTGTGCGGACGGGAAACCACCGAGGCCGATGTAGAAAGATGCTCCCAGGAAGTGATGAAGCAACTGGCCCGCATCGTGGCACCCGAATTCCTCAACCGGATTGACCGGGTGGTGATGTTCAATCCCCTCACCAGGGACAATATCGCCAGCATCGCCCGGCTCAACCTCAAAAAGGAAATCAAAAAGATCCAGGAGAAAGGCTTCCAGGTGGAGATCGATCCCGGCGTGATAGACTTCGTGGTGGACAAGGGCTACCAACCCGAATATGGCGGCCGGCCTGTCAAGCGGGCCATCGCCGACTACATTGTGAAACCCCTGGCGGGAAAGATTGTGAGAGAGGAAATCCTGTCCACTTCTCCCGTCAGCATCACCGTACAAAACGACGAAATAGTAATTCAGAATGTCACTACCGGCAGGGTGGGATCCTAACAGTATGTCCTTCCGAGGACTGGCAAACAGGACCCCCGTCATTGAAATACCCCGAAACCCGTCCCGCGGCAGTACCACCACGTATTATCGCGAGTCCTGGTGGTCGCGCTTCAGTGACGGGGTGGCCGATATCGGCAACTGGTTCGCCGACCACGCCGAGAAAGTCCTGGGCATCGTAAGCATCATCGCCATCGTGCTGCTGGTCATCTCCTGCGTGGGCTATGTGATTGGCGTATGGGTGAAAGAAGGGTTCTTCATGGCCCTTCTGGCCGCCGTCCTCGCGGGCGTGGTGGGCGTCATCGGCTGGTATGTGATTTCCATTGTGGTGGTGATTGGCGTGAACCTGTTCATGTATGGTTTCCGCTTCATTTTCTGGAACGGATGGACGCTGATCATCACGCTGGTGATTATCCTGTCCATCACGGGCTTTAACATTTATGAGCATCAAAGGATAATGCATTCTACGGCCCCCACGGAAGTGGTCCAGCCTGCCACCGAGACCTACGAATGTACGGCTTCTTCCCTTAATATCCGGAGCGCGGCCAGTACCCAGGCGTCGGTGATCGGCGCCCTCAAAAAAGGACAGACCGTAGAGGTTTACGAAGTCCAGGACGGGTTTGCCCGCATCTCCATCGACGGACAGGCGGGATACGTGAGCATCCGATACCTCAAAAAACAATAAGGCTAAACCTTTTTGAGCCAGGTCCCCCGCCACAGACGGATGAGGAACAGGCTGCCGCGGAAAGTGAGTTCCACGGCCATGCACACCCAGAACCCCACCAGGCCATAGGCCCGCGTAATGAAGATGGCGGGAATGATGCGCACAATCCACATGGAGCCGAAGTTCATCACGCTGGGCCAGCGGGTGTCACCGGCCCCCACAAAGGCGCCGTAAATCACCAGGGCCGCGGCGTAGCCTACCTCGGCAAAAGCCTCTATCCGCAACACCCGGGCTCCCAGGTCTATGACGGGCGCATCCGGGGAGAGAAGCCCCATCATCTGCGGGGAGAAAATGAACATCAGGATGGCCAGAAAGCCCATGACCCCCATTCCCAGGAAAGCGGTAATCCACGCAAAACTCCGGGCCATCTCCTTGCGCCCGGCCCCCACGGACTGCCCCACCAGCGTGGTGGCGGCATCGGCAATGCCCACCCCGGGCATATAGCACAGGCTCTCGGCCGTGATGGCGAAGGTATTGGCAGCTATGGCGATGGTTCCCAGCGGCGCCACAATGACGGTGGCGGCAATGTAACCGCCCCTCAGGAGCACGTTCTGCAAGGCCATGGGACCGCTGATGTCCAGTGCTTTGCGCACCACGGTGTCCGTCGGCCGGAAACTTCCCTTCTCCTGCGTGAGCCGCAGTTCCCGGGACCGGAACGCCAGGAAGGAGAACATGAGGATGCCGGTAATGACCTCGGCCAGTCCGCTGCCGATGGCGGCCCCCTTCACGCCCATGTCCAGCCGATAGATGAACAGGTAATTGAACGCCACGTCCATCACGCACATGCCGATACTCAGGATGCTGG
The DNA here is from genome assembly GCA_905234795.1 of uncultured Bacteroidales bacterium. Taxonomy (GTDB): domain Bacteria; phylum Bacteroidota; class Bacteroidia; order Bacteroidales; family UBA932; genus Cryptobacteroides. The sequence goes on along the minus strand of CAJOIQ010000013.1, from coordinate 75,143 downwards.
GCACCTTCATGTTGCCGCTGGCCTGCAGCATGGCCGCACACATCCAGTCCAGGAACATGGCCGGAAGGAACAGCGACATGATGAAGAAGTAGCTGGCGGCATCGGCCACGATGTCGGGACCACCGCCCAGCCATACCGGCAGCTGCTGGGATACCGCTACGCCCAGGAGGCCGATGAGCGCGCTGAAGGCCAGCACACAAACCAACGCCTGCCGCAGGGTATCCCGCGCGCCTTTAAAATCGTTGCCGCCGATGCGATGCGCCACCTGCACGGAAAAACCGCTGGTGGCCGCCATCCCGAACCCGCCCATCAGCCAAAGACAGGTACTCACCAGGCCGATGGAGGCTCCCGCCGCCGGGCCCAGATGCCCCACCATGGACGTGTCGATGTACTGCATCATCACGCTGGAAAGCTGCGCCAGGATAGCGGGATAACTGAGCATCAGGCTCAGCTTTACCCGCTGCCCGGTGGTCAGCACTCCCCCGTTGCGGATTTGCGACAACAGTATGTCTTTGGTGGTGGACATGGTGGGGCAAAGATACGGAAAATGTAAGCATTTTTTGCTACTTTTGTACATGCAAGTTCAAAAAACAAACGCCGCCAGGCTACTGGACGCCGCCGGCATTCCCTATTCACTGGTGCCCTATGAAGTGGATGAGGAGCACCTGGAAGCTTCCCATGTGGCACAGCAGTTGGGGGAAGACCTGGACCGGGTGTTCAAAACCCTGGTCCTGCGCGGGGATAAAAACGGCCTGTTCGTGTGCGTGGTGCCCGGCTCCATGGAAGTGGACCTGAAGGTGGCCGCCCGCATTTCGGGAAATAAGAACTGCGCCATGATCCATGTGAAGGAACTTCTGCCCCTCACCGGCTACATCCGAGGCGGCTGCAGTCCCATCGGCATGAAAAAAACTTTCCCTACCTTCATCCACGAGAGCGCCCTTCTCTGGGACACCATCTACGTGAGCGCCGGCGTCCGCGGCCTGCAAATCTGCATCCAGCCGCAGGCCCTCATCAACTTTGTCGGTGCCGGTATTTATCCGATATAGGCATAACTCGTTAATTATTAATAACTTAGTTTTTTCTCTTGATCCCAAACGGAGTCAAGAGAAAAAACTAAATTATTGATAATTAGTAGGTTACGATAGAAGCACAGAATCGCATAATGTATTTTTAATAAAAAAACGCTACCTTCGTATGCCATGACACCGCTGGAGGTACTGAAGACATACTGGGGCTATGATGCATTCCGCCCCATGCAGGAGGAAATCATCCGGGATGCGCTGGAGGGCCGGGACGTGCTGGCCATCCTGCCGACGGGTGGCGGCAAATCCGTGTGCTTCCAGGTGCCGGGGCTCATGCGGGAAGGCGTCGCACTGGTCATCACTCCGCTCATCGCGCTGATGAAGGACCAGGTGCAGAACCTCCAGGCGCGGGGTGTCAAGGCGTTGGCCATCCATGCGGGCATGAGCCGGCGGGAGGTGGACCTGGCACTCAACAATGCCGCTTATGGGGATTTCAAGTTCCTGTACCTGAGTCCGGAGCGTCTGCACACAGACCTCTTCCAGTCCTATCTGGACGTCCTCAATATATCATTTATCGTAGTGGACGAAGCCCACTGCATCTCCCAGTGGGGATATGATTTCCGGCCCAATTATCTGGAGATCGGCCAAATCCGCAAGCGGATAGATGCTCCCGTCATCGCCCTCACCGCCACAGCCACGCCGCTGGTGGCGCAGGATATCATGGACCGCCTGGGCTTCAAGGAACCCAACCTGCTGCAGTCCGGCTTCGAGCGGTCCAACCTCAGCTACATTGTGCGCAAGACGCAGGATAAGATCGGCCAGATCCGAAGCATCTGCGACGGCGTTCCGGGCAGCGGCATCGTGTATGTGCGCAGCCGCAACCGGGCTCAGGAAATGGCCGAATCACTGCGGTCGGCGGGAATATCGGCCTCCTTCTACCACGCCGGTCTGGGAGCACAGACGCGCGCCGACCGCCAGGAGGAATGGAAGGCCGGACGCACCCGCGTGATGGTGTGCACCAACGCTTTCGGCATGGGCATCGACAAGCCCGACGTGCGTTTTGTGGTGCATGCCGATGTCCCCGACAGCCCCGAGGCTTACTTCCAGGAAGCGGGACGCGCCGGCCGAGATGGGCTGGAGTCCTATGCCGTGTTGCTGTGGAATGGCACGGACAAAACACGGCTTTCCCAGCTGGAGCAGGTATCCTTTCCCACGCTGGAATATATAGAGGACATCTACCACAGGGTCCATATCTTCTTTGAGATCCCCTACGATACCGGCATGGGCCGGATGCTCAAATTTGATCTGGCGGCTTTCTGCAAGCAGTACAAACTGCAGCAGTCGCCCACCTATTACGCCATCAAGTACCTGGAACGGGAAGGCCACTGGACGCTGGCCGAGGACATGGACATCCAGACCCGTATCCGCATAGACGTGGACCGGCAGGCGCTGTATTCGGTAGAGCTGCCAGATCCCGCCATGGCCACTGCGCTGGAAGTGCTCATGCGCATGTACACAGGCATTTTCTCCTATCCCGTACCCATTGACGAGGAAGCCGTGGCTGCCCGCTGCGGGGTCTCCGTGGCCGGATTAAGGCAGCTGCTGTACCAGCTGAGCGTGAACCATGTGGTACGCTATATTCCGGCCGACCATGCCACGGTTCTCTACATCCAGCATGACCGTCTGCGGCCCGGCAATGTGCAACTGAGCCCCCAGCGTTACAAAATGCTTCGCAGCACCTACAGGGAGCGCGTTCAAACCATGGTGGACTACGTGGAAGAGGAGGACGAGTGCCGTTCGCAGTTCCTGCTGCGCTACTTCGGCCAGGAGGACTCCAAGCCCTGCGGCAAATGCGACCTGTGCCGCAGCGGGGCCGCCAAACCACTGGACCTGGCCGCCCGTCTCAAGGCCTGGATCGATGACCGCGGCGGTTCCTATACGCTGCTGCAGTTACGCGCCGCCTTCGGCACTGCCGAAGACAGCTATCTGGGCGTATTACGGGAACTCATCGACCGCGGCGATGTGCCGGGGTACTTTACGGAATAACAATCCGGTAGGTCTTTCCGGACTTGTTGGTGAGATGGTCGGATCTCAGCCAGAGGTTGGCCTCCCTTAAGAGGAAATAGCTGGTGCCGTGCTCCTTGGCGAATTCCACCAGGCTGGGGATGGGTTCACTTACCTCCACGGTCTTGCGGGGAGCCTTGTACTGGTAGGAAGAAAACGCTTCCAGCTGATAGCCGAAGGCCTCCGGGTGCTCGAAGAAGTATTTGGCCGTGAGGATGCGGAACATGTAGCGGGAGGTCTCGGCCGGGAGCAACAGGTCCATGGCGCGGTCCTGCTGCTGGGCTTCTATCCGCTGGGAGATGCCGCCCTGACCCGCATTGTAGCTGGCGGCCACGGTCATCCAGTCCCCGTATTTCTCATAGGCTTCCTTCAGGTATTTGCAGGCGGCCTCGGTAGCCTTGGCAATATGGTAGCGCTCATCCACTTCGTCGTTCACTTCCAGGCCATAGCTTCGGCCGGTGGCCTTCATAAACTGCCACAAGCCGCGGGCCCCGGCCGATGACACCGCTGTGGGATCCAGGTTGCTCTCGATGGCCATGAGGTACTTGAGGTCCTCGGGAACGCCGTTTTTCCTGAGGATGGGCACCACCTGGGAGAAAACTCTTTCGGCCCGCTTGAGCATGAGCGTGGAATTGGTATGGCTGTACGTGAACGTGATGCACTCGCGGTCCATCCTCTCATACAGGTCCGGCCTGTCAAAACGGTATGTCTGCCCGGCAAAAACAATCTTTTCCGGCACCCGGGGCGGCTGAAAATGAACCGTCTCGGACTCCAGCACCTGCGCATTCACGGGCGCCGCTGCGGTCAACGCTATCAAAGCGGCCAGGAGGTGGAATAAGGTCTTCATAGGCATAACGGATTGATATTACAATACTACAGCACCAGCAGCGGCGAGGCGATGCCACGCTTCAAAACGCGAAGGGCGATGGTGCAGGGCTCTACACCGGCGGCTTCCAGAGCGGCCTGGGCCGATGCATAGGCCAGTTCGGGGGTGTTGTTGTTGCCGCTCAGGTGGCACAGGAAGATATTGCGCAGGCCCGGGTGCAGGAACCGGGTGATGGCCTGGGCGCAGGCATCGTTGGACAGGTGGCCGATGCCGTGGGAAATGCGGTCCTTGAGCACCTGGGGATAATCTCCTCCCAGCAGCATATCCATGTCGTAATTGGATTCCACCACCACGGTGGTGGCGCGGGATGCCCAGTCCAGGGCCTCGGGCGTGGCGTGGCCCATGTCGGTCATCAGCACAAACAGTTCGTCGGCGCAGCGGATGGCATAACCCACACACTGGGTGGCGTCGTGCGGCACCACAAAGTACTGTACGTCAAAGTCTTCGGTAACGGGATTCCAAACGCCGGACTGCAGGTCCTGCCGGCAGGGGCCAATCCAGTCGCGGGTGAAAGGATGCCACAGCAGGGCTTCATGGATGGTCTGGGTGGTCCAGACCGGCGCCTGCACGCGTTTGCAGAAAGAGCCCAGGGAGCGGATGTGATCCCCGTGGTCATGGGTGACCAGGATGGCCGATATGCTGTCATATCCCAAATGCAGGGCCTCCAGCTCCTTCTTTACCCGGCGGATGCCCACCCCGGCGTCTATCATGATGCCGGAATGCGGCCCCAGGAGCAGATAACAGTTGCCGCAGCTGCCGCTGGAAAAACTCACGAAGCGCATCACGGCCGGTCCTCCTTGTCACAGTAGCGGGAGATAACTCCATAGGCTCCGTCCACGCCCAGTTCTCCGGCGCGGGAAAGGTCTATGCAACCCTTCTCCTTGTCCTTTAGATAAATGAGCACCAGGCCGCGGTTGAAGTAGGCGCTGCCCATCCAGGGATACAGTTTGATGGCTTTGTCGTAGCTTTCGATGGCCTGCACAAAGCGGGAGCTCAGGCAATACAGGTTGCCCAGGTTAAACTGGATATATGGCAGGGAAGGCAGGATGGCGGCCGCGGCCTCGGTATCGGCCAGGGCTTCGGAATAGTCGTATTCCCGGCTCACCTGCTCCCGCACCCGGGCGCGGGTGTTGCCTTTGTCGTCCATGGTGAGGGTTTGCACGTTGGACTCGAAGGAGGCGATGAACTCGATCATCTCGGCCCTCAGCGCGCCCCTGTTCATCAGGTAGAAGGCCTTGTAGTAGGCGGCATAAGGGTTGTTGTCATCGGCCTCGACTGCCGTGGAGAAGTCCTGCAGGGCGGCCGAATACTGTTTGAGGCCCACCTCCTGCAAGCCCTTGAAGAAGGGATCATCCACCTTCTGGGCCAGCACGGCCGATGTCACCGGAACGGCCGAAGCTTCGTTGGTCACGGTGAGGGGCAGCGGCGAGGAGGCTATGTAAGAGTCAAGCAGACGGTTCTCGTAGCGGTGCTCCAGCGCATAGCTGCCGGCCACCTCCCGGTTTTCCACCACGGCAAAGCGGTACATCGGCTTCAGGTTGATATCTACGTCGCGGTGGCGCAGCATCTCGTCCTCGAAGCTGCCGCTGCGGGCGAAATCGGCATCCAGGGCCAGCAGGCTGCTGTATTTGCGGGTGGTGTCGGAGAAATCGGCCCCGCCCGACGTGGCCTTCTCGTACTCGGCTACCTTGGCGCGCGCTATGCGGTAGTCCTCCTTGGACGCACGTTTCATGCCCATCTGCAGCTCTACGTAGGCGCGGTTCATATAGGCCTTGGCAAAGTCCGGATACAGCTCGATGGCTTTGTTATAATCGGCCAGGGCGTCGTCCCAGCGCTGCATCTCGATGAAGAAGCCGGCGCGGTTGAAGTAGGCCAGCACGTTGCCGGGATTGATGGCGATCACGCGGTCCATGTCGGACAAAGCGCCTTCGTAATCTCCCACCTGGGCGCTGAGCAGGCTGCGGTTGTACAGGGTGAGGGCGTTGCCGGGTTCATACTTCAACACCTTGTTCAGGTCCTCCATGGCCTGGTTAAGGTCTCCGGTTTCGGAGCGCACCAGGGCGCGCTGGAAATAGGCCAGCGTGGTGGTGGAATCCAGTTCAATGGCCTTGTTCAGGTCCTGCAGGGATTCGTCGTACTGCTTGCGGGCGGCCTTAAGGGCGCCGCGGCGGATGTATCCTTCGGGCTCGAAACGGTCCAGCTTGATGGCGCGGTTATAGTCCTCCAGAGCCTTAAGGGAATCTCCCAAAAACAGGTAGGAGGCGCCGCGGTTGAGGTAGGAGGAGGGATCCTTGGGCTCCTGGCGGATGTATTTGTCGAAGTCCTGGACGGCACGCTCGAACTGCCGGCTCAGGAAAAAGGTGACGCCGCGGGTGAAATACAGGCCGGAAGAACCGGGCCTCAGTTCGATGGCCCGCTGAAGGTCGGCCAAGGCGGCGTCGTAATTGCCGGTGCGGCTCTCGGTGATGGCACGATAATGGTAACCCGACGTGAACACGGGATTGAGGCGTACGGCCGTGGAGAAATCGGCCCTTGCCCCACGGATATCTCCCAGATTGTACTTGGCGATACCCCGGTAGAAGAAGGTCCAGTAGTCCGTGGTGTCCAGCTGGGCCAGGATGTTGAAGTTGGCCACGGCCTCGCTCAGACGCCCGTCCTGCAGGGCAGTACGGCCCCGGAAGGAGAAGACGTCTTTGTCGTACTGGGCCCGGGCGCACAGCGGCAGCAGCAGGGCAAGGCAGACAAGACAGAAGCGAAGGTGGTTTTTCATTAAAAAAATTTTCATATCAGCTACGAAATAGCTAATTTCGCACCAAATGACAAAGATACTAAAATTATTTATCATAAGTTTCCTGCTGCTGGAGCTTCCGGCCTGGGGACAACGATACAGCATATCGGCCGTCAATGGTGACGCCGTCCTCAAGACGGAGAACATCAAGGCCAACGTGGAATACCTTTGCTCGGAATCCCTGGGCGGCCGGGCCACCGGCACCGACGGCGCCCGCAACGCCGCCTACTGGCTGCTGGGACAGTTCCGTGTCCTGGGCCTCAAACCCCTCACAGGCGCCTGGATGCACGGTTTCAACACGTCCGAAGGCCTGGCCCGCAATATCATCGGCCTCATTCCCGGCAGTACTATCCCCACCCGTTACGTTATCCTCATGGCCCACTACGACAACCTGGGCATGCTCAACGGCAACTTCTATCCCGGGGCCGACAGCAATGCCTCCGGCGTGGCGGCCCTGCTGCAGCTGGCCCAGATGGTTACGCACATGAACACCTGCCACAAGATGTACGGCAAAGGCCTTCTTGTGGTAGCGCTGGATGCCAAGGAAAAGAACCAGGCCGGGGCCGAGGAACTGTGGCGCCTGATAGAGAAAGGGAAACTGACAGACCCCGTGTCCGGCCAGCCCATTTCTGCCTCCCAGATTTCCCTGGTGGTGAACCTGGACCAGCTGGGCGGCACTACGGCGCCCATTACAGAAGGGAATCCGCGTTATCTGATGATGCTCTCGGAGGAAGCCGGCAGCTTCCGCCCTTCCCTGCAAAACGTCAACCAGGACCGTGGACTGGGCCTGGAACTGGCCTACGACTATTACGGCAGCAAGGATTTCACCCGCCTGTTCTACCGCCGCATCAGCGACCAGCGGGTATTTCTGGAGAACGGCATCCCTTCCGTCATGTTCACGTCGGGCATCACCCTCATGAACAACAAGCCGCAGGACACCCCCGAATCCCTGGATTACGAGGTCCTCAAGGACCGCATCCGCCTCATCTTCCGCTACCTGGATAAGGTTCTTTAAGTTTTTTTCGTATCTTTGTAAGATATGTTAAAGGACTTCCTGAAAATCATGAGGCAGTATGCCTCACCGTATAAAGGCCACCTGGGCGCCGCGGTGGTGCTGAACATCCTGAGCGCCGTGTTCAACATCTTTTCCTTCGCCGTGCTGGTGCCGCTGCTGCAAATCCTGTTCAAGGTGAACGACCAGGTGTACAGTTTCATCCCCTGGGGCGCCGACATGCCCAAGAAGGACATCTTCCTGAACAACTTCTACTACTACGTGTCGGACTTCGCCGCCACGCACGGGATTGTGTTCACACTGGTTTCCCTGGCCCTGGTGATGATTGCCTTCACGGCCCTCAAGACCAGCTGCTACTTCGGCTCCAATGCGGTGATGATTCCCATTTCCACGGGCATCGTGAAGGAAATCCGCTGCCGCATCTATGACAAAATCCTGAGCCTTCCCATCGGCTTTTTCACAGAAGAGAGAAAGGGAGACATCGTGGCCCGCATCACGGGAGACGTGTCGGAGGTGGAGAATTCCATCATCGCTTCCCTGTCCCTGCTCATCAAGGATCCCATCCTCATTGTCATCTACTTCGGCTTCCTTACCTGGCTCAGCCCGGAGATGATGATCTTCACCATTGTGTTTGCCCCGGCGTTCATCTGGGTGATGGGGCTCATCGGCAAGCAGCTCAAACGCACGTCTCTGGAAGCACAGGCCCTGTGGAGCGACACCATGAGCCAGGTAGACGAGACCCTGGGTGGCCTGCGCGTGATCAAGGCTTTCAATGCCGAGAAAACCATGCACGGCCGGTTCCACGACATCACGGACCGGATGCGCCGCCGCGTGGCCCGCGTGAGCATGCGCCAGCAGCTGGCCCATCCCGTGAGCGAATTCCTGGGCACCACCATGCTCATGATTGTCCTGGTGGTGGGCGGTGCCATGATTGTGGGCGGCAAGAGCCTCCTGGGCACCGGAAAGTTCATGGACGCCCCCACGTTCATTTACTTCCTCATCATCCTCTACTCGGTCATTGAGCCCATCAAGGAACTGTCCAAAGCCTCCTATGGCGTGCGCAAGGGCCTGGCGTCCATGGAGCGCATCAACAAGATTCTGGAAGCCAACAATCCCATCAAGGATCCCGTGAATCCCCTCCCGCTGCCGGCGTTCGAGCACAGCATCAGGCTGGAGGACGTGAGCTTCAGTTACGACGGCAACCGGCAAATACTGGATCATGTGAACCTGGAGATTCCCCGCGGCAAAATGATTGCCATCGTGGGAGAATCGGGCGCCGGAAAATCCACCCTGGTGGACCTGATTCCGCGTTTCTGGGATGTGACCGGCGGCCGCATCACTCTGGATGGAAAGGATATCCGGGAAGTGAACGTGAAGGACCTGCGCGCCCTCATGGGCAACGTGAACCAGGAGCCCATCCTGTTCAACGACACCGTTTTCAACAACATAGCCTTCGGCGTGGAAGGCGCCACCGAGGCCGATGTGATAGCCGCCGCCAAGATTGCCAACGCCCATGACTTCATCATGGAGAAGGAAGAAGGCTACCAGACCAATATCGGAGACCGCGGCAGCAAGCTCTCCGGCGGCCAGCGCCAGCGGCTTTCCATCGCCCGCGCCGTGCTCAAGAATCCGCCCATCCTCATCCTGGACGAGGCCACCGCTTCCCTGGATACAGAGAGCGAACGTATGGTGCAGGACGCCCTGGACCGCCTGATGAGCTCCCGCACCACCATCGCCATCGCCCATCGGCTCTCTACCATCAAGAACGCCGACGAAATCATCGTGATGCACGAAGGCCGTATTGTGGAGCGGGGCAAACATGAGGAACTCATCGCCCTGGACGGTTATTACAAGAAACTCAACGACATGCAGGCCCTGTGACGCACAACCAGAAAATACTGTTCCGCATCCTCTTCCTCCTGTACATCGCGGGGGTGCTGTTCCTTTGCTTCGGCCGTTTTGACAACGCACCGTCCGTGGAATGGAGTTTTCTGGGCATTCCGTCCGACAAACTGGTGCACTTTTGCATGTTCTTCCCCTTCCCCATCCTGGCCTTCCTGGCCTTTGACCAGTACACGGACACCGTTCCCAAAACCCTCGCCTTCGTGGGCATCACGCTGGTAATAGGCGTGCTGCTGGCCATCGGCACCGAGTGGGGCCAGGCCCACCTCACCGACTACAGGAGCGGAGACCCCCTGGACCTGGCGGCCGATGTAACGGCCCTGGTCCTGAGCTCCCTTTTGGTCACCTGGTGGGACATCCGCAAACAGAAAAAATGAAACGTCTCTTCCTCATACTTCTCCTTGTGGCCGCCGGTCTTAACCTGGAGGCCCAGAATCCCCGGTCCCGGGACTTCGCTACCGTGGTGGACTCCCTCCAGCAACGCCTTAAGCGCCGCACAGGGGTGACATCGGCCTTCAAGGTGGACAAAGCCCTGGTGAGAGGAAAGAGCGTAGACCTGTATTTCTCCACCAATCTGGCGGCCTTCCCCTGGCGCAGCGGAGACGCCGCATGGTTCCGCTCGCAGGTGGACGAGCTGTCCAAAACTGCCTTGCGCGGACGTGCCCTGGGCAATCTGTATGCCGGAAAACAGTCCATCAAGGATTTGGAGATGCCCATTCCCGGCACCAGCGGCAAACCCATAGGAACGGAATTCCGGACCACGGACCTGCGGGACAAAACACCAGCCCTGGTGCGTGGAAACGATTTCTGGCCCCTGGGCCTGAGCGGCCGCCATATAGCACTGTGGCAGAGCCACGGCTATTATTGGGAGGCCGAGAACGACCGCTGGGAATGGCAGCGCTCCCCCAACCACCGCACCATCGAGGACGTCTTCACGCAAAGCTACGTGGTTCCCTTCCTGATGCCCATGCTGGAGAATGCCGGCGCGGTAATCCTGTGCCCCCGGGAACGCGACCCTCAGATGAACGAGGTGGTGTGCGACAACGACGAAGCCTTCGATGGACCGCGGGAAAAAGGCGTGCGCCGCAAGGGCAGATACAGCGAGAAAGGCCAGTGGTCCGACGCCGGTGTGGGATTTGCCGATGCCCAGGAAATCTACCATGAGCGGGAGAATCCCTTCACCATGGGATCGGCCCGGATGGCCGATGCCGTGACCGGTGACAAAAAGGACCCCGCCCGCATTTTCTGGCGTCCCGACATCCCCGAGAAAGGGGAATACGCCGTATACATTTCCTATAAGAGTTTCCAGAACAGCACCACCGACGCCCGGTATACGGTGCATTTCCTGGGTGGAGAACGCACCCTGCACGTGAACCAGCAGATGGGCGGCGGCACCTGGGTATACCTGGGCACCTTCCCCTTCGCCAAGGGGAACGACGGCTATGTGGAACTCACCACGCGCAGCTCTTCGGCCGGGCTGGTATCGGCCGATGCCGTCCGCTTCGGCGGTGGAATGGGCAAGGTGGAACGCGGCGGCAGCATCTCCGGCAAGCCCGCCTTCGTGGAGGGGGCCTTGTACAACATGCAGTACGCCGGAATAGACGCCCAGTTATTTGACGACTGGAAGGACGACTATACCAAGGATTACGCCGGACGTGGCCGATGGGTGCAGGAACTCACCGGCGGTTCCCGCGTGAACCCCTCCGATCCCGGACGCCGCATCCCCATTGACCTTTCACTGGCCTGGCACAGCGATGCCGGCGTTACGCCCAACGATTCCATCGTGGGCACCCTGGCCATCTATACCCGCACCAACAAGGGACAGACCAGGTTCCCCGACGGCGAGGACCGCATGAGCAGCCGCCTGCTGTGCGACCTGGTCCAGACGCAGGTGGTGGACGACATCCGGGCGCTGTACGAGCCCCTCTGGATGCGCCGCCAGCTGTGGGACCGTTCCTACAGCGAGAGCCGCACGCCCAACGTGCCCGCCATGCTGCTGGAACTCCTCTCCCACCTCAACTTTGCCGACATGCGCTACGGCCTGGATCCGCAGTTCCGCTTCGACGTCGCCCGTTCCGTATACAAGGGCATCCTCAAGTACCTGAGCGCCCGGTACGGTTGCGAATACGCCGTGCAGCCGATGCCCGTGCATGCTTTCAGCGTCTCCCTGGTGAACGGGAAGGCACAACTTTCCTGGCAGCCCACAGAAGACCCCCTGGAGCCCACGGCAAAACCCGCCTACTACAGGGTGTACACCCGTGTGGGAGACGGCGGCTTCGACCAGGGATATCAGGTGAACGGCACTTCAGTGAGCATCAACCTGGAAGAAGGTCACCTGTACAGCTTCAAGGTCACGGCCTGCAACGGCGGCGGAGAAAGCTTCCCCTCGGAGGTCCTCTGCGCCGGATTCCCTTCCAGGAACGCCCGCAAGGTGACGGTGGTGAACAATTTCACCCGGGTATCGGCCCCCGCGTGGTTTGATACCCCGCAAATGGCCGGCTTCACCGAGGACCTGGACAGCGGCGTGCCGTGGGGCAAGGATCTGCTGTATGCCGGCAGCGTGAATCAGTTCGACCGTTCCCAGGAGTGGCAGGACGACGACAACCCCGGATTCGGCGGCTGCTTCACCGATATGGCCGGCAGCATCATCGCGGGTAACGACTTCGATTTCACGGCCCGTCACGGCCGCGCCATCCTGCACAGCGGCTTTGCGGTGGAATCCAGCAGCGCCGAGGCCTTCCACGGCAACGGTGACGCCTTTGCGGCCGATATCATCTGCGGAAAACAGCTCACCACCCGCATCGGCCGCGGTGCCGTCCCGGACCGCTATTCCGTATTTACGGATTCCCTCCAGACCGCCCTTTCACGCTTTACCCAGGCTGGCGGGAATGTGCTCATTTCCGGCGCCTACATCGGCACCGATGCCTGGGACCACGTGTATCAGGGTGTGGAGAAAGCCCCGGAAAGCACCCGGGACTTTGTGAAAAGCGTACTGGGCTACGAATGGCTCACTAACTTTGGAGACAACACCGGCAAGGTGATGCCCGCCCGCGGCAGCAGCCTTCCCGCCATTACCTATAACAGGGAGTGGTCCCCCACCGTTTACCGCGTGGAAAATGCCGACGGCATCAAACCCGCCTCCGGCAAAACCAAGATCATCATGCGATACCAGGGCACCCTTATCCCTGCCGCCACCTGGTATGAGGCCCCCACCTACAAGGTGGCCGCATTCGGCTTCCCCCTGGAAACATCGGACAAGATGGAAGCCATCCTCAAAACCATACTCAAAAAGTTATGAAGAAAGTTTCCGCTATCTGCTGCCTGCTGGCGACCGTTTTGCTTGTAGCCTGCAACCGCAAGAATCTGGAGCCCGCCGGCTCCGCATTCGTTCCGGATCAGAAGGACCTGACTGCTTTCACGCTGAAGTCGATGCCTGTCCTGCGGGACGGAGTGGCCGACGGGAACCTCCTCATCCGGTTCTATGAGGATATGCCCCACATTCCCTATGTTTCCGCAGCCGATTTCCAGACGCTGATGCTGCCGGGGAGCAGCCTGGGGGTGACCTGGAGCGGAAACGACGGGGTATTCCAGCTGGAGAACAAATACGCCACGGCAACGGTAGATACCCGGAACGAGGTTTTCTCATCCGACAAGTACATGGACTTCACCAACCTGATGGAACAGGTTCAGCCGGGGATGCCCGGCCCCTCATCGTCATGCCCGGCTCCGACCGGGCATGACGTCAGCTATTTCCCCAGCAGTTCCAGGGATGTTTTCACTACAATCCAGTCGTAGTGCTTCACTTGCTCGGACAAGGCTTCGTAGGGAACGATGTCGGTGTGGGTTTTAAGGTCTTCCTGCTTCTTGGGCCCCAGGCGGTAGCCGTTGATTTCATGGGAAGCCTTCCAGCGCAGATGTTCTCCCACGGCCAGGTAATCCAGCACGGCGGCGGCCTCTGGGTCGTTACCCGTAAAGTGTTGGTCATTAACCATTCCCAGCGGGATATTGGCGGCAATGGAAGGATCTTTCCACAGGCGTTCCGGGCACAGGTGAGCCTTTACCCGCGTGTGGAAATGGTTGATGAAGTCCTGCCCCATCTTACGCTGCAGTTCCAGTTTTTTGGCCAGGTCGGAAACCGGTTTGGCCATGATCTGTTTTTCCCGTTCCTCCCAGGTGACGGGGGAGTCGGTGGCCTGGGCATAGGCTGCGTAGAAGGTCTGGGCGTCGTGGCGGAAATCGGCCCCGCTGATGTTGTTCCAGGTCCAGGTGCGGTCGATGTCTCCGATGGAACGGATGACGTTCTTGCCGCCGTAATTGCTGTTGAAGAAGCCGATGAGGTCCTGATGCGCGGCCGGATGGTCCAGCTTGACCACGATGAGGATCTTGTCCATGTTCTCCCGGTTGCGGAAGGCGAACTCCAGGATGTCGAAGGTGTATTTGAGGTTCTCGGCATCGGTGCCGATGTTGATGAACACGTAATTGAGGTCCCGGATCATCTTGCCCAGCCGTTCCCAGAAGGACTCGCTGCCCACGCTGTCCTTGACAAAGCTCACGCGGTCCAGCTCCAGGCCGGGATGGTTCAGGCGGAATTCTCCCTCCTTGTATTCCATCCTGTTGTCCACAACCGTGCAGTGGAACTGGTTGGGCTGCTTGTCTTTGTCGGGGAATGCACCGAATTCATACAGGAAGGACAGCATGCCCTGACCGGCCTCTCCAAAGCCGCACACCAGGGCGTCGAAACTGCCTTCCACATAACCCAGCGGCTGGTCGTCGGGTCCCTTGGCAACATTCATGAAGTTGATGGGATACAGCTCCTCCCTGCCTTTGAGGGCCTTGGTGGCCAGGAAGGAAGAGTCTATGATGTGCACATGCTGGCTCTCGATGAGTTCCAGGCGAAGGGCAAGACCCTCCCGCTTGGCATGGCAATAGATTTGGGCGGGGTATTTATACAGTTTCTGAAGGGCGTCCACATTGCTGGGATACCAGCCGGAAATGAGGTAGATGACGGTTTGCGGGTTCTGTGCCCAGCGTTTCAGAAGCCCCAGGCCCAGGTCTTTGAAAAGGTCTTCTTCTGTGCACTGGTCCAGGGGTTTGCGGGCTTTGAGCACCACGGCGTCCTGGCGCACTTCCTTCATCCTCACGCTTTGGTCGGACCCGGAACGGACGCCTTTGAAAATCTGGGTAAGGGACAGTTTGTCGGGCAGCAGTTCCGGTGAGGGAAGGTCTACGAAAACCACTTTCTCCCCTTTGGCCAGGCTCTTGGCCAGCGCCATGGACTTGGGATTGATGCCCACGAACAGATGGATGCCGTTTCCTTTCTTGCGGAACCAGGCCCAGGCCAGGGAGATGCGGCTCACCAGACGGCGGGCAAAGAAGTGCATCACCATGATGGACGTGGTCCAGATGCTGCACAGGTACAGGCCCACCAGCAGCACCAGGCGGTTGAGCACCAGGGGATCATCGGCACCGCCGGGCTTGAGGTAGAACAGGTCTGTGAAGCGGCCATAGGTAGAGTTCATCTTGAACAGGAACAGGTCTATGGCCGCGGTGAGGGACATGTACAGGTTGGAGAACACCGTCCTGGCACCGCCCGCCCAGTAGGCCGATGAATAGAGGGCCGTGGACAGCAGGAGCAGCAGCGTGGCGGGAATCCAAAGCCGCTTGGGATTATTCCTGATGATGAGCGCGGTGGCCAGGAAATAGACCAGCATAAAAGCCAGGACTATCCAGGAAAAGAGCGCAGGGGATATATTTTCAAGAAGGTGTATCATAGCCTCAGTGCTTGTAGTATCTACAAAGGTAACAAAAAAATCCATTCTGTCCTACGTCCTCCTTGGCATACCTTTTGAAAAATACCCCTGCCGGAAAAATATTAAATACTCCATATCATGAAAAAAGGATTTTTGACTGTACTGCTTTCCGTCGTGGCCGGTGGAATCACCGCTTACGCCGTAGTGAAAGCAACCCAACCCGAACCTTCCACCACAACCATCGTCAAGGACGCCGCCGGCAACGCGGTGGAATACCGCACTGTCAATTTGGCAGACACCGATTATCCGGACTTCACCTATGCGGCCGAGAGCGCCGTGGAAGCCGTCGTATATGTAGAAGTGACGGTGCGCCAGCAGTATCAGCTGAACGACCCGTTCTTCCGTTTCTTCTTCGGAGATGAATACGGCCAGCCGCAGTCCCGGGAGCAGAAGGGGAGCGGCAGCGGCGTCATCATCCGCCCCGACGGTTATATCGTCACCAACAACCATGTGGTGAACGGTGCCACCAAAATCACCGTAACCCTTAACAATAACCAGCAGTACGACGCCACCATCGTGGGCACGGACCCTGTTACCGACGTGGCCATCATCAAGGTGGATGCCACCGGCCTTCCCACCATCCCCATGGGAGACAGCGACAAACTGCGCCTGGGAGAATGGGTGCTGGCCATCGGCTCGCCGCTGGGCGCCCAGCTGCGCAGCACCATCACCGCCGGTATCGTGAGCGCCAAGGGCCGCAGCATGCCCGACTATTCCGGTGAGTTCAAGATCGAGTCCTTCATCCAGACCGACGCCGCAGTGAACCCCGGCAACTCCGGCGGCGCCCTGGTGAACAAGAAAGGTGAACTGGTGGGCATCAACACCGCCATCGTCTCCCAGACCGGATCCTACACCGGTTATTCCTTCGCCGTGCCCGTGAACATCGTCAAGCGTGTGGCCGAGGACCTGATGGACTTCGGCTCCGTCAAGCGCGCGGTCCTGGGCATTTCCATGGGAACCGTGGATAAAAAGTTTGCCGACGAAATGAAACTTTCCGCAGTGTCCGGCGTATATATTAACGAGGTTTTGAAGGGAAGTGCGGCCGACAAAGCCGGTCTCAAGAAGAACGACGTCATCGTGGCCATCGACGGCCAGAAGATCACGGACGCTTCTTCCGTACAGGCCAAGGTCGGCAACTATCACCCCGGCGACAAAGCTACCGTCACCTTCATCCGTGAAGGCAAGCAGCAGGAAGTGAGCGTGGTGTTCCAGAGCTCCAACCTGCAGAACGGCGAAGCGGATGCAGACGGAACCATCGCTTTCTACGGCGCCCGTCTCAAGGCAGCGAATCCCGAAACGCTCAAGGCCAGAGGGCTTAAGGGCGGTGTGGAGATCGTTTCCCTTGCCAGCGGAAAGATGGCCGAAGCAGGCGCCCAGGCAGGCAGCATCATTGTCTACGTGAACGGTGAGGCCGTTTCAAAACCGGAAGATGTCGTAGCCAAGGCTAAGAAAGCTTCCCGCGCCATTTACATCGAGGGCGTGGACCAGAACGGACGGACTTTCTACTTCGGCTTCGGCAGATAAGTAGAATAACCGTAACGTTTTAGTAATGAGGCAATTAAAAATCACCAAGTCCATCACCAACCGCGAAAGCGCGTCGCTGGACAAGTACCTGCAGGAAATCGGCCGAGAAGAGCTGGTTACCCCGGACGAAGAAGTTGAACTGGCTCAGCGTATCCGTAAAGGAGACCAGGAAGCCCTGGAGAAACTCACCCGCGCCAATCTGCGCTTCGTGGTGTCCGTGGCCAAGCAGTACCAGAACCAGGGCCTCAGCCTTCCGGACCTCATCAACGAGGGCAACCTGGGCCTGATCAAAGCCGCCGAAAAATTTGACGAAACCCGTGGCTTCAAGTTCATCTCCTATGCCGTGTGGTGGATTCGCCAGAGCATTCTGCAGGCCCTCGCAGAGCAGAGCCGTATCGTACGTCTTCCCCTGAACCAGGTGGGTTCCCTGAACAAGATCAACAAGGCCCTCACCCGTTTCGAACAGGAGAACGAACGCCAGCCTACCAACGAGGAACTGTCGGAGATGATCGACGTCCCCAAGGACAAGATTTCCGATACCCTGCGTGTGGGCAGCCGCCATGTGAGCGTGGACGCTCCCTTCGTGGAAGGAGAGGACAACAGCCTGCTGGACGTCATCCCCAACGACGACTCCCCGTCGGCCGACCGCGGACTGGTGAACGAAAGCCTCAATACAGAGATTGAGCGTGCCCTCAGCACCCTGACGGACCGCGAGCGAGAGATCATCAAGTCCTTCTTCGGCATCGGCTGTCAGGAAATGACCCTGGAGGAGATTGGAGAGCGTTTCGGCCTCACCCGTGAGCGCGTGCGCCAAATCAAGGAGAAGGCCATCCGCCGCCTCAAGAGCCCGTCCCGCAGCAAACTTCTTAAGAGCTACCTGGGATAATGAGTGCCGAGAGCTTTATTCAGCAAAAGGCCGCAGCGGCCATACAAGCTGTTTACGGAACTGAAGTGGCGGAAACGTCACTTCAGGTTTCTGTTACCCGCAAGGAGTTCGAGGGTGATTATACCCTGGTCACCTTCCCGCTCTTGAAAATCACGCACCAGGCTCCCGATGCAACGGGAAACGCCATAGGAGAGTGGCTGGTGGCCAACGTGCCGGAGATTGCCGCCTTCAACAGCGTGAAGGGCTTCCTGAACCTGTCGTTCAGCCCGGTGTACTGGAGCGAGAACCTGCAGGCCATTGCGGCCGATGACAGCTTCGGCCAGCTTCCCGATACCGGCAAGCGCATCATGGTGGAGTTCTCTTCCCCCAACACCAACAAGCCCCTTCACCT
Source organism: uncultured Bacteroidales bacterium (assembly GCA_905234795.1). GTDB lineage: Bacteria > Bacteroidota > Bacteroidia > Bacteroidales > UBA932 > Cryptobacteroides. The sequence continues at coordinate 56,858 of CAJOIQ010000013.1, read as the reverse complement.
GGGTCATATCCGCAACAACCTGCTGGGAGACAGCGTATCCCGCATCCTCAAGGCCTGCGGTAACACCGTCATCAAGAGCACCATCGTGAACGATCGCGGCGTGCACATCTGCAAGAGCATGTACGCCTGGGAAAAACTGTTCGACGGCGCCACGCCGGAGAGCACCGGCAAGAAAGGCGACCACCTGGTGGGAGACTGCTATGTGGCCTATGCCAAGCTGGAAAAGGAGCACCCTGAGGTAATCAATGAGGTCCATCAGATGCTGGTGGACTGGGAAGCCGGAGACCCGCATGTGCGGGAACTCTGGTCCATGATGAACGGCTGGGTGTACAAGGGTTTCGACCAAACCTACTCCGCCCTGGGCATCACCTTCGATCAGGTGGACCACGAGAGCGAGACCTATCTCCTGGGCAAGGAACTGGTGCAGAAAGGCCTGGCCGAGGGTGTCTTTGTGAAGGACCCCGACGGCAGCGTGTGGTGCGACCTCACCGCCGACGGCCTGGACCGCAAGCTGGTGCTCCGTGGTGACGGTACCTCCGTATACATCACCCAGGACCTGGGTACCGCCGAGCGCCGCTTCGCCAACTTCAACCTGGATTCCCACGTATATGTGGTGGGTAACGAGCAGGACTACCATTTCCAGGTGCTCAAGCTCATCCTGGGCAAACTGGGCTTTGAATGGGCGCAGCGCATCTACCACCTGTCCTACGGCATGGTGGAGCTGCCCGAGGGCAAGATGAAGTCCCGCGAGGGTACGGTAGTGGATGCCGACGACCTCATCCAGAGCATGTACGAGGAAGCCAAAAAGACCTCCGAGGAAAGCGGCAAGCTGGCCGATATTTCCGCCGAAGAGAAGGATCGGCTGTATCATATGATCGGCCTGGGCGCCCTGAAGTATTTCATCATCAAGGTGGATCCCAAGAAAACCATGCTCTTCAATCCCAAGGAATCCATCGACTTCAACGGCAACACCGGCCCCTTCATCCAGTACACCCACGCGCGTATCTGCAGCATCCTGCGCAAGGCCAGCGTGAGCTTCGGCCCGGCCGATGTGAACGCCTCCGTAGAGCCCTCGGCAAAGGAAATCCGCCTCACGCAACTGCTTTCCCTGTATCCGGCCAAGGTGGCCGAAGCCGGCGCTGCCCTCAGCCCCGCCGTCATCGCCAACTACGCCTACGACCTGGCCAAGGAGTTCAACCAGTACTACCACGAGACCCCCATCCTCAAGGAGGAGAACCTGGCCGTCCTGAAGTACCGTCTGGAACTCATCGCCGTGATGGCCCGCACCTTGCGCAGCGCCATGGCCCTGCTGGGCATCGAACTTCCGGAAAGGATGTAGCCGGCGCGGCGGCGCTATGCGTAGCGCTTATCAGTCTGGTAATCAATTAGTTAGCCAACTAGCCGATTCCCAAGGGGATGAGACACCCGACCGGGCACCTCTTTTTCCCAAAGCGTAATGGTTTTTGACAGAAAATGCTTATATTTGTATGCTTTGATAATTAATAAAGACGCTATATGAATCTGACCATTTCCAGCACCAATCTTCTGAAGGCCCTGATGGATGTTTCCAAGGCCATTCCGTCCAAGTCTCCGCTGCCCATCCTGGAGAATTTCCTCTTTGTCCTTAAGGACGGCAAATTGGAAATCACGGCTTCGGACTCAGACCTTACGCTGCGCACCAGCATCGAGGTAGAAGTGGCCCAGCAGGACGGTGCCATCGCCGTTCCCGCCCGTCACATGATTGATCTGCTGAAAGAGTTGCCGGACCAGCCGGTTGGCATCAAGACCGTGAGCGACAGCTCCTTCGAGTGCAGCTGGGCCAGCGGTAATTCGGCCCTGCCTTATTTCCCGGCCGACGATTATCCGGAGATCAAGACCACCGGTCCCGACGCCCTCAAGGTTGAATTTCCCGCCCAGAGCCTGGTGGACGGTATCCAGAGCACCGTGTACGCCACCGCCGACGACGAAATCCGTCCGGCCATGAACGGTATCTTCTTCGACATTGACACCGCCAGCACCACCCTGGTGGCTTCAGATTCCCATAAGCTCATCTGCTATACCACCAAGGACGTGAAGGCCTCCGAGAAAGCCTCCTTCATCCTGCACAAGAAACCGGCCGGCGTGCTGCGTTCCATCATCGGCAAGGATGTGGAAAATGTGGAGATTGCCTTCGACAGCGCCACCGCGCAGTTCACCTTCGGCAGCACCACCATGGTGTGCCGTCTGGTGGTGGGCAAATATCCCAAGTACCGGGATGTCATCCCCATGAACAACTCCAACGTGCTGCAGATAGACCGTCAGCTCCTGCTGAACACCGTCAAGCGCGTGGCCGTGTGCGCCAACAAGGCCTCCAACCACATCAAGTTCACCCTCAAGGAAGGCCAGCTGGAAATCAGCGCCCAGGACCTGGGCTTTGCCCTGGCCGCCTATGAAAAGGTGTCCTGCAACTACGCCGGAGACGAACTCACCATCGGCTTCAAGAGCACGTTCCTCACCGAGATTCTCTCCAACATGGGTTGCAACGGCCTGGTCATCAAGTTTGCCGATGCCCGTCGCGCCGCCCTCATCCTCCCCGCCGAGGAAGAGGCCGAGACCGAAAAGGTGTGCGGCATCCTGATGCCCATTATGATCCAATAGAATTGCAGAATTAAGGTGTCTCTTTCTGAACCGTCGCTTCGCGACCCCTCCCACTTCGTGGGCCCCTCCCTCTTATGTTGCCGAGGGTGGCACAGGTTCAGAAAGAGACACCTTAATTCATGCTAATACCTTTACATTATGGAATTGAAATTAGAGAGACCTTTACTCTTTTTTGACATTGAGAGTACGGGATTGAATATTGCCTCCGACGGTATTGTGGAGCTGAGTTTCGTGAAGGTGTTCCCCGGTGGGGAGAGCCGCATCAAGACTTGGAAAATCAAGCCCTGGGATTATGAGAATCACTGCCAGATTCCCATGAACCCGCAGGCATCGGAGGTAAACGGTGTGAAGGACGAGGACCTGGTGAACTGCCCCCGTTTCATCGAGGTACTGCCAGAGGTAATGGAGTGGCTCAAGGACAGTGACCTGGCCGGTTTCAATTCCCTCAAATTCGACCTGCCCCTTCTCTCCGAGGAAATCGAACGGGCGCGGGCCTACAGTGAGCAGCGTCTCTCCAAGGCCGAATCCAAGGAAAAGGCCCAGGCCATGCTGGACTGCATAGACCAGGTGGATCTCCATACCTGCAAGATGGTGGATGTCCAGAACATTTATCACCACTTCGAGCCCCGCAACCTGCGGGCCGCCTACCGTTTCTATTGCGGAGGAAAGGATTTCGAGAACGCCCACACGGCCGAGGCCGATACCGTTGCCACCTATGAAGTGCTCAAGGCCCAGCTGGACCGTTACCAGGAGCCCACGGACTTTCAGCAGGAAGTGCTCAAAAACGACGTAGACTTCCTGTCCAAGATCGGCCCCCGCACCCGCAACCTGGACTTTGCCGGACGCCTGATCCTGAACGACGCCGGAGAAGCCATCATCAGTTTTGGCAAGCACAAGGGCAAGACCGCACGCGAGGTGTGGAACACGGAGCCCGGCTACTATGCCTGGATCGAAGGCGGAGACTTCACCATGGACACCAAACGCCAGTTCGCCCGCCTGAAGGCCCAGTTCCAGAAAGAGCGCAAGGAGGCCCTCAACCGTCCCGCCACCTCCGACGAACTCCAGGGCCTGGCCGACAAATTCAACGGCCGGCTGTTCTGACCTCCCTGCCTGGCACCATTTCCTCACTTTCTTGCAGCGTATTACGCGTTTTCGCAAAAAAACGCGTAATAGCTTTCATCCCGATGTAACGTATTACGCGCAAAACCGGAGAAAGTGCGTAATGGCTTGCATAGCGTCGTGCGAGACGAGGCGTTAAAGCACAAATACGCGTTTGTAAGCAGGATAATGTGCTTTAGGCAGGGTGAGTTTGGAGGTGTAAAGCACAAAAACGCCTGTACAAGTGGCTTATTGTGCTTTAGGCGAGCGCACAAAAATCATGGCCATGAGCGGCAGGGCCAGGATGGCCATGGTGGCGCTTACGGGCAGGTAAATGCCGAAGTTCACATACTGCACCACCAGATAGGTAATCAGGAGCAGGCCAATACCCATGGCGCTGCTGATGAGGTAGTGGGCACGGATGTCCTTGTTCTTGCAGATGAGCCGGCTCAAATTGGGAACGCCCAGGGAAATGAAGCCGATGGGACCGCAGATGCTCACGGCACTGGTAACCAGGCACATGATGGCCAGCAGCAGCAATGCCTTGCCCCAGTCCGAAATCTCCGTTTCCTCCTTGAAATGCCGCGTGAGCAGTCCCGCCTGAGACAAGGCGGCGGCCAAACCTACGCCGAACAGCACCAGGGAGAAGATGATGTCACCGGTGGTTACACCCTCCAGGCGGAAGTTGGCCGCACCCCAGAGGTAATACTGCTTGAGCAGGTCCCCGTTGGGGGCGTTAGTCACCACGATGGTACCCAGGGAACCAATGAAGGTGCCGAACAGAATGCCGAAGGTGATGAGCTGCTGGGTGTTCACTTTCAAGGTGACAAAGAAGCAAATAAGCGTACAAATCAGTGTGCAAATGAAACTGCCCACGGTGAGCGAGCACCAGCCGCTCATGGTGGCGGCGGCGGCCCCCAGGCAGGCGGCACTGCCCAGGCCCAGGCTGTACACATCGCCCAGCTGGTTGCGCCACAGATACTGCATCTGGATGCCCCCCACGGGGAGGGCGATTCCGGAAATCAAAACGTATAAAAGACTCAGTAACATAAGATCACCAATTATATTCCAATGATAACAAGCCATTGATGCCCGGCATGGGATAGCCCTGGACTATCTGATAGGCCCGGTTAAACAGGTTTTTGACATGGACGCCCGCCCGCAGCCCCTTCCAGCGCCAGGATACGGAGACGTCGCTCAGGCTCCAGGGAGCCAGGTAGTAGTCGGCCGTATTGGCACTGCGGGACCAGCGCTCCCCGCAGAAACTGGAATTCCAGGCCAGGGACCACTGCTTCCAATCCAGCCGGAAATCCACGTTCCCGCTATGAAGGGGGATGTACGGAATCTGATTTCCCCAGGTCCCGCTGTCCGGAGCGCTGTGATCCAGGGCTCGCTGGAAAGTGTAACGGAGCACCAGAGCCAGATGCCAGTCTCCCTGCCGGAAGCCGGCCTCTCCCTTGACATCCAGTCCGGTAATGTCCACCAGCCCCAGATTGAGCATGGTCCAACGGAATTGGGAGGAGGTGGGAATGGCCACAATCTTGTTGCTCACCCGGTTGTAATAGGGGCTTAGGTGAAGGGAACCGCTCCAGGGGCCGGAGGCTCCTTTGAACCGCAGATTCACCCCTGCCTGCAAGGCCGATTCCGGTTCCAGCCGGGAGTTACCCATAAGGCTGTAATAAAGGTCATTGAAAGAGGGTAGCCGGTAACTCCGCTTTACGAAAGCATCGGCCTCCAGCCAGCGGAAGGGAATATAAAACACGCTAAAAGAGGGCATCCAGGCATCCCGATAGGCGTTTTCGCGCGTCCAGCCGCCGGCTTGCTGAGCATCGAAATGATCCCAGGAGCCCTGATAGACCAGATGGGCGGCCATGCGCACAGAAGGCCACACCAGCCGTGTAGCCATCACCGCGGTAAGCGTATTGCGCCGGGGCCTCACGAACTGCCCCACGTCGGAATCCAGCGCATTGTGCTGGAAATCGGCACTTACATCCACCGACCAGGGGTCGCTCAGGACATAGGACTGGGCCAGGGAGAGATAGGCCGACTGCTGCCGGTAATGCAGGTCGTAAGGCAATGCCATGGGGTTTTTCTCCGGATGGGTGTTGTAGTGCGTATAGTTATTCGCATATTTGAAACGAACGGCCGTGGCATAACGCACCCCCCAGTCCTGGTTCCAGGAACCCTGAAGGAAGAGGTCCTGGTCGGCCTGACGTTCGGCGCTGAAGGGAAAACCCTGCGCCCGGCGGATGACCGGACCGGGGAATCCGCGCTCGGAACCGTAACTGTACAGGTGCACGTCCCAATGACCGCCCGGGGTATGGCCGAAGAGCTGTGTTTCCAGCCGCAGGCTGCGGATGTCGCCGTTTTCCCGCACCAGCGTGGTGTCGAAACAGGGGTATTTGTACCGGCCGTTGCTGGCCGTGAATTCGGCCGATGCACGAAGGAAAACCCGGCCCAGCCTCTTGTCCCAGCGGACGGAAGGATTCACCGTGCCGAAGGATCCGGCGCGAAGGCGCAGCCGCAGGGCATTGCCTTGGGGCTCTGCCGTTCGCAGGTAAACGGCCGCGCCGGCCGCGTATTCCTTGGCCGACTGCAGCCGAAGGGACTTCTGGCCGTTGTACAGCGACACTGTTTCCAGACCGTCCACAGAGAACCGGCCCAAGTCCACCTGCATGTTCTGGGCGTTGTCCACCTGGATACCGTCCAGGAAGATGCCCACATGCTCGCTGCCCAGGCTGCGGATGTTCACGGTTTTAAGGCCGCCGGCGCCGCCGTAGTCCTTTACCTGGACTCCGGTAAAACGGCGGAGGACATCGGCCACCTGGGCCGGGGCCGATACCAGGCCGGGAAGGGAAACTTCCTCGGCCGCCCGGGAAACGGGATATACCTGAACGGAATACACCTTGGCGGCCACAAGCGTGTCCGCTTCCTGGGCCAGGACGGCCCGGGAAGCAAACAGCAGAATCAAAGCGAGTATGAGCCCGCGCGGATGCACTAATAGAGGGCAAAGTGGCCGGGGCACACGCCTGCGGTCACGCTCCAGAGTTTCTCGTTCTGGTTATGGTCCAGCCGGTAACAGGAAAGGGTTCCCGGGTTGAAATAGTCCCCGGCGTCACCTACTATAATATAATGAAGGTCGGAAGCATCTTCCAAGACGCAGATACCATAGGGCGTACCGTCCAGCATGATGGGATAATGGGTGACCCGGTCTCCTTTCACAGACCAGGCATAGTACTGATGGGCAGCACTCCAGTCGAATTCGGCTTCCGTGCCCACACAATAAACGGCATCCCCCACCTGGCAGGAGGCTGTCACGTGGGAGAACTCCTCCTTCACGCCAGAGCCGCTCACCAGGACCGCCTGGGTGGGATCGCTGGCCTGAATGGCATACAGCCCGGAATGGACATCGTAGTAATTGCCCAGCGTGGTCACATAGATGGTGCCCTTGCCGTCGGCATATACATTCTTCAGGTTTACCTGCACCTCTACTGTCTTCTCTACTTTAAAAGTAGCGGCGTCGATGATGCTTACCGTGTTGTCATAGGAATAGTTGGGGGCCAGCTGGCTGGAGATACCGCCGGAGTTGGCCACGTACAGTTTCCCGTTGTAGACGGCAATGCCTTCGGGCTGGTAGCCCACTTCCACCGTGCCTTCCACCTTCTTGGTGCCCAGGTTGATGCGGTACACCTGTCCCTTGGGATTCTTGGAGTCCGAGACGGAATAATCGGCCCCGTAGGTCACAAATGCCCCCGCCCAGGAAGTGACATAGGCATACTTCTCATCAAAGGCGATGTTACGCGGCGTGGGCACCTGGATGGCGGCAATCTCGGTCTCGTCATCGGCCGAAATCACCTCTACAATGCCGGAATTGTTCACCACAATCCAGGCTTCCTTGCCGTGAATGGCGATGTCGTTGCCCACGTCTCCCAGGCCGGCACCCACGGAGGGGTTCATCTTCTTGAACGCGCCGGTAACGTACTGGCCGTCCTTGAAACGGAGGAAATCCAGCGTGGCATTGTTGGAGCCCATGCCGCCCTCGTTGAGGACAAAGAGTTTTTGGGCCGATGTGGAAAGGGAGGATACATCTACGGCAGTACCATCAAGAGTGGCATCCTTGGAAGGAACGGGGTCCTTCTGGCACGCGCAGAATGCAAGCGCGCCGCAAAGCAAAAGCAAAGCTGCTTTTTTCATAATGATATGTAGCGTTTATACCGAAGCTTGTCCCCGAGCCCCTACGTTAAACTTGACAAGGCAGGTCTTCTGACTGCTCCCGGCGCGGCGCCTTCTCGCATTTCTGCAATGGCATAGTTACCGGACCGTTAAGGAGTTCACAGCTGCGGGCACAGTTCCGGACTTTCACCGGCTTCCCTTTTGAGGCTTACTCGGCACGAGTGAAGCACACCTTTGTCCGCTACAAAGATAAGAAAAAATCACTTACATCAGCCACGCACTCATATCCTTGCCCTCGGCCAGGCCGTTGCGGATTTCGGTGGAGGAGATGGTGACCAGGGGGGCCTTGAGCAGGCGGATTTTATAGGAAGGGTCTTCGCGCAGGAGGCGGGCACGGTCGTGACCGCGGTGGTAACCCTTGCGGGGGAAAACCACCACGCCGTACTCCCGCAGAATGCGCTCGTGGAAACGCCAGCCGGCAAAACTTGCCAGGTTATCGGCGCCGATCACCAGCGTGAAATCGTTATAAGGTTCCAGCTCCTTGAGGGCATCCAGCGTGCGGATGGTGTACTGCGGCGGAGTCATCTTGAGCTCAATGTCCAGCAGTTTTACCTTGAGTTCCGGATGACGGGCGACGGCGGCCACAGCGGCGTCGAAGCGGTCCTGACCGGCGGGCAGCGTGTGGGTTTGCTTGAAAGGATTCTGCGGGGTCACTACCAGATACACCAGGTCGAAGCCCGCTTCCTGCGTGAGGAAACGGATGATGGCCTCGTGCCCCTTGTGCAAAGGATTGAAAGACCCGCTATATACCGCAATGTTCATACTGCGGCAAATTTACGAATTTTTCGTATATTTGTGAGTGTACAAAGACCATTTACCTATGAGCGGCAAAGTTCTCATCTTTTCGGCCCCGTCCGGCAGCGGAAAAAGCACCATCGTTGGCCATATCCTGGGCCTGCACCCGGAGATTGAATTCTCTGTGAGCGCCACCTCCCGTCTGCCGCGCGGCACAGAGCAGGACGGCGTGGAATACCTTTTCTACACCGCCGATGTCTTCCGCGCCCTGGTGGCCGACGACAAGTTCGTGGAGTATGAGGAAGTGTACCCGGACCGCTTCTACGGCACCCTCAAGAGCGAGGTGAACCGCATCTGGGCCAAGGGCCATGTTATCATCTTTGACGTGGACGTAAAAGGCGGCGTATCCCTCAAGAAATACTTCGGGGACGCAGCCCTTTCCGTATTCATCCAGGCCCCTTCCGTGGAAGAACTGCGCAAGCGGCTCATCGCCCGCGCAACAGACTCCATGGACGCCATCGAAACCCGTGTGGCCAAAGCCGCCGAGGAAATGACCTACGCCCCCAAGTTTGACAAAGTCCTCATCAACGACGACCTTGAGACGGCGTTCAAAGAGGCCGAAATCATGGTAGATACCTTTTTAAACAACTGATATGAAACGTATTCTATTTGCCCTAACGCTGCTGGCCGCCCTGGCCGGTAGCGCCGTGGCTACGCCCCGGGAGGAAGCCCGCCTGCTGCGCTTCCCTGCCACCAACGGCACCGATGTCGTGTTTTCCTATGCCGGAGACCTGTGGACCGTTCCCATCCAGGGTGGCGAAGCCCGCAGACTCACTTCCCACATCGGATATGAGATTTTTGCCCGCTACTCCCCCGACGGGAAGAGCATCGCATTCACCGGAGAGTACGACGGCAACCGTGAGGTATATCTGATTCCCGCCCAGGGTGGAGAACCGGTGCGCCTCACCTACACCGCCACCAACCCGCGAGATGACCTGGGAGACCGCATGGGCCCCAACAACATGGTGATGGCCTGGAGCCCGGACGGCAAACAGATTGTGTTCCGCAACCGTACCGAGGACGGCTTCTCCGGCCTGCTGTGGACCGTGTCCCCCGAAGGCGGCATGCCCCAGCGCATTCCCCTGCCCGAAGGCGGTTTCTGCAGCTATTCCCCCGACGGCAAAAAACTGGCCTACAACCGCGTGATGCGCGAATTCCGCACCTGGAAATACTACCGGGGCGGCATGGCCGACGACATCTGGATCTATGACCCCAAGGCCAACAAGGTGACCAATGTCACCAACAACGACGCCCAGGACATCTTCCCCATGTGGGTGGGAGACGAGATTTTCTTTGCCAGCGACCGCGACATGGTCATGAACCTGTTCGTGTACAACACGCGCAGCGGAAAAACAGAAAAAGTGACCAACTTCAAGGAGTACGACGTCAAGTTCCCCTCCACCGACGGCAAGACCATCGTCTTCGAAAACGGCGGCTGGCTGTACAGGCTGGATCCCGCCACCCGGGAATGCAAGAAGATTCCCGTCACGCTGGGTGCCGATGACATTTACGCCCGCACGCAGCGCCGTGTCCTGAATAACGACGACATCACCCACACCAGCGCCGCCCCCGATGGCTCCCGCATGGTGATGACCGCCCGCGGAGAAGTGTTTGACGTGCCCGTGGGCAAGGGCGTCACCCGCAACCTCTCCCGTTCCTCCAACTCCAACGACCGCTTTGCCGAATGGAGCCCGGACGGCAAGTGGATCGCCTGGATTGGAGACGCTACCGGAGAGACGGAAGTCTATCTCTACGACGTAAAGGCGAACAGTCTAAAACAGCTCACCAAGGACACGGACACCTACATCCGCGGCCTGGGCTGGGCACCGGACAGCAAGCACATTTATTATACGGACCGCAAGAACCGTTTTGTGGAAGTGGATCCCGCCAGCGGCAGCCGCAAAACCGTGATGGAGAATCCCGAGGCCGAATTCCGCATGGTGGACATCTCCCCGGACAGCAAGTGGATCACCTATACCCGTCCCGCCAAGAACGAGATGGACATCGTGTACATCCGCAGCCTGGAAACGGGTAAGGAGTATCCCGTAACGGAGCGCTGGTACAACAGCGGCAGCCCCAGTTTCAGCGCCGACGGCAAGTACCTCTTCTTCACCAGCGACCGGGACCTCAATCCCCAGTACAGCCGCATTGAATGGAACTATTCCTACCAGGACATGAGCGGCGCCTACATGGCGCTCCTGGCCAAGGACACCCCTTCCCCGCTCATCGCCAAGGATCCTTCCGTGAAGATGGAGGAGCCCAAGGCCGATGCCAAGAAAGCCGAGCCCGAAAAACCAGCAGCGGGGCCGTCCATGAAAGTGGATCCCGACGGCCTGGTTGACCGCATCGTCAAGCTTCCCGTCAAGGGCCGCAGCTTCTACTGCAACGAGGGTAAACTGTGGTATCTGGGCCGCGGCGGCACCCGCGTGTACGACTTTGCCACCGGCGAGGACAGCGACTGCTCCGACGCCTCCATGTGGCCCATCCGGGGCACCAAGAAGGCCGTCTTCCGCAAAGGAGGCAACACGTACGTGGCCAACATCGGCCCCAAGGTGGGCCTCAAGGACAAGGCCGATATCGGCAATATGGTCACCTACATTGACTATTCCCAGGAGTGGGCCCAGCTGTACGACGAAGTATGGCGCGCGTTCCGCGACGGCTACTATCTGGAGAACATGCACGGACGGGACTGGAAGACCGTGAAGGCCCAGTATGCGGCTCTCCTCCCCTATGCCCGCACCCGCCTGGACGTGAACTACATCATCGGAGAGATGATTAGCGAGGTAGCCTCCGGCCACTGCTATGTGTCGCCCGGAGAGTATCCCAAGCCGGAACGGATTCCCATGGGTCTGCTGGGCGCCGAGTTCTCCAAGGTGAAGGACGGCTTCCGCATCGACAAAATCCTGGAAGGCGCCACGTATCGGCCCGAACTCCGTTCCCCGCTCACCGAGCCCGGTCTGGGCGTGAAGGAAGGTGACGTGATTACCGCCATCGACGGCGTTTCCCTCAAGGACGTGGACAACATCTACAAGCTCCTCATCGGCAAGGCCAATGTTCTCACGGAGCTTACCATCGGCGGCAAGAAAGTGATTGTCAAGCCCATTGCCGACGAAGGTCCGCTCTATCACTACGCCTGGGTGATGAAGAACATCCGCACCGTGGAGAAGCTCTCCGGCGGCCGCGTGGGCTACATCTACATTCCCGACATGGGCCGCGAAGGCCTCAACGAGTGGGCCCGCTACTATTATCCCCAGCTGGACAAGGAAGCCCTTATTGTGGACGACCGCGCCAACGGCGGCGGCAACATTTCGCCCATGATTATCGAGCGCCTGCAGCGCCATGCCTACCGCATGACCATGCGTCGCGGTTCCACCCTCACCGGCACCATTCCGGAAGGCACGCACCACGGTCCCAAAGTGCTGCTCATCAACAAGTACTCGGCCAGTGACGGAGACCTGTTCCCCTGGAGCTTCAAGGCCAACAACCTGGGTACCGTCATCGGCACGCGCACCTGGGGCGGCATCGTGGGTATCAGCGGTCCCCTGCCCTATGTGGACGGCACCGACGTCCGTGTCCCCTTCTTCACCAACTACGAAGCCGCCACGGGCCAGTGGATTGTGGAGAACCACGGCGTAGATCCCGACATCCTGCTGGACAACGACCCCATCCTGGAAGAAGCCGGAACAGACCAGCAGCTGGAAAAAGCCGTGCAGGTGGCCCTGGAACAGCTCAAGGACCGCAAGCCGCTGCCCGGTGTTCCCGCGCCCCGTACTTTCAAAGACCTGGGGCTTCCCGAAGTTTGGTAAATTATTTTAATAATAGCATGATTTTTGCTATATTTGTGGACCGGAAAATCTATACAATAACTCTATAAAATTATGGTATCTTACAAAGAAATCGGCCTGGTGAACACCCGCGAGATGTTCAAGAAGGCCGTTGCCGGCGGTTACGCCATCCCCGCTTTCAACTTCAACAACATGGAACAGCTGCAGGCCATCATCCAGGCCAGCGCCGAGACCAAGAGCCCTGTGATTCTCCAGGTTTCCAAGGGTGCCCGTAACTACGCCAACCAGACCCTTCTCCGCTACATGGCCGAGGGTGCTGTAGAGTATGCCAAAGAACTGGGTTGGGAACACCCCCAGATTGTCCTTCACCTGGACCACGGCGACAGCTTCGAGCTTTGCAAGAGCTGCGTGGACATGGGTTTCAGCTCCGTGATGATCGATGCTTCTTCCCTGCCCTATGAGGAGAACATCGCCCTCACCAAGAAAGTGGTGGAATACGCCCACAAGTACGACGTTACCGTAGAGGCCGAACTCGGTGTTCTGGCCGGCGTGGAAGACGAGGTTGCCGCCGAGGAATCCCACTACACCCGTCCGGAAGAAGTCATCGACTTCGCCACCCGCACCGGTTGCGACTCCCTGGCCATCTCCATCGGCACCAGCCACGGCGCCTACAAATTCAAGCCCGAGCAGTGCACCCGTGACCCCAAGACCGGTCGTCTGGTTCCCCCGCCGCTGGCCTTCGACGTGCTGCATGAGATTGAGAAGAAGCTCCCCGGCTTCCCCATCGTTCTCCACGGCTCCAGCTCCGTTTCCCAGGAGTATGTAGACATCATCAACGCCAATGGCGGCAAACTCCCGGATGCCGTGGGTATCCCCGAGGAACAGCTGCGTGAGGCCTCCAAAAGCGCTGTGTGCAAGATCAACATCGACTCCGACAGCCGCCTGGCCATGACCGCCGCCGTGCGCAAGGTCTTCAACGACAAACCCGGTGAGTTCGACCCTCGTAAGTATCTGGGTCCCGCCCGCGACGAGATGAAGAAGCTCTACATGCACAAGATCATCAACGTGCTGGGCTCCAACGGCAAGGCCGAATAAGACTTTGACACAGTTGAGAGAGCGACGTCCTTGCTGGCGTCGCTTTTTTTATGTATTTTTGTAAGTTAAAATTCTATTTATGGGAAGAATCATCCTTACAGGCGACCGCCCTACCGGCAAACTCCATCTGGGACACTATGTGGGATCCCTCCGCAACCGCGTTCTCCTGCAGAACGAAGGCAATTATGACCGCATGTTTGTGTTTATCGCCGACGTCCAGGCCCTCACGGACAATGCCGACAATCCGGAGAAGGTTCGCCAGAATATCATAGAAGTAGCCCTGGACTACCTGTCCTGCGGCCTGGACCCCGAAAAGGTCACGCTTTTTATCCAGAGCCAGATTCCCGAGCTACATGAGATGACGCAGTTCTTCTCCAACCTGGTAACGGTACAGCGCCTGCAGCGCAACCCTACTGTGAAGGCCGAGATGACCCTGCGTGGTTTCAACGGAGAGATAGAGGATGACAACCGCCGCGGCCTGCCCGTGGGCTTCTTCACCTATCCTATTTCCCAGGCAGCCGATATCTGCTTCTGCAAAGCCACCACCGTTCCTGCTGGAGAAGACCAGGAACCCATGCTGGAGCAGTGCCGGGAGATTGTGCGCAGCTTCAACGGCACCTACAAATGCGACGTCCTGGTGGAGCCGGAGATTCTCCTGCCCTCCAACCTGGCCTGCCGCCGCCTGCCCGGCACCGACGGAAAAGCCAAGATGTCCAAGTCCCTGGGCAACTGCATCTACCTGAGCGACGATCCCAAGACCATGGAACAGAAGGTAAAGGGTATGTTCACAGATCCCGGCCACCTTCGCGTGGAGGATCCCGGCAAGGTGGAAGGCAACACCGTATTCACTTACCTGGACGCCTTCTGCGAGGACAGCGACTTCCCCAAATACTGGCCGGACTATGCCAATCTGCAGGAAGTGAAGGACCACTACATGCGGGGCGGTCTGGGAGACATGAAGTGCAAGAAGTTCCTCATCAACGTGCTCAACGACCGTCTGGATCCCATCCGCGCCCGCCGGCACACCTATGAGCAGGATATCCCCGGCGTGTACGAGATTCTGCGCAAGGGTTCCGAAGCTGCCCGTGAGGTGGCCGCCAACACCCTCCACCAGATGAAGGATGCCATGAAGATCAATTACTTCGACGACCTGGCCCTCATTGCCGACCAGGCTGCCAAATACAAAGCGCAGTAACCATGACACTGGCAGACAGACAGTCCGTGATGGCCGGCCTGATGATCGGCCTGGGCGCTTGCGGTTTCCTGGCCCTGGGCGGCCTGCCCGGCGCCATCATCTTCGCCTTCGGCCTGGTGGGCGTCGTGCTCTCCGGCATGCTCCTGTACACCGGGAAAGCCGGCGTAATGGACGACATCCAGGCCCTGGGTAAAATCTGGTTCTGGAATGTGATGGGCTGCATTGCCCTGGGTCTGCTGGTGGTGGTTATCGGCGGAGAAATGGGTGCCCGTGCCCAGACCGTAGTGGACGGCCGCCTGGCACAGGGTCCCTGGCGCAGCTTCATCCGCGCCGCAGGCTGCGGTCTCATCATCGACCTGTCCGTCTGGCTGTTCCGCAGCACCAAATCCCTTGTGCCGGTGCTCTTCGGCGTGCCCTTGTTCATCGTGTGCGGCTTCTACCACTCCATTGCCGATGTGGTATACCTGGTAGCCGCCTGGAAATGGGACAATGCCATCCTGTGGTACTATCCCATCATCGTCATCGGCAACTACGTGGGCTGCAATGTCCGCCGATGGCTTCTGCCGGAAACTAACAAGTGAACTGGCACAAAAAACGCCCAAAACGTGCCCGATGAGTTGCACCCGCGAGCGAACGGGAACGAAAAACCGCAAAAACGTGCCAGTTGAATCGGCACTAAACAAAAACTCCGCAGGACCAGATGATTCTGCGGGGTTTGCGTAAGGGAAGATGGATTACTGCTCGTCGGGACCCTGGTCTTGAGGACCCTGAGGGCCACCGTTGAACGGACCCTGGGGACCACCCTGGAACGGGCCTTGAGGACCGCCCTGAGGGCCACCGGCCTGCTGACCGGCCTGGTACATCTTCTCGAAGGCTTTGTTCAGGGCCTCGGAGTAGCGGTCGATATCGGCCAGGTTCTGGGCTTTTACGGCCTCCTTCAGGAGGTTGCAGTTGTTCTCTACCTCGCTCTTGACGTCGGCGGGGACCTTGTCTCCGTTCTCCTTCAGGAATTTCTCGGCCTGGAAGGTGAGGGCGTCGGCGTTGTTGATTTTGTCGATGCGCTCTTTCTCGGCTTTATCGGCGGCCTCGTTGGCCTTGGCCTCGTCACGCATGCGCTGGATTTCGGCGTCGGACAGGCCGCTGGAGGCCTCGATGCGAATGTGCTGTTCCTTGCCGGTGGCTTTATCCACAGCACTCACGTTGAGGATGCCGTTGGCGTCGATATCGAACACAACCTCAATCTGAGGCACGCCACGGGGTGCGGGAGCGATGCCGTCCAGGTGGAAGATGCCGATCTGCTTGTTGTCCTTGGCCATGGGGCGTTCACCCTGCAGCACGCGGATTTCCACGCCGGGCTGATTGTCGGCCGCGGTGGAGAAGATCTGGCTCTTCTTGGCCGGGATGGTGGTGTTGGACTCGATGAGCTTAGTCATCACGCCGCCCAGGGTTTCGATACCCAGGGAAAGCGGAGTCACATCCAGCAGCAGGACGTCTTTCACGTCACCTGCCAGCACACCGCCCTGGATGGAAGCGCCGATGGCAACCACTTCGTCGGGGTTCACGCTCTTGTTGGGTTCCTTGCCGAAGAAGTTCTTCACCAGTTCCTGCACGTAAGGGATACGGGTGGAACCGCCCACCAGCAGGACCTCGTCAATGTCGGAGGGTTTCAGGCCGGCATCGGACAGGGCCTGACGGCAAGGGCCGATGCTGCGCTGGAACAGGGCGTCGGAGAGCTGCTCGAACTTGGCGCGGGTAAGGGTCTTGGCCAGGTGTTTGGGCACGCCGTCCACAGGCATGATATAAGGAAGGTTGATTTCCGTGGAAGTCTGGCTGGAAAGCTCGATCTTGGCTTTTTCGGCAGCCTCTTTCAGACGCTGCAGGGCCATGGGATCCTTCTTGAGGTCCAGGCCGCCGTTCTCGGCAGCAAACTCCTGGGCCAGCCAGTCGATGATGACCTGGTCGAAGTCGTCGCCGCCCAGATGGGTATCTCCGTTGGTGGACAGAACCTCGAACACGCCGTCTCCCAGCTGGAGGATGGAGATATCGAAGGTACCGCCGCCCAGGTCATAGACAGCCACCTTCATGTCCTTGTCCTTCTTGTCAAGGCCATAGGCCAGGGCGGCAGCCGTGGGCTCGTTGATGATACGCTTCACATCCAGACCCGCGATGCGGCCGGCCTCCTTGGTGGCCTGACGCTGGGAATCGGAGAAGTAGGCGGGAACGGTGATGACAGCCTCGGTGACCTCCTGACGGAGATATTCCTCGGCGGTCTTTTTCATCTTCTGGAGAATCATGGCCGATATCTCCTGAGGCGTATAGAGCTTGCCGTTGATGTCCACTCGGGGCGTATTGTTCTCTCCGCGGACCACTTTGTAGGGGACGCGGGATACTTCGGTGTTCACCTGGTCATAGGTCTCACCCATGAAACGCTTGATGGAGAACACGGTGTTGTGGGGGTTGGTGATGGCCTGACGCTTGGCCGGAGAGCCGATCTTGCGTTCTCCGCCCTCGGTGAAGGCTACCACGGAAGGGGTAGTGCGCTGCCCCTCATTGTTGATGATGACGGTGGGCTGATTGCCTTCCATCACTGCGACGCAGGAATTGGTGGTTCCCAGGTCGATACCGATAATTTTACCCATAGTATATTGTCTTTTAAATTTATTCCGTTTTTTGAGATTCTTCGCTTCGCTCAGAATGACAAATTAAAAATTGGCGCCACCTTTTTGAGGCGACGCCAAAGATTCATCGAACTTCGTGCCAAGGGACACGCTCTGACAAAATGGCAGAAAACCGGCCGTCAGAAGCGCCAGCCCAGGGTTAAGAGGAACTCAAAAGGCTTGTAATTGACGGCAACTTCGGAAACGGCTGCCACTTCATATTTATTGGTATAGTCCGTTCCGTCGTAGTCGTAATAACAATAAGGAGTATAATACTGGTTGAGGGAGCCCTTGAAACGTACGGCAAAGTCCGAGAAGAAAGCGCCCTTGGAATAGCCCAGACCGGCACTGAAATAGTGCTTGCACATGGCGGCACGGTCCTGGGCCGAGAGCGGCTTCACCACCAGGTAATCTTTGTCGTCCCTGGCGTTATACTCCCACTCCAGGTAACTCTTTTCCGGCGTGGTGGTAAAGGAATAGCCGCCACGGATGGAGAAGGAAGGGGTGAGACGGAACTCGGCTCCCACGCGCAGCATGTGGCTCACACCCAGCATCTGCTTGATATCGGAGTTGGTCCTGTCAAAATAACTGCTGCCATAATAGAAGTCGGAATGCGCACGGCTGCGGAAGTAGGAACGGCTATAGTTGGCCAGTTCGTAATCCACGCTCAAAAGGCCCACCTGACCCAGCGTGAAGGCGGCGCCGAAATTGGCACGCAGGGGGCTGATGAGGGCATAGACGTCCTCCCATTCGGGAGACTTGGCGGCAGGCAGGGTAACGCCGTCCACATGGGCGTCTCCGTACCAGGCCATACGCGTGCTGATATTCATGACGGTAGGAGTCTGTACGGCCGCACCCAGACGTAAAGCGCCAATGCGCCACAAGGCACCCACTTTCAAATAAACGCCGGTGCTGCGGCCTTCGAAAATGCGTTTCATTTCCAGGGAACGGAAACGGGCCTCGGGATTCTCGTCAAAGGGAATGGCCGGGAACTCGGCGTCGTTGTTGGGCATCTCGGACCAATACTCGGCCTGGCCGTACCGCACCGTGGTTACCCCCAGATTGGCACCCAGGTAAAAGGTGTCGCTGAAGTCGAAGCCCACATTGAAGACCATGTCGTGCTTGTAGCCCTTGGTCTGGAAGCCATAGTTCTGGTAAAGCGGGGCCAGGACGCCGGTATTCTTACCATCCTTGTCCCAGTCCGTGAGGCCCAGGTATCGGCCGTTCACGGTGTCGAAGAGGTAGCTGCGATAGCCCACCATCGCCTCCCAGGGAAGGCCGTAAGTGGCGGGGTTCTCGTCCAGGCTCCACCAGCTGGCCGTACCCAGGTCGTCGGCCGAATAACCGGCGGCCAGCGAGGCCAGGGACCCGCAGTAGGAATTGCTGGAATTGACGCCGGCGGCATACATGCGGCCGGTGAAATCCTGCGTGGAATTGGACACAAAGCCCAGGGAAACCCGCTTGAGGCCGCTCCGGCGCCCCGTATCCATGGCTAGGACCAGGCCCAGATTGGGCAGTTTCATGCGGGCAAAGCCGGTGCGCACCTGGTCTCCGTAGCCATACTCCGGGGAGGTGCCGACGGCGTTGGCCACATTGATCGAGACGCCCGGCGTAATGGTAAACTGAGAATAACCGGCCACGGCCGATCCGGCGGGATTGAGGCCGATGGAACCCAGGTCTCCTCCCACGGCGGTAAGGGCATTGCCCATGGCCACGCTGCGGGCCGTACCGCCATATTCAACTTCTGTGTACAGCAGGGCATCCTGCCAGCTTTGGGCCGATGCCGCCACCGTAAGCGCCGTTCCCAGCGCAAATAATACCAACTTTTTCATAGTCTTTGCCTGTTAATGACGACCGCCGGAAGAACGGCTGCCGCCGCCACCGGAACTGCCGGAAGAACGGGAAGAACCGCCACCGCCGGAATAACCGCCGCCGGAGTAGCCGCCGGAAGAACGGGAACTGCCACCGGAGTAGCTGCTGCCGCTGGAGCGGGAACTGCTGCTGGAAGAACGGCTGGAAGAACTGCTGCCGGAGTAGCTGCTGCTACCCGAAGAGCGGGAACTGGAAGAGCCGCTGCTGCGGTATGCGCTGCCGCTGGAAGAACTGCGACTGGATGAACTGCCGCTCCTGTAATTACTGCTGCCACTGCTGCGGTAGCTGGAGCTGCTTCTGGAGCTGGAGCTGCTTCTGGAGCTGCCGGAAGAGCGCACCGCGCTGCTGGAAGAACGGCTGGAAGTGCTGCTGCCGGAAGACCGCACGGTAGAGGCAGAACCGCTCACGCGCGAAGAACTGGAAGGCACGCGGGAAGCGCTCTGGACAGAGGTGCTTCTGGAGGAAGAGCGGACGCTGCGTGTGGCGCTGCCGCGGCTGACACCACTGCGGGAAGCCCCGCTACCGAAGGCCGATGCCGAACGGGTTTTGCGTTCTACGCTTTGGCGGCCGTTGTTCTCCGGCAGGTTGCGGCTCCAGGAATAATATCCTCCGTAATAGCCGCCTCCGTGATAGTAGGCCGGACTGTAATAGTGGTAATGCGACCTCCAGAACCAGGAGTCGTAATGCCAGGGATCCCAATACCAGCTGCTGTAAAACCAGGGATTGAGATAGCTGAAGCCGTGGTAATAATGGCTGTAGCGGTAACGCATGTACCAGGGGTCTCCCCAATACCACGCCTCATAATACCAGGGGTTGTAATGCCAGGGCCGGTAATACCAGGCAAAGTCCCAGCTGCTCCAGGGCCGGTAATACCAGTAATAATCCCAATCCCATGCGGGACGGGTGTCCGTGACGGACAGGATGGTGGCATTGTTGCCGAAACGAACCTTGCTGCCGGCTGGCACCACCAGGGTGTCTCCTTCGCTTAAAAGGTATACTGGGGACTGTTTGCTTTGTGCCAGGAGATTGTCCACCTCCGTGTCAATGGCATTTGCCTGGGCAACGGCTGTGGAAGAACGGCTGTAGACGCCGTCGTCGTAGACCTGAGTCTGGAGACTGGCCATGGAAGAGCAGGAAAGGGCGGCAAAGGCGGAAACCGCATATGCCAGAATGTGCTTTTTCATTGTACTACCTCCTTTTATCCAATAAAAATAAGTATCTTTGTGACCGGAAAACCGGCCTTGTACTATTTAGATGCAATATTTGTACCTTTCGTTCGGTTTTCGCAAGACAATATTACGCACAAAATAGAAAAAAAGCAAATACAGACTATGGCAAAAGAGGTAACCAGCAGGCAGGAGAATTACTCCCAATGGTATAACGACCTGGTAGTGAAAGCAGATCTGGCAGAGCAGTCGGCCGTCCGCGGCTGCATGGTCATCAAACCCTATGGCTATGCCATCTGGGAAAAGATGCAGGGCATTCTGGACGGCATGTTCAAGGAAACCGGTGTGAAAAACGCCTATTTCCCGCTGTTCATCCCCAAGAGTTTCTTCAGCCGTGAGGCCGAACACGTGGCGGGATTCGCCAAGGAATGCGCCGTGGTCACCCACCACCGCCTGATGAACGACCCCAAGGGCAACGGAATCGTGGTGGACCCGGAGGCCAAACTGGAAGAAGAGCTCATCGTGCGTCCCACCTCGGAGACCATTATCTGGAACACCTACAAGACTGGAGAGACCTCCCCATCCTGTGCAACCAGTGGTGCAACGTAGTGCGCTGGGAAATGCGCACCCGCCTGTTCCTGCGCACCGCCGAATTCCTGTGGCAGGAAGGTCATACTGCCCATGGAACCGCCGAGGAAGCCGAGGCCCGCAAGGAGCAGATGGTGAACGTGTACGCCAAGTTCGCCCGTGAGGTGATGGCTCTGCCTGTGGTGGTGGGCCACAAGAGCCCGGGTGAGCGTTTTGCCGGCGCCCTGGACACCATGACCATCGAGGCCCTGATGCAGGACGGCAAGGCCCTGCAGGCCGGTACGTCCCACTTCCTGGGCCAGAACTTCGCCAAAAGCTTCGATGTCCAGTTCACCAACAAGGAAGGCAAGATGGACTATGTCTGGGCCACTTCCTGGGGCGTGAGCACCCGCCTGATGGGCGCCCTCATCATGGCCCACGGAGACGACAACGGCCTGGTCCTTCCCCCTGCCCTGGCCCCTATCCAGGTGGTCATGGTCCCTATCTACAAGAGCGAGGAAGAGCGTAACGCCGTCCTGGACAAGATGTATGAACTCAAGAAGGCGCTGGAAGCCAAGGGCCACAGCGTAGAGATTGACGACCGCGACACCCTTCGTCCCGGCTTCAAGTTTGCCGAGTGGGAGCTCAAGGGCGTTCCCGTGCGTCTGGCCATGGGGCCCCGTGACCTGCAGAACGGCACCGTAGAGGTGGCCCGCCGGGATACCCTGGAGAAGATTTCCGAACCTCTGGAAGGCCTGGAAGAACGTATCATCGACCTGCTCAACGACATCCAGCAAAGCATTTACAACAAAGCCCTGGCATTCCGTGACGCTTCCATCCGCAAGGTGGACACCTGGGAGGAATTCAAGGAAGAAATCGAGAAGGGCGGCTTCCTCCTGTGCCACTGGGACGGCACGGCCGAGACCGAGGCCCGTATCCAGGAAGAGACCAAGGCTACCATCCGCTGCATCCCCGTGGACAGCGCCGTGTGCATGGAAGAAGGCAAGTGCATCTATACCGGCAAGCCTTCCCACCAGCGGGTACTCTTTGCAAGAAGCTACTAGTATGAAACGACTTTTCACCATCCTGGCCCTTACCGCCGCCGTGGCGGCATCGGCCCAAAATACCCAGACCGCACTGGCCGAGGCTGCCGCAGCCCTCAGCGCGGCCGAGGATGTCCCCGAGAAAGTGGAGAAACCCCGCTACTGGGACAATAAGCTGGTCACCAACATCAGCTTCGGCCAAACCTTCCTGAGCCAGTGGGCCGCCGGAGGATACAACAACGTGTCCCTGGCCGGCAGCATCGACTTCAGCGCCAAATACGCCAAAGGCAAAACCACCGGCACCAACCACCTGGCCATGGATTACGGTTTCCTGTATTCGGCCGACAAACCCATCCTGCAAAAGAACAAGGACCGTATCCTCTTGGAGTCCAACTGGGGCCATGAGTCACCCGTGAGGAACCTGGCCTATTCCGCCAGCTTCGACTTCCGCACCCAGTTCAACGACAACTACGACTACAAGACGCCGGCCACCACCACGGACGCCGAAGGTAACGTCATCGAACCCTCCGTGCAGAACTGGCTGGATGCCCGCAAACTGAAATCCGGCTTCTTCTCCCCCGCCTACATCAATGTGGGTGTGGGCGTACTGTGGACCCCTAAACCCTGGTTCTCGCTGAACGTAGCCCCCATTTCCGGCGGTGCCGTGTTCGTGGACATTCCCGAACTGCGCTACACTTACGGTATGGACCTGAAGGACGACATCAGCTACACGGACCGGAAATCGGCCTACACCGAGGGCGCCTATGACCAGTTCAAGAGCGCCCGCATGGAACTGGGTTTTAACCTGAAGGTGGACATGGGCTGGGTGATCAATGAGGTTTTCTCCTACACCACCCAGGCCACCCTGTTCTACAACTACCTCACCCCCAAGGTGGAACCCCGTATCACATGGGATAATAAAATCAGCTGGAAAGTGGCGCGTTTCTTCGCCATCAACCTGAGCACCTATATGATTTATGACCCCATGGTACTGGTGAGAGCCTCCCAGAAGGGCGGCGCCGTAGACTCCAAAGGCATCCAGTTCAAGGAGTACCTGGAGCTGGGATTCACGTATTCCATCGCCACCAAGAAGAATTAACGGCCGATGCTACTGGTTGCAGTCAGCGGAGGCATCGATTCCATGTGCCTGGCCCAAAAGGTCCGTCTGGAAGGCGGGCCTTTCGCCATGGCCCACTGCAACTTCTCCCTGCGCGGGGAGGAAAGTGACGTCGACGAAGCCTTTGTGCGTTCCTGGGCCTCCCGATACAGCATTCCACTTCACGTAAAACGCTTTGACACCCAGGCGTTTGCACAGGCCGAGGGCATCTCCATAGAGATGGCCGCCCGGCGCCTGCGTTACCGCTGGTTCGGGGAACTGTGCAGGGAGCACGGATACCAAGCCGTGGCTGTTGCTCACAATGCCAACGACAATGCCGAAACGCTGATGCTGAACCTGCTGCGCGGCACGGGTCTTAAGGGCATCACCGGCATGAAGGCGTCGGGCTTCCTCCCGGACCCGGAGTACGGGGACATTCCCCTGCTGCGGCCCCTGCTGGGCATGACACGGGAAGAGATTGAAGCCTTTGCCAAGGAGCAAGGCCTCACCTGGCGAGAAGACAGCACCAACGCCCTCAACGACTACAAACGCAACAAGATCCGCAACCAGGTCTTCCCCCTCTTCCGGGAAATCAACCCCTCCTTTGTCCAGACCCTGAACCGGGATATGGAACGCTTCGCTCAAGAACTGAGTCCGGAGGAGACTGAGGTATCCAAACCCTCTGCCTGCGGCAGCGGGCCCCTCCCCCTGCCCGTGTCCGGGGTTGGACACGCCCCCCAGGGGGTGTTTCCAACCTCAGAATGGGAAATATCAGAAGAGGAATGGGATGGGACAAAGGAGGTGAAGCAGGCGGCGGGGGTGCTGATTCTGGACAAGGAGAAGGCCGGAGAGGTGGTGGAAGGACGGTGGGAGACGGGAGACTGGATAAGGCCGCTGGGGGCGCCGGGAAAGAAGAAGATGCAGGACTGGTTCACGGACCATCACGTGCCGGCCGATAAAAAGCCCTTTGTGCCGCTGCTCAAATCGGCCCGAGACCCCCACCACGTACTGGCCGTCATCCCCTATTGCATCGACCACAGCGTCCGGGTAACAAAATCCACCCGCCAAATCCTTCGGATTTCCGTAAAAAATGATTAAATTTGCAGGCTGCCTAGTATAGGCAGTCTGATTTTTTTGATATAAAAACGCAAGATATATGAACAGAAAAGTCCTTCTTATGATTCTGGACGGCTGGGGAGAAGGCCGCCACGACTACTCCAACGCCATCTGGACCCAGGGCACACCTAACATCGACGCCCTCCGGGAAAAATACCCTTACGGTCATCTGCAGGCATGCGGCGAATACGTGGGTCTTCCCGACGGCCAGATGGGTAACAGCGAGGTGGGCCACATGAACCTGGGTGCCGGCCGCGTGGTGTACCAGGACCTGGTGAAGATCAATATCGCCTGCCGGGAGCACAAACTGCTGGAGAACCCGGAAATCAAGGCCGCCTATGACTATGTGAAAACCAGCGGCAAAAAGCTGCACCTGATGGGACTTACCTCCCACGGCGGCGTGCACAGCTCCCTGGACCATGTGTACGAATTCCTGCGCGTGGCCAAGGAAGTGGGCCTGGACAAAGTGTATGTCCACGCATTCATGGACGGCCGTGACACAGACCCCCGCAGCGGACTGGGCTTTGTGAAGGAACTGGAGGAAAAGATGGCCGAGACCACCGGCAAGGTGGCTTCCGTGTGCGGCCGCTTCTATGCCATGGACCGCGACAAACGCTGGAACCGTGTGAAGGAAGCCTATGACCTGCTGGTCGAGGGCAAGGGCGCCGCATTCGAGAGCGCCCAGGAAGGCATCCAGGCCAGCTACGACGCCGATGTGACCGACGAATTCATCAAGCCCATCGTAGTTACCGAAAACGGCAAGCCCGTGGCCACCATCGAGGAAGGCGACGCCGTCATCTTCTACAATTTCCGCAACGACCGCGCCCGTGAGCTCACCTCCGTCCTCACCCAGAAGGATATGCCCGAAGAAGGCATGCACACCCTTCCGCTGTACTATTGCTGC
Source organism: uncultured Bacteroidales bacterium (assembly GCA_905234795.1). GTDB lineage: Bacteria > Bacteroidota > Bacteroidia > Bacteroidales > UBA932 > Cryptobacteroides. Next base: position 31,599 of record CAJOIQ010000013.1, on the reverse strand, counting down.
CTCACTCCCTACGATGCCTCGTTCACCGACGTGCACATCCTCTTTGACAAAGAGCTGGTGCAGGACACCCTGGGAGAGACCGTCTCCAAGGCCGGAAAACATCAGCTTCGCATTGCCGAGACCGAGAAATACGCCCATGTGACCTTTTTCTTCAACGGCGGCCGAGAGACCGTGTTCGAGAACGAGGACCGCATCCTGGTGAACAGCCCCAAGGTGCCCACCTACGACATCCTGCCGCAGATGAGCGCCCCCGAGGTGGCCGAAAAACTCATTGCCGAAATCCGCACCGGCAAGCAGGACATGATCATCCTCAACTTTGCCAACGGAGACATGGTGGGTCACACCGGCGTGTACACTTCCATCACCCAGGCCGTCACCTGCATCGACCGTCTGGTGAAGAACGTGGTGGATGAAGCCATCGCCCAGGACTATGTGGTGCTGCTCACCGCCGACCACGGCAACGCCGACTTCGCGGTGAACGGAGACGGCACGCCCAACACGGCCCACTCCCTGAACACCGTCCAGTTTGTGGTGATCAACGCCCCCGAGGTGAAGACCGTCAAGGACGGCGCCCTGTGCAACGTGGCACCCACCATCCTCAAACTCATGGGCATCCCGCAGCCCGCTGCCATGACCGCCGAACCGCTAATCTAAGAGATTTCTCGACAAGCTCGAAATGACAATGGAACTTACAGCCAAGTTTTTAGCCCAGTTACTGGGCGGCATCGTAGAGGGTGACGAGAACGCCAAGGCCACCAAGTTTGCCAAGATTGAACACGGCAAACCCGGTTCCCTGAGCTTCTTTGCCAATCCCAAGTACGAGGAATTCGTATACAGCAGCGAGTCCTCCATCCTCATCGTGGACAAGACCTTTGAGCCCAAACAGCCCGTAAAGGCCACCATGGTGCGGGTCGACAACGCCTACTCTTCCATTGCCGAGCTCCTCAAATATGTGGCCGACAAACAGAAGAAAGCACGCCGGCACCGCAGCCTGAGGGCCCGCTGGTTCCTGAACACCCACTTCGGCAAGCGCGTCTATGTGGGCGCCTTCTCCTTCGTGGGCCATCACACCACGGTGGGAGACAACACCATCATCTACGAGCACGTCTACATTGGCGACAACTGCACCATCGGCAAAAACTGCATCATCTATCCCGGCGTAAAAATCTATCCGGGCATGGTGATCGGCAACAACGTCATCCTGCATGCCGGTTGCGTCATCGGTTCCGACGGCTTCGGCAACGCACCGCGCCCCGACGGCAGCTGGGAAAAGATCGAGCACCTGGGGAATGTCATCATCGGAGACGACGTAGAGATTGGCACCAATACCACCGTGGACCGCGCCCAGATGGAATCCACCGTCATCGGCAACGGTGTCCGTATTGACAATCTGTGCCAGATTGCGCACAACGTAGTCATCGGAGACCACACCGTGATGGCCGCCCAATGCGGTATCGCCGGTTCCACGCAGGTGGGCAAATACTGCATCCTGGCAGGCCAGGTGGGCGTTGCCGGGCACCTCAAGATTGCCGACCACACCACCGTCCTGGCCCAGGGCGGCGTCATCGGCCACATCCGCAAGGAAGGCCAGACGCTGCTGGGTTCCCCTGTGATTGACGCCAAACTGTACATGAAAGCCTACGCCCTGTTCAAACGGGCCGCCGAAGAATAATGTCCATCAACCAGCATGCACTCAAGGCCTGTTGCTCCTTCGAAGGGAAGGGGCTGCACACGGGCACCTATTCCCACATGAAGGTGCTGCCCGCGGCTGCCGATACCGGCATCCTTTTCCGCAGGACAGACCTCGAGGGAGCGCCCGTCATTCCCGCCTTGGCCGAAAATGTAACCAGCACGGCCCGTAGCACCACCATCGCCTGCGGGGAGGCCCAGGCCGTTACCATCGAGCACATCATGAGCGTGCTCACCGGGATGGGAGTGGACAATGCGGTCATTGAACTGGACAACCTGGAAGTTCCCATCCTGGACGGCAGTGCCAGGCTGTACATCGAAGCTTTCCTGGCCGTGGGCCTGGAGGACCAGGGAGTGCCCCGCCGGTACATCGACCTTCCCGAGGGCGTGGAACTCCTGGACAACCGCACCGGCTCCCGGGTGCGCATCGAGCCTGCCGACCATCCGTCGGCCGACATCACCGTAGACTTCAATTCCCAGGTATTGGGCGTTCAGACGGCACACTGGGACGAGGAAACGGACTATGCGCGGGAGATCGGCCCCTGCCGCACCTTCTGCTTCCTGCACGAGATTGAACCCCTGCTGGAAAAAGGTCTCATCAAGGGAGGAGACGTAGAGAGCGCCATCGTGGTGGTGGAGCATCCTGTCACCCCCGAACAACTGGCCAACTTCGGCCGGCACATGAATCACCCCGGCCTGGGAGTCCGCAACGGATATCTGGATTCCCTGGAGCTGCACTTCCCCGACGAATGCGGCCGGCACAAGCTGCTGGACCTGCTGGGAGACATGCGCCTCGCCGGCGGTTACCTCAACGCCCGCATCACGGCCTACAAGCCCGGGCACACCATCAATACGCAAGCAGCAAAAGCCCTCAGGGCCTTGCTTAAATAAACAAACGATATGAACATCATTCATCCTCTGGCAGTTGTAAGTCCCCAGGCCAAATTGGGAGACAACGTAGAAGTAGGGCCCTTCGCCTTCATCGACGCCGACGTAGAGATTGGCGACGGCTGCCATATCATGAACGGAGCCACCGTTCTGCGCAACGTGAAGATGGGCAAAGACTGCACCGTCTTCCCCGGAGCCGTAGTGGGAGCCATCCCCCAGGACCTCAAATATGACGGAGAAGAATCCCGGGTAGAGATTGGAGACCGGGTGAACATCCGGGAATGCGCCACAATCAACCGCGGCACCGCCGCCAGCGGCCGCATGGTGACCAAGGTGGGAAGCGACGTCCTCATCATGAGCTACGCCCACATCGCCCACGACTGCACCGTGGGCAACCACTGCATTGTGGTGAGCTACTCGGGCCTGGCCGGAGAAACGGACCTGGCCGACTGGGTAACCGTGGGAGGCAAGAGCATGGCCCATCAGTTTACCAAAGTGGGCATGCACGCCTTCATCGCCGCCAATTCCAAGCTGGTGAAAGACGTTCCTCCCTATGTGCTGGTAGGACGTGACCCGGTGGTGTTCGAGGGCGTGAACCGTGTAGGACTCCTGCGCAGGGGCTTCTCCGAGGAAGACGTGAACCTCATCAAGGATATCTACGATACCCTTTACTTCAAGGGCATGAACATTTCCCAGGCCCTGGATTTCATCGAGGCCAATTATCCCGCCAGTGAAATACGGGACAACATCGTGAGCTTCATCCGCGCCTCCAAACGGGGCATCGTTTCCAAACCCCGCGTGGCGCGCCGATAGTGCTCCTCTCCTCGGCATACTTCCCGCCGGTGGCCTGGTTTGCCCTGGCAGCAAGAGATATGACCCTGTCCCCCGACAGGGTTTTGCCTTCTTGTGTGCAGCTGGAAGCCTGCGAATCCTACCAGAAACAGACCTACCGCAACCGCTGTTACATCCTGGCCGGAGACGGCGTGCAGATGCTGCAGGTACCGGTGGTGCATGGGACCGATATGACCATTACCCGGGTGCTGGTGGACTACTCCACACCGTGGGTGGTGCGTACCCAGCGGGCGCTGGATACCGCGTATGAGACTGCCGCGTACTACGAGTATTACAGGGACGGGCTCTTTGCCGTGCTGGATGCCCAACCGGAAACCCTGTGGGACTTGAACCTGAGCACCATCCGCTTCCTCCTTAATAATATAGGTATCGCGTGCACAATGGAACCCACGCGGGAGTTCACCGCACCCGCCGATGCCGCCGATGACTTCCGGTATGTGATTCACCCCAAACGGACGGACTCCGTCCTGGCCTCCATGGAGCTGGAACGCCCCTACTACCAGGTGTTCCGGGACCGCATGGGCGGCTTCACTCCCCGGCTCAGCGCCCTGGACCTCCTGTTCAACGAAGGCCCCGACAGCCTGGCCTGGGTGAAAAGGGTTTAGTCGAACATCACCCGCGGATTCATGGCCGAAGGACTGTTCCAGTCTATGCCATACCCTGCCAGTACGGCTCTTTTCACAGACCAATAGGAGAAGCAGAATCCCATGCCGCGGGGTTCTCTCTTCAGCCGTTTGTCACATTCCTTCTCTACGTCGTAGATGATCTCTTCCCAGCGTTCGGTACGCTCTACGGGATCGAATTTGAGATGGGCACCGGTGGTCTTTACCCACTCTTCCATGGAAATGGAGGGGTCTATGTAGCTTTCCAGTTTCTGCTGGATTTCATCGGCCTCCCCGGGATCCAGGAAACAATCGGGATGGAACTCCTCGTCTTCGGGCGTACGGGCTGCATAGGCCGCTTTGCGGATTTTGAGGAAATCCAGGCACAGACGGGGCGTTTCCCGCCGGTCCAGCAGGTCTTCCTTAAAGATACTGTCGCAGCATACCACTATGCCGGTGGCATCAATGTCTTCTCCTTTTACGGGAGGGATGCTCTGCAAAATATCCCGATACTCCCGGGCCAGAGGGATGTTTTTCCATACCGGGTAATTCTCCTCGGCTACGTTTTTTCTCATCTGGTCGATGAGCTTCACCAACCTGTTTACGGCTTTTTTCATTTTGCGATGCACTCAATTTCTACCAGGGCTCCCTTGGGAAGGGTTTTGACGGCCACGGCGCTGCGGGCCGGGAAGGGCGGGGTGAAGAACTGGGCATAGACCTCATTCATGGCTGCGAAATCGGCCATATCGGCCAGGAAGACCGTAGTCTTTACCACGTGGGAAAGGTCCAGGCCGGCTTCCTGCAGAATGGCCTGTGCATTGAGGATGGACTGGCGTGTCTGCTCTTTTACGCCGCCTTCGGGAAAAGCGCCGGTAGCGGGGTCGATGGGAAGCTGACCGGAAAGGAAAACGAAGCCTGCGCCACTGTCAATGGCCTGGCTGTACGGGCCGATGGCGGCCGGTGCCTTGGGGGTGCTGATGGGTTTCATGCTACTGTATATCTAATTCCTTGAAATAACTCAATACGGCCTTGGCGGCGTCCACGCTGCCGTCCTGGCGGCCGCGGGGGCCTTCCTCTCCCGGATGGCGGTAATAGCCGCGCAGGAAGCTGCCGGCGCTGCTCCAGATGGTGTGGATATACCCCTGGAGGCGTTCGGCGGTTTCCTCTGTGGCCTGGGAACGGAACCGGATCATATCTTTTACCTGCTGGACGGAAGTCTGGGGATTGTTGTATCCGCAGGACACCACCGGGAGCCCTTTCATGGCAAAATACACCGCACTCAGGTCGGCCCTTTCATAATGCCAGTCGCAGATGAGCACATCCCTGGGTATCATGTCAATGGCCCGCCAGGTATCGTTGTAACTGGCTTCCCATTCTCCCAGGCCCGTGGTGCGGCCATCCAGCAGACGGTCTCCCCAGATCATCATCTGGCGGCCTTTGGAGGCCAGATGGTCGTGGAGGACGGTAACTTCCCCGGCAAAGAGTTCACTCTTGTCCTTTCCGTGACAACGGGGGCATTCGTCCTCTCCCAAATAGAAGACCTCGTCCATGCCGGCATGGAAAGCATCGGCCTGGAAAGCGTCGCAAATCTCATCCACCACCTCGAAGACCACCTTGTGTACATCGGGGTGGAGCGGGCAGTAGCTCTTGCAGTAAAGCCGATACGGATTGGGCCACTTGCTATAGAACTCCGTCTTCACGGAAGGATTCTCGTCAAACTGGGGATATTCCCGAAGCAGGGCATAGGTTTCCTTGGCCCAGGACTGATGGCCCAGCAGGTTCACCTGAGGGACCAGACGAATACCGTGCTTCCGGCAGGCCGCCACCAGTTTTCCGGCATCCTCCTTGGACAGCGGATGAGGGTCCTGCAGTTCGGGATGGGAAACATAGGCGTAATTCCAGTCCACGCGCAGGATGAGGAGGTTCACCCTGGCGGGAGCCAGCTCTTCCTCAATAAAACGGATGAAGGCGTCCACTCCCCGCGCCGACGGAGCCTCGATGGAAAAACCGCGGATGGGAAGCTTCTTGTCAATGTCCTGTGCCCGGGAAATCAGGCAGGCGGTCAGGAGCAGCAGGCCGATGAGGTATTTTTTCATAAGCGAAAAAGGTTGTACCACAAATGTACGAAATCTTCGGAAGAATAAGAAGAAGTTCGTATCTTTGGGCATGATTAAACTCATCATCCTGGATTTTGACGGAACCCTGGCCGATACCCGGGAACTCATCGTGCGCACCAACCAGGAGGCGCAGCGCCGGATGGGCTACCCCGTGACCGACGAAGCCGGCATCGTGGCCACCATCGGCCTGCCCCTGCGGGAATGCATCACCACCATGTATCCCGATGTAGGGCCGGAGACGCTTCCCATCTGGGTACAGACCTACCGGGAAGTCTTTGACGTTTTCAAAAAACAGTTCGTCCCCGCCCTGTTCCCCGGGGTGAAGGAAACTTTGCAGGCATTATCGGCAAAAGGCATCCGCCTCACCGTAGCCTCCTCCCGCGGCCATGATTCCCTGGCCGATTTCCTGCGCGACATGGGCATTGCGCCATACATCTCCTATGTCCTGGGGGCCGAAGACGTTACCCGCGCCAAACCTCACCCGGATCCCGTGCTCAATACCCTGGAAGCCCTGGGTGTGGATGCCGACGATGCCCTTGTGGTGGGAGACATGCCGGTGGACATTCTGATGGGTTCCCGTGCCGGTGCCCGCACATGCGGGGTCACCTACGGCAATTCCGGACGGGAAGCGCTGATGCAGGCCGGGGCCCGTTACGTCGTGGACGGATTTGGGGAAATTCTGCATTTGATTTGATATTTCCAACAATTATTATTACCTTTGCACCTGTGAACGAGATAGAGGACGCCGGTCCCCTATCTTTTTTTTAGAGCCTATGACAAAAGAACAAATCACTCAGGCCGTAGAGCAGGCCGTAGCGGAAAGGGGTTGTTTCCTGGTGGAAGTGACCGTTTCCAAGGACAATGACATCGAGGTGATTATCGAGAAAGAAGAAGGCGTGGTGGACTGGGAGGATTGCGCAGCCATCGACAAAGTGGTGCACGAGGCCTTCGACCAGGATGTGGAAGACTATGCCCTCACGGTGTCATCGGCCGGCCTGGACCGCCCGTTCAAGGTGGCCGAGCAGTACCTGAAGGCCATCGGCACGCAGGTGGATGTATGGATGAAGGGCGGGAAAAAGGTGAAAGGCATCCTCAATGCCTACACCGAAGAAGCCGTTACGGTGGACCAGACCGTCATCCCCTTCGCACAGATCAATTCCGTGCGCCCCGTGATTGATTTTAAGTAATAATAACACATAAAATGGCAAAAGAAAAAGAGAAAGAAATCACCTTGATTGACGCTTTCAAGGATTTCAAGGAAGAGAAGAGCATCGACCGTCCGGTGATGCTGGGTGTACTCAAGGACGTGTTCCTCACGCAGCTGGCCAAGACCTATGGCAGCGCCGACAACTTCGACGTCATCATTAACGTGGACAAGGGAGACTGCGAGATCTACCAGAACTTCGAGGTAGTAGAGGAAGTGGAAGACCCCGTGACCCAGATCACCCTGGAAGAGATCAAGGCCGAAACCGGTGACGACGACTACGAGATTGGCGACACCTTCGCCCGCAAGCTCTCCCTGAGCTCCTTCGGCCGCCGCGGCATCCTGAACATCCGTCAGAACCTCCAGGGCCGCATCATGGACATCGAAAAGGCCAACGTCTTCAAGAAATACAGCGAGCGCGTGGGTGAGATCTTCACCGGCGAAGTATACCAGACCTGGAAGAACGAGGTCCTCATCCTGGACGAGGACGGCAACGAGCTGCGCATGCCCAAGAGCGAGCAGATCCCTGGAGAGCACTTCAAGAAGAGCGACTCCGTGCGCGCCATCATCAAGAGCGTGGAGATGAAGAACAACACCACGCCCTACATTGTGCTTTCCCGCACCACCGACTCCTTCCTGGAAAAGCTCTTCGAGATGGAGGTTCCCGAAATCTACGACGGCCTCATCACCGTTAAGAAGGTGGTCCGCATCCCCGGAGAACGCGCCAAGGTAGCCGTGGAATCCTATGACGACCGCATCGACCCCATCGGCGCCTGCATCGGCGTGAAGGGTTCCCGCATCATGGGTATCGTGCGCGAACTGCGCAACGAGAACATCGACGTCATCCAGTGGAGCTCCAACCCGCAGCTCATGATCCAGCGCGCCCTGAATCCGGCCCGCATCTCCCGCATCGACCTGGGCAGCAGCCCCGAGGAAAAGATCAAGGTCTACATGCAGGCCGACGAAGTGAAGAAGGGTATCGGCAAGGGCGGCGTGAACATCAAACTGGCCGGCATGCTGGTGGGCCGCGAAATCGAGGTCTGGCGTGAGATCCAGCCCAGCGAGGAAGAGGAGGACGACGTTCTCCTGAGCGAGTTCACCGACGTCATCGATCCTTGGGTGATCGAGCGCCTGCAGTCCATCGGCTGCGACACCGCCCGTAGCGTCATGGCCCTGGATCCGGCCGAGATCGCTACCCGTGCCGACCTTGAGGACGAGACCGTAGAAGAGGTCCTCAAGATTCTCCACGCAGAATTTGAAGAATAATTTAGCAAGAAAAGGGGTTACTATATGGCAGAAATCAGACTATCGAAACTGATCAAACAATTCAACATCGGGCTGGACACCCTGGTGGAATTCCTGAATTCCAAGGGTGCCGGTATCGAGGACGCCAATCCTAATCTAAAGGTCTCCGACGAATTCCTTCCCGAACTGCACAAGAAGTTCGGCAAGGACCTGGAACTGAAGGAGGCGGCCGAAAAAGTGGACGTCAAACTCACCGAGATCCTGGACAAGGCCGGCAAGAAACCGGAAGAGGAAGAAGACGAGTTTGAGCCGGAACGCGTTACCGTCATCAAGAGCAACAACCTGTCCCGCAAGCCGGAACCGGTGAAAGAGCCCGAACCCGAGCCGGTGGTAGAAACCGAGCCTGAAGCAGAACCGGCCGAAGTGACGCTGGCAGAGGAAGAGGCCGCTGCAATTGAGGTGACTGACACTTCCTTCGTCGCAGAAGAGATGGCCGATGCTCCTCAGGAAGTGTCAGCCACCTCTGAACCCGAACCTGTCGTTGAAGAAGAACCCGAAGCTCCTGAAGTGGAGGAAACCCCCGCCCCGACCCCTGCGGAGGCCTCTGCAGAAGAATCCAAGGCTCCCTTCAAAGTGGTGGGCAAGATTGACCTGGCTCAGTTCGACCCCAAGAAGACCAAGAAGCGCGAGCGCATCAAGAGCGGCGGCACCCAGAAGGTGGACGTCACCAAGGTGCAGGCCGAAAAGAATCCCAAGAAGAAGGACAACAACAACGCTGTCCAGGGAGGAAAAGGCCGCAAGAAGGACCGCTTCAAGCCCGCTATGACCGAGGCCGAGCAGGAAGAACTGCAGAAGGAAATCCAGAAGCAGGTAAAAGAGACCTACGCCAAGATGAACGAGAGCACGCGCAACAACTTCGGCGCCAAGCACCGCAAGGAGAAGCGTGAGATTGCCGCCATCCGCTCCCAGGAGGAGATGGAAGCCGCAGCCGCCGAGAACAAGGTGCTCAAAGTGACGGAGTTCGTGACCGTGAACGATCTGGCCACCCTCATGAACAACACTCCTGTGGTGAAGGTGATCGGCGCCTGCATGTCCCTGGGCATGATGGTGTCCATCAACCAGCGTCTGGACGCCGAAACCCTGGTCCTGGTGGCCGAGGAATTCGGTTATAAGGTAGAATTCGTAACGGCCGAACTGTCCGAGGAGATTGAGCAGCAGGAACCCGACCGCGAGGAAGACCTGGTGGAACGCCCGCCGGTGATTACCGTGATGGGTCACGTAGACCATGGTAAGACTTCCCTGCTGGACAACATCCGCAATTCCAACGTCATTGCCGGTGAGGCCGGCGGCATTACCCAGCACATCGGCGCATACAACGTCACCCTGCCCAGCGGCCGTCACATCACTTTCCTGGATACCCCGGGTCACGAAGCTTTCACGGCCATGCGTGCCCGCGGCGCCCAGATGACGGACCTGGCCATCATCATCGTGGCCGCCGACGACGCCGTGATGCCCCAGACCAAGGAAGCCATCGCCCATGCACAGGCAGCCGGCGTACCCATGGTCTTCGCCATCAACAAGATCGATAAGCCCGGTGCCAACGCCGACACCATCCGCCGTCAGCTGAGTGAGATGAACATCCTGGTGGAAGACTGGGGCGGCAAGTACCAGTGCCAGGAAATATCGGCCAAGAAAGGCATCAACGTGGACAAGCTCCTGGAGAAAGTGCTCTTCGAGACCGACCTCCTGGAACTGAAGGCCAACCCCAACAAACTGGGTGTGGGTGCCGTTATCGAGAGTTCCCTGGACAAAGGCCGCGGTTACCTGGCCACCGTGCTGGTGCAGGACGGTACCGTCCACGTGGGAGACGTCATCATCTCCGGCAGTTACTACGGCCGTGTGAAGGCCATGTACAACGAGCGCGGACAAAAAGTGGAGAGCGCCGGTCCTTCCACGCCGGTTTCCCTGCTGGGCCTGAACGGAGCCCCCGCCGCCGGTGAGAAGTTCAACATCATGGCCGATGAAAAAGAGGCCAAGAGCATCGCCCAGCGCCGCGAGCAACTCATCCGCATCCAGGGCATCAAGACGCAGAAGCACCTCACCCTGGAGGAGATCGGCCGCCGTATCGCCATCGGCAACTTCAAGGAACTCAATGTCATCGTCAAGGGCGACGTGGATGGTTCCGTGGAAGCCCTGTCCGATTCCCTCATCAAACTTTCCACCGAGGAAGTGCGCGTGAACGTGATCCACAAGGCCGTGGGTGCCATCAGCGAGTCCGATGTCCTGCTGGCCGAAGCCTCCGACGCCGTGATCATCGGCTTCCAGGTGCGTCCCAGCGCCGAAGCCCGTCGCGCCGCCGAGAAAGAGGGCATCGAAATCCGCCTGTACTCCGTGATCTACGACTGCATCAACGAGGTGAAGGAAGGTATCGAGGGTATGCTGGAGCCCGAGAAGAAGGAAGAGGTCACCGCCACCGCCGAGGTGAAGCAGACCTTCAAGATCTCCAAGGTGGGTACCATCGCCGGCTGCATCGTGAAGGAAGGAAAACTGGTGAACAAGGCCGAAGTGCGGCTCATCCGTGACGGCATCGTGGTGTACACTGGTTCCCTCTCTTCCCTGCAAAGGGGCAAGGACCAGGCCAAGGAAGTGCCTGCGGGTATGGAATGCGGCTGCGGCCTGGAGCGCTACAACGACATCCACCCCGGAGACATCATCGAGGCCTTCCAGATTGTGGAAATCAAACGGAGCCTGTAGGCTATGCTCATCGTATTGGAAGGACTTGACGGGGCTGGGAAATCCACCCAGGTCAAGCAACTGAAAGAATATTTGCAGCAGCGCAGCGGATCCCTGGAGTACATCCATTTCCCGCGCTACGACGCTCCGGTGTACGGAGACCTCATTTCCCGTTTCCTGCGGGGAGACTTCGGCGGCAATGACCAGGTGCACCCGCAGCTGGTGGCCTTGCTCTTCGCCGAAGACCGCCACGGGGCCGCGCCCCAGATGCGCCGGGCCCTGGAGGAAGGGAAAACCGTACTGCTGGACCGGTATGTGTATTCCAATATTGCCTACCAGTGCGCCAAGTTGCCCGCAGGAGAAGAACGCAGCAAATTGCGGGACTGGATTTTCAATACCGAATACGGGGACTTCAGCCTTCCCAAACCGGACCTGAACCTGTTCCTGGATGTTCCCATCGGCTTTGTGGAGAAAAGCCTCACCCAGCAGCGGGAAGGCCAGGACCGCAATTACCTTTCCGGTGCCCAGGACATTCATGAGGCTTCCATCGCTTTCCAGATGGCTGTCCGGGAAATGTATGTTGGGGAAACGCAGCGGGATCCCAAGTTCCGCCGGATAGACTGTGCCGATGAAAACGGCGCCATGCTGCCGCCAGATGCCATTTTTGAGAAAGTGAAAGCCGCAGTAGATCCGTATCTGTCATGAAAAGGGGCTATCTGAGATTCCGTCGTCGTGCCGCCGGTCTGCTGGGCTTTGTCTTCCTCATTTCCGGCATCCTTAAACTGTGGGACCCGGTGGGGACCATGCTCATCGTCACGGAATACCTCAAGTTCCTGCACATGCCCGGGCTCATCCCCGCCGCAAAAGATATCGGCATCGCCCTTCCTGTTGTGGAATGCCTGGTGGGTATCGGCCTCATTACCGGCGTGCTGCGCAAAGTATCGGCCCTGGTGGCCTATATCATGCTGGGAGGCTTCACGCTCCTTACCCTGGCCATCTGGATATGGGATGCGCCCATGGACTGCGGATGCTTCGGGCAGGCTATCCACCTGAGCCATGCGCAAAGCTTCTGGAAGAATGTGATCCTGATTGTACTTGCCGTCATCGCATTTACGCCTTTCAAGGAATTCGGGCGGGCCAAGGTGCGCAAAGGTGTATCGGCCGTCATGGCCACCCTGGCCATCATTGCGGCCGCCGTCTACAGCAATACGCACCTTCCTGTGGTGGATTTCACAGCCTTCAACTGGGGCTCCCAGCTGTTCGCCTCCCTGGACGAGGAAGCCTCCGAGAAAGCCTTCCGCAAGGCCCCCATCCTCAGTTTCTCCAACACCGACGGCGAATACTGCGACGACCTTGCCGCTACAGGGAAAGTGCTGGTATTCTCTGTCTATGATCCCAAAACGGTGAATTGGGACCTGCTGGAACAACATTACCGCACGGCCTCCTTCACGGAAGCCATGCCCCTGCTGCTGGTATCGGCCCGGCCGGAAGACGTTCGGCTGCCGCAGGATATCAAGCCGTATTTCTCCGACTACAAAACCCTTATCACCCTCAACCGTTCCAACGGCGGCGGGGCCTATTTCTATTACGGAGAACTCATCCACAAGTGGGGCGTACGCCAGTTCCCGGAGGACCTCTTTGGGGATGTAGCCGGAGATCCCGACGCCCTTTCTACCCGTCACGTCACGCGCCGGCGTGTTACCGCCCAAGGGTTCTGCGTGGCCCTGCTGGCCATTCTCACACTGCTGTAAACTTGATAGATAACATCCATATCATGGGCATCGTGAACCTGACGCCCGACTCCTTCTACGCAGGGAGCCGGACAGGGGCCGACCTTGCCCTTCCCCGCATCCTGGCCATGTTCCAGGAAGGGGCCGATGTGGTGGACCTGGGAGCCTGCTCCACCCGGCCTGGTTCTCCCCAGCCTCCTCTGGAAGAAGAATGGAACCGCCTGGGGCCCGTCCTAAAAAGCCTGGCCCGGGAGATGTCCGGAATCATTTCCATCGACACGTACAGGGCCGAGATTGTGCGGCGGACGTACGATACCATCGGCCCGTTCCTGGTGAATGACATCAGTGCGGGACAGATGGACCCCCAGATGCTGGAGACGGTGGGAAGGCTGGGACTTCCGTATGTGGCCATGCACATGCGGGGCACGCCGGAAACCATGCAGAGCCTCACGGATTATGAGGATGTGACCCAGGCGGTCATCGACTATTTCCGGGAATTCTCCCGGAAGGCCGAGGATGCGGGTATTCGGGAGTGGATCCTGGACCCGGGCTTCGGTTTTTCCAAGACGCTGCCGCAGAATTACGAACTGCTGGAGGGTCTGGACCGGGTGGTGAAAGCATTCCCGCAGCGGGAGGTACTCATCGGCGTATCCCGCAAGAGCATGATCTACAAAAAGCTGGGCATCACCCCGGATGAGGCGATGCCCGCTACGCAAGTGGTGCAGTTTGCCGCTTTGGAGAAAGGTGCCACCTGGCTGCGGGTGCACGATGTGACTGCAGCCATTAACACCGCCCGTCTCTATTCTACAATATATATGTCGTCCCCGGGGGCGGCAAAGTGATAGGTGTCCCGCGCAAAACTCTCCAGGGAATCCCGGTTGTTGCGCAGATTGTCAATCTCACGGTCCATCTCATCGATTTCGGCCTGCAAACGGGCCATTTCGGCCTCCTGGTTCTTTTCTTCCACGGAAGCCTTCACCCAGTTGAGCACACTGTTGTGCGCAAAGAACAGCAGCCACAGGGCCACCACCGCCGTGACCACGATCACGAAGGGAAGGAGGTAATTGTGGTCGCTGCGCTTGAGCCAGGCCCATTTGTCTCGGTTTTCCATCGTCAGTCGGCCTTGAGTTCCACGGTATCCACGTTGCCGCGCTCCTGCTGGAGCGGAATGCGCTTGAACGCCCAGATACAGGCAGCCAGCGCCGCCACACCCAACACGTAAACCACCACATAGGTGCTGCGGTCCATCAGTTCAATCCAGTACGAGGTCTCCTCAAGGGAAGCGAACTGGGTCAGCACCACGGAGCTGCCGTTGTTCACAAAGTGGATGAGCATGGTGAGCCACAGGGAACCGGTCTTGTAGTAGACGTATCCCATGATAACGCCGATGATAAAGGCGTTGAGGGCCTGCCAGGGATTCATGTGGATGAGAGCGAAGAACAGGGCGCTCACCACAATGGCCCAGCCGGGTTTCATCTTGGTGAGTAATCCACGCAGTACCATGCCCCGGCACAGCCATTCCTCAAAAATGGGTGCAAAGATGGCGGCCACCAGGAACGTGCTCCAGAAAGGACCGCCCATCAAATTGCCCATGACTTCCATAAAAGCGTCATAGAAACGGCGGAGCACCGGGATGGAATCCGTGAACTTGTAATTGAGGTAATTGGGAAGGTCGGCCGCAACCATGGTGGCAAAGGTGAGCGCCACGGTAATGAGGGCCAGCTGCCATCCTTTGAAGGGGCCGAAGTGATTGCTGTTTAGCTTGTAACCGGTCTCGAAGAGGCTGTTCCGCTGGCTCTTGTGGGCGGCATAGACCATGGCCGGCATGAAGGACAGCGGGTATACCACCAGCATGCTGTACTTCAGGAGTACATCGGCGGGCAGGAAAAGGCCGAAGATGCCCATCACCATACTGCCCAGGAGATTTCCTACCAGGAACCAGCCCAGCAGGGCGAACATGCCGCCCACGCCCGGCACATACCAGGCGTGGTTGGCAAAGAGGTCCCAATTGTTTACTTTTCTGGCAAAAACTTTCATTACTTGCTGTATAAAGGACTGGGATAAACGCCTTTGGCCACAAGCTCGGCAAATTTGGCCACCACGGCGGGACGGTCTTCCTTAAACGTTACGCCAAACCAGCGGGACGGCGTGGAAAGGACCTCGCAGCTGCCTTCTCCGCCTTTTACGATCACGTCCACGGCATAAGGGATGTAGAACTCCTTTTTAGGCTCCTGGATATGTTTCTCCAGGAAAGCCGAAAACAGTTTTTCGCTCTTGGCGAAATAGTCCGGCGTAAAGCCCCACATATTCATGGAGCACAGGGCCTTGGAAGCCAGCTCTACATGGTTCTCTCCGGTGACGGAATTGTTGCCGTACACCTTTCCGTCGGCCTCTTTGGCAATTTCCAGATGTTCGGTGACGTCGGTCAGGTTGCCCTTGGCGTCATAGGAGCAGATGCCGCGGGAGACGCTTCCGTTCTCGCTGAGGGTGTTCTCCAGCTGGAAGCCCACAATGCAGTACTCCCCTTTGGTATTCTCGTGTGCACGGCACCAGTCTCCCAGGATTTTGAAGGATTCCTTGCCATAGAAGTCATCTCCGTTGATGACGGCGAAGGGTTCCTTGATCACGTTCCTGGCCATGAGCACGGCGTGCGCGGTACCCCAGGGCTTTACGCGGTCCTCGGGCACAGTGAACGGAGCGGGAATCTTGTCCAGTTCCTGCGTGACGAAAACAAACTCCAGCGGCTTGCCGTCGACGGTTTTCACTCCGGCATATTTCTCTTTCACACGCGCCTCCATGTCTCCCTTGAAGAATTCGCGTACAATGTAGACCACCTTGCCGAAGCCGGCTTCCACGGCGTCGTGGATGGAATAGTCGATGATGGTTTCCCCGTTGGGGCCAAGGCCGTCCATCTGTTTGAGTCCGCCATAACGGCTGCCCATTCCGGCAGCAAGAACAAGTAAAGTAGGTTTCATAGTAAGGTTCAATTATGTTTTTTTCTTCTGTTTCTAAGTCGCTGGGCGCTCTCTACCATGAGCTGGTCCTGGAAACAGCCGCGGGCCGCCAGGAAGTTGCACACACAGATGACCAGCGGAAGGATGGCCGTAATGCTGAATACCGGGCCTTCAAATGTGAAGTACATCCATGCCAGCCAGGCCTGCATGCCCAGGGCCGTGATGCCTCCCAGGCTGGAGAGCCGCATCTGGAGGATGAGGGACTTGAACGTAACCAGGGCCAGCAGCACCATGCCGGTAAGGATGCCCAGCAGGATGCCGAAGTAAGGCTTTTGAAGCTGCCAGTAGCTTACGCTCACCATACCGTCGGGGTCGGCCACACGGTATGCCGTTCCAAAGCACATGGTAATAACCAGCGCCGCCGATATTAACAGGTAAAGCGTCTGTTGTCTCTGCCACATAGTCTATTCTCCTTTAAGGAAGGCATCTACCGCCAGGCGCACCTGACCGTAACGGAGCAGAAGGCCCCTGGCCTTTTCATAGTCCGTGATGCCGGTTCCTTCCATTATCATTCGGGTTCCGCGATCCACCAGTTTCTGGTTGGTGAGCTGCATGTCCACCATCTTGTTGCCCCTCACATGGCCCAGCCGGATCATGACCGAGGTGGAAATCATGTTCAGGATGAGTTTGGCCGATGTTCCCGACTTCATACGGGTGCTGCCCGTCACGAACTCCGGCCCCACCGTGGCCACCATGGGCACCTGAGCGGCTTCTGTGGACAGGCTTTGCGCATTGTTGGTGACAACGCCGGTGAGCATGCCGGCTTCCCGGGCTTTCCTGAGAGCGCCCACTACATAGGGTGCGCCGCCGGAAGCGGTAATTCCCACCAGGGTATCGGCCTCACAGGGATGATAAGGCTGGAGGTCCAGCCATCCCTGCTCCCAGTCGTCCTCGGCCCCTTCCACTGCGGTGCGGATGGCGCTGTCACCACCGGCTATGAGGCCGATGAACAAGTCTTTTACACCATAAGTAGGAGGAATCTCCGAGGCATCCACAATGCCCAAACGGCCCGACGTGCCGGCTCCCAGATAGAAGATTCGGCCTCCACGGGAAACACGCTCCACAATACCGTCCACCAGCTTTTCTATGGCAGGAATGACCTGGGCCACCGCAACGGGAACCAGACGGTCCTCGGCGTTGATACCCTCCAGGATTTCCCGCGTGGACATGGTGTCCAGATGGTCATAATGGGACGATTGTTCCGTGGTGCGCATACCAATACTCAATCTATCATGCGAAGTTAATCATTATTTGCGTAAAAATCACTATCTTTGCAGACTTAATTGAAACACACAGAATATTATATGGAACCTAAGAGAGTGGTTATTACCGGCATGGGGGTTATCTCCTGCGTGGGTCAGGATGTTAAAACGTTCTGGAATAACCTGTGCAACGGCTACTGTGGAATTGACTATGTAGAAGAATTCAAGGATATGCCCGTTACCTTTGCCGGCAAAGTGAAGGACTTTGACGCCGAGCAGTTCGGTATGGACAAACCCTTCGTCCGCAAGCAGGACAATTTCACCCTGTATGCCATGGCCGCCGCCTGGCAGGCCATGCAGCAGAGCGGTCTGGTTACGGAAGGTGAAGGCAGCAATATCGACCCTTTCCGTCTGGGCGTCTATGTGGGCTCCGGCATCGGCGGTTTTGAGGTTCAGTTCCGCGAAACCAAGAAGATGATCGAGGATCCCACCGGAAAATGGATTTCCCCGCTGTTCATCGCCACCATGATTTCCAACATCGCCGCCGGCCACATTGCCATCAAGCACCAGGCCAAGGGCCCGTGCCTGGACATTGTGACGGCCTGCGCCACCTCTTCCCACTGCATTGGTGAAGCTTTCCGTGCCGTTCGTCATGGGTATGCCGATGCCATCATCGCCGGAGGAGCCGAGCACGCCTCTATTCCCATCGGCGTAGCGGGATTCTACAACGCCAAGGCCCTTACCCGCGCCACGGATCCCAAGTACTCATCCCTCCCCTTCAACGCCAACAGGCAGGGCTTCGTGATGGGAGACGGCGCCGCCGTCATCATCCTGGAATCCCTGGAGCACGCCCTGCAGCGCGGCGCCACCATCTACGGTGAAATCGTAGGCTACGGCAACACCTGCGACGCCTACCACGCCACGGCTCCCCGTCCGGACGCCTCCACTCAGGCGCAGTCCATCAAGGATGCTCTCTCCGAAGCCGGCTTCGACCCCGCCAAGGACAACCTTTATATCAATGCACACGGAACAGGCACGCATCTGAACGACCTGGCCGAGACCCTGGCCTGCAAGACCGCCCTGGGAGACTTTGCCTACAAAGCCCACATCTCCTCCACCAAGTCCATGACCGGCCACATGTTTGGCGCAGCCGGCGCAGCCGAGGCCATTGCCACCATCCTGGCCCTGAAGGACGGCATCTGCCCTCCCACCATCAATCTGGATGCCCCGGACCCGGAACTGGACCTGGACTACACGCCCAACGTAGCCGTAAAGACCAACCTCACCCTGGGCCTGTCCAACTCCTTCGGCTTCGGCGGCCACAACGCCTGCGTGGCCTTCCGGCCGTACAAAGGATAGCCCCTGCGCTAAACAGCTGGTTATCAGTATATTAATTTTTTCTCTTGATCCCGTTTGGTATCAAGAGAAAAATTTAACTATCTATTTATCAACCAGTTACGGCCAGTGCGAGCTACCGCAGCACTTGAGTGAACACCGGGGCTTTGCCGTCTTCCACCAGGACATACACCTTGATGGAGCCGGGATTGTCCACGTTGTTGGCGGTGAAGAAGTATTCTACGCCGCCTTCCACGTTGCGGGCGGCCACTTCGGCAGCTTTGGCGTGAATCATGGGATACTCTCCCACAGCCGCGTCAAAGATGGCCGATTCCTCCTCACTCACGGCGTGTGCCTCCCCAAACGGGGCGGGCTTGCTGTATTCTCCGGCGATGAAGCCACTCTCTTTGAGGAAGCGGTCAACCTCGGCGGGGATGGCATCCACACGGGCAGCGCGAACGCCATAGCCGGGAAGGATTTCGACACCGGGCAGCTTCTCCTGAAGTGCCTTGGTGGAAGAATCCAGTCCGCCGCTGCCGAAGGTGCAGAAGGGAACCACTTTCTTACCGGTAAGGTCGATGGTGTTCAGGAGCGTCTCCACGGGCGGGGCATAGATGCCTCCCCAGATGGGATAACCCAGGAAAATGACGTCGTAGGCGCCGATATCGGCCTTGACGGGTTCGATCTCGGCCTTTACTCCTTTCTCCAGTTCTTCCCGCCAGCGGGCGATGGTGGCGCCGAAGTCTCCGTCGTAGGGATTCACGGCAACGACTTCCTCCACGTCGGCGTCCAGGGCCTGGGCGATGGCATAGGCCACCACCTTGGTGGTACCGTTCTGGGAATAATAAAGGACAAGGGCTTTCTTCGGCTTATTCTGTGCGCAGGAGACGGCCAGCAATACGGCAGCGAGGGTCATGATTCTTTTCATACGAGGATAATTTCCGCTAAGATACAAATTTTTCGTATCTTTGTAGGCTAAAATCAATTATATATGGCAGAGAACACGCTGTTGGAGAAGGTGCTTAGCCTTCAGGACAAATACAAGAAGCTGGAAGAGCAACTGGCCGACCCCGCTGTGATAGCGGACATGAAGAAGTTTGTCCAGCTGAACAAGGACTACAAGGAACTGCAGCCCATCATCGCCGCCGGCCTGGAATACAAGAGGCTGGTGGACGAACTGGCGCAGGCCAAGGACATCCTGATGAACGAGAAGGACGAGGACCTCAAGGAGATGGCCAAGGACGAGATTGCCGAAATCGAACCCAAGCTTCCGGAGATGGAGCAGAACATCAAGCTCCTGCTCATTCCGGCCGATCCCGACGACAGCAAGAACGCCATGGTGGAAATCCGCGGCGGCACCGGCGGTGACGAAGCCGCCATCTTTGCCGGAGACCTCTTCCGCATGTATCAGCACTTTGCCGAGCGCAGGGGCTGGAAGCTGGAAATCAGCGACCAGGCTCCCGGTACGGCTGGCGGCTACAAGCAGATTGTGTTCAAGCTCTCTTCCAGCACCGACGGCGTGTACGGCGTCATGAAATACGAGTCCGGCGTGCACCGTGTGCAGCGTGTACCCCAGACCGAGACCCAGGGCCGCATCCAGACATCGGCCGCTTCCGTGGCCGTGTTTCCCGAAGCCGGCGAGTTCGATATCGAGCTCAATCCGGCCGATATCCGCAAGGACCTCTTCTGCGCATCGGGCCCCGGCGGCCAGGGTGTGAACACCACCTATTCGGCCGTCCGCCTCACCCACATCCCTTCCGGCATTGTGGTGCAGTGCCAGGAAGAACGTTCCCAGCTCAAGAACCTGGACCGCGCCATGGAGGAACTCCGTACGCGTCTGTACAACATGGAGCACCAGAAGTACCTGGACGGTATTGCCGCCAAGCGCAAGACCATGGTGAGCACCGGAGACCGCAGCGCCAAAATCCGCACCTACAATTACCCGCAGGGCCGTGTGACGGACCATCGCATCGGCTGGAGCATGTACAACCTGCCCGTCTTCATGGACGGAGATATCCAGGAGTGCATCGACCAGCTGCAGATTGCCGAAAATGCCGAACGCCTTAAAGAAGCAGGAGAAGAATAAGATGGCACGCGATCCCAAATCCCTCAAAGCCCTGGGCAAACACGCCGAATACAGCCAGGACTATGCTCCCGAAGTACTGGAAACCTTTGAAAACCAGCATCAGGAAAACGACTACTGGGTGCGTTTCAACTGCCCGGAATTCACCACCCTGTGCCCCATCACCGGCCAGCCAGACTTTGCCGAAATCCGTATCAGTTACGTTCCCGATATCCGTATGGTAGAGTCCAAGAGCCTCAAGCTGTATCTGTTCAGCTTCCGCAGCCACGGAGATTTCCACGAGGACTGCGTGAACACCATCATGAAGGACCTGGTCAAGCTGATGGATCCCAAGTACATCGAGGTCACGGGCTTTTTCACTCCCCGCGGCGGTATTTCCATCTATCCCTACGCCAATTACGGCCGCCCCGGCACCAAGTGGGAGCAGCTGGCCTGGGAAAGACTGGCCAAGCATGAATAGCGACGCTAGTACTTGTGCCCCGTCCCTTCTATTTCCTCGGCCGTAATCTTCTTCTTGTCCATCGCATGCCAGGCATAGGCGATGTAGGCCACCACAAACGGGATTAACAGGGACACCCAGGACATCACCTGCAGGGTGAAGGGACTGGAGGAACTGTTACGGATGGTGAGCGAGCTCTGCAGATGCGTGCAGGACGGATAGTAGGCCGTGCCGTTGAAACCGGCCAGGAAGAACACGCTCATTACCACCAGCACGGTTCCGGGCATGGCGAACCAGATTCCCTTGCGGGACTGGGTAAAGGCGCCCAGCCACAGGGAAACCAGCACCAGTACCACACCGGACAGCAGCATCACCAGCACCGCCGGCATGGCCAGCAGGTTGTGCAAATACTTGAACGGCTCCAGGGAAACCACCCCGTCCGGAGAGACGGCATAGCCCTGACGGACCAGCAGGATCACCGTCCAGGTGAGGAAGAAAAACAGGAAGGGAGCGATGGCCAGTTTGATGCAGCGCCGCATCTGGGCATGGATATGGTCGTCTTCCACATTGTTCAGGACATAAAGCGCTCCCAGGATAGCGGCCAGGAGCATGACGGCGCAGCCCAGCAGGACGGCATGGTACTGCCCGAGGGCTTCCAGACCATGCCAGCCGTTGCCCCAGGTACTGATGACCGGGGCCGATGCATCGGCAATGGCCAGTTTGTTCACCATGAAGTCGGACCCCGTAAAGAAGGTTCCCACGGCTGTTCCCACCAGGAAGGGAGCCAGGACGCCGTTGGCCATGAGGGCAATGCGGAATCCTTTCACCCCCAGCAGATTCTCCTTCTTGTTCTGGAATTCATAGGCCACGGCCTGGAACACGAAGGTGATGAGCAGCAGCACCCATACCCAGTAGGCGCCGCCAAAGCTGGTGCTGTAGAACAGCGGGAAAGAGGCGAAGAACGCGCCGCCAAAAGTGACCAGCGTGGTGAAGGTGAGTTCCCACTTGCGGCCGGTGGAATTGAGGATCATGCGTTTCTGAACGTCGCTCAGGGCACGGTTTCCCAGGTGCGCGTTGGCGCCCTGTACAAACATCAAGGCTACCAGCAAACCGCCCAGCAGGGCAATGAGGCACCACCAATAGTTCTGTAAGAATTCGTAGGTCATGGCTTAGGCATCTAAAGGTTCAACTTCGGGGCCCTTTTTAATAGCACCCAGCATGATGCGGATCTCGATGGCCAGGAAAAGGGCAAATACCGCCAGGAATACGAAGAACGTGGTCTTGACGGCACCGGCACTCAAAGAAGAGATGGCTACGTTAACCGGGAGGAGTCCCTGGATGGTCCAGGGCTGACGGCCGACTTCGGCCACAATCCATCCGCACTGGCCGGTGATGTAGGCCAGCGGGATGCAGATGATGGCAGCCCACAGCAGCCACTTCCATGCGCCCAGTTTGTCTTTCCACACGGCGATGAGCGAGAGCAGCAGCACCAGGGCGATGAGCATGCCCAGGCCGATCATGAAGCGGAAGGCCCAGAACACTACTCCCACGGGCGGAACAATGTCCTCGGGCTTCTCCAAATGCCCATAGCCCATATACTGGACGGTCTCCTCCAGCATCTGCCGGGAAGCGGCGGCCAGGGTGGGATCCACGTCTTTCAGCTGTCGGTACACGGCCAGCGCATCCAGCGCGTTCCGGCCCACCTCCATCTTTTCGGCCACGGACGGCACCCGGTTCCCGTCGTCGTCGATGTAACCGTTGAGGATGTCGTTGATGCCCGGCACAAAACCGTCGATCTTGTGCGTGGCCAGGATAGAGAGCATCTTAGGGATTTTGACGCCCGGGACGATGGTGAACGGAACCCCGTTCCCGCCGTCCTGCAGGCCCTCGGCCGCAGCCAGTTTCATGGGCTGGTATTCGGCCGCATGCACACCTGAGGAATCTCCGGACAGCATTACCGCGCCGCTGCCCACCAGGCCCACGATGGCGCCTACCAGCAGGCTCTTGCGGGCAAATACGCTGTGCCGGTTCTTCAGCAGGTACCAGGCGCTTACGCCCACCACGAAGATGCCGCCGGTGACCCAGCCGCTGGTAACGGAGTGGCAGAACTTGCTCACCGCAACGGGATTGGAAATCACTTCCCAGAAAGCGGCGGCCGACGCCATCTCGCTGCGCACCGTGTCCGGATTGAAGGTGGTACCCACGGGATTCTGCATCCAGCCGTTGGCCACCAGGATCCAGTAGGCCGATATGGTGGCGCCGATGCCGGTGAGCCAGGTGGATGCCAGATGGAATTTGGGCGAGACTTTTTCCCAGCCGAAGAACATGACGGCGAAGAACGTGGCCTCCATGAAGAAGGCCAGGATGCCTTCGATGGCCAGCGGGGCGCCGAACATGTCCCCCACCATCCAGGAGTAATTGCTCCAGTTGGTGCCGAACTCAAATTCCAGGATAATGCCGGTGGCGATGCCCACGGCGAAATTGATGGCAAAGAGCTTGATCCAGAACTGGGCGGTCTTTTTCCAGAACGAATCTTTCTTCACCACATAGAGGGTTTCCATGACCGCCATCACCAAGGCGAGGCCCAGCGTGAGCGGAACAAACAGCCAGTGGTAGGCGGCCGTCATCGCAAATTGGATTCGCGACCAGATTACTACATCCATAGCTTATTGGGTTAAAAGGTTCAGTGTTGTATCGTTATTGTGGTTTTGCAGAAGGGCGTTTCCCACAGCCTCACTCTTCTGTTCGGGACTGAGGCCGCGCATGGCCGGCTTGAAGAAGAAGACGCGAAGGACGGCAAACATAATGACAAGTTTGAGAATGATGAGCCAAATGAGCGGCTTGCCCCAGGTCATGTTCCGGAAGCCGTCCCGGTAAAGGGCGGTGAAAAAGGAAATGATGCTGCCGGGGCGGTACATCCTGTGGTCAGTTTGTACAAACCTTAGATTTGCAGCGTAGTTTTCTGCAATCAGGTTTGTATGGCAAAAATAGTAAATTTATGCCGATCAATGGAGCCGGGCGGTTCTCAATTTGTACAAATGGGTAAGACCCGAGTATATTTTTTGCCCCGCCCGGCCCGTTGATCCAGGACCTGAATAAGAATATCCTTAGATGCAATAAGGTTTGTAGGTGACGGATCGACGGCCCACTGTCCGCTAAAAAGCAGTGCAAGTTATGAAAAAAATCAATGTCGGCATCGACATCAGCAAAGAAAAGTGTAATCTTTGCTACCGCAGCGGTCTTGAGATCGTCCGCGAGGAAGAGTGTTCCAATGAAGTAAGAGCCCTCAAGAAGGCGTTGTGGAAGAGGTCCTCGTCTGCGCCGAGTACACCGGACGATACATCTACCCTCTGACCGTAGCCTGCCAGGAACTGGACATCTTCCTCTGGATGGATGATCCCACCCGCATCAAGAACTCCATGGGCCTCACCCGAGGGAAGAATGACGCCATTGACGCCGCCAGAATCGCAGAATATGCCTTCCGGTATAGCGACAAAGCCGTCCGCTATTCCATTCCTGAAGCGGCACTGGCCTCCATGAAGAACCTCCTCGCAGACCGCGAGTTCCTCCTTATCGACCGAAAAAGGTATCAGTCTCAACTCACCGACCAGAAGAAGTATATGGCTCCTGACGACTTCAAACATAAGAACAGCCGATGGAAGAAGGTCATCAAGTCCATAGACGAACAGATCGCAGCCATTGATGCCGAGATAGAATCGCTTATCGCAGCTGATCCGGTATTGACTCGCCAAAAGGAACTACTTGTAAGCATCGACGGTATTGGAGACCGAATCGCAATCAATATGATTGCAATTACCGGTGGCTTCACTCGCTTCCAGAATGCGCGTCAGTTCTGCAGCTTTGCCGGTCTTACGCCGTACAAGTACGACTCCGGAACTTCAGTCCGCTCAAAGGCCAAGATATCCAAACGTGCTAATCAGACAATGAAAGCACTGCTGCATCTCGCTGCAGTAAGTGCGGCAACACATATGAAGAACAGTGAATACAAAGAGTACTATGAACGAAAAACCAAGGAGGGCAAACACGTTATGTGCGTGCTGAACGTTATACGGGCAAAACTCGTTCACAGGATGTTCTCTGTTATAAAACGTTCCTTCGAGGAAGGCGGCACCGTGGAGCCGCGGGAGGAAGGCACCAACTTTGTGCACGAGAACCCGGACGTAGTGCTGGTGTCCATTGAGTACCGGACCGGCGTGTTCGGTTTCTTCCACTTGTCGCACCTGCCGGACGGCAAGGACTATCCGGATGCGCAGAACCTGGGCCTTATGGACCAGATAATGGCGCTCAAGTGGGTGCATAAGAATATCGCCTTCTTTGGCGGAGACCCGGAGAACGTGACCATTATGGGGCAGTCGGCCGGCGGCGGTTCCGTGTCCATGCTGCCACTCATCAAAGGTTCCCACCGCTATTTCAAACGCGTCATCATTGAGAGCGGCTCTCCGGTGTTCACGCGCTCCACGGAGCAGGCCATCGCCTGCACGGACGAGCTGATGGGCATCCTGGGCTGCAAGACGGTGGCGGACCTCCAGAAGGTGGACGTGGACACCGTCATCAAGGCGTCCGGTGTCCTGGGACTTCGCGTGTGGGCCGAGCGGGACGGCAACTACCTTCCTTTGGACCCGTATGCGGCGTATGCCAATGGGGCCGCCAGGGACCTGGACATTATGCAGGGCTGCACCAAGGACGAGGTCGGTTACTTCATTTACAGCGTGGGCCTGGAAGCTTGGAACGAGTGGGGCGTGGGCCGTAAGGCAATGAAGATGGCACAGCTTGCGGAGAAGGAGCAGGCGCTGGTGGAGGAATACTGCAGGAACGTCAAGGACGCTTCGGTGGAATATACGGCCACCAACCGCCTTTTCGACCAAATTGTATTCATTGCACCGCTGTTCCGGATGCTGGAAAACCAGACCGGCGCCGGTGGCCGGACGTTCGGCTATTTCTTCACGGTGGAATCGTCCAAACCGTACTTGAAGAGCGGGCATGCCATAGAGCTTTCTACCGTATTCAACCATCCGGAGGAAATCCTGGTCACCGGAAGGCAGTTTGACCCAACCTTCTCCAAAACCCTGCGCCGGATGTGGGTGCAGTTCGCCAAAACCGGCAACCCGTCCCTCAGCGCCACCCAGTCCCCGGACGGCAAGGCCAAGGAGTGGCCCCAGTATGACCTGAAGGACAAGCAGGTGATGGTCTTTGACGAGTTCAACATCCATCCGGAAAAAGAGGCCGACATGAAGCTCCTGGATTGGGAGCGGACCTATTTCCTCACCAAGTATTACTGCATATAATATCGTTGTAAAATGTAATTGCTTCTGCGTGAGGTGTTTACGCAGAATCGCCTGTGCGGGTTTGCACGGGCGATTTTTCATAATCCGCTGACGTTTAGCTGGTTACATTTTACGGGCATGAGAGACCTCCTCCCGGACTGGCGGTCTTGTTTTTTCACTGTTCTTTTTCTATATTTGTAAATGCCTTGCCGATCATAACCCGGCAGGGTGAGCAAATCAAGGCCAACGTAGCCAAGCGCCTCGCTGCGTACAATGAACGCTAAACGATGAAAGCTGTATCGTCATACCAGCTGTCTGAGCGTTATTCCTTCAAGTCCATTTGGAGGATTACGTTCCCTATCCTGATAGCCCTGGTGATGGAAGAGTTGCTGGGCATGACGGATACCGCTTTCCTGGGCCGCGTAGGGGAGGTGGAACTGGGCGCATCGGCCATTGCCGGTGTATACTTCACCATCCTGTACATGCTGGGGTTCGGGTTCTCCATCGGGGTCCAGATCATCATCGGCAGGCGCAATGGAGAGGCTTGTGAAAGCGGGAAAGGCTTTGGCGCCATCGGGCGGGTTTTCTGGCAGGGCGTCTGGTTCCTGACCGCCCTGGCGCTGGTAACCACGGTTCTCTCGTACTTTTTCTCGCCGCTGCTCCTGAAGGGGCTCATGAAGTCGGAGCGCGTTTATGAGGCGGCCGTAGCGTATGTGAACTGGCGCGTTCCGGGACTGTTTTTTGCCTTCATGACGGCGCTCTTCCGTGCCTTTTACGTGGGCACACGGGAAACGGCCAGCCTCACCTTGAACTCCCTGGTGATGGTTGGGTGCAATATCCTGCTGGACTGGGTCCTTATCTTCGGGCACTGGGGCGCGCCGGCCATGGGCATTCAGGGTGCGGCGTTGGCATCCACCATCTCGGAGGGCATCTCCCTCGTGTTCTTTGTGATATGGACCGTTTCTACGGTGGACAAGATGTACGGTCTCCAGAAGCTGGTCAAACCCGTTTGGAAGGAGCTCCGGCAACTATTCTCCACCGCCTCCTGGGTAATGGTGGAGTATGTGCTGAACATTTCCGTATGGCTGCTTTTCTTCCTCTTTATCGAGCATCTCGGTGAGGAGGAACTGGCGGTGGCCAACATTGTCCGCAGCATCTCCGAGGTGCCGTTTGTCTTCTCTGCGGCCTTCGCCTCCACGGCGGCCACGCTGGTGAGCAACATCATTGGCGAGGGCCATCCGGAGGGAGTGCCTGTCATCATCCGGCGGGTGCTGGTGCTCTGTGCCGTGACCATGCTGCCGCTGCTGGCTTTCTTCGCGCTGTGCCCGCGCCTGATTATCGGCCTGTTTACGGATATCCCTTCGCTGGTGCAGGCCTCTATTCCCACCTTGTGGGTGATGTGCGCCGCCACGGCGCTCACCCTGCCCTGGAATGTGTACCTGCAGTCCGTTGCAGGGACGGGCAATACGCGGGTGTGCCTTCGCTTCGACGTGGTGGCGCTTGGCATTTACGCCGTGTACTGCACTGTCGTCATTGGCATCCTGAAATCCAGCGTGGCCGTTTGCTGGACGGCCGACGGCGTTTATTCCCTCTGTATCTGGGTGCAAGGGGTACTATACCTGCACGGGGAAAAGTGGATGGGAAAGAAAATTTAAGTGAGTTAAAATGATAAATCAGAGCCTATGAAAAAAAGTGCCGACCTTGAGGGCAAGAAAGTATTTGAAAGAAACTAAACTAATTAGCTGAATATGAACAAGATTTCACCGCTCGATTATTCCAACAAGGCCAACTGGTGCAAACTCCCGGCCGTCACCAAGGATGTGGATACGTTCTACGTCTATGCAACCGAGTACATCATGGGCAGCCTCCCGATTACGCAGACATTGACAATGTTGAGATGCGGGAGGGCGCAGAGGGAGAGTACCTCCTGCACGCCACCGCTTACGCAGATTCCACCAACGTCTTTATGCCGTTCTACCGCCAGGCGGGCCTGCGCTATGCCGGTGAGGTCTGGAAGCGGGACGGCATTTTTGACGCTGCCGTCGCGGACATGCCTTACGGTGACATCGTCGCTGCGCTGGACTATTATTTCCAGCACTACAACAACGGCCGCCCGTTCATCATTGCGGGCCACAGCCAGGGCTCGGCCATCGTCAAGATGGTGCTGAAGAAGTACTTCGTGGAGCATCCGGATTACTACCGGCGCATGATTGCCGCTTATCCCATCGGTTACGCGTTCACCAAGGCCGAATTCGAGGCCTATCCGCACATGAAGTTTGCCACGGGCGAGTGCGACACGGGCGTCATCATCACCTGGAACACCGAAGGCCCCAAGAACAGAGAGGTGAACGCCAAAACCGCCGTCCTTCAGCCGGGCGCCATCAGCATCAATCCGCTGAACTGGAAGCTGGATGGCACCTATGCCCCCGCCAGCATGAACCTGGGTTCGCTCTGGCCCAATGAGAAAACCGGCAAGCTGGAGATAGTGGACCGCGGGGCCGATGCACAGGTGTTCCCGGACCGCGGCGTTGTGGTGACGCATGCCAAGGGCGAGGAGATGACGGAAGAGCGGTTCGCGGTAGCCTCTGTCTTCTTTGGCCCGGACGGCCGCCACGGAGAGGATTATGCCCTCTATTACTGCAACCTCAAGGCCAACGTGGCCAAGCGTGTGGCCGCCTATCTGCTGCAGTAGGTTGAGGATTTCTCCCGCGCATCAGTAGAGAAATGGAAGGACAAGAGAAACAGATTACAATAATGACGGCGTCTGCGGCAGATGCCCAGGCCCTTGCTGACCTGTTCATCGGCCACATTACCGCCCATCCCGAGTACATCTCCCACGGAGAAATTCAGATGGGTGTGGGCGTGGGAGCCGTTCAGGAGGACCGTTTCATTACCTGTCCGGCCCCGGACGCCCGGGAAAGGTGGATGAGGTATATTCTCTCCGAGATGAGTAACGACGCCATCGCGCACGTTTGGAAAGCCGTCGATGCTCAAGGAGCCCTTATGGGATTCTGCGTGGCCGATATCGAAGGAAGTGCGGACTGCCCCTTCGGCATGGTGGGCGATGTCCTGGTGAATCCTCAGTGCCGGGGCATTGGCCTGGGAAATACCCTTCTTCAGACGGCCATCGACTGGTTGCGCTCAAAGGGGATTCAGGAGATTTATCTGGAATCCGGAAAGGACAACCATGGCGCCCACCGTTTCTTTGAAAAACGCGGATTCATCCATGTCAGTGAAATTTATAGACTCACACAATAAAACCAGATTAGCATGAAAGCGGACAAAATCTTCAAGAATGCCAAGATTTTCACGGCGGACAGGAATCAGCCCCGGGCCACGGCCCTGGCGGTCAAGGACGGTAAATTCATCTATGTGGGCGACGAAGCCGGCCTGCAGGCCTACGAAGGCGAGGTGACGGACCTTGGCGGCAAATTCATCCTGCCCGGTCTTATCGACAGCCACGTGCATATTATTACCGGCGTTGGATTCGAGTATCTGGATTTGGGCGTACCGGTGATGTGTTCCACAAAAAAGGAATGCCTGGCCTTTATGGCCGACTGGATTCGGAAGAATCCCGGCCTCAAGCGTTACCGGTTTATGATGGAACGCACGTGCCTGGCCGGGGAAGACCTCACGAAGGAGGAACTGGACGCTATCTGCCCGGACGCAGAGATGCTGGTACTGGAGGGCGAAGTGCACAGCAACTGGGTAAACTCCAGGATTCTGGCGGCGCACGGTTTTACCGATGCCACGCCGGACCCTGTACCCGGACTGGCCTATTTCGTGCGTAAAGACGGTCACCTGACGGGAAACTCGTTTGAGACCGCCAGCTGGCCGATGCTCTTTGACGGCATTAACGAACTGACGGATGAGCAAATCAGCCAGGCGGTCCTTCGCTGGCTGGACAGCTCCATCCAGTATGGCGTGAGCGGTGTCTTCGATGCCGGTTTCCCGGAGCACAACGGGATGAATGAGCGCATTTACGAATATCTGCAGGCTTTGGACAAGCAGGGGAAACTGCCGGTCTACGTGGACGGATGCTATGTGCTTACCCAGCCCGCAAAAATGAGAGAGGCTCTGGAGGGAGTGAAGCGCTTCCGGGAGAAATTCAACACGGAGCATATGAAAGTGCACACGCTCAAAATCTTTATGGACGGCACTCTGAAGATCGAAACTGCGGCTATGGTGACTCCTTACGTAGACACCGGTGTGACAGGCGCAACAGCCTTTAATGCGCAGCAGATGGCCCAGATTCTGAAAGAACTCAACGATGAAGGGTTGGATCTTCACGTGCACACCGTGGGGGAGGCCTCGTCCCGCGTGGTATTGGACGGTGTAGAGCTGGCCAGAAAGGCACTGGGAGACAAGTTCCGTGTGAAGGTCTGTGGGTTCAGGACGACGCCGATCTGGACCGTTTTGCCAAACTGGGCGTAACGGCCAATTTCACGCCCTGGTGGCATAGCGGCAACGTAGGCGGCAACCCCATCGAGTACTGGCCCACCTTTATCGGCGAGAAACGCGCCCATAATATGTTCCGCTGCAAGACTATGTGGGACAGCGGTGCCCTGGTGACCTGGTCCAGTGATGAGGTGTTTTACGGCGATTTCCAGAACTGGAGTCCCTATCTTGCGATGGAAATCGGTATGACTCGCTGGATCAACGAGAAGACCCGGTTCGACCAGTACAGCAGAACCGTTGCGCCATTCCCTCCGGCAAGCGAACGAATGAACATAGAAGAAATGATTATCGGCTACACCATCAACGGCGCCAAGCAGCTGGGCATCGAGGCCGATAAGGGCTCCATCGAAGCGGGCAAGGACGCCGACTTCCTGGTGTTCGACAAAGACCTGCTCACGGCAGAGCACGAAGGCTTCAGCTACAACAAACCCTCAGAAGTATATTTTAAAGGAAAAGCAATAAACTGATATGTTCGGATTGAAAAAAGATAAACTGGAAGAGTTTTACAAGAAAAAATCCGATCTGCAACAAAGGCTGCAGAAGGATTTGATAAGAGACGGGATTGCCTACCTTCCCTGCAAGGTTAGCGGAGTTGACGATATCCTCAGTAAATTCAGCACGCCAGGCATAGAGTCCTTGGACAGTGAATTCACGGATGCACTAATGAACACAGTAGATTGCATTCCGCAGGAGTATCCGCTGGTACTGGAAATACACGGCCCC